>JANNKU010000042.1:0-58424 GCA_031396445.1 Deltaproteobacteria bacterium | reverse complement strand
CGTTGCAGTTCGCGATTGCCGCGCGCGTGGTCGGCGTACTTCGAGCCGGGCCAGCGCTCGAAGAGTTCGGGGCGACCGACGGCTTCGCAGAAGTTCTTCCAGAAGGCCTGCTCGCTCGCCATGAACAGCACGTGGCAGTCGCTGCTCTCGTAGATCTGGTAGCGGACGCCTTCCTTCATGCCGGCGGTGCCGGGCGCTCTGCGCACGTAGTCGTCGGCCTTGTTGCCGGTGACGACGTCCGCGGGCCGCTCGTACGCCTTCCAGCTCTCGATCCGATACCAGTCCATGTACGCGGCGGCGTCGCTCTGGCCGAGTTCGAGTGCGCTGCCCTCGCCGGTTTCGCGCGCGCGGATCACGGCGGCCAGGATGCCGAGCGCGCCGATCAGAGGGCCGGCGTGGATGCCCATCGACGCGTGTTCGGGGATGTAGGTGAAGCCTTCCTCGTCCTTCGCGACGCCGACGATGCCGGCCCACGTGTCGAACGCAATGCCGTGCGCGGGCAGATCCTTGTACGGACCCGACTCGCCGTAGCCCGAGATGTTGCAGAAGACGAGCTTCGGATTGACTTTGCGCAGCTCGTCGAAGCCGAGACCGCGCTTGGCGAGCGAACCGGGGCGCATCGCTTCGACGACGACGTCGGCGCCGCGCACCAGATCGAGATACACCGCGACGGCTTCGGGCTTGCGCAGATCGAGCACGATCGATTGCTTGCCGCGATTCACGTGCAGGTGCATCAGCGAGACGCCTTCGACGATCGGCCAGGTCATCTCGCGGATGTAGTCGCCAGCGGGCGACTCGACCTTGATGACCTCGGCGCCGAGATCGGCGAGATGCAGCGTGATTGCGCCGGGACCGAGCAGCGACGACTCGATCACGCGCAGGCCGGCGAGGGGAGGGCGCGGCGTCATGGCTGGCGTCACCAAGATGCGACGCGCACGGGGCCGTCGCCATCGAGTACGTCGGCCGCCACGAGTTCTTCGAGGTACGCGGTGTCCCACCACGTGATCTGCAATTGCTTCGCGCGGCGGAAGTAGAGCTGGATGTCGTACTCGATGGTGAAGCCGACGCCGCCCCAGACCTGCTGGCACATGGCGGTGACGTCGCGATAGGTCTGGCACGCAAAGAGCTTTGCCATCGGCGCGAGGCGCGCGGTCTTGCGTCCCGTTGTGCGCGCCCACGCCGCTTCGTAGACGAGCGTCTTGCCGCCATCGACGGCGGTGACGGCGTCCGCGAGGTAGTGCGAGATCGATTGGAACGCGCCGAGCGGCTTGTCGAATTGCTTGCGGTCCTTCGCGTACTGCACGGTGATTTCGCTGGCGCGCTCGGCGCCGCCCATCGCCCACGCGGCGAGCAGGATGATCGCGTCGTGCATCACGGCGTCCCACGTGTTCCAACCCGAGCCGGCGGCGCCGATGCGATCGCTGGCGGCGACGCGCACGTTTGCGAACTCCACCTTGTACTGCGCGTCTGCCGCGAGGCTGCGCTGCTGTGTCAGCGTGACGCCTTGCGCGCGCGGATCGACCAAGAACAGATCGACGTCGCGCACGCCCGCGCCGGTACGCGCGAGCACGACGAGGCGCGTCGCGGCGCTCGCGAATGCGACGTGTCGCTTCACGCCAGAGAGTGCGAAGCCGGCGCCGTCGGCCTTTGCTTCGAGCTGCACGCCCTTCGCGCCGAAGCCGCCATCGGGTTCGAGCCATGCCGGCGTCAAGATCGCTTCGCCCGATGCGATCTTCGGGAGCCAGGCCTTTTTCTGCTCGTCGCTGCCCGCCGCGAGCAGCGCGCTCGCGGACACGATCGCCGAAACGAAGTGCGGCGACGGCGCGAGCGCTCGTCCCAATTCCTCGTAGACGATCACCGCGTCCACCATCGATTGCGCAGAGCCGCCGAACTCTTCGGGAATGAGCAAGCCGCACACGCCGACTTCGCTCAGTTGCTTCCACAACTCGGCGGGGAATCCCGTCGCGTCGTCTTCCATCGCGCGCACCGCGGAGATCGGTGCGTACTCGGCGCAGAGACGCCGTACGGTTTCGCGCAGCAGTTGCTGTTCTTCGCTGAAATCTAGATCCATGTTCGAGCTAAGCCTCCGGCTTCCATTGCGCGCCGCGGCGCGTCCAGGGGTTGTCGCCCGCGGCGGCGGGCAGCGCGATGCGCGCGTTGCATTCGGTGCAAAGTTTGTCGCCGACGCTGAGTTTCACGGTGACGTTCGCCCACGCGCAGCCGGCGTCGTCCGTCTGCACGGCGTCGATGCGACCGCGAAACACCATGCGGTCGCCGGGAAACACCGAATCGCGCATCCGGAACTTCATGCGGCCGAGGCGACCGTAGGGGCCCGACCAATCGGTGAGATAGCGCTCGAACCACGCCGCCTGGTTGGGCGTGTTCAGGAAGATGTCGCGCGTGCCGTTGCGGTTCTGCGCGAAGTCCTTGTCGTGGTGCATCGGGCGCCAATCGCGACTCGCGAGCGCGCCGAGCACGACGGTCGTTGCAGAAACGTCGTAGCCGAGCTCCGGCAGATCAGCGCCGGCTTTCACTTGATCGATCGTGAGTACCCGTTCCATCACGCCTGCCTCTTGTAACCGAAGCCGGTGTACGACTCGGTGCCGACCGACTCGCCGTTCTGGTTGACGTACTCGACATCGATCACCCAGAAGCGGCCCGTGCCGAGCTTCGTCGTCTTCAGCTCCGACACCGAGCGCAGCACCTGCCAGGTGCGCAGCCGATCGCCGGGCCGCACCGGATCGCGGAACACGATGGTGTTGTCGGTCATCACAGCTTCCGGCAGATCGAGCTTCTCTTTCAGATCGAAATGCACTTGCAGCGGCTGCGCGGTGCCGGGGCGGTTCGGCGCGTAGGCGTGCGGACGGAACCACACCGAGATCATCGTGGGCGGCGCGATCCAGCCGTTGGTGATCTCGCTCGCGGCTTTCTCGTCCCAGAAGAGCGGGTTGCCGTTCTCAACCGATGCGCAGGTGGTGAAGACGTAGCCGCGCTCGACATCGAACTCGCCTTCCTGCTCGTAGCGCTTGTGGCCGATCCAGCCGCGCACTTCGCTCGGCACTGTGTCGACGTCGCTCATCGTGCTCTCCCGTTCATCGCTGGCCTGCCAACACCTTTGCCACGTGACCGTCCGCGAATGCGCCGCGCGCAATGAAATGCGGATCGCGCAGCACTTCGGCCACTTCGTAGACCGGCGCGACGCAGGTGTCGGCGGCCGCGAGCGCGGCGACCCACGTGTCACGATCGCGTGTCGCAAAGACCGCGCGCAGATCCGCGCGCACGGCGTCTTGCACCGCGTCATCGGTCTGGTGCGCGATCCACTTGTCGCAGCCGAGGTGCTTGCAGAGGTTCGCCCAGAACGCGGGCTCGATCGCGCCGACGGCGATCCATTTGCCGTCGCGCGCGCAATAGACGTCGTAGCAGGCGTAGCGACCGGTGAGCAGATCGCCGCCTGCCTTCATCTCCGCGCCGGTCGCGCCGTGCTGCTCGATCGCGAGTGACATCAGCGACAGCACGCCATCGGCGACTGCGACGTCGAGATACTCGCCGACGCCCGTCGTCGCGCGACGCAATAATGCGGCGAGGATCGCGAGCGCGGCGTGCATGCCGCCAGCCGCTGCGTCGGCGATCGTCGCGCCCGGCAGCGCCGGTGCGCCATCGGCGCGCCGACCGCTCATCGCGAGATAGCCGCCCATGGCGAGGTAGTTGATGTCGTGACCGGCCCACTTCGATGCGGGTCCGCTCTGTCCGTAGCCCGACGTCGAGCAGTAGATGATGCGGGGATTCACCGCGCGCACGGCGTCGAAGTCGATGCCGAGTCGTGCGACGACGCCGGGCCGATAGCTTTCGAGCACGACGTCGGCGCCGCGTGCGAGCGCGAGAAACTCCGCCTTGCCTTCGGCCGCTTTCAGATCGATGCGCGTGTGCGTCCAGCCGCGCCCGCCGCCATAGGCCCACGTAGCGGGCTCGATCTGCAGGCCCGCGCGCGGCGCACCGATCTTCACGACCGCTGCGCCGTAGTCCGCGAGGATGCGCGTGCAGCGCGGCCCCGGCCCGACCGTCGAGAGGTCGAGCACGGTGACACCATCGAGCGCCGCGGGGGAAGACATTGATCCTAAAAGGTTTTGGGCAAGCCGAGCTTGCGGCGCGCGATGATGTTCTTCTGGATCTCCGAGGCGCCGCCGCCGATCGTGTCGATCACCGAGTAGCGGTACGACATCTCCGAGCGACCGCGCATCGGCGCCTCCGTCGTGTGTACGCGGAGCTGCGCGCCGGGGCCGGCGAGATCCATCATCGAGTCGGCGACGCGCTGCGAGAGCTGCGTCGCAAACAACTTGTACTCCGACGCTTCGACGGTCGGCGGCTTGCCGCCGACCTCGCGCGCCGCCGCAACGAAGCGCAGCCCGAGCACGCGCGCGACTTCGAGCCGCGTCGCGAGCTGCGCGACGCGCTCGCGCACATGCGCGTCGCCCCGCAGCGGCTCGCCATCGCGCCGCGCCTTGACGATCCACTCGACCAGCTCTTCGAAGCGCTGCTCGGTCGGCGAGAAGGTGAACATCGTGAAGCGCTCGAGATCGAGCGCTTCCGAGATGTAGCCGAAGCCCGCGCCGAGCTGGCCGACGCGGTAGTCGTCGTGCACCCACACGTTGTCGAAGAACACCGTGTTGGTGATCTCGTCGCCGATCGTCGGCATTGGCTGGATCGTCAGGCCCGGGTGATTCATCGGAATCAGGAACACCGTGATGCCGTCGTGCTTCTTCGTCGCATCGGTGCGCGCGCCGACCCAGTACCAATCCGCGAAGTGCGCCGACGTGGTCCACACCTTTTGACCGTTGAAGCGCCAGCCTTCGCCATCGCGTTCGGCTTTCAGCTGCATGTTGGCGGCGTCGGAGCCGGCCTGCGGTTCGCTGTAACCGACCGCGAACTCGATCTCGCCGCGAATGATCTGCGGCAGGAATTCCTGCTTCAGTTTCTCCGAGCCGTGGCGGATCAGTGTCTTGCCGATGATGCCGATGCCCTTGCCGATCTGCGGGCAACCGCGGCGCGCGAGCGCTTCGTTCAGGATGTACTCGTAGACGCCGGGCCGTTCCTGACCGCCGTATTGCTTCGGCCAGGTCATGCCGAGCCAACCGCGCTGCGACAGCTTCTTCATGAAGCCGCGGCGCGCCGGCGTATCGACGATCTGCGCCATGTTTTCGCGCGTCACGTCGGCGACGTCCGGTGTCGCGTGCTCGTCGAGGAAGCGCTCGACCTCCGCGGCGAAAGCCTTCTCCTCGACGCTGAACTCAAAGTCCATGGACGGCTCCTCGCTGGGTGGCTCGACGCATTCGGAAGATATACGATACGGAGCGTATCGCAATGGCCTGGGCGCCGAGCGGTGAGGATCATGAAATGAAAATGCTGGTCACAGGCGCGGGTGGGCAGGTGGCGTTTCCGCTTGCGCGGAGCCTCGTTGCAGCGGGGCACGAGGTCTGGGGACTCGGGCGCCTGAAGAGAGTGGAAGAACGCGAGCGCCTGGAGGCGGCCGGCATCCGGCCCTTCGCCGCGGATCTCGGCGCCGGCAACTTCGAGGGCCTGCCGCGCGACTTCGACGCGGTGCTCAACTTCGCGGTCGCGAAGAGCGGCAAGTGGGATCGCGATCTCGCCGCCAACGCCGAAGGCCTCGGCTTGTTGATGGCGCATTGCCGCGAGAGCGGCGCGCTGCTGCACTGCTCCTCGACAGCAGTCTATGAACCCGCCGGGCAGACGCGGCTCACCGAGAATCACCCGCTCGGCGACAACCATCGCGTTTTCATGCCGACCTACAGCATTTGCAAAATCGCGGCGGAGGTGGTTGCGCGCACCGTCGCTCGCACCTTCTCGATCCCCACGACGATCGCGCGCCTCAACGTTCCGTATGGCGATGGCGGCGCAAGGAGACGGGACTCCGTCTCCGCGCAGCGAGCCGCAGGCGAGCGAAGTTCATGGGGCTGGCCTGCGATTCATCTCGAACAGGTACTCGCCGGCACGCCGATCGCGCTGAGCCCCGACGCGCCCAACACTTTCAACCCGATCCACGAGGACGACATCATCGCGATGACGCCGCGGCTACTCGAAGTTGCGTCGGTGCCGGCGACGGTGGTCAACTGGGGCGGCTCCGAGGCGAGCAGCATCGAGGAATGGAGCGCGTACCTCGGCGCGCTCACCGGTCGCGAGCCACGTTTCGCAACGACCGAGCGCACGATCGGCCCGGTCGCGATCGACGTCACGCGCATGCACGAACTCGTCGGCGCGACGCGCGTGCATTGGCGCGACGGGTTGCGGCGTATGGTGGCGGCGCGTCATCCCGAGATTGCGCTCGACTAGAAGACGACCCGAGTCGGGCGTTGAGAACTGGCGCCGTTGGATTGTTGGTGCGAGGCGCGCGGGCGGTGGACTCGTCCGAAACGTCCTCGGCGGGCGACGATCGGTGGCTTCGCATCGGTACTTGGATCACCGCCTGCGGAATGTTTCGGCCGAGTCCCCCGCCCGCGCTGGGCACGCGACTTCCGCTGCAGATACGGAAGCGGAACGAATGGCGAGTAGCGGGGGCGTGGCGTTCGGACAGAACCCGCGAAGCCCTCCGGTCATAAGGCCGGCAGGCGGCTCGCGATGTGCCTACGCGAAGCTGCGACGCCCTTCCGCCGAGGACGTTCTGGCCGGACGCCACGACCCCGCGCCCCGCGCGTGCGATCGAGCTCAGATCAGTTCCCTAACCCTGCTCGTCGTTCTCGGATTCGGTGCACGCTGCGGTGCAGGCGGCGAAGTCTTGCTGGGCTTGGTCCATGCACGACTGCAATGCGTTGGGTGAGTTGGGATCGGGGTTCGTCGATTGGCAGGCGCTCATCGCGGATTCGTATGCGGTGCTGCAATCGGCCGTGCACTCTGCATGCGACAGTGCGGGCAGCGCGGCGACGACGGCGAATGCGACGAGTGCGAGCCAACGCGGCATGCCATGGCCCTCCTCGAGATCGACTTCGTTCATGCGATTGCCTCCTCGCGGCGGGTCCGTCTCCAAAAATTCGATGTTAGATTCCCGACGCGCTGGCGCCAGCCGGTCGATCTGGGCGAAACGCGGCTGGCGGCGCGCAATCGAGGAGATGTCGCGTGCCGTATCGAGTCCGTCGTCGAGCGCCGATCGCAATCGAGTTGGGGATCGGCGCTGCGTTGCTGTTGCCGAGCCTGTCCGCCGTCGCGAAGAGTGACGAGAAGGATTCGGCGCGACCGCCGATCGTCGATCCGCGCGCCGACGCGTTGTTGCGTGCGATGGGGGACTACCTCGCCGAGGCGACGCAATTCTCTTTCCGCGCCGACATCAACTATGACGAGGTGCTTCCGACCGGGCAGAAGGTGCAGTTCGCGGCGATCGAGGATGTTGCGGTGCAGCGTCCCGGTCGCGCTTACGTCGAATATCGCGGCGATCTCGGCGAGAAGAAGCTCTGGTATGACGGCAAGCAGATCACGATCTTGGACAGCGCGGAGAAAGTCTACGAAACCGTCGGGCGCAAGCTGGAAGATCGTCGGCAGCACCGGCTACTGGCTCGCGAACGGAGTCTACTACCGGCCGTTCTACAGCGGCGGGCAGGTCGTCTACCAGATCGTGACGAACCCGTCGTAGCGACGCGCTGAACTCGAACTCCGCTGCACCCGCGTGGCGGGCGAGGAATCTTCTCTGAGCGAAAGCCGACACACATCGGGAACGCTCGCAGCGCCGGAGCGATGGCGTCGCAGCGGGTGGCTGGCGATCGTGCTCGCGTTGGTGGCGTTTCTCGCGGCGCTCGCGTTCGCGCTCAGCTCTGAACCCGTTGCGGCGAAGCGCATCAAGCTGACGGCTGGATTTGCCGGTACGACGCGCGCGTTGGTCGCGCGCGATCTCGCTGCCGAGATTTCGGCGCGGGGCATCGATTGCGAAGTCGTCGATCTCGGCAACACCGAGTCCGAGCTCGAGGCCGTGAACTCCGGCGCCGTCGATTTCGCGATGGTCTCGGGCGCATTCCGGATCGAACGCAGCCCGAGCGTCCGCGAGGTCGCCGCGCTGAACATCGAAGCACTGCATCTGCTGGTGAAGCAAGAGATCGCCGACTCGGTCGGTGACAGCCTGAACGGACTCCGCGGGCGCACGATCGATCTCGGCGCATCGGGATCCGCAGCCGCCGGGCTCGCCACGGCAGTTCTCGCCTTCGCCGACTTGGTTCCGAACGCCGCCGCAACGAGCGATGGATTCCTACCGCTGAATCTGGACCCCGACGCGCTCGCTGCGCTCGTCGCGCGCGGCGATCCGAGCGCGTTGCCGGACGCCGTCTTCGTTCTCGCGACGTTGCCCTCGAAGATCGCGCTGAACCTGGTGCGCGCAGGTGGCTACCGGCTCGTCCCGCTGCCGTTCGCCGAAGCCTTCCGCCTGAACGCGCTCATCACCCAGGATGCGACGAACGGTCCCGGCGCGGATATCGAACGGCCTTTTGCGATGGAAACGACGATCCCCGCCTTCACCTACGAGACGCGGCCTGCCGTGCCGCCGCAGGCGTTGACCACGCTGGGCGCGCAGCTCTTGTTGGTGTCGAGTGAACGCGTGTCGCCTGAGACGGTCACAGAGGTGCTCGGCGCCGTCTTCGATTCTCCGTTCGCGCGGATCTTCCATCCGCCTCTCGATCACGCGCTGCTCGGCGCGACGCCGCGCATTCCGTTGCACGCGGGAACGGTGGCGTACCTCTCGCGCAACGATCCCGTGATCACACAGGAGGTTGTCGGCGATCTCAGCAACAGCGTCAGCATCTTCGGCGCGGTCATCGGCGGCGGCGCGTTCCTGGTGCAGGGATGGCGTCAGCGTCGGCGCGCCGCACGCGACGAGCTCTTCTCGAGCTACATGCTGCGCATCGCCGGGATCGAACGCCGCGTCGTCGAGATCGAGTTGTCCGCGACGATGGAGCTCGACACCTTGATCGCGTTGCAGCGCGAGCTCTTGCAGCTCCAGGTCGAGGCGCTCGAACGCTTCACGACCGGAGATCTGGGCGGCGCGGCGACGCTCTCCGACATCCTCGCGCCGATCAACGCCGCCCGCGAACACGTCGGCGAGCTGCTGCTCTTCGTTCGCGAGAACCTCGCAGCACAGGCCGAGAGCGAAGGCCGATCCGTCGGCGCGGTCTGGGTCGAAGCTGCCGAGGGAGCGGACGAGACGCCGCAAGAGTCTTGAGCGCGAACGTTCGACAACCCCGATCCCGGAGGAATCGATGATCACGATCCGCAAATCCTGCTGCCTCGTCGCGCTCGCTGCGCTGCTCGCCTGCTCGACCGGTACGCCGTATGCGCAGGTCGTCGCGGAGCTGCCCGTGCTGCCGCCCGGCTACGGTCGCATCATGGTGTACATGACGACGAACACCGAGGCGCCCACTTTCCATCCCGATATTGCGATCGACGGGCAGGAAGTGGGGAAGATCGCGACCGGCACCTTCTTCTATGTCGACATGCCCGTCGGCCTGCACCAGGTGGGCATCATGACCGACGAACATCTCGCGGGCTTCGGCAACCAGGGCGTGACCGATCCGGTTGCACTCGACGTGATGTCGGGCACCACGTCCTACGTACAGGTCGGTGTGTTGGTGACGGTAGGAATGGTGCGGGTGGTGTTGTCGCCCGAATCGGCGGCCGACGGGCAGCGCGACATGTCGGATCTCCATCAGACCGTTCCCGTGAAGCAGTAGCGCTTCAGCGCGCCGGCAAGCTTGCGATTCGCTCGGCGATCTCGTTGCTGAGCGCGCCGAGCGCGGCGCTCTCGGCCGTCACGAGGTCTTCGTAGGACGCCGACGCGACCGGCTGCTCGAAGACCGATTCCTCGACGACCAGCGCGCGGCCATCCGCGACCGAAGCGATCGTCCAGCGCACCCGCAGCGTGATCTTTTCGCCGAGCACGCCCTCGAACTCGTGCACGTCGAGCAGCACGCGATACGTGGCCGTGAACCGCGGCGCCGACGGATACGCGACCACGCGCGCAGTGCCGAGCAGTCGGCCGAGATCGTCGGCGATCGAGAGCAACACGTCGCTGGACATCGATCCGGCCCAGCGGTGGGCGTCGGCGACGATGAGTCGATGCGCACCGTCGCGTGTCACCAGCTCCGGCCGATCGAGATAGCGCGGGAACTCGAGCGGGCCGACGACGAGTCCGAGATTCGGATGCGAGCCGAGTGCCGGGCCCGCGGGCGCGCTGGATGCGGAGCTCAGCGTGTAGAAGAGCGGCGCCGGGCCGCCGCAACCCATCAGCACGATCATGGAGAGAGCGCCGAGTACAGCCGCGCGCGGGACGAGAGAGATCATCACTTGCTTCCCTTCTTGCCGAAGATCAGCGAACTCGGCTGCGATTGGATCTGATCGGCGGCGAGCCCGAGCGCGCGCGCGGCGTTGGAGAGTTCGAGCAGCGCTTGTCGCAGCTCGGTGTTCACCGTCGAGTCGGGGCCGATCAGCTCGTTGGCGGACGTCAGCGTGGTCTGGGTCTTCGCGAGCGTGTCCTTGAGCGCCGGCGCCACACCCTCTGCTTGCTGCAGCGTGATGCGCAACGCCTTCACGGACGCACTCAAATCGGCGCCGATCTGCTCGACGGGGAGTTTGCCGAGACGCTCGACGAGCTTCGTCAAGTTCGCCTCGATCTCCGCGAGCGGCGTCGGAATCGTCGGGAACTCGGGAATCGGCGCGTTCCAGACGACCTGCGCCGGCTTCGCGTTCGGGAAGATGTCGAGCGCGACCATGAGCTGGCCGGTCAACAGATTCCCGCTCTTCAACTGGGCGCGCAGGCCCGACGTGACGAGGTCGTTCACGGCCTTGATGCGCTCGGGTTCGGGGAGGGCTGCATCGAGGAAGCGACCGGGCTCGATCTCGATCCGGACGGGAATCACGAATTGGTCGTTGGTCTTGTCGAACTCGAGTGTCACGTCCATCACCTGCCCGATCGGGATGCCGCGGAACTCCACTGGAGCGCCGACCGTGAGCCCACGCACGGACTGATCGAAGCGGAGCATCCAGGCGATGGTTCGCGTGTAGTGCTGCTTGTCCGCGGCTTCGCGGTTCGCGTAGAGCGGAAATTCGGCATCCGCCGCGGCGACTTCGGCTGCCGTGCCCTGCGGCGCGTCGAACGCGATGCCGCCGATCAGGATCGAGACCAGCGATTCGGTATCGACCTTGACGCCAGCGGCGGTCACCGACACATCGATGCCACTCGCGTTCCAGAAGCGGCTGTCGCTGCGCACGCGGTCGTCGTAGGGCGCGCGCACGAAGACGCGCGTCGTCACGTAGTCGCTGTCCAGGTCGAGGCTGGAAGAAACCACCTGGCCGACGTGGATCTGCCGGAAGTAGACCGGCGAGCCGACCTCCACCGCACCCGCCTGGTTCGATCGCAACACGAAGTAGTGACCGGGCTCCTTCATGCCGATCACGGGCGGCACCTCGAGGCCCACGAAATGGCGGGCGCGCTCGCCGTCGAGAACCGGATCCATGCCGATGAACGAACCCGAGAGCAGCGTCGAGAGTCCGCTCACCTGGCCGCCCGCGATGCGCGGCTTCACGATCCAGAATTGCGTCTTCTCGGTCAGCCAGCCGTCGGCGCCATTCACCATACGCACAGTGGCGACGATGCCGTCGAGATCCGGAGCGAGCGTGACCGACTCGACGAGACCGACCTCGACGTCCTTGTACTTGACCTGCGTCTTGCCCGCTTCCAGGCCTTCTGCGGTCTTCAGCGAGATCGTGATCTGCGGCCCGCGCTCCGAGAACGCCCGATACGCGACGAAACCGCCGACGAGCGCCGCGATCAGCGGGATCAGCCAGACGAACGACGGTCCTTTGCGGGTCTCGACTACCGCGGCGGCCACGGTGGGTAGGTTCGGAGGTGATTGCCGCTCGCTCATGTGCTCCTCACGTCGATGCGATCCCAGATGATGCGGGGGTCGAAGGATTCAGCCGCCAACATCGTGATGACGACCACTGCGCCGAAGAAGACTGCGCCGGTTCCCGCCTCGATCGTGGCCAGGTTGCCGAGTCGGACCAGCGCAACGAGGATCGTCACCACATAGATGTCGACCATCGACCAGCGTCCGATCATCTCGGTGAGTCGGTACATGCGCGTCCGTTGCACCGGCTGCCAGGACGATCGGCGATGCACGGAGATCAGCAGGAAGCTCAAGATTCCGAGCTTCATGATCGGGACGAAGATGCTGGCCGTGAAGAGCACGATCGCGAGCGGCCACATGCCGTGTTCGAGCATGTAGACGACGCCACTGAAAATGGTGTCGGACTGGGCCTTCCCGAGCGAAGTCACCGTCATCACCGGAAGCAGATTGGCGGGCACGTAGCAGACGATCGCGGCGATCACGAGCGCCAGCGTGCGCTCGAGACTGCGCGGCTTGCGCTCGTGGAGTTCCGCGCCGCAGCGCGGGCAGCGGGCCTCTTCATGCGACGCCGCTGGCAGCTGCGCGAGCAGGCCGCAGTCGTGGCAACTCGCGCAGGAGATCGAGATCGCGGTTGCGGGCGCTGCGCTCACCGCAACACCTCCACGCGTTCCCACACCGATTCGGGGTCGAACGAAGACATCGCGCCGGCGAGCACCAGCATCAGCAAGCCGAACGCCCAGATCGCGAGGCCCGGAACGATCGTCGCCATGCCCATCAACTTCGTGATCGCGACTAGGATCCCGATCATGAACACCTCGATCATGCTCCACGACTGCGCGTGGCGGAGCATCCGAAACGCACTCGGCAGCTTCCACGGAATCCGACCGATGCGAAGCGGCGCGAGGACGTAGAGCAGCAGCGACAACTGCGCCACCGGTGCGAGCTCGATCGTCAGCAACACCAGCGCCGCGATCTGCCATTTGCCGCCGTTATAAAGATCGATGATGCCGGTCATCACGTTCGTCTGGGTGACGCGTCCCTTCATCTCGAACGACAGGAACGGAAAAGAGTTGGCGACGATGAAGAGGATCGCCGCCGAGAGTGCCAGCGCGAGCGTGTGCTCGAGGCTGTTGCGCGGGCGTTTGCGGAGCACGCTGCCGCAGCGTCCGCAATTCGCGGTGCTGCCCTCGGCAACTTCACCGAGGTGCTGCAGCAGATCGCAGTCGATGCATGCGACGAGACGAATGGCTGTCACGGGCCGGCGAGCATGCACCGTCCGCTCCGATTGGTCCACCCTTTGAAAGGGTGAACGCGCCCCATCGTCGGGGCTCCCACGTCACGACACTACGAACTAACGTCGGCTCGCCCGGCATGCCGCCGGCTGTCACAAATTCGCCGACATCGGCATCCAGGAAGGGATCGATATGAATCGCATCCGACCGTTCGCAATCGCGCTCGCCGCGATCCTCACACTCGGCGTGGCAACCTCCGCCCATGCGCAGACCGACACCAAGCATCCCTATTCGGGCGCCGTCAGCGGCACGATCACCGCGATCGACGCGACCGCGAAGACGCTCACCGTCAAAGGCCCGAACGACGACGGTGGTGTGTTTGCAGTGAACGCCGACACCCAGGTGATGAACGACGCGAAGACCGTCAAGGTCGAGGACTTGAAGGTGGGCTGGGGCGTCACGGTGAGCTGGGACTACGCGGCCGTCGAATCGAAGAGCAAGGTGGCGAAGCTGATCGAAGTGACCGAAGCGCCGTAGCTTCAGCGATCTTTGCCCGAGGAGGTCGCTTGCGCGGTGACGTGCGCGGCCTCCTCGGCGATCCGCGCGCGCGCGACCAGTCGCTCGCGCAACGTGTCGTAGATCGGCGCATTGCGCAACATCACCGACACCGCATAGGCGCCCGTACTCGCGACCAGCATCGGCAGCGCCAGCGAGAAGCTCCCCGTCATCTCGGCGACGAGCAGGATTCCGGTGAGCTTCGAACGCACCGTCGCGGTGAAGAACGCGGCCATGCCGGCGATCGCGAATGCGACCGGCGAAGGCGCCAGGTCGGGGAACCAGTGCTGGCCGAGCCAGCCGCAGCCGAAACCGATCTGTGCACCGAGCACGAGCAGCGGCGCAAAAAGTCCGCCCGGCGTTCCGGCTGCGTAGCTGAGTGGTCCGAGCAGGAAGCGCAGCACGAAGAGCAGCGGCAGCGCGGTGATCGCGGCGCTCCCAGCGAGGATGTCTTGCGTGAGGTTGTCGCCGCCTCCGACGACGCTCGGCAGCAACCACGCGATCAATCCCACCACGGCGCCGACGCAAATACCGGTCGCTCCGGCCGGCCAACGTGCAAAACGCTCGGCGACGCGCTCCATGCCGACGATGCCACGGTTGTAGAGCGCGCCGAGACCGCCGGCGACGATTCCCATCGCGAGGTAGAGGCCCAGGCTGGCGAGTGCAGCGGGCGGAAGCGCTGCGACGACGAAATCGTGTTCCGCGCCGAGGAACGCGCGCTCGACCACCACCGCCGCGATGCAGGCCGTCGCGGTCGCGAGCACAGTGCGCGCTTCGAAGCGTCGCAAGATCTCCTCGAACACGAAGAGCATGCCGCCGAGCGGCGCATTGAACGCGGTGGCAAGGCCCGCGCCCGCACCAGCAGCCAGCAACGCCGGCCATTGGTCGCGTACGGGACGAATCCGCGCTGCGAGCAGCGAGCCGAAGGTTGCGCCCATCTGCACGGTCGGACCCTCGCGGCCGAGCGCGAGGCCGCCGCTGATCGCCAGCAAGCCGCCGACGAACTTGACGGGGATGACGCTTGCCTGTGCCGGCGGCATCTCTCCCCGAATCACCGCGACGACATGGGGAATCCCGCTGCCCGAGGCGAGCGGCGCGAAGCGGCGCACCAACCACGCTGCGACACCCGCGACGACGCCGAGCGCCGCACTCGCGAGCAGCCAGCCGAGCGGGAGATCGTGCGCGAACGCGATGAGTTCGCCGCGCGCGCGATCGCCGAATTGCAAGCAGACGCGAAACGCAGTGCCCACCGCGCCGATGAAGAGACCGACCAACGCCGCGCACGCGATCAGCCACGACCAGCCCGCGACACCGATATCGGTTTGTTCTCGTTCCATCAGTCGAGCGATCCCGCGCCCTGTGGCGTCATTCGTGACGTCGCCCGCGGGAGCCGGCTCGCCTGCAACCCCATGCTTGCAGTCGCAGTGGGGGAGGCGAAGCGGGAACGCTGGCCGACACGCGCCAGCGTCCCCTGGTCACCTAGTTCCCTGCGTCCGCTTCGACCGCAACGCCGGAAGCGATCGCGGTGAAGGTCTTCGCGTGCTTCAACGCATCGACGAGAGCCGCCTTCGCGTTGGCCATCTCCGGCTGCGTCCGTGCGAGATCGCTGATCGCGCGCATCAGGCGGACCTTCGTCTCGTGGATCGGCAGATCGATTTCGAGGTAGCCAACTGTGGAGTCGGCTTCGATGATGTCCGCCTCGGCCTCGGTGGTCATCCCCTTCGCGAGGTTCTCCTTGGCCTTGCCGATGCTGACGCGAGCCTGCTCGATGCCGAGGCCCTTCACTTCGCCGACTTCATCCATCACGTTGATGACCGGGAGCAGATCTTCCGGCTTCGCCTTCTTGCCGTGCGACTTGTGCATCAGGTCTTCGAATGCATCGTGGATGCGCGCCGCGGGGCTGACGTTTTCGACGCCGCGCAGGATTGCGAGGGCCTTGCCCGCTTCGCGCTGCGCTGCGATCGCGGCGCCAGTGCCGGCGCCACTCGCTTCTTTCTGTGCCGCCGTGATGTGATCGACGACCTCTTTGCCCTTCGCGTTGATCGTGACCTTCTGGTCGGCGGTCAGTACATCCATGCCGACGATGGCCGTCACCTGCGCGGCGGTAGCCGCCTGCGAAGCAACGACACCCGCGACCAGCGCGATGGCGCCCAGTGTCGAGAATGCGAGTCGGATTCTGCGCACGTTGTCTCCTTGAATGTGCGGAAGACCCTGCCGTGAGGGGTTCCGAGTTGGGAACAGATAAGACTGGATGCGCAGAGTGACACTGGTGTCCGCAGCTTCGCAAGACTTCAACGAGGGATCACCCTGCCGCTGACGATTGCAGGGCGCACGCGCTGGGGCTACTCGTTTTCGTGATTTCAACCGCGTTCCCATGAAGGAGGTTCTCGTGAAGAAGTAGATCCTCGGTTCCCTGTCCCTGGTCACTTGTCTCGGTTTCCTCGCAACTGCGAACAGCGCCCTCGCCGCGGACAAGAAGATCGATGAGATCACCTGCGAGGAACTCCTCGCGATGAATCCCGAAGACCAGAATCGCATCGCGTACTGGGTCGATGGCTACGCCCAGGCGAAGGGCGAAGCGGCCGTCGGCACGGTTGCGTTCGACAAGTTCGGTCAGCCGATCGGCGAGCTCGTCGCCGACTGCAAGGCGACTCCCAAAGAGACGCTCTGGCAGAAGATCAAGAAGCACCTGTAGGCGCCGGCGATCGCCGGCGCCGCTGCAGCGTTCCCTGGCGCCCTCGTCTGGATACCAGGCAGGGGCGTCTTCGTTCTTGGAGAGAGGAGCATCATGATCGCTAGAGCCTCGATCGGCGCGTTGCTGGTGGGATCGCTCGTATTCGCCGTCGCGTGCGCGGGCGGCGCTGGACCGAAGGGCGCGAAGGTCGATGCGCGAGAGCGGGAAAAGCTCGCCGAGCACGCGTACGTCTATGCGTTCCCGATGATCGCCGCGTACAAAGCGATGTACCAGTTCAACGTCGATGCCAAGTCGTCGCAGTACAAGGGACCGTTCAACACGATCGCGAACGAGGCGCACGTGGCCACGCCGAAGGACACGGCGATCGTGACGCCGAACAGCGACACGCCGTATTCGATGGCCCAACTGGATCTGCGCGCCGAGCCGATCGTGCTCTGCGTCCCGGCAGTCGAGAAGGGCCGGTACTACTCGGTGCAGCTCACCGACATGTACTCGTTCAACTACGGCTACATCGGGAGCCGCGCCACCGGCAACGAAGCGGGTTGTTACATGGTGTCGGGTCCCGGCTGGAAGGGTGCGACGCCCGCGGGTGTCGAAAAGACCTTCGCGAGCGAGACTGAGTTCAGCCTCGCGATCTACCGCACGCAGCTCTTCGATGCGGCCGACCTCTCGAACGTGAAGAAGATCCAGGCCGGCTATCAGGTGCAGCCGCTCTCGTCCTTCCTGAAGCAATCGCCGCCGCCAGCGGCGCCCGCGCCGAAGTTTCCGGCGTTCACTGAGGACGCCTTCAAAACGGATTTCATCTCGTACCTGAACTTCCTGCAGCAATTCACGCCGCCGGTGCCCGAAGAGACGGCGCTGCGCGCAAAATTCGCCGAGATCGGAATCGGCCCCGGCAGGGCGTTCGACTTCAAATCGCTCCCGCTCGAGGATCGTCTCGCTGTCGGGATCGGCGTCAAGGACGGCTACCAGTCGATCGAGAAGCGGCGCGCTGCGATTGGCACCGAGGTCAACGGCTGGCGCGTCGGTTCAGCGTTCGGCGATCGCGCCTTCTACAACGGCGACTACCAACTCCGCGCCGCAGCGGCGCTCGCCGGCATCTACGGCAACGACGCCATCGAAGCGCTCTACCCGATGGCCGTCACCGACAGCGACGGTCAGAAGCTCGACGGCTCCAAGAATCGCTACACGCTCACGATTCCGAAGGATCAATTTCCGCCGGTGAACGCGTTCTGGTCGGTGACGATGTACGACGGCAAGACGCAGCTCCTCGTCGAGAATCCGATCGACCGCTACCTGATCAACTCGCCGATGCTGCCCGACATGAAGAAGAACGCGGACGGTTCGCTGACGATCTACATCCAGAAGGATTCGCCCGGCGCGGCGAAGCAAGCCAACTGGCTGCCGGCGCCGGACGGCCCGATCTACCTGGTGATGCGTCTCTACTGGCCGAAGCAGGCGGCGCTCGACGGAACCTGGAAGCCGGCGCCGATCGTGCGCGCGAAATGATCGAAGCGGGGGGAACACCGATGTACGCGCGAACGAAGTGCCGATGGGCAATCGCGACGGCGATCTCGATGATCGCGTTGATGGCGGCACCCGCCCGTGCAGAGGATCCTGCGCCGCCGTCCGCAGCCACGGACGACGCTGCCGCCGCGAAATCGCTGAGCGACATCAACAAGAAGCTCAGCAATCCGGTGAGCGACATCTGGTCGATCACGTTTCAGCAGAACAGCTTCCGCGTGGATCCGGGTCCGGGTGAGAGTGGTCGCTGGAGCACGAACCTGTTGCTCCAACCCGTGTTGCCGGTGTCGGTGACCGACGATTGGAATCTGATCACGCGACCGGTCGTACCGCTATTTGTGTCGCAGCCGCATCCCGAAGTGGGCCGTCCGTCCGCGATCGGCCGCTCGACTGCGTTCGGTGACATCTCCTTGTTTCAGCTGATCTCGCCCAGTCCGAAGCTCGCAGGTGGGTGGTTGCTCGGAGCGGGACCGACGTGGACGTTCCCGAGCGCTCCGTCCGACTTCACCGGAGCGGGGAAGTGGCAGGTCGGTCCCGCCGGCATCGTCGGATATCTCTCCGACAAGTGGATCCTCGGTGCGCTGGTGCAGAACTGGTGGTCGTTCGCGGGCGATGACGATCGATCCGAGGTGGCATCGATGAACCTGCAGCCGATCGCGTCGTACTTCCTGAAGGATGGCTGGAGCGTCGGCTATTCGGGCAGCATCCTGGCGAATTGGAAGAACGACTCGTCGGACGTGTGGACGGTGCCGATCGGAGCGAGCGTCGCGAAGGTCACCAAACTCGGGAAGGTTCCTGTCCGATTCGCGCTCGGACTGCAATGGATGCCGATCCAGCCGGACCGCTACGGACAGGAGTGGAACATCCAGTTGATCATCGCGCCGGTGCTTCCCAAACTCATCAAGGGAAACCTTGCCGAGCCCAGCAGCCTGCGCTTCGGTCTGAAGGACTGAAGTCGCGAACACGGAGGGCGTTCCCATGTCCAGAACCATCAGATTTGCGTCGATCGTCGCGGCCGCCGCGATCACGGCGGCCTGCGCTTCGACGCAGCAGATGCTCGCGGAGCAGCAGGGCACGGCGGTCGAGGCGGCGCTCGCGCGCGGTCGCTTCGATCTCGGCTGTCCGGCCGCGACGGCAACCGTCCTTTCGAGCGACTTCATCCAGCCCGCAATCCAGGGTCCCTGGGTGAGTGGCATCGAGCGACTCGAGTACACGGTCGGCATCGAGGGATGCGGCCAGCGCACGACCGTCGTCGTGATGTGTCAGCAGGGTTCCAGCACCTGCTTTGCAGCCAACCCAGATGCCCGCTTCCAGAGGTAACGAATCATGAAACTCGTCCGTCCCGCTCTCTTCGCTCTCGGCGCCGTGATCACGCTCGGTGGCTGCGTCACGCAGGGCACCTACAACAACATGCTTCAGCAACAGCAGGCCATCGAGAGCGCGCTGCGCTCCGAGATCGCTGCGGACCAGGTGAAGATCACGCAGCTCGAGGACGGCATTCGCGTCTCGCTGTCGAACGATCTCCTCTTCAACTCGGGCTCGGCCGAGCTCCATCCGAACGGAGTCGCCACGCTCAACAAGGTGATCCCGCAGCTCACCAACATGGCGGCGCAGGGCAATCAGGTCGACGTCGTCGGCAATACCGACACCGAGCCGATCGGGCCGGAGATCGCGGCGCGCTTCCCGACGAACTGGGATCTCGCCGCCGCGCGCGCGTCCGTCGTGGTGCGCCATCTGCAGGCGAAGGGCGTCGCCCCGACGCAGATGGAAGCGATCTCGAACGGGCAGTACCACCCGGTTGCGCCGAACGACACCGCAGCGGGTCGTGCGCAGAATCGCCGGACGGATCTGTTGCTGCGTCCGACGAACTGAGACCGATCCACCGGAGGGACGGCGCGAGGGAACTCCCGCTCTAGGTTTGACGCGAGACGGGGCTCAGGTGCCGAACGCGCTGAGCCCCATCGCTTCGCCCTCGCTCTGGATCGCGACGTCGGTCTGACGAGCCAGATCAACCGCTGCACGAACCGCAAACTCGACCATCTCGTCCTGGTTGGTCTCCGTCAGCCGGCCGGCGGCGATCAGTGCCGCGAAGATGCGGCTCGCCGCGTGCATGACTTCGGTTTCGCTCCCCTGCAGTGAGAGCGCTGAGATCGCTTCGCGTATCGACATGCAGGTACTCCGTTGGGGCCGTCTGCGTATCGCCTGGTTTGCGATGCGGCTGAAGCGAACGAGCGCGCCGATTCGTTGCTCGATATGCAGGTGCGATGAAAGTTGCGTGCCGCGCTCTTCTTTGCTGCTGATGCGGGCTTCGAAACGGTGGTTGGAGATCGCGCGCCGCGAGTGCATCGACCGAGCTCGGCCTCCCGCAGGGCGATATTCCCCTCGCCCGCTTCGCCTTCAACATCGGTGTCGACGTCGGGCCGCTCGCATGCATTGATGTCGTGCTCGGATGCATTTCGCTGGTGAGTCGCATCGCGATCCCCGCTAACGTGGCCCGGCGCGCGCGTCCAGCTGCTACCAATGCGATCGGTAGACTGGCGGCCTTCTGGTTCTTCGAACGAGTGCTTCGACTCTGGACCTGAGCCGCAATGCGGCTCATAGGAGACATCGAAATGACAAGCGCCCTGAAGCTCGGTCTCGTCGGTCTCGCCATCGGCATCGCAGCCTGCGCGACACCGAATCCGTCCACCGCGGGTCTGAAGCCGTGGGACCAGGCCACCGTCACCGCTCTCGCGCAGAAACTCGTTCCGACCAGCGAAGCATTCTGGACGGCGATGCGCCAACAGCCTGGCGACGTCGTCGGATCCGGTGATGCGGGCGAAAACGTCAGCCTGCAGTCGATGTCGCGAACACTGACCGAGATGACGCAGGGGCTCGCGGGCCATCTCGCGAAGGGCGAGGGCTTGGACAAGACCGTCGACATGTACAAGACGATGAAGGAACTGGTGGACGACATCCTCAACCACGAGGAGTTCGACGAGATGATCCTGCCGACGAACAACGCGTGGGCGAACTTCTTTGCAGTCATGAAGCAGATCGCGCCGTACTACGATCCGAAAGGCGCCAGCGACATTCAGCCGTAGAGGGAATTGAAGCTCGATGAATCGACGACTCGCTCGCATCGCCGTCTGCACACTCGTTTGCGTCACGATCGGAGGCGCGGCACGCGCGCTTCCGCCGGAACCCAAGGATTGGGAACTCCAGATCAAGATGTATGCGTGGGCCGCTGCGCTCCAGACGGAGGTGGAGACCAGGGGCAACGAGACCACCATCGACCAGAGCTTCTTCGACATCCTCGACGATCTCGGCTGGGCGGTGATGGGCGGCGTCGAGGGTCGCTACAAGCGCGGGCTGGCGATGGTCGACTTCATGGGCATGCAAGTGGCGACCAATGCCGACGGCAACGTCCGCTCGTTTCCGTTTCAGCTTCCCGACGGTCGCGATGGCCTGCTGACCGCCGGCCCCGTCGATGCCCGCACCCGCCTGACGCTGTGGATGATCGACACGAAGTTCGGCTTTCGCGCGCTTTCGATGCCGATGAGCAAGCTCACGGGCGGAGAAGAATCGCCCGAAGATCAGCGCCGTTTCAACTTTGATCTGCTCGCAGGATTTCGAGTCTGGAGCGTCACCTCCAAGCTCCACGTCGGACTCGACCCCGCGACGCTGACGGTTGGTGGCGCGTCGGTGCCGCTTCCCGGTGTCCTTCCGGACCTCGGCTTTGGTCGCGTCAAGTTGCGGGGCGCGCTGGTGAACGGCGCGAGTCGCAGCGTGGAGGAAACCGTCGATTGGCTCGACCCGATCGTCGGCTTTCGTGTGGGCGGCGACGTGACGGATCGCATCTCGCTCTACCTGCTCGGCGACATCGGTGGTTGGGGAGTGGGAACCGCGTCGGATCTGACGTGGCAGGGCGTGCTCGGTGGCAGCTTCAATCTTTCGGAACACTGGTCGTTGACGGGCGCCTACCGCGCCCTCGGCGTGAATCGCGACAGCGCGATCCGAAACACGATCCTGTACGGCCCGCAGTTCGGGGCGATCTACCGGTTCTAGGCGCGCGCCGATGAGCCGCCGAAGCGAACCGCTCGTCATCTCCCAGACCCTCGCGCGGTCGCGATTTCTCGTCCTGCTGATCTTTCTGCTCGCGCTCTTCGCGATCTATCCGGTATTGCCGCACAGTCCGACAGGGCAACCCATTCTCCACCTCGACCTCGCGCTGGCCGCCGTACTGCTGGCCGGACTTTGGAGCTTGAGCCGCCGCAAGTCCGTCATCGTCGGCGGCGTCGCGCTCACCGCTCTCACGCTGGGAATGGCATTGCTCTCGCACAAGCTGCTCTCTCCGGCGCTTGCCGTCGCGAGTCTTGTTTGCGCGCTCGTGTTCCTCGCCCTCACGGCGGGCGCCGTGTTGGCGCACGTGCTGCAGGAGAAGGACGTCAGCACCGACACCATTTTCGGTGGGGTCTGCGTCTACCTGCTCCTGTGCCTCGTATGGGCGGTGATCTACTCGATCATGGAGCGGGCTCAGCCCGGATCGTTCGGCACGCCCGGCGTTCCGCTCTTCCCTCCGAACGAAGCGGGCTCCCTCCTCGCGCCGGAACTCATCTACTACAGCCTCTCCACGCTCACGACGATCGGCCCGCAGACGATTCACCCGGTGACCGGAGCGGCGGAAGCGTGGACCGGCCTCGAAGCGATGGCAGGACAGTTCTATGTCGCGGTGTTGATCGCGCGACTGGTGGGTCTCCACACCTCGCAGCGCCGCGGCGACTCTTGATCGAAATCGGAGTCGCGCCGGCAAGCCCAACGCGGGTATGCTGCCGCCTCCGCAAACGAAGGAGATCACCGTGCGAAGACTCGCCCCTGGCCTCGGAATGCTCGTGCTTCTCGCAACGCTCGCGATCGGCGGCTGTGGCGGAGACAAGGGAGATCGCGGACTCGCGGTGCCGAATGAGGTCGATACGCCGACGTCCGCGAAGGACGATGCGCAGACCGAGCAGCAGCGCCAGCAGCAGGTGATCGACGAGATGCAGAAGAAGCAGACCCAGAACTTCGATGCGACGCCCGAGAAGCCGCAGGTCGAGAAGCCGGCGTACTAGACGCCGCGCTGCTGCGATTTTCCGCCGCTCGCTATTCCAGCTGATTCAAGATCGACGTGTAGCGCGCGTTCGCCTGCTGATAGGCTTGTTGCGCCGCGTCGCGCTCCTGCACGATGGCCGCGCGGGCATCGCCTTGCGGATAGCCGCTCGTCATCATCGACGAGTACGCCGCATCCGCCTGCTTCACGCGTTGCTGCTCGACGAGCACCGCCTGGCGCGCGCTCTGCGCCTGCGCGCGCGCGTCCGCGTCGTCGATGTCGGGTAGCGCTGCCGGCTGCGGAAGCGCCGATGCCTGCGGCGCCGCCGGCGCGTCTTCGGCGTCGTCGAGGCTCTCGCTCTGCCCCGTGTCCGCGTCGTCGAGACTCTCACTCTCGCCGGTGTCGACGGAGTCGAGACTCTTCGCCGCGCCGTTGTCGACCGAGTCGAGACTGCGAGATCCGCCTTGCGCGTGCGCGGTGGCACCGATCAGCAGCACGAAGAGAAACGCGGCGATGCGTCGCAAATTGGACATGTCGATCCTCCGGAGAGAGCGGGTTGGGTCGGCCCGGGGCCGAACACTTCGAACGCTCATCGGCGAACCCGGATTCGGACTCGAGCGCAGCTAGCGACCGCGAACTCGTTCCGCTAGCAACGGGGCCGCTCATCAATGCCTGGGGGGAGACGCGCGTGGTGTCGATTGCAAAGCGAAATCATCTCGTCGCGATGGCGCGCATCGGGGTTGCCTTCGGCTGGATCGCCGTTGCCGGCACCGCCGTCGCGCAGGAGTACGCGCCGCCGCCGTCGACGCGCATCGTCTGCCCGGCGATCGAAGAGGACGGGATGCTCTGTGCCGCCGACTTCATGAGCGGCAATTGCGATGACTTCGTCTCGACGGCGGATCGGCTCGGCGCGCTCTATCGCGCGGAGCTGCAGAAGCTGCCGGGTTCCGAAGCCTCGCTGAAGTCGACGCGCTGGTGGGGCTGTGGTCCCGGCAACTTGCAGAACATCAAGACGCTGCTCGCGCAGATCGGATCCCCGCACGCAGCCACGGTGTTGCAGACCGAGCCGTATCGAAGTCTCCCGCCGGTGCAGATCCCCGCGCCGCCGCCGCCGCCGACTCCGAGTTCCCCGCAACCGCAATGCGACGATCTGAAGACCACGATCGAGCGCAACCTCTGCATCGGCGCGAAACTGCAAGCCGCGAGGGCGCGACACAAGAGTACGTTCGATCGCTGCAAAGAACTCGTGGTCGCGGATCTCCGCGGCGATCTGCTCAGCGCGGAGTCGAGCTTCGAAGCGCTGCTGCCCGGACGTTGCGACGCAGAGGCCGAGGCGGCGGACGACGAGAGCCTGCAAACCTTCGAACGCTCGCGCTGCCTGATCGCGGCGCAGGGCGACAACACGCGCGGGATGCTCGACGCGCATCCGGAGTGCGCTGCGGCGTAGGCTGCGCGTTACGAAGCGGGGCCGTCCGCCAGGAACTCGAGCAACTCGAACAAGTTGCCGTCCGGGTCGCGGCCGTAACAGACCTTCACGTAGGCCTGCAGCACCGGCTCGGAGAGGAACGACACGCCGGCTGCGCGCAGGCGATCGTATTCGGCGTCGATGTCCTTCACCTCGAAGCAGAAGTGCGCGATGCCGTGATCGACGTTCGGTCGCGGACCGTCCACCGGGCGCGGGACGGGCTTTGCGTATTCGAAGACTTCGAGCCGCGACGCGCCGCGCTCGAGCATCACCACGCGGCCCTTCGTCTCGGGCTGTGAATGCGTGCGCTGGAACGCGGCGTTGCTCTCGTCCCACGCGAAGTCGAATTGCGGCGTGAAGCCGAAGAGATCGCGGTAGAACGCGACGAGCCGATCGAGATCAGGCGTCGAGAGCGCGGTGTGGTGGATGCCTACGAGCACGCTGCTTCCTCCGTTTGCGGAATCAGTAGCCGAGTTCGCGATCGACCAGGTTGACGAGCGCTTCGCCGCGCAGCGCGCGTCGCAGGTTCTCGATGAACGGCTCGATCAGCAGATCGAAGGCGCCCGGCATGCTCCACGACGTGTGCGGCGAGAGTCGCACACGCGGATGCGTGTAGAGCCAGTGGCCGGCCGGCAGCGGCTCGGGATCGACGCAATCGAGCGACGCGAGCCCGACGCGACCGTCGTCGAGCGCGCGGCGCAGCGCTTCGTGATCGACCAGCGCGCCACGCGCGATGTTCACCAGATGAACACCCGGCTTGACGAGCGCGAAGGCTGCGTCGTCCAGCAGGCGTTCGGTGTTCGGTGTTGCGGACGCGGCGATGACGAGGTGATCGGCGCTCGCGAGCAGCGCCGCGAGATCACGCACGATCTCGACGCCCGCAACGGGACTCGGCGCATCGCTGCGGCGCAGCGCGCGCACCTGCATGCCGAACGGCAGCGCGCGCGTCGCGATCGCCTGGCCGATGCCGCCGATTCCGATGAGGCCGAGCGTCTTGCCGTGCAGGCGTCCGAGCGAGCCGATGCTCCAGTGCGCCGGCGGTTCGTGGATCCACGTCTCGGGCAGTTTCTTCTCGGCCGCGAGCATCACGGCGAGCGTCCACTCGGCGATCGGAATCGAACTCGATCCGCGCGAACAAGAGAGCGGCCGTCCACCCAGCGCATCGAAGGGGAACGCATTCACGCCGGTGCCGTACGCGTGCACCCAACGAACGCCGTGCGTGACGACAGCCGCGAGATTGGAACTGCCTTTCGCGTGCGTGAGCAGCACGTCGCCGTGCAAGTCGGTCGGCAGCTCGCCCTCCATCGGGATGAAGATCAGCTCCGCTTCCGGCACTTCGCTCTGCACGCGGCCCAACAACTGGATCGGAACCTGGGTCAGCACGCGCAACATCGGGTCATACTAACGTGGGCAAGCGGATTCGGAGCAACGCATGAGCGATCGGACACGCGGCACAATCGTCGATGGCACCAGCTTTGGATGCATCACGCATGCGCGCGCGCTGCGGCGAGGATCTTGCGCGCTGCGGTGGCCATGCGCTGCGCGGTGTCCCGCAACGGTGTGACGGCCCAGGTGTCCGAGAACACCTCGACACCGATCGGCGCCATGCAGCCGCCGGCCGCGAGATGGCGCAACAGTCCCGCGAGGTCGATGGCGCCGTCGCCGGGCGCGAGCCTTTGGTGCAGCGTCTCGTCGATCAGATTCGCTTCAGGCTGTGCGGGCGCATCGTTGATCTGGATTCCCAACACCTGCGCGGCGGGGATCGACGCGATCGGCGCGCCGCTGCGGAAGTGGTGCCAGGCGTCGAGCATCACGCCGCCGTTCGCGCGGCCGGCGCGTTGCACGACGACGGCGGCCGTCGCGGCGTCGCGGATCGTCGTCCAAGGCAAGAACTCGAGCGTGACGAGCAGGTCGTGCGCAGCGGCGCGATCGCAGAGCGCGCCGAATGCGTCGGCGACGGCATCGAGCTCGACGGGGCGCGGATCTGCGAGCGCGGCATTGATCGAGCGCGCGCCGAGCGCATCGGCGATCGCGTAGAACGCGTCCTCGCCGGTGGCGAGGAATGCGCGGCCGGCCTCGTTGATGCCCGCGTCGGATGCGTCGCTCGGCATCCACGACAGCAGCGGATCGATTTCGGCGATCGCGATGTCGTGATCGCGCAAGAGCGCGCGCAGATCGGCGTCCGAATGCCCCGACGCGCGCGCTTGCTGGTAGTCGTGCGGGAATATCGAGATCGCAGCGAAGCCGGCTTCGGCCGCCGCGACGACGCGCGCCGCGAGCGACGATTGCGGCACCGTTCCGGCGCAGAGCACCAGATCGCCGAAGCCGAGCGTGCGCGCGTCGCTCACGAACGCACCCGGTACTCGCTCATCAGCGCGGCCTCGCAGCGCGGGAGATCGAGAAACGATTGCGTGTCGGTGCGCAGCGCGGCGCGGCCTGCATCGGAGTCGTAGAAGCGCTGCGCGAAAGCGTCATGACTCGGGAAGTGCAGCAGCGCAAGGCCGTCGATCGGGGTTGCGTTCGCGGTCAGGCTCGTCGCGATCGCGAACTGCTCGTAGCCGCAGAGTCCGGCGTGATGCCGCAGTGCGAGCGGTGCGTGGCGATCGCGCCAATGCGCGTCGAAGTCGTCGTGCGAGAGCCGCGGCGCGCGCACCGTAGTCCCAACGAAGACGAGGCCGGCGCTGCGCTGCGCGTCGGCCGTCGGCAAGATGTGCGGAAGCGGCTCCCGCAGCGACGCGCGATAGCCGCGCGCACCGCTGAGCCAGCCGAGCGTGTCTTCGCTCTGCAGCGCCGTGGGCGCTGGCGCCGCACTCCAGCGCGCCTTCACGCGCTCGATCACGACGACGGTGTCGAAGCTCGCGGGCGGCGGCGCGGTGCGCACGCCGTCCGCCGCTGCGTTCGCATCCGCATCGGCAACGAGCAGCCGCACGCGCGCATCGCGAAAGCGCAGCGCCAGCGCGACCAGCGAGCGTCGCAACCAGGTGTCGCCCGCCCCTGCGGGGCGACGTGTGAGCAGGATCGTTGCTTCCATCGGACTCCCACGCGCTCGTTGCAGCGCGCAGCAGGTGGCGTTCAGCGAGGCGGATCGTCGAGACGGTAGACCCAGAGCTGCGCGGCGCTCGCACCGGCGACCGGTTGAACGTCGCCGCTGATCTCGATCGCGAACTGTCTGCGGATCATCGGGGCGAGGAGAGTGCCGAGATCGCGCGAATCGGTCACGCGCACGGCGATCTGGTCGTAGAGCTTGCCCTCGAGCGCGACGCGGATGCGCGGGTCGTCGTCGATGCGGCGCTTCAGACCGTCGCCGAAGAAGCCGGGAAGCAGCAGGTGAAGGCGGCCCTGATGCGCGAGGAACCAGACGCGTGTGGAGTAGGGCAGCGTCCACGCGTCGCTCTCGACGAGCAGGTACGACTCGGCGTTGGCAAAACTCCAGTCGCTAGGAAGGTCGGTCGCGACTTCACCGCGCAGCCAGCCGCCCGGAATCGGGCCGACGTTGTGTCCAGCAAAGAGCCGCGCCCAGACGAGTGCGCCGCCGAGCAGCAGGCCGAGTACCAGCAGCGCGACTCCGAAGCGCTTCACGACGCCGGCTCCGGCGGGTCGATCCGGAACGTCCACACTTCGGCGTGATCGTCGCCCGCTGCGGGTGATCCCGTGAGCGCGCGCGCGTGCTCGGCTTCGACGCCGACGTACTTGCGGAGAAACGCGCGCGCAACGCCGGCGTCGTCCCCTCCCTCATCGATGCGCACCGCACGTCCCTCGTAGATCTTTCCGTCGATGGCGAGTCGCACACGTGGCTCGACCAGCAGATTCTGGACCCAGCGTTTCGTCGGCGCGTGACGCGTTATCACGTAGAGCTTCCGGTCGGCGGCGACGCAGAGAATCGTCACCGAGTGGCGGAAGAATCGCCCGCGCGTCTCGATCGCGATCAGCGGCTGCGCATCGGTGAAGGACCAATCGCTCGGCGTCGGCTGGGCGGCGCCGGGCAGCGGACCCCCCGCGATGATTCCCTTCGGCCCCCACGGACCGCACGACGTGACCGAAAGCGCAGTGGCGAGGAACAGCGCATGAGCGAGCCGCACGTCCCGACCTTATCACGCGTCGCCGGACGCGCGTGATAGATTCCGGCGCCCCGTATGAGAGGCACGATGCAATCGCACTTCCGACACCACGGTCGATTCTACGTCGCGGCGCTGCTCGGCTTGCTGGTGGGACTCGTGCTCCATGCGCGCGCTTCGCCGATCGCGCTGGTCGCGGCGGGCGACGCGTTCTTCGTCGCCTATCTCATCTCCACCGCAGTCGTCGCGTTTCGCGCGACGCCGCAGCGTCTCCGCAAGTACGCGGGCTACGACGACGAGGGCGTCGCGCTGATCTTCCTGCTGACCTTCGCTGCGATCGTGGTTTCGCTCACGGCGATCTTCCTACTGCTCCGCCAGGCGGGACCGCGCGACGCGATGCACTTCGTTGTGACGCTGGCGAGTGTCCCGCTCGGCTGGTTCACGCTGCACACACTGCTCGCATTTCGCTACGCCCACCTCTACTACGCGCCGGCGGATTGCGGCGGCAACGACGGCGGCGACGCAGGCGGATTGAACTTCCACGGGAAGGAAGAGCCTGCCGCGTTCGACTTCCTCTACCACTCGTTCGTGATCGGGATGACCGGCGGCGTTTCGGACGTCGAGGTGCAGACGGTTCCGATGCGGCGCCTCGCGATGGTGCACGGCGTCGCGTCGTTCTTCTTCAACACGGTGATCCTGGCGCTGACGGTGAACATCGCGGCGACGCTCGGCTGAGCGACGTTCAAAAGTTCGCGGGCAACCCCAGCTTGCGGCGCGCGATGATGTTCTTCTGGATTTCCGACGTGCCGCCGCCGATCGTATCGACCACGGTGTAGCGGTACGAGCGCTCGAAACGCCCGCCTTCCGGCGCGCCGTCCTCACCGGGTTTCAACTGCGCACTGGCGCCCATCAGATCGAGCGCCGCGTTCGCCGTGCGCTTCGAGCACTCGTTCATGAAGAGCTTGTACTGCGACGACTCGACCGTCGGCACGCCGCCCTTCACCGCCTCCGAGATCACGCGCCGCTGCAGCATCCGCGCGACCTCGAGCTGTGTCGCGAGCTGCGCGACGCGGCTGCGCGCCTTCGCGTTCGTGCGCAGCGGCTCGCCGTCGCGGCGCGCGCTGCGCACCCACTCGCAGAGCGCCGCCACCTTCATCTCCAGCGGTCCCACCGGCATCATCGCGAAGCGCTCGAGGTCGAGCGCCTCACAGATGTAGGTCCAGCCGTGGTTCAGCTCGCCGACGACGAAATCGTCGGGCACGAACACGTCGTCGAAGAAGACTTCGTTGGTGCGCTCGTCGCCGATCGTCCAGGTGGGGCGGATCGTCAGGCCCGGATGGTCCATCGGAATCAGGAAGAGCGTGATGCCCTTGTGTTTGTGCGGGCCGGTGCGCCCACCCACCCAGTACCAATCGGCAAAGTGCGCCGAGGTGGTCCAGATCTTCTGTCCGCTGAGCACCCAGCCACCGCGTGCATCGTCGCGCGTCGTACGCAATTGAATGTTCGCGGCGTCGGATCCCGCGCCGGGCTCGCTGTAGCCGATCGCGAACTCGACCTCGCCGCGGATGATCTTCGGCAGGAAGAATTGCTTCAGCTTCTCGTTGCCGTGCCGGATGATCGTCTTGCCGACGATGCCGACGCCCTTGCCCGGCTGTGGCGCGCCCACGCGCGACAGCGCCTCGGTGAGCATGAAGTCGTAGATGCCGGGCCGTTCCTGTCCGCCGTATTGTGTCGGCCACGACATCCCGAGCCAGCAGCGTTCGGCGAGTTTGCGCATGAACGCGCGCTTCGCCGGCGAATCGACAGTCTGCGAGAGCTGCTCGGGATGCGCGTCCATCACGTCGAGCGAATGCTCGGCTTCGAGGAAGCGTTCGACTTCGGCTTCGAAGGCGCGCTCTTCCGGCGCGAACTCGAAATCCATCACGAAGCTTTCGCCGCAGTCGCCAGCGTCTCGCGCAGCACCGCACTCGATTCCTGCTCGTTGCGCATCGCCTCCGCCATCGTCGCGCTGGCGCCGAAGTGCAGCGCGGCTTTCGCGGCGGCGAGCACTTCGGGTTTGCAAGCAGCCATCATCGCGGCCATCGCGCGTGCTTCGGGCAGCAGCGAATCGCCGGGTACGACGCGGTTCACGAGTCCGATCGCGGCGGCCTCCGGCGCGAGGATCACGCGTGCGCTCAGCACCAGTTCGAGCGCCATCGGCATGCCGATCAGCTTCGGAAGCAGGTGCGTGCTGCCGAGGCCGGGCAGCAAGCCGAGCTTCGCGAAGGTGACACCGAACTTTGCGCTCTCGGCGGCGAGGCGAACGTCGCAAGGCAGGATCATCGTCACGCCGACGCCGATCGCGGGGCCGTTCACCGCGGCGATCACCGGTTTCGGGAACGCGACGAGGTCGAGCGGGAGCTTGCGAAGGAAATCCTCCTTGCCGAGTTTCGCTTTCGTCGATGCGTTGCCACCGGCCAGGTGCGCTTTCAGGTGTTCCAGATCGACGCCCGCGCAGAACGCGCGGCCCGCGCCGGTCAGGATCACCGCGCGCACCGACGCGTCGTCGCGCGCCGACGCAAACGCTTCGACCACCTCGTCGCCCATCTCGGTCGTGTAGGAGTTCAGCTTGTCGGGCCGATTCAGCGTGATCGTCGCGATCTGCGCGTCGACTTCGTAGCGGATGTTCTGGTAGGCCATCACCGCGAACGATACTTGCTACCGCGTGCGTGCACAGGGCCGCTCATCGCTCGCTCACAAACCCGATCCGCCGCCTGGGCTTCGCGTCCTCCACCATCAACCGCCGGATCGCTTCGAAGACGGCGCGAAACTGCGAATCGTAGTTGTTCTCGAGCGCCGCGAGCTTGCGGGCGAGGGCACGATGATTTCCAACGATCTCCCGCATGCGGACGAACGCGCGCATGATCTCGATGTTGACCCGGATGGCGCGCGGGCTGTGCAAGACGCTCGACATCATCGCGACGCCCTGCTCGGTGAACGCGTAGGGCCGCGATCGGCGGCCGCCGCGGCCGTTTGAGATCACAGCCTGTGATCGCAAAGCAGCAAACTCTCCGACGCTGAGCTGAAAGAGGAAGTCTGCCGGGAAGCGCGCGTGGTTGCGCTTCACGGCTTGGACGATCGCTCGGGTTTCTACGCCGTACAGCTCTGCAAGATCCTCGTCGATCAAGACTCTCTGTCCGCGGATCTCGTGGATGGAACACAGAATCCGATTGGTCCGAACCAACGCAGTCGATTTGGGCATGTCGCACCTTCGGCCGTCGGGAGTGGGTCGCAGTCTGCGACTTCCTAGGGCCGTTCTGGGGCGAGGGCCGTCATTCTAGGTCACGAATTGCGATCTCGAACGACGAACGATTCGAAGCCGCGCGACGAGGGTGGTCACAGTTTGTGACCACCTCAGATCAATCCGCCGTGAACGGCGCCCAGCGCGGCTTGCGTTTCTCGACAAATGCTTTGGTGCCTTCGTCGAGATCGGGATGCGCGGTGTGCTCGCGGATCGAGTGCCAGGTGCGATCGAGTCCTTCGTGCAGGCCGACGTCGAGACTCTCCCAGATCGCTTGCTTGCTGCGCGCGAGCGCCGTCGGCGAATGCTCCGCGATCTTCGCGGCGAGTTCGCGCGCGCGCGGCAGCAGCTGCGCAGCTGGCAGCACTTCGCCGACGAGCCCGATAGCGAGGGCCTGCTGCGCGCTCATCCGCTCCGAACCGCCGAGCAGCGCCATTCGCAGCACCGCTTCGAGCGGGATGCGCCGCGTGAGTCCCACCGGCTCGAGCCCCGCGATGAGTCCCACCTTCACGTGCGTGTCGAAGAACGTGGCGTTTTCGGAGGCGATGATCAGATCGCTATCGGCGATGAAGTGCAGGCCGCCGCCGACGACCATCCCGTTCACCGCGGTGATCACCGGTTTCCAGCAGCGATTCTGGATTGCGGTGAGATACGCATAGAAGGGTTTCCCCTCTTCGCGTTCCATGCGCGCCGCTTCTTCGCGCGCGCTGCCGTCCGCGACGTCGGCGACGTCCATGCCGGTGCAGAACGCGCGCTCGCCGGCGCCCGTCACGATTACGCACACGACTTCGCCGTTGCGCTTCACGTCTTCCCACGCGAGTCGGAGCTCGCGCGCCATCGCGACGGTGAAGGCGTTGTGTCGCTCGGGGCGATTCAGCGTGATCGTCGCGACGCGGCCGTCGATGTCGTAGCGGATCGCTTCGAAGTTCATCGCTTCGTACCTACTCCGCCGGGCTAAATGCCGATGATCGCGATGCCGCAGGCCGTCGGGTGCCCGCCGATGTTGTGGCTGAGGGCCATGCTCGGGTTCTTCACCTGGCGCTTGGCGGCGCGGCCCTGGAGTTGGAGCACGTTCTCGTAGAGCATACGCACGCCGGTGGCGCCGGTCGGATGACCGAAGGTCTTGAGACCGCCGTCGGTGTTGACGGGCAACTCGCCGCTGAGTTCGAAGACGCCGCTCGCGATGTGTTCCTTTGCCGAGCCCTTCGCGCAGAAGCCGAGATCTTCGTACGAGAGAAGCTCGGTGAGCGTGAAGCAATCGTGAACCTGCGCGACGTGGATCTGCTTGCGCGGGTTCGTGATGCCGGCCTGCTGATAGACGTCTGCCGCCGCCATGCCGGTCGGCTTCCACGACAGGAAGTCGTTGCTCGGATCCTTCTGCGGGTTCGGGCCGGCTTGCACCGTCACACCTTTTACCCAGACGGGATCGTCGCGGAAGCCGCGCGCGAGATCGGCGCGCGTCAGGATCACCGCGGCCGCGCCGTCGGTCTGCGCCGCACAATCGTAGAGACCGAAGGGCCACGAGATCATGCGCGCGGAAGCGTGCTCTTCGAGCGTGATCTCGCGCTTCAGGAACGACTTCGGCGCGAGCGTTCCGTTGTGGTGATTCTTCACCGCGATGCGGCCGAGGTCTTCGCGTGTGGCGCCGTACTTGGCGAAGTAGGTCGCGGCGCAGAGCGCGAACCAACCGGCGGGCGTCTGCGGCAGATCGCGCACCTGGTTCATCATCACGCTCGGGCCCGAGACGCCGCGGTCTTTCGGCTTGTCGTAGCCGACCACCAGCACCGTGTCGTACATGCCGGCGGCGATCGACAGCACGCCACAGCGAAATGCGTCGGTACCGGTCGCGCAGTAGTTCGAGACGCTGGTGACGGGCTTCCACAGTTTCAGCGCGTCGCTGCACTCGTGCGGGCCCTTGTTCGAGTAGATCGAGCCGGTGAAGACCGCGTCGATCTGGCGCTGCGGCTCATCGATACCGGCATCGGCGTAGGCCTCGTACGCGGCATCGACGATCATGTCGCTCGGCGCCTGGTCCCAGTTCTCACCGAACTTGCAAGCGCCGACGCCGACGATCGCCACCTTGTCGCGAATGCCTTCGCGCATCACTGGTTCTCCTGGACAGGCATCGCCTTCCAGTAGTAGTTGGGCCGTCCACCGACTTCGTGGATGCGGCGGAACGTGAACTCGACGGGCATCCCAATCTTCGTGTCCTGCGCCGTCGTGTTCACCAGTTGCAGGTGCACGCGCGCGCCGTCGATCTCGGTGATCGTCACGATCGTCGGCGGATCCGGCGTCGGGAAGAAGAAATCGAAGGTGTAGGTGACGACGTGGCCGATCTTGTCCGCCAGCGACACCAACTCGAAGTCGTCCTTCGCAAAGCAAGTCTCGCAGATGCGCTGGATCGGGAACTGCACGGCGCCACACTTCCCGCACTTCTGTCCCTTGAACGCGATGTCTTCCTCGCGCTCGCGAAAGTGGATCGTCGCGGAGAGCCCCGCATCGCGCGGCGATTCGTATTCGCGCGTCTGGAGCTGGCGCGCCGAGAGATAGCGGTCGTAGTTCTTGACGGCGCGGCGCCGCGCGAGGTGCCACGCGACACCGCGTCGCGACGCGAGCTTCTCGATGGCATCGGTCGCACGCAGCGCGATCGCCTCGGCGCCGTCGCCGTAGTTGGCGAGCAGCAGGCGCTCGCCCGGCTTCAAAGTCTCGAGCGCCGAAGCGAGGAGCAGCGGCGCATACGCGCAGCCCGCGTTGCCGAGGCGACCGAAGAGGCCGTCCTGGATTCGCGCGGGATCGAGTCGCAGCGCGCGCGCGACACCAGCGAGACTGCGGTCATCCGGCGCGTAGAGTGCAATGCGCGCGAATTCCTCCGCGCTCGCGCCGGTCTTCGCGAACAAGCCCTTCACCGCTTCGACGAGGTTCGGCGTGTAGCCCTCCTGGATCACGAAGCGATCTTCCCAGCTGTGCACGAAGCGATCGCCGTCGGCGCGCCACACATCGACGAGTTCGTCGGCGATGCTGTGCGCGGCTTCGAAAGTTGCAATCGCATCCGCGTCGCCGACGAGGAACGCGGCAGCGCCATCGCCGAAGCTGCGCTCGAGGCCCGAGCCGGGCGCGCCGAGGCGGCAGTCGCTCGCAATCACCAAAACGCGTCGCGCCGAACCGGCTGTGACGGCGTCGAACGCGGCGCGCAACGCAGCGGTTCCCGCACGCAGCGAGCCGGCGTGATCCGCAGTCGCGACGTCGCGGCGCAGGTCGAGCGCCTTCGCGATCAGCGCGGCGGCTTGCTTCTCGCGGAACGCGTAGGTGGTGCTCGCGAAGTAGATCGCATCGACGCTCGCGCGATCGAAGTCGCGCAAGCAGTTCATGCCGGCCGCGACGGCCATCGTGACGGCGTCTTCGTCATTCCACGCGACGGAGCGCTCGGGAGTGATCTCATCGCCCTTGGGAGGACGACCCGCGATCGTCGCGAATGCGAGTCGTGTGGGCGGAACGTAAGCGCCGTAGGAAACGATCCCGGCCATTTCAGTCGCCCTTCGCCTCGACTTTGACGCCATCCTTGTAGAACGCGTATGGCGTCTTCATCAGCCCAAACGGTTCGAGGCGCGTGCCGAACGTGCTCTTCATCTTCTCCTGCAGATCCTCCACCGACCAGCCGCCCGGCTTGAACATGCCGGTGCCGTAGCGCGGTTGTTCGACGATCAGGACGCGGTCGGCGCCAGTGCCGAAGATCTGGCCGGTGACCCAATTCGCGTCGTCGCTGCAGAGCCACGCGACGAAGGGGCCGTTGAGCGCCGGATCGATGAACGGCAGATCGACGGTCTTGCCGCCGATCTTCGCGGTCGCCGACATGCGCGTCGTGCCGGCGGGAGAGATCGCGTTCACGCGGATGCCGTAGCGCGAAAGCTCGCCAGCCCACGTGTAGGTCATCGATGCGATCGCGCCCTTCGAGCCGGCGTAGTTGCTCTGCCCGAAGTTTCCAAAATGCGCCGCGGAGACGGTGTTGACGATCGAGCCGCCGGTTCCCTGATCGCGCATCCGGAACGCCGCTTCCTGCGAACACATGAAAGTGCCGTGGACGTGTACGGCAACGACGCTCATGAAGTCATCGTCGCTCATCTTCAGGAACGAGCGGTCCTTCACGTTGCCGGCGTTGTTCACGAGCGCGTGGACGCCGCCGAACGCGTCGGCGCAGGCGCCGATCAGCGCCTTGGCGCCGTCGCGCGAAGAGATGTCGTCGCTGTTCGCGAGCGCCTTGCCGCCGGCCGCGGTGATTTCATCGACCACCTTTGCGGCTTCGGCGCCGTCGATGTCGTTCACCACCACGCCAGCGCCTTGCGCCGCGAGGTGGAGGCAATGCCCGCGTCCGATGCCGCGCCCGCCACCGGTCACGACGGCGCCGCGCCCGTTCAAGAGTCCCATGTGTGCTCCTGTCGAATTACGAGACGGAGCGTATAGAAACGAGGCGATGGCGTCAAAAGCCCCGAAAGCGGGCCGGAAACGCGGTCGCGCGGCGTCTCGAGCGATGGAGCGCGGCGAGCGCCGCGAGGGCGCAGATGAAGAGCGCGTGGTTCGCGGCCTCGGGCACCGTGGTCTTGTAGATCTCGGTGTCGTGACCGTCGTAGCCTTGCCACACGACGTCGAAGCCGGAGATGGCGGGACTCACATCGTCTGTTTGGTTGTTCGTCACTCGTCTGTAGCGGTTGCCATCGAAGAACCAGATCTCCCAGTCGTGGCCGTCCCAGCTTTGCCAGACCACGTTCGAACCCGAGATGGCGGGCGACTCGTCGTTGACGTCGTTTGCTGTGATGGCAACCGGCGCCACACCGTTCCAAAGGAAGATTTCATAGTCGGAACCGGGGTCCTGGAACGGGCGCCCACTCCACACGACGGTCGATCCCGAGATCGCCACATCGCTCAGCCAGAGGTAGCTCGTGACAGGGATGGAGTCGCCGCCGTCGAGCCGCAAGTAGACAGTGGGGATGTAGGGGTCGTCGTCGAAGAACGCAATCCTCGAATTCGAGACAGCGACCTCTTCTGCGCAACCGATCTGCGTGTTCGTCGTTGCGCCGTCGAAGTGGCCGACGAAGCTGTGGCAAAGAATCGGGTCGGCCGAGAAAAAATCCCGAATCCATACGACTTCGTCGCCATCGATGGCCGGGCTGTAGTTGAAGGGAGCGAGATCTTCGGCACCGTCCGTCAAGGTCGTCGCCGTCACGCCGTCGAAGAGGACGATCTCATGATCGTCGCCATCCTCGACCTGCCAGACGACTCGCGAGCCCGACACGTCGGGATTGGTTTCCCGCGTTTCGCTGTCCGTCAGAGCGAACGCCGTCGCACCATCAAACATCCAGATCTCGCTGTCGAAGTTGCTGTAGGACGCTGTCCAGACGACATTCGTGCCCGAGATCCGCGGCGTGAGGTCGTAGGTCTCGTTGTTCGTGAGAGCGATGATCTCGTACGCCCGCGAAGGCGCGGCGTTCAGCGCGCACGCGATCAGCGCCATGGCCATCTCGGCTCGCACTCGCATCCGCGTCTCCTCGCTCCCTTGCCAGAAGTGGCGAGACTACCAGTAGAATGGCAAAACGCGGCACGCGGATGGCGCGCCGCAGTGTCGCAGCGAGATCGCACGCCAACGCGAGGAGGATGCGCAATGTCCGCCGCCCAGATCCGTCCCGATGTTCGAAGCTTCGTCGCCCGCGAGCAGTCGATGCTGATCGATGGCCGCTTCGTTGCGGCTGCGTCCGGCAAGACCTTCGAGAGCTTCGATCCCGCCACCGGCGACGTGCTCGCGCGTGTCGCCGAGGGCGACCGCGAAGACGTCGAGCGCGCGGTGCGCGCCGCGCGTCGTGCGTTCGACTCCGGTGCGTGGCCCGCGATGACACCGTCGGAGCGCGGCCGCCTGCTCTGGAAACTCGCGGACTTGCTCGAAGCGCACACCGACGAATTCGCCGAACTCGAGAGCCTCGACAATGGCAAGCCCGTCACCGTTGCGCGTGCGGCCGACGTTCCGCTCGCGGTCGATCTGCTGCGCTACATGGCGGGCTGGGCGACCAAGATCGAAGGCTCGACGCTGCCGATCTCGGTGCCCGGTCACGTCGCGTGGACGCTGCGCGAACCGGTCGGTGTCGTCGCACAGATCATCCCGTGGAACTTTCCGCTGTTGATGGCGGCGTGGAAGCTCGGGCCGGCGCTCGCGAGCGGCTGCACCGTCGTGTTGAAGCCGGCCGAGCAGACGCCGCTCACCGCGCTGCGACTCGCCGAGCTGATCTGCGAAGCCGGCTATCCGAACGGTGTCGTGAACGTCGTGCCGGGCTTCGGCGAGACGGCGGGCGCCGCACTCGCGGCGCATCCCGACGTGGACAAGGTCGCCTTCACGGGCTCCACCGAAGTGGGTCGGCTGATCGTGCAGGCCGCCGCGGGCAACTTGAAGAAGGTGTCGCTCGAACTCGGCGGCAAGTCGCCGAACGTGGTGCTCGCCGATGCCGACGTCGATCTCGCGATCGCCGGCGCTGCGAATGCGATCTTCTTCAACCAGGGCCAGTGCTGTTGCGCCGGCTCGCGACTCTTCGTCGAAGCGCCGATCTTCGAGCGCGTCGTCGAGGGCGTCAGCGCGATGGCGAAGCAGATCCGCGTCGGCCCCGGCATGGATCCCAAGACCGAGATGGGACCGCTGGTGTCGCAGGAGCAACTCGATCGCGTTTGTGGCTATCTCGAATCGGGCGCGCGCGAAGGGGCGCGCGCCGTCACCGGTGGCAGCCGCGTCGGCGAGCGCGGCTACTTCGTTGCGCCGACGGTGCTGGTGGACACGAAGTCATCGATGAAGGTCGTGCAGGAGGAGATCTTCGGGCCGGTCGTCACTGCGATCCCGTTCACGCGCGAAGAAGAAGTGCTGCCCGCCGCGAACGACACCGTCTACGGACTCGCCGCTGCGGTGTGGACGCGCGACGTCGGCCGCGCGCACGCGATCGCCGCGAAGCTGCGCGCCGGAACGGTGTGGATCAATTGCTACAACGTCTTCGACGCGTCGATGCCGTTCGGCGGCTACAAACAATCCGGTTGGGGTCGCGAGATGGGGAAGGAAGCGCTCGAGCTCTACACCGAGACGAAGTCGGTGTGCTTGAAGCTCTAGCGATCGTCGCAGCTCAGCCGGCGATCACCGCCGCCAGCGCTTCCTCATGCTCTTCGCTCGTGCCGAAGCAGGTCGAGAGCACCCACGCGCGCTTCAAGTAGTAGTGCGGCGTCATCTCCCAGGTGTAACCCATGCCGCCGTGGATCTGGATCGAGGCGCGCGCGTTCTTCATCGCCGCATCGCCCGCCACTACCTTCGCCGACGCCGCAGCGCGCAGCGGATCGCCGACGCCCGCTTGATCGATGGTGGCGCCAGCACTCCACACCGCCGCGCGCGCCATCTCCTGGCGCACGAACATGTCGGCGAGCATGTGCTTGATGCTCTGGAAGCCGGCGACCGCGCGGCCGAATTGCTCACGCTCTTTGGCGTAGGCCGTCGCGAGCTCCTGACTCATCTCGGCGACGCCGAGCGCGAGCGCCGCGGTGAGCGCGGTTCCTTCGAGGCGCAGCCGCGCGGCGAGATCGGCGCCGCCGATGCGCTCGCCGGCCGGCAGCTCGAGGATGCGGTGCAGTGGCGTCAGCGGATCGAGCGGCGTCGCGATCGCTTCGCTCTTCAGCGCGCGGGGATCGAGGCGCTCGACGCCGTCGGTGCGCAACACGAGCAGCGCATCGAGTTCGCCGAAGTGCTCCACCAGGTGCGGTTCGCCGAGCGCGCCGGAGAGATCGAGGCCGCCGACGATCGCGTCGCCGCTCGCCGCGCCCGGCACGAGCCCGGCGGCGAGGTGCGTCCAAACGATCGGGCCGGGCACGAGGCGCCGCGCGAGTTCGATGAACACCAACACGGCGTCGGCCATACCGAGCCCGACGCCGCCTTCGGATTCCGCCGTGCGCAATCCGAACACGCCCATCTCGGCGAGTCCACTCCACAGCGCGCGATCGAAACCGCCCGCTGCGGCGAGCACGCCGAGTTTCTCCGCCGGCATCCGGCCGTCGCAGAAGGAGCGGATGCCATCGCGCAATGCGACCTGGTCGTCGGAGAGTCGGAAGTCCATCAGCGATCCTTCGGCAAGCCGAGCAGGCGCTCGCCGATGATGTTGCGCTGGATCTGGGACGAGCCTGCCGCGATCGTCAGCGAGAGCGAATTCAGGTGGCGATGCAGGATCGTCTTGCTCGGCAGGCCGCCGACGTCGTCGCGCGAGAGGCCGGCGCGACCCAGGATGCGCACGCCGAGTTCCGAGACGCGCTGAAAGAGTTCCGTGTAGTAGAGCTTGATCGCCGAGCCCTCGAGGCCCGGTACGCCCGACTTGCTCGACTCCGAAACGAAGCGCTTCACCATCGCCCACAGCGCATCGAGTTCCGCGAGCAGGTGGCCGACTTCGCGACGCAGTCCGGCGTCGTCCCAGGCGCAGGCGTCGTGACGCGTGACCTGCTTCGCGACGCCGACGAGATCACCGAGCACCTTCTGCAGGTTGATCATCTCGCTCGCAAAGGCGGTGCCGCGCTCGAAGCGCAGCGTCACGTTGGTGACGCGCCAGCCGTCGTTCTCCGCACCGACGCGATTCGCCATCGGCACGCGCACGTCGCTGAAGAACACCTCGGAGAATTCGCCTTCACCGGCGAGCGTCGGCAGCGGGCGGATCTCGATGCCGGGCAGATCCATCGGGCAGATCAACCACGAGATGCCGCGGTGCTTCGGCGCGTCGGGATCCGTGCGCACCAGCAATTCGCAGAACTCGCCGACGTGCGCGAACGAACACCAGATCTTGTGGCCGTTCAGGATGTAGTCGTCGCCGACGCGCACGGCGCGCGTCGCGAGCGCCGCGAGATCCGATCCGGCGCCCGGTTCCGAGAATCCCTGACACCAGAGTTCTTCACCGCGGAGGATGCGCGCGAGGTGTTTCGACTTCTGTTCCGGCGTGCCTTCGGCGATGATCGTCGGCCCGCCGTGCAACAAGCCGACGAAGTTCACACCGACGTACGGCGCTGCGGCGCGCGCCGTCTCTTCGTAGTAGACGAGCTGCTCGGTCGCGGACAACTCGCGACCGCCGAACTCTTTGGGCCAGTTGATGCCCGCGTAGCCGGCGTCGAAGAGTTTGCGCTGCCAGCCGCAGTCGTACGCGACGCGGCCCGGCCAATCGTGCGACGGCGGCGGCGCGCCGTGTTTCGGCACCGCGTCGGCGAGCCAGGCGCGCAGATCGGAGCGAAAGTGTTCGTCGGCGGCGGAGTAGCGGAGATCCACGACGGAGATTCCTTGCGAAAGCGACGGCGCCGGCTCTGAGGCACGGCGAAATCAGGATTCAAAACGCAGCGTATCGTATATCGCCCGACGCATCGCGCCTCAACTCATGCCGATCGCGACGGGTTCTCGAAGGCGCTCTCCAGCTACCATGCCGGAATGCCGGGTCTTCGAGAGCCGATTGCGCATGCGCTTCGCGAACTGCTCGCAAAGGCGAATCCAGACGTTGCTGCCGCCTACCTATTTGGAAGCGTCGCGCGCGACGAAGCGGGCCCGGCTAGCGACGTGGACATCGGGTTGCTGCTGAATTCGGAACCGTTGCCGAACTACGAATCACTCCATCTTCGCCTCGAGGGAGAGTTGGAGCGCGCGCTCGCTCGAAGCGTCGAAGTGGTCGTTCTCAATCGCGCACCGGTCGATCTGGTTCACCGCGTGATGCGCGATGGAGTTCTCCTCCTCGACCGCGATCCGCGCGCGCGCATTCGCTTTGAAGTTCGCGCGCGCAACGAGTATTTCGATCTGCTTCCGTTCCTGCGCCGCTACCGCCGTCTGCCCGAGCATCCCGCGTGACCGATCGCGAATTGCTCGCCGCGCGACTCGCGTTCATCGAAACCTGTGTTCGCGAGCTCCAGACGCTGTCGAATCCGGAAGCCATTGAATCCGACATTCGTGAACTGCGCTTTGTCGAGCACACCCTTCAGGTCGCAATCCAGGCGGCGCTCGACGTGGCGTCCCACATCGTCTCCGACGATCGGCTCGGCGAGCCACGTACGAATCGCGATCTCTTGACTTGCTCTCGGGCCAAGGCTGGATTCCCGCGAGTCTTTGTGAGCGCCTTCGCGACATGGCTGGGTTTCGCAACATCCTCGTTCACGGCTACGCAGAAGTGAATCCTCGCATCGTCCGCAACGTGGTCGAGCATCACCTCGGTGAACTGGAAGCGTTCGTCGCCGCCATTCGCGCGCGGCTCTAGCGACTGCCGCTCACCAGCGGTGCGAGAACTCTTCCGCCCAGCCGACGAGGCCGTCCACGCGCAACTCGCGTTCTTCGGCGCGCACCGAGCCGCGCCATCTTCCGAAGGCGCAGACGCCGCCGGTTGCGAGCACGCCGAGGTTCATGCGCGGCGTGTGCGCGGCGACGGGTTCGAGCACGAGGTCGATTGCGCCGGAGTGCTCGGCGACGACGCGCCACGGTTTGCGCCAATCGCGCGCGTCGTAGTCCCAGCGCAGATCCTCCATCACTTTATGGAGTCGCCCGTTGCAGAGGATTGCGTTCTCGTTCGAGCCGGTGCCCGTCGTCCACTTCGCGCCGAAGTTGATGCCGAGCAGCACGTCGTCGGTCCAGCCGGTCGCGACGCCCCAGTTCCAGAACGAGCGATACGGCCAGATTCCGCGTCCCCAGTCCTGCACCGCGAAGCAGGTGCGCGGATCGAGTGCATAGCGGCGCTCGCCAACGCGCACCTCGCCTTCGCACGGCAGCGCGGCGTGCTTCGAGTTGCACTGGAAACGGGTCGCGCTCCACGGCACCACGAGGTTCAGGCTCTCGTGATCGGTCGGGCGATGCACGGCGAAGTCGGCGGCGATTTCGCTGCCGTCGCCCGCGCGGCCGCGGAAGCGCACCGCGAGATCGTTCCCGTCCATGGTGTTGGCGTATTCGATGCCGCCGTTTTGAAACGCGATGCTCGCTTCGACGTGATCGGGCAGCGCGATGCGACCCGGCAGCCCATACGACGAACCAGCCCAATGCGTGCCGTCACGGAAGTCGGTCATCGTGAACGCGCAGAACGATGCGAGGTCGATGTCGGCGAGCGTCACCGAGAAGACGAAGTCCGGACCGATCCAGTTCCAGAAGTTCCATCTCTTCTTGCGCGGCCAGTGGCCCGCGAGATTGGCGCGCACCAGCGGCCGTCGCGAAAAGCCGACCGCCGCCGGATTCAGGCGACCGCGCGCGTCGCAGAGATCTACCGCCGCTGTGATCTCGCGCTCGTCGTAGACCGACCTGCCGAGCGTGGGCGGGCGCTCGCGATCGAGGATCGGCATGTGATCGGGCAGCGGCTTCATGATTTCGCACACGATACTCGCCCGCTGCGTGCGGCTACCATGGCTCGCCCATGCGATTCGCCGTGCAACTTCCGACCGATCACGTCGATGCGGGCGCCGAGTTCGTCGGCGCTGCAGCAATCGCCGCGATGGCGCGCGCCGCGGAGGCCGCGGGCTTCGACGCGGTGTCGGTCACCGATCATCCGTTTCCGCCGGCGCGCTGGGTCGCAGCCGGCGGTCACCACGCGCTCGATCCCTTCGTTGCGCTCTCGTTCGCCGCCGCCGCGACGACGCGCTTGCAATTGCTCACGCAGGTGATCGTGCTGCCCTATCGCAATCCGTTCCTGGTCGCGAAGGCCGCGTCGACGCTCGACGTGCTCTCTCGAGGACGGCTCATTCTCGGTGTCGCCGCTGGCTATCTCCAGGCCGAGTTCGCAGCGCTCGGCGCCGACTTCGAGAATCGCAACGACGTCACGGATGAAGCGATCGATGCGATCCGCGCCGCGTGGAGCGGCGAAGCCATCGATCTCGAAGGGCGCCGCTTCACCGCGAAAGGAAATGCGCAGCTTCCGCGCCCCACGCAATCGAGTGGTCCACCGATCTGGGTCGGCGGCAACAGCCGGCGCGCGATCCGACGCGCCGTCGAACGCGCGCAGGGTTGGCATCCGTTTCCGGCGCCCGCCAAGCTCGCGAGTCACGCGCGCACCGCGGCGATGGAGTCGCTCGATGATTTGCGCGCTGGCATTGCGTTCGCGCGCGAGCACGCGGCGCGCGTTGGTCGCACCGAGCCGCTCGACGTGTGCCTCGTACCGTTCGGTTTCTCGATGGGCGCGACGACCGCCGCGGACGCGACGCGCTTTCGCGATCAGGTGGTGGAGTACGCGGCCGCAGGCGTCACCTGGCTCGCGATCAACGTGCCTGCAACATCGCGCAGCGAGTGGTGCGATCGCGTCGCCGCGCTCGGCGAGGCCGCGTTCACGCAAGACGAACGCCTCGGCCGGGGATGACGCGACCAAAACGCGCGCTCCCATGGCTGCAGCCGCGCCGATCGTGCATCGTGCCTCCATCTCAACTGGAGGCAGTGCATGGACATCACGACCGAGCGCGTTTCGATTCCCGTCGGCGATTCCTCGATGCCGGGGTATCTCGCCATTCCGAAGACACAGGGTCCGCATCCCGCGGTGATCGTGTGGATGGAGATCTTCGGCGTGAACGCACACATCCGCGACGTCACCGAACGCGTCGCGAAGGAAGGCTACGTCGCGCTGGCGCCGAACTTCTTTCATCGCACGGCGCCCGACATCGAAGTCGGTTACGACGAAGCGGGCATGGCCGCGGGCATCAAGGAGATGGGCGCATTGCGCGCCGATCAGATGATCGCCGACGCGCAGGCCGCGGTTGCATTCCTGCGCGCACGCAAAGATGTGCGCGGCGATCGCATCGGCGCGATGGGCTTCTGCATCGGCGGTCACATGACCTATCTCACGGCGGCCGAGACCGACATCCTCGCCGCGGCCAGCTTTTACGGCGGCGGCATCGCAGCGCCGCAAGGCCCCGGCGGCCAGCCGTCGCCGATCCAGCGCACCAACAAGATCCGCGGTCGCGTGCTGGCACTCTTTGGTGGCAAGGATCACATGATCGACGCCGCGCAGGTCGAGAAGATCCGCACCGCGCTCGGCGAACACAGCGTGAAACACGAGATCGTCGTCTACGACGTCGCGGATCACGGCTTCTTCTGCGATCGGCGCGCGACGTATCACGAGGCGTCGGCGAAGGATGCGTGGGAGCGGGTGAAGACGATGTTCGCCGAGGAGTTGCGCCGCTAACGCTGCGCCGATCGTGCCGCCCGCGCGCGTGACGATCGCGGCGACCAGCGCGAGGCCGAGCCCGAGTCCGCTGCCGTCGGGCCGCCCGCGGTGGAACGGGTCGAAGATGCGCGTGTGCATCTCGGCGGGAATGCGGCTGCCGTTGTCGCGGATCCAGAACGTGGCGCCCGCCGCTTCGATCGTCCGCGACACCACGACGCGCAGGTCTGGCTGCGCTTCGTGATGAGCGAGCGCGTTCTGACGCGCCGCCGTCAGGGGAGCGCGATTATTTCGTAGATGGCAATTGCATTGCGGGCGAACGCGGGCTGGACGACCGACTCCTCCCACTCTTGGTCCGAGTCCGGAAAGACCTCCTTCACCCGATTCACCAGATCCCAGAACCCGCCCACCTCGTCGTTCACCTCGAACACCCCCTCCTGCCCCGTGCACTGGAACGCCAAACACACCAAGTCCGCGGTCACCATGTCCCGCTTGAAAGCGACGATCTTCCGGACGTCGCGCCACTTCAAGCCGCTGACGAACTCTGTATCCGCCCGAAGCTCGAAACCCTCGTCTGTGAAGGCGATCCAGCTGGGAGCCCTCCTTGGGTTCCCGGCCCGCGACCGCAACGCTTCTACGATCTTGCGAAACCACACGTCAGGGCAACCTCATCCTTGCGACCATCCCGCATCGGTTCCCGTTCACTTGCGCTTCTTCCATCCGTAGTAGTCCGCGATCTTGTCGGAGTCGGATGGGCCTTCGAACTCGACTCGATATCGCGCTCGCGGGTCGTGTCCGAGTTCGAGCGCCGCCAGTCGAACCACACTCTCCAGCGTCGCCTCGTCGTTGATTCCTCGTCCTTTCAGCGGGCCCTGTTGTACGAAATGCTGCGGCTCGACCGTCCTCGACCATTCCAGGTGCTCCCCCAGCGCGAGGAGAGTGCTCGCGATCCGCTCGACGGCTGCTTCCGAAGCGCCCGGGCCCGAGATCTCGAGGTGCAACGCCTCGGTCCCGTCCTCCGATTTCTTCCTGAGCACGATGCGGTTGCCGTTCTCGACGTACACCAGCGCGAGCCACGCGCCCGGCATTCCAAATCGAAGCAAGCCAGCGAGCTTCTGATTCAGTGCGTGGGAGTCGATCTCCGCGGATCGCGAGGCGTACCAATGGCTGCCCAACTTGATTGCCAGCCAGCCACCGATGACGGCAAGGAGCAAACCCGCGACGACGCCCATTCATGCCCTCGCTCGCCATCTCTCAAATCCCAATGCCACTGGCTCTCAGCAACGCGTTGATTGGTACCCCGACCACGTTGTCCACGGCGAGCCCGAAGTTGAACGCGCTCGTTGCCAGGGATCTCTGGGATCCAGTGCAAACGTCACGGCCCTTGCCGCGAGGCTCGTCGTCGTCTGCTCGACGCCAACGGTCGTCACGCCGGCGGTCAGCGGGAGGAGTACCGACTCCGACGCCATCGCCGCGACGCCGATTCCGGCAGCCAGCGCGAGCGGCGCGCCGACTCCGACCAGCGAGTTGCCGGGATTGAATTCGCAGAATCGATCGCCGCAGTTCTGCGCCGTGGGGATGAGCCCGAAACTCGGACCCAGATCTCGATCAGGTTGGAAGAACTTCGAAGACACCTGCGCCTGGGACGCGGACGATCCGAAGCTCGATCCGCCGAGTGCACCCGTTGCTCCTGACGCAAAGCTGTTGTGGTTGAGCAGCACAGGATTCAATCCCAACGGATCCACGAACACGAACGGATTGTTTGCCGCGAAGGCGTCGCGTCGTCGATTTGTTGCGCGAGCTGCACGCGCGCAACGGCACCACGCTGATCGTCGCGACGTACGACGACGACGTCGCGAGCGCGGCGCGCCGCGCGCTGTAACTCGCCGATGGGCGCATCGTCGCCTGATCGGATGCGCGGGATGCCGAGCGCGATCGCTCACGCGACGAAGCGCGCGTAGGCGTCGAGCAGCGGCAGCACTTCGTCGCGCGGCGCGGACGGCAGGCGCAACACGGCCTCGGTGACACCCGCGCTGCCGTAGTAGTCGAGCTTCTCGCGACTCGGCATGACGCCCATCGGCACCACGTGCAGCGTCGATGGATCGCGACCCTGTGCTTCGAACGCGGCGCGCAGCGCGGGCAGTGCTTCGCGCATGCCGGCGCCGCCGATCGGGATCCAACCGTCGCCGAACTCGGCGATGTGCGCGAAGAGCTTCGGCCCCGCAACGCCACCGATCAGCACCGGCGGACGCGGCTGCTGCACCGGCTTCGGCCACTGCCAGCTCGCTTCGAAGTGCACGTGCTCGCCCGCGAACGACGCCACTTCATTCGCCCACAGCGCTTCCATCGCGAGCATCACTTCGCGCACGCGCGCGCGACGCCGTTTTGCGTCGATGCCGTGATCCTCCATCTCTTCCACGTTCCAGCCGTAGCCGATGCCGACCACGGCGCGACCGCCCGACAGGTAGTCGAGCGTCGCGATCTGCTTCGCGAGTGCGATCGCGTCGTGCTGCGCGACCAACGCGATGCCGGTGCCGAGGCGGATCTTCGACGTCACGGCGGTCGCAGCGCCGAGCGCCACCCACGGATCGAGCGTGCGCTTGTATTCCTCGGCGAGCACCGCGTCGCCGGTGGGCGGCGGCGTGCGACGACTCACCGGGATGTGCGTGTGTTCGGGGACGTACAGAGAGTGGAAGCCGCGCGCTTCGGCCTCGACCGCGACGTCGGCGGGCTGCATCGAGCGATCCGTCGCGAAGATCGTCACGCCGAGCTTCATCTCGTGGTCTCCTCTTCCGTTTCCCGAATATTGAAACACGTTACAGTTCGCACCGATCACGCGCTGGAGAGATCTTGGCCGTCTCCTCGTACAAGCTCGACGACCGCTACGCGCAACAGTCGGGGCGCGTCTACTTGACGGGCGTGCAGGCGTTGGTGCGATTGCCGCTCGAACAGCGCCGTCGCGATGCCGCCGCCGGATTGCGCACGGCGGGATTCATCTCGGGTTATCGTGGCTCGCCGCTCGGCACCTACGACATGGGATTGTGGCAAGCGCGCGATGAGCTCGCCGCGCACGACGTTCGCTTCGAGCCGGGCGTCAACGAAGATCTCGCCGCAACGGCGGTCTGGGGTTCGCAGCAAGCGACGCTGCACGCCGGCGCGAAATACGATGGCGTCTTCGGCATCTGGTACGGCAAAGGCCCCGGCGTCGATCGCTCGTGCGACGCGCTGAAGCACGCGAACTACGCCGGCACGGCGGCGCACGGCGGCGTGCTCGCACTTTGCGGCGACGATCCCGCCGCGCGTTCGTCGTCGATCGCGCATCAGAGCGAACCCGCGCTGATCCACTGCGCGATTCCCGTCTTCAATCCGTCGAGCGTGCAGGAATACCTCGACCTGGGGCTCTACGGATTCGCGCTCTCGCGCTACGCGGGCCTGTGGGTCGCAATGAAGTGTCTCACCGACACAGTCGATAGTGCGCGCTCGGTCGATGTCGGCGCCGAGCGCGTGCAGATCGTCACGCCGCGCGATTTCGAGATGCCGCCCGGCGGGCTCTCGATTCGCTGGGGCAACCTGCCGCTCGACGTCGAGCGGCGCATGTACCAGCAGCGGCTGCCGGCGGCGCAGGCATTCGTGCGCGCCAACGGACTCGATCGCACTGCGTTCGGAGCGAACGGAACGCGTCGACTCGGCATCGTCACCGCGGGCAAGGGCTACCTCGATGTGCGTCAGGCGCTCGACGATCTCGGCATCGACGAAGAGCGCGCCGCCGCGATCGGCCTCTCGGTCTACAAAGTGGCGATGGTGTGGCCGCTCGAGCCCGAAGGCGCGCGCCGCTTCTGCGCGGGGCTCGAAGACGTGCTCGTGATCGAAGAGAAGCGCGCGCTGATCGAAGAACAGTTGGCGCGCATCCTCTACAACCTGCCCGACCGCCCGCGACTGCTCGGCAAACACGACGAGAGCGGCGCGCCGCTGGTTCCGTCCGAAGGGGAACTCGCGCCCGGCACCGTCGCCGAGATCTTGCGGCGCTGGCTCGAATGTCGCGTCCCTGAACTCGCCGCAACGTTGCCGCCGCGCACGCCCGACGCGATCGCCGCCGTGGCGGGCGGCCTGATGCGACTCCCGAGCTTCTGCTCCGGCTGCCCCCATAATGTGTCTACCGTCGTGCCCGAAGGTTCGATCGCGCTCGGCGGCATCGGCTGTCACGGCATGGCGGTGTGGCTGCCGGAGCGCCGCACGCTCGCGGTGACACAGATGGGCGGCGAAGGCGCCAACTGGATCGGCCAGGCGCCCTTCGTCGATACCAAGCACATCTTCCAGAACATCGGCGACGGCACCTACTTCCACTCGGGGCTGCTCGCGATCCGCGCCGCCGTCGCCGCCAACGTCAACATCACCTACAAGATCTTGCTGAACGGCGCAGTCGCGATGACGGGCGGCCAGCCGATCGAAGGCGAGCCGGCTCTCGACGGCGCGGTGACGGCGCCCGAAGTCGCGCGCCAACTCGACGCCGAGCGCGTGCGCCGGATCGCCGTCGTCTCCGACGCGCCGGACAAGTACGGCGCCGATTCGCGCTTTCCGCCCGGCGTCACCTTCCACCACCGCGACGAACTCGACCGCGTGCAGCGCGCGCTGCGCGACATCGAGGGCGTGTCGGCGATCATCTACGACCAGAGCTGCGCCGCCGAAGCGCGCCGGCTGCGCAAGCAGGGCGCGCTCCCCGAACCCGACCGGCGCGTCGTCATCAACGAACTCGTCTGCGAAGGCTGCGGCGATTGTTCGGTGCAGAGCAACTGCATCTCGATCGAGCCGATCGAAACCGATTTCGGTCGCAAGCGCCGCATCAACCAGTCGTCGTGCAACAAAGACTTCTCGTGTCTCAACGGCTACTGCCCGAGCTTCGTGACGATCGTCGGCGGCGAGTTGCGCAAGAGCGGCGGGCAGGCGCTCGATCCCGGCGGCGAGGATCTATTCGCGAATCTTCCCGAGCCGGCGCAGGCGCCGCTCGCGCAACCTTGGAACGTGCTCGTCACCGGAATCGGCGGCAGCGGCGTCGTGACGGTGGGCGCGCTGATCGGGATGGCCGCACATCTCGAAGGGAAGGGCGCGTCGGTGCTCGATGTCACCGGCCTCGCGCAGAAGAACGGCGCGGTGACGAGTCACGTGCGCGTCGCGCTGCGGCCCGAAGACCTCCACGCGACGCGCATCGCCGCAGGCGGCTGCGATCTCGTGCTCGGCTCCGACATCGTCGTGACGTCGGGCGCCGATTCGCTGCTGCGCATGGGCAAGGGTCGCAGCACGGCGATCGTGAATCGCCATGTCGCGCCGACGGCGGAGTTCGCGTCGCGCCCCGATCTCGATTTCTCGTCCGATGCGATGGAGCAGACGATCCGCGCTGCCACCGGCGACGGCTGCCACTTCCTCGATGCCACCGAGATCGCCACCGCGCTGCTCGGCGACGCGATCGGCACGAATCTCTTCCTCGTCGGTTACGCGCTGCAGCGTGGACTCTTGCCGGTGTCGCTCGCGGCGCTGCTGCGCGCGATCGAGCTGAACGGGCGCGCCGTCGCGATGAACAAGCGCGCGCTCTCGTGGGGCCGCCTCGCCGCGGTCGATCGCGAAGCGGTGGAACGCGCGGCGCGACCGTCGCTGCGCAGCGACGTTGCGCAGACGCCGCCGTCGCTCGACGACTTCGTGGCGAAGCGCGTCGCGTTCCTCACCGCGTACCAGAGCGCCGCGTATGCCGAGCGCTACCGCACGCGCGTGCAGGCCGTCGCGACACGCGAACGCGAGCGCTGCGGCGCAGGCGCGACGCCGCTCGCAGACGCCGTCGCGCGCTACGCGTTCAAGTTGCTCGCGTACAAAGATGAATACGAAGTCGCGCGCCTCTGGACCGATGGCTCGTTCCGCGCGCAGATCGATCGTGAGTTCGCTTCCTGGCAACGCATCGAGCTGCATCTGGCGCCGCAGCTCTTGAACCCGCGCGATCCCGACACCGGTCGCGCGAAGAAGCGGATCCTTGGGCCGTGGGTGTTCGTGATGCTGCGCGTGATGGCGGCGTTCAAGTGGCTGCGCGGAACGCCCTTCGATCCCTTCGGCTGGACCGCGCACCGCCGCAGCGAGCGCGCGCTCATCGCCGAGTACCACGCGACGATCGACACGCTGCTCACGAGCCTCACACCCGACAACCGCGATCTCGCCGCCGAGATCGCGAGCCTGCCCGAAGCGATCCGCGGCTACGACCTGGTGAAGGACAAACACCTGGCCGACGCGACGAGCAAGCGCCGCGAGTTGCTCGACGCGTTTCGACTCCGAGAGTCCCCGCGCTAGAGCTCGTCGCCGCCCTGTGTCTCCTCGAAAGCATCCGCCGCGTTCGCCGCGCGCAGCATCGCGAGCAGCGCGCCGGCGGCGTCCACTTCCGCGAGCTTCAGCGGAACCACGAGCGCGATGTGCTCCTCGCCGTCGATCGACACCAACGAGAGTGCGCCCGCCGAGATTTGGGCGTTGCGGCGCAGCAACGCGCGGGCGGCGTCCGGAGCGAGATCGCGATCCTTCGGGATGCGCGCGGCCGGCGCGATCAGCCGCAGCGTCTCGCCGTCGGAGGAGAGTTCGTGCGAGATCCACACGCAGTGCGAGCGGCCGGGCACCGTTTCCATCTCGACGCGGATCGTTGCGAGACCGATCGACTCGACGCCACGCACGCCGCTGTTTCCGTGCTCGAGTTCATCGCGCAGCAGCGATCGCAGTTCGTCGAATGTCATGGGGCCCTCGCGTTGGCAATTCGACGGCGAATCGGCGCGGGGAGAGGGCGACTTGAGATGCGCGGCGCCTTTCAGCGCATCCAGCTCGGCGGGACGCTCTGCCGCCGCGCCAGCTCTTCGAAGTCGGCGATTTCGCGGCGTGCGTCTTGCACATCGATGCGCGCGTCATCGCAGCTCTTGACCTCGACCCAGTAGGGACCCCGGCGACCGCGCGCGAGATAGCCCTCGATGTCGCGATACGGCGCCGGCGCCTCGCGCGTTTCGCAGCTCGAGAGCGTCGTCTCGGCCGACTCCAACGCGCGTTGCATCGCGAGCGACGCGTCGCGCCATTCGGACTCGCTGCGCCCGCCGATCTCCAGACTTGCGTGTTCCGGAAGCGGTGTTGCCGATGGCTCCGCTCGCGTTTCGTGCGGAATGGACGGGTGCACGTTCAGTGTTCCGGCCGACGCCGCGACGGGTGCGAGCGCGAGCAAGAGAACGAGTCGCGCGGGGATCGAAGCCACGCCCCGAAATCGGAGCGGCGTAGCAAGCGCTTGAGTGCGTCAGCCGTTGCCGGGAATCTGCGGCGTCGGTTGCTCGTGCACGGGGATCTCGTCCGGCAGGCCGCCGAGCGCCACCGCGATCTTCGAGAAGCCGAGGAAGAGCGCGATGCCGGCGCCGAGCTCGACGATCTCGGACGGCGAGAAGTTCGCGAGCAGCTCGCCGCGCCCGGCTTCATCGAGCGCGCCGGCATCATCGTGGAACGCATCGACCGCGCGCAGCGCACCTTTGTGTCGCGGCGTGAGATCGCGCGTGGCCCAGTCGTCGCGGATGCGATCGACCAGCGCTTCGGTGAGACCCTCGCGTCGCGCGCCGGCGAAGCGGATCGCTTTGCAGATGGGGCAGTCGATGCGGCGCGCGTTGCGGATGCGCGCCATCTCTTTCGTGGTCTGATCGACGACGCCGTGACTCCACAACGTTCCGTACGCACGTAGGAACGCCGCGAGCGATTCGGGTTGCAGCGCGAGCGGACTCGCCTGGATCGGATCGGTCGACGTCGCCCTCGGCGGCTTCACGCGCGGCGGAATCATCGCTCCGCTCCAATCTCGAGGAAGCGCGTGAAGCGCGAGAAGCCGTCGAGGATCGCCAGCGCTTCGACGAACGCGACGGTGCCCGCGTCGCCAAGTGCGGCGACCACCGCGGCCGCGTCGTCGTCGCCGATGCCCTTCGGATCGAGCACGAATTGCTCCGCGAAGCGCAGGCACGCGCGCTCGGTGTCGGAGAACGCGGCGCTCTTCCACCACGCATCGAGGTCCGCGAGCTTCGCCGCGGGCACCGCAGCGCGTGCATCGTTCATCGCGTCGCAGAGCGCCGGCAGCTCGGCGCCGATCATCTGCCCGATCCGCACGCGACACAGTTCGAGCAGCGTTGGATCGACGAGGCGCCGCTCCCAGAAGAGCGCGGCGAAATCGCGGCAGGCGATGAACAAGTCCTGGCGCAGTCCGAAGACGCGCTCGATGGGCGTCGCACCGGTCGCCGTTTCGGGAAGCCACGACATTGCGGAACCATACCCCGCGGTCGGGAATGAGCGGGTATGCTGGGCGTCCGATCGAAGAAGGAGAGTCGCGATGCGTTGGCGCGAGGGACGTCGCAGCGAGAATGTCGAAGATGCGCGCGGAGCCGGTGGCGGCTTCGGCGGTGGCGGCCGTGGCGGCGGCGGACTGCGTCTCGGCGGCGGCGGCTTGATCTTGTTGTTGCTCGGCGCGTGGCTCTTCGGCGCCGATCCGATGACGTTGATCTCGATCCTCGCGGATGGCGGCAGCGGCTCGTCGATCCAGGTGCCCGATGGGTCGACACAGGGTGGTGCACCGGCGCCGGCTGCCAACGACGAGGGCTCGCAATTCGTCTCGGTGGTGCTCGCCGACACCGAAGATACGTGGACGGAAATCTTCGCGACCGGCGGCGAGCGCTACGTCGCGCCGAAGCTCGTGCTCTTCAGCGGCCAGGTGCGCTCGGCGTGCGGCATGGCGCAAGCGGCGATGGGTCCCTTCTACTGCCCCAGCGATCAGAAGGTCTATATCGACCTCGCCTTCTATCGCGAACTGCGCGATCGCTTCAAGGCGCCCGGCGATTTCGCGCAGGCCTACGTGATCGCGCATGAAGTCGGTCACCACGTGCAGACGCTGCTCGGAACCTCGCAGCAAGTGCACCAGGCACAGCAGCAGGCGTCACAAGAGCAGGCCAACGCGATGTCGGTGCGACTCGAATTGCAGGCCGATTGCTACGCCGGCGTGTGGGCGCATCACGCGAATCGCTCGCGTCAGTTGCTCGAAGAAGGCGACGTCGAGGAAGGCTTGAACGCGGCGTCGGCGATCGGCGACGACAACATCCAGCGCAAGACGCAGGGCACCGTGGTCCCCGAATCGTTCACGCACGGATCCTCGGAACAGCGCGTCAGCTGGTTCCGCCGCGGCCTCGAGTCCGGCTCGATGAAAAACTGCGACACCTTCGCCCGCGGATCGGAATAACTCCGATCCCAGCTATTGACTTCGCTTCGGGATCCGAATAGAACTAACGATCGTTAGTTTTTCGGAGCCCCATTTGTCGCACCTGTCGCCCGTTCCGGCCCCCGATGGCCAACGCCGCAAGGGCGAGCTGACGGCCGAGCGCATCCTCGACGCAGCGGAAGCGCTCTTTGCCGAGCACGGCTATGCGGGAACGACGCTGCGCGACGTCGCGACGCGCGTCGATCTGCGGATTCCGTCGCTCTACAACCACTTCCTCTCCAAGGACGCGCTCTACGCGGCGGTGCTCGAGCGCGGCATCGGCCCGGTGCTCGCGATCCTCGCCGAGTTCGGCGCGCAAGATGCGGCGCGTCGCGATCCCGGTGCGGTGATCGAGCGCGTGATGGCGCTGCTGCAGCGGCATCCGAATCTGCCGCGGCTGGTGCTCCACGAAACGCTCTCGGGCGGGCAGCGCCTCACGCCGATGCTGCGCGAATGGATCACACCCGTCTTCGGTCGCGCGAGCGAGATGGTCGAAGTGTCGCCCGGCTCGCAGCGCTGGACGCCCGAACAAGTTCCGCTGTTGGTTCTCGCCATGTACCACATGCTGGTCGGCTACTTCGCGAGCGTCGCGCTGTGGGCCGATCTCAATGGCAGCGATCTGCTCTCGCCGTCGATGTTCGCGCAGCAGACCGGCCTGCTGCGCGAGATCGTCGCTGCGCTTTTCCCCACCGATCCCCCCGCGACACTTTGAGGAGTTGACATGGACGATCTCGACGTGAACGTTGCCTACCTCGATCCGGCTAGCTGGGACGCATCGATCCACGAGCGGATGCGGTGGCTGCGCCGCAACGATCCCGTGCACTGGTCCGAGAAGGACGGCTGCTGGATCCTCTCGAAGTACGAAGACGTGGCGTTGGTCTCGAAGGATCAGGAACTCTTCACGTCTGCTTTCGGTGTCAGGCTCGGCAACGCGCCGAAGATCGGACTGATCGACGAAGGCGAGCCGCGCCACGGGAAGCTGCGCGGGCTGATCAACAAGGGCTTCACGCCGCGCATGGTGAAGAACCTCGAGATCGCGTTCCGCACGATCGTGAAGGAATCGCTCGACGCGATCGCCGCGCAAGGGCATTGCGAGTTCGTCGAGGATGTCGCGGTGCCGCTGCCGCTCGCGGTGATCGCCGAGATGATCGGCATCCGCCGCGAAGATCGGCACCGCTTCCACGCCTGGTCGGACGCGATGATCCGCGGTGATGGCACGAAGGATCCCGCGGTGATGGCGAAAGCGGGGCAGGCCTTCGTCGCGTACTCCGCGTACGTCACCGAGATCATCGAGGATCGCCGGCGTGAGCCGAAGGACGATCTCGTCAGCATCCTGGTCGGCGCCAACGACAGCGGGATGCTCGGCACCTTCGATCAGAAGCTCGATGATCATCATCAGGACTCGCACCAGCTCGCGCTGGCCAACAACGAGCTGATCATGCTGCTGGTGATCCTGCTGGTGGCTGGCAACGAGACCACGCGCAACGGCCTCTCGGGTGGCATGCAGTTGTTGATCGAGAACCCCGGTGAGCGAAAGAAGGTGCTCGACAATCCGGCGCTGCTGCCGATGGCGGTCGAAGAGATGGTGCGCCTCGTCGCGCCGGTGCATTCGTTCGCGCGCACCGTCACGCGCGACACGCAGATCCGCGATCAAAAGATCGAGTCGGGCCAGCGCGTGTTGATGCTCTATCCGTCGGCGAATCGCGACGAGGACGTCTACGAGGATGCCGACGTGTTCCGCGTCGATCGCAACGCGCTGCATCTCGGCTTCGGCCTGGGGCCGCATTTCTGCCTCGGCGCGAACCTCGCGCGGATGGAGATGCGCGTGGCGTTCGAGGAGCTGCTGCGCCGCTTCCCGGATATGGAGTACGCGGATGCAGAAGGCGCGGTGATCGTGCCCTCGGCGCTGGTACGATCCTGCGTCCAGATGAATTTGCGTTTTACGCCGGAGCGCTGAGCCGGCCCGTCGCACATCCAGGGACGCGCAGCCGAGCGAAGACCTTGCATTGGGAATCACGAGGTGTGCAGAATGGCCGCAATGGCCGCCGCCGTGCCGCAAAGCAATCGCTGGCTCTTCGGACCCGTGCCCGACATCCTGGTCGGCTGCGGCGTTGCGTACATGGCGTTCTTCGTGGCGATGGTCTTCGCCGGACCCGAGCTGCGCGCGTGGCTTCCGATGGGACTGCTGCCCTTGGTGAGCGTGTTCTTCGGCACGCCGCACTACGGCGCCACACTGTTGCGCGTCTACGAACAGCGCACGGAGCGACGCGCGTACGCTGTCTTCACGGTGTGGCTGACACTGGTCGTCGCCGCGCTCTTCGTCGGTGGCCTCTACTCGGCCGCACTCGGCTCGCTACTGCTCTCGATCTACTTGACCTGGAGCCCGTGGCACTACACCGGCCAGAACTACGGTGTGTCGCTGCTCTTCCTGCGCCGACGCGGTGTCGAGATCACGCCGACGACCAAGCGCTTCATCCACGCATCGTTCGTGCTCTCGTACTTCCTCACCTTCCTCGCAATTCACGGCGCAGCGTACTCCGGCGACTACGCGCCGATCGAGTACACCGGCTCGCTCTACCGCTTCCTGCGCTTCGGCATCCCGGCGCCGTATTGGGGCTACGCGTGGGTGGGCTTCGGCGCGGCGTACGTCGCGTGCATCGCGCTCGCGGCAAAGGATTTGTTGCGCCGCGCGCAGCGCGTATCGGATCTCGTTCCCACGGCTCTGGTGATGGCGACACAGATGTTGTGGTTCTCGCTGCCGCCGCTCGGTCGCGAACTCGGCCTGCTCTCGAACGTCGATCCGTTCCGCCCCGACAACGCGTCGTTCCTCTTCATCTGGGTCGCCGCCGGCCACGCCGCCCAGTATCTGTGGATCACCGCCTACTACGCCGGCGAGAAGAAGCCGGCCGCGCGCGTTCGCTACTACGCGAAGTGCGTGTTCGCCGGCTCCGCGATCTGGAGTCTGCCTGCGATTCTCTATGTGTGGAGCGGACTCCCTGGCGGCCGCTTCGGAGGCGTCGCGACCGGCGAAGACGCTGGCGTGCTGGTGGCGGCGATGGTCAACATCCACCACTTCATGATCGATGGCGCAATCTGGAAACTTCGTGACGGCCGCGTCGCGCGCGCATTGATCCGGCGCGAAGCGCCGAGCCCCGAAGCGATCGCCGTGCCGCAGCGCCGCTGGCTCGCGCCGATCCTGCTCGGCGCCGGCGCGCTCTGGACGCTATCGACAGTCGCATCGCTGCTGGAGCGCGATCGCGTGCTCGGGCCGGCTCTCGCGAAGGGCGACGTCGTGACGGCGGAGGCCGCACTGGGGCGCCTCGCCTTCATTCAGCGCGACGCGCCCGCCGACTACAACCGCGTCGCGCAGATGGCTGCGCAACACGACGACGTCGACGCCGTGCTGCGTGTTCTCGATCGCGGCATCGAACGCCACGATCGCGCCACAACCTGGCAGACCAAGGGCGCGTACCTCGAGAAGATCGGCAAGCGCGACGATGCGCTCGCCGCGCTCGACGCCGGTTTGCACACCCATCCCGATGACCCCGATCTGCTCTACGCCGCCGGTCGCCTGCAGCTGCAGCAGGGAAACGTCGAGATGGCGCTCGCCATGCTCGAACGCGCCAAGGCCGTCGCTCCCGACGACAAACGCATCGAACTCACACTGGAACGCGCGCGCGAAAAACGCGCAGCCGAAGCGCCGGCTCCGAGCGGCGCGTAGCTTCGGACCGTCGGGGTGGGCGCGCACTCGCCTCGCCAGCGAGGCGCGCGAACACGGCGCAACGAGAAGGCAGTCTTGCGTCAGTCTCCAGAATGGCGACGACGACACAAAGGAGCGTGCAATGGTCCGCTACGACCCCTTCTCCGCCGAGGTGATGGAAGATCCGTATCCGATCTACGATCGGCTGCGTGCGGAGGCGCCGGTCTACTACCTCGAGAACTACAACGCGTGGGCGCTGTCGCGTTTCGAGGACGTCTGGAACCTTTCGTCGAGTCCATTGCTCTCGGCGGCGCAGGGCACGACGCCCGCGCAGGTGCTGACCAAGGTCCAACCGGTGACACCGATGCTCAACTTGATGGACCCGCCCGAGCACACGCAGCTTCGCGTGAAGCTGCGCGGTTTCTTCCAGCCGAAGTCGATCGGAGCGATCGAGGGGCTCGCGCGCGGCATCGTCGAGCAGTGTCTCGACGAAGCGTTGCCGAAGGGTTCCTGCGACGTGATGGG
>JANNKU010000039.1:0-57699 GCA_031396445.1 Deltaproteobacteria bacterium | reverse complement strand
CCGGCACGCTGATGCTGCTCGGTTCGGGCATCGCGGGCCTCGTGGCCTTCGGCCGCAGCCGCGTCCGCTAAGCAGCCAGCTCCTAGCTGAGTGCTCGTTCTTTGGGGCGGTCATCCTTCGGGATGGCCGCCTCTTCGCGTTGGTTGTGCTCCCGAGATTGGGTCGGCAAACGGAGAGTGTTGGCCCGGAGCACGTGGAGCTCGGCGCAATCAAGCCGCGTATCGCAACGCATGCCTCCGCCCATTCGGGATCCTTCGCGTCGGAATGAGCCGCCAGTAGTACTGCGCCCAGCGCTCGGGCATACCGATGCGCTTCGGAAAGAGCCGCATCGCGAGTACCTCATCGACGGTGAGCCTTCGCCCAAGGATCCCGAGCCGCTGCGCGGGCGATGCATCTCGCTTCTGTTCCGAGAACGACTTCAAGTAGTTCCGCCACACGACGAGCACAAAGAGTCGCTCGGCCGCGCTCTGTCGCCGCTTCGAAAACGCGATCGTCTCGCGCTTGTGGTTCGCACTCGAGTGGCGGATCAGCAGGTCGAGCAGGTTCACCGGGAACAGTGGGTTCTGCGGCGTGCGCGACACCGTCGAGCGTGTGGTCGAGTGGGCGATGTTGCGGTCGCGGATCCTCCCGAAGGCCCGCTGATAGGCCGGGTGGTCATCGGAATGGATGGCGATAGTGGATCCAAACGGCACGACGATCTCAACAAGCGCCGCCATCTCGCGTTCGATCGAGCGCGGATCGGGGCGGCCGAAGTCGAGTTCGAGCTGGGTGCGACGCTGGTGTTGCTGCGCCGTCATCCGTCCCTTGCGACGCAGCTCGCTGTCGGTGAAGCCGTAGACGTAGTGCGAGTCCGCGCCGACGGCGGTGTGGAAATGCACTGGCGTGTACTGGCTGAACTCGAAGGTCTCGAAGCCATCGACGACGAGCGATTCAGCGAGAGACTGCTTGGGACGCAATCGTTCGTGGAAGAGCAGACAATGGCGACCGAGGCGTTCGACCTGGCGAAGCACAGTTGTGGGAGAGACGCCGAGATCGCGCGCAATCTGGCGGTACGCGGAACAGGAGAGCAGTCGCAGGAACAGCTTGCGCGGGAGGTCGGGCCGGCGCATCCAGTAGGTCAACGCGAAGGTTTGTGAACTGAAGGACCGGCCGCAGGGCGAACAGCGGTACCGCTGCACGCGGTATGGATCTGTGTCGCGGTGGAAGAAGCCCTTCTTCTTGAAGCGCCAACCTCGCGGATCTGTGTGGAAACGACATTCTGAGTTCGGGCAGAAGCGCGGGCGCGGTGTGTTCATGTCGGGAGACAGAGCAGGCTGCGTGCCAGGACCAATTGGGGGACCACAACCCTTCGCGTTCTGGATCGCTCGCTGGCAGCGGGCTTCCTACCACCGGATCGCCGACTCGGGGCGGGAACTAGGATCCGCTCGGGATGACGGGCAGCGGCGGCGGACCCACCGTGATCGGAGTGGGCGAGGCGCCGCTCTCCGGGACCGCGACGTCCCAGCCGGGCGCGGGGCGCGCGCCCGGCATCGGGCATTCGTGCGAGGCGAGAAAGAGCTTGTCGAGATGGCGGCTCCCGCCCGGCGGCGGCGGAATCTGCTCGCGCATGTAAAAAAGATCGACGCGCTGGATCTGCTCCGCGTCTGGATGCGAGAGGTTCCACTCGCGACAGCGCCAGCGCAGATAGGAGCGGCGAATCGAGCCGTTGGCGCTCGTACGCCGCAGCGTGTTCAGATAGAAGCCCCAGCGCACCGAGCGCCGCGAATTCCATCCGCTCCGGGGCTTCGACCAGGTGAGCGTGGGCCCCTGCTCCGACAGGTCGATCAAGGCGCCGTTCGCCAGCCGCGCCGGCATCACGAGCCACCCATCCTCGCGCGCCGGATCAGGCGTGAACATGCGCCATTCCTGCTTCAATCCGAGGAAGAACCCGGCGCGAACGATCGGGGATGGAAGCGCGAGCCCCGTCCACACCCCCGACAGGTTGTAGGCGAAGACGAACGCGAGGAAGGCGCCGACTGCCGTTGCCGTCGCGATCTGCAGCGCGCCGCGCGGCGCGGACACTTCGGCGCCCGCGGCCTCGATCGGAAGCGGAGCAGCGCGGAAGGCGCGGCGGACGAGCGACTCGAGGCGGTCCCACACGGGGCTCGGCAGGAACGGCAGCAGCGCCACGAAATCGATGAACGGGAAAATCCCCAGGTTCAACGAGGCTGCAATTCCAGCGTGAAGCGATACGAAGCCGAGTGCCGCGAGCAGGCGGACCGGCCAGAGCGGCGTCAGCAGCAGGAACGGGCCGACGTATTCGAGCACCAGCGTCGCCCACGTAATGAACTGGGTGATCGGGACTTGCTGACGCATCCAAGCCGCGAGCGGTCGCGCGATCGAGTCGTAGTGCAGCGTGTAGTAGACGGCCGTTCCCTCGCCGTGCCAGCTCGGGCCGGTCTTCAGCAGCGCCGTGAAGAAGTAGACGAAGCAGACTTGCAGCAGCAGCGCGGCGCTCGCGATCGAGAGGACGACGCGCGCCGCCGGTCGCACCGCACGCCTCGCATCGAACGACCACACGCGGCCGAGCGGTAGAAAGAGCGCCCAGAAAAGACAGACGCGCAGGATCTCATCTCCGAAGTTCAGCAGGAACGGATTGCGCACTTGCAGCGAGACGAGCAGCAGCCACGACGCGACCGCTGCGAGTCGCGTGCGCACCCCGAGCAGAAGCATCCACGCGAAGACGAACGAGAGACCGTGGAGGACGGCCTGGTAGCGGACATCGCCCGACCAGAGATGGAACGGTGCGATCGTCTCCGTCATCCACGAGTCGAGGAGCGCGCGCGGGACGGGGCCGCTGTCCGCGTAGCTCTCGCTGAAGTGGACAGCACGCGAGGCGAGGTCGAAGACCAGGATCAGGCCGATGCCGATCCGCATCGCGGCGAGCGCTCGCAGATCGATCCCGAAGATTCGAGCGAGCAGCGAGCCGCGCGTCCCGGCGGGCACTAGATCCCTTTGCGGAACGTAGTCTCGAGTGCCGCGCGCCTGCGGTGCCGCTCGATCGCGAGCTCGATCAGTCGATCGAGGAGTTGCGGATAGGGCAGGCCGGTCGCTTCCCAGAGGCGCGGGTACATCGAGACCTCCGTGAAGCCCGGCAAGCTGTTCAGCTCGTTCAAGTAGAAGTTGCCGGTGCTGCGCTCCATCAGGAAATCTACGCGACCGAGGCCCGCGCCCTCGAGCACGCGATAGGCGCGGATCGCGAGCGCGCGCACTGCATCGCTCTCGCTCTCAGAGAGCGGGGCGGGCACGAGCAGCTCCGTGCTCTCATCGACGTACTTCGCTTCGTAGTCGTAGAAGTCGCGATGCGTGCGGATCTCGCCGGGCACCGACGCCTCGGGCTCCTCGTTGCCGAGCACCGCCACTTCGATCTCGCGCGCGTCGATCGCGGTCTCGACGAGCAGCTTCGTGTCGTAGCGACTCGCTTCCGCCATCGCGCGCGGCAGCGCCTGCAGCTTCGTCACTTTCTGGATGCCGACCGACGAGCCCGAATTCGCGGGCTTCACGAACACCGGAAAGCCAAGCTCGTCAGCGACGCGCGTCGCAACACCCCTCGGATCGCGCGCCAGCTCGTGCGAGTGCACCACGCGCCACGGCGACACCAGCAGACCTGCGGCATCGAGCAGACGCTTCGCAATCTCCTTGTCCATCTGGATGGCAGAACCGGCGATGCCCGAGCCGACATACGGCAAACCGGCCAGCTCGAGCAGGCCTTGGAGCGAGCCGTCCTCGCCGCCGTGGCCATGGACGATCGGAAAGAGCACGTCCACCGCGACCGCTTCGCCGCCCGCGACCGGACGAAGCGAATTCTCGGCGGGCGTCGGCGGCAACACGACTGCGGCGCCGCGCTCCATCGCCGCTTCGAGCGACGTGCCCGGTGCGCCGACGCGCCACGCGCCACCATGATCGATCGCGACGAGCCACACCTCGTAACGCGAAGGATCGAGGTTGCGCAGGATCGACGTCGCCGACGCGATCGAGACCTCGTGCTCGACCGATCGACCGCCGTATACGAGTCCAACGCGAAGCTTCGCCATGTTCCATGCCCCCCAATTGCGCATCATACCGAGCACGCGCAGCGCGCCAACTCATGGAGTCGCCGCTCGCCAACTTATGATCCTCGCCGCTCGCCGTTGGCTCGCTACGCGGGACGGGCTTGGAGCTTCGCGCTGGCGTTTCCGCTTAGCGCGCCAACTCATGATGTCGCCGCTCGGCTTTGCCTCGCTACGCGGGCCATGCTCTGAGCTCCGCGCCACCTTACCCGCGTAGCGAGCCAACGGCGAGCGGCGACATCACCAAGCTGCGCCCGAATGAGCAACCAACCCCGCTCCCCCATCTCCCGCGTAGCGAGCCAACGGCGAGCGGCGACATCACGAGTCGGCGAGCGGCGAGACCAATGAGTCGGTTGACCCGCTCCGACGCCACTCGTAACCTCGCTCGCGTGTTGACGATCACCCCGGCTCTCGTCGCCAAGGAGGCTGCACTGCGCGAGCGATTGCGCAGCGCCGGCCGCGTGCTGATCGCGTTTTCGGGCGGTGTCGATTCGAGTTACCTCGCGTGGGTTGCGAGCGATGCGCTCGGCGCCGATGCGCTCGCCGTCACCGCCGTCTCGCCGTCGTATCCCGAGAGCCACCGGCGCATGGCGGAGGATGTCGTCGCGCGTTTCGGCATCGAACATCGCTTCGTCGAAACACACGAGATGGACAGCGACGCGTATCGCGCCAACAACCCGGACCGCTGTTACCACTGCAAGTCGGAACTCTTCGAGGTGCTCGGCAAGTTGCGCGATCTCCTCGGCTTTGGCGCCGTCGCCTACGGCATCAACACCGACGATACGGGTGACTTCCGGCCGGGGCATCGCGCCGCCGCCGAGCAAGGCGTGCTCTCGCCTTTCCTCGATGTCGCGCTGTCGAAGGCCGAGATCCGCACGCTGTCGCGAGCTGCCGGATTGCCGACCGCCGATCTGCCGTCGTCCGCTTGTCTTTCGTCGCGCTTGCCGTACGGCACCGCCGTGACGCCTGAACGCCTGCGTCAGGTGGAGGACGGCGAGGAGCGGCTGCGCGCACTCGGCTTCCGCCAGGTGCGCTTGCGCCACCACGGCGAGCTGGCGCGCATCGAGATCGACCCGAGCGAACTCGCGCGCGCGCTCGAGCCGCAGATGGCGCGTGCGCTCGTCGCCGCGATCAAGCCGCTCGGCTTCCGCTACGTCTCGCTCGACCTCGAGGGCTACCGCACCGGCGCGCTCAACGAGGTGCTCGTCGAGTGGGTCGACTTCGGCGCGAGCCACTAGCACGCGTGCGCGCGACGCTGCTGGCGCGCTGCGCGGGTGCTCCGCGCGATCTCGGACTCGATCAGGGTCGCGCGTGTCGCGACGAGATTCGCGCCGATGCGCGTGCGCAGGGCTGGATCGTGGCGACGGGATTTCGCGATCGCTTCCGCGCGCTACGACGCGACGACGTGCCGGCGCGCATCGCCGTTGCGCGCGACGTCACGCGCCACTTCCCGCATCTCGCCGAGCGCGTGCTCGGGCTCGCCGCCGGCGCGGGCGTCGCGAGCGCGGCGCTCTTCGACGCGCTGCTGCGCGAACTCGATGGATCCGCAGAGGGCGCGCTCCACTGCGAAGGCGGCGCCGCGGGCGACGCGCTCGAGCTGCGCATCGCATCGCCCTGGCCGCTCAGCGGATTCGTGGTGCGCCACTGCACGCCCGACGGCGGCTATCCGAATCTCAGCTTCGCGCGACCTGCGCACGTCGCGGGTCTCGCGGGCGTGAACGATCGCGGTCTGGCAGGCGTCGCGGTGCCGCTGGCGGCGCCCGCCACCGATGAGCGTTGCGCGGCGCCGGGCCTGCTGCTGCTCGATCAATGCATCGAGCGCCTCGACAGCGTCGAGAAGGCGCTCGATTGGTGCGAACACCGTCCCGGCGGTGGCCGCGCGCTGCTCTCGTTCCGCGATGCGGCGGGCAACAGCGCCGCGCTCGAGATCGACGGCGAGAAGCGTCAGCGCCATGCGTCGACACCGATCGGCGGCATGGGCCTCGTCGTGCGCGCGGATCCGCAGACGCGGACGCTCACCATCGGTGGCGCTGGCGTCGAAGCCGTGTGCTTCTCGCTCGACGCCGCGAGCTGACGTCACCATCGTGCGTCGCGTCGCGCTATTGGTGTTTCTGCTCGCGACGCTGGGTGTGGCGTGCGGATCGCGCGAGAGCGCTGCGCCCACTGCGAACGAGCCGGCCGCGGCGGCGCCCGCCCTCGTGCCGGCCGCGCTTCCCGCACCACCGCCGCCGACGCCGCGTGACGGACCACCGCCCACGGCGAAGCTGGTGCTCGAGCGCGACCTGCGCGCCGATCTCGCGAAGCAGCGCTCGCCCTCCGACGGCGGCGGGCGCGCCTGGTTCGATCCGGGTCCGCGCGCGCGTGTGGTGTCGCAGTCCGCCGCGCGACTCGTGATCGTGTATGAGGTCGGCGCGGAGGGAATCGCGCCGGGCGGTTCGATCCTGCTCGAAACCAAGAAGTGGTGGTTCTGGAGTCCGGCGCAGAGCAGCGCTCCGGACGCGCCGGGCTACGTCACGGCGGAGACGAACGCGCGCGGCGTCGAACTCGTGCTGCGCGACGTGCCGCCGACGGGCATCCTGATCGAGTCGGGCGGTGTCGCGATCGAGGTGAAGGGCCGCTCGCTGCGAGCCGGCGAGCGCGTGCGCATCACCTACGGCGCCGGTCCCGCGCTGGCGATCGTCGAGATGTTCGCCGACCGCGGCGATCGCATGTGGCTGCAAGTCGATGGCGACGGCGATGGCGTCGGCGGGCTCGTCGTGGAGTCGCCGATCGTAGACACCGAAGCCGGTCCGCCGACCCAGATCGCGCTGCTGATGCCGACGACGGCGCGCACCGGCGAGACAGTGCAACTCCACGTCTCGCTGCTCGACGCACGCGCCAATTGGTGTCGCGGCATCCAGGCCGACATCCAGCTCGAAGCCGACGCAGGGCTCGAGGTGCCTGCGCAGGTTTCAGTGCGCGACGGCCATGCCGCGGTTCCCGTCGTCGTCCGATCGCCGGGCATCATGCGCGTCCGCGCTACAGGGCTCGACGGGCGCGCCGCGGGCAGCAATCCGCTGGTCGTGTTGCCGCAGACGCCGCGTATCCTGTGGGCCGATCTGCACGGTCACTCGAACCTCAGCGACGGCAGCGGCACCGTCGAAGACTACTTCCGCTACGCACGCGACATCGCGGGACTCGATGTCGTGGCGCTCACCGATCACGACCACGTCGGTCGGCGTCCGCTCGATGCAACGCCCGCGTATTGGACCGAGATCCGCAAACAGGTCGCAGCCTTCGACGCGCCCGGCCGCTTCGTGACGATCCTCGGCTTCGAGTGGACGAGCTGGATTCACGGCCATCGCCACGTGCTCTACTTCGACGCCGACGGCCCCGTCATCTCGACCGCGGATCCCGCCTACACTTCGCCGCTTCAGCTCTGGGATGCGCTGCGCGGCAAGCGCGCGCTCACCTTCGCGCACCATTCCGCGGGCGGACCGATCGCGACGAATTGGGAGATCCCGCCCGATCCCGTACTCGAACCGATCACCGAGATCGTGTCGGTGCACGGCAACAGCGAAGCGCCCGATGCGCCGCACGAGATCCACGAGCCGGTCCCGGGGAACTTCGTGCGCGATGTCCTGCAGCGCGGATTCCAACTCGGCTTCGTCGGCAGCGGCGACAGCCACGACGGTCATCCAGGTCTCACGTCGCTCGGCAACTCGGGCTCCGGGGGTCTCGCCGCGATCTTGTCGGACGATCTCACACGCGACGGTGTGCTCGCGGCGCTGCGTGCACGCCGCGTCTACGCGACGAATGGTCTGCGCATCTTCCTGCAGGTGACGCTGAACGGTGCACCGATGGGATCGGTGATGGCTGCGAGCGCTGCAGGCAATCCGGCGCGGCTGTCGGTGCTGGCGATCGGCGAGAGCGGCTTCGATCGCATCGACGTGATCCGCGGTCCCGCCGTCGTGCGCAGCATTCCCGGCGAGGAGCGCGGACGCATCGGCTTCACCGAAGAACTCCGCGATCTGCGTCCCGGTGAAGCGGTGTACGTGCGCGCCGTGCAGCGCGACGGCGGCGCTGCCTGGTCGAGTCCGTTCTTCTTCGAGTGATCGCGGCGCAGCGCGGCAGAACAGATTCGATGCGGAGGCGCGCGTGACGCAGAACTCGGACAGCGACCGGGACGGCGCTCCGGTGCTGCGCATCGCGATCGCGGGCTGGCTCGTCGTGGCGGCGCTCGCGTGCGTGCTGCGCGCCCCCGTCGCGGCGCTTCCCTTCGAGCGCGACGAGGGCGAGTACGCGTACATCGCGCAGCGTTGGCTCGCCGGCGACGTTCCGTATCGCGACGCGTTCGATCAAAAGCCGCCGGGCGCATTCCTGTTCTACGCGGCTGCGTTCGCGGTGGGCGGTGAGACGCCCGCGGCGGTGCGCTGGTCCGCGCAGCTCGCGACGATCGCTGCGCTCGGCGCCGTCGTCGCGCTCGGCACGCTGCTCTTCTCGCCTGCGGTCGGCATCGCGGCGGCACTCGCGGGACTCTTGTTGTCGGCGCACCCGAGCTGGCTCGGCAATGCGGTCAACACCGAGCAGCTTGCACTCGCGCCGATTTCTTTTGGCGCACTCTTCGCGCTGCTCGCCGCGCGGCGGCAGCGGGTCGGCTACTCGCTGCGGGTCGGCGTGCTCGGCGGCATCGCGTTGCTGCTGAAGCCGGTGGCGGCGCCGATCGTGGCGTACCAGATCGCGACCGCCGTGCTGCTCTCGCGTCGCAAGCTCGCGCACGCTGCGGCGGCAGCGGTCGGCATCGCGGTGATGCTCGCGCCGATCGCACTCTACTTCGCGATGCACGGAGCTTGGTCCGCGTTTCTCGATGCGGTGGTCTGGAACAATTTCGCGTACGCCGGCGCGACTGCGCTGCGCGACTATCCCGCGAGCTTCGCCGCCGAGTTCGGTCCGACGCTCGTGCCGCTCGCTCCGTTCTATCTGGTGGCGCTCGCCGCGCCGCTCGCGCTCTTCGGCGCGGCCGGTTCGCGGTCTTGCACGCGACGAAGGCTCGCCTGGCTGGCGGGTTGGTTCGCCGCATCGCTGCCCGCGATCGCGGCGGGCGGCTACTTCCGCCAACACTATTTCGTGCTCGCGCTGCCGCCGCTCGCGCTGCTCATCGGCGTCGCTCTCGATGCGCTCGGCCGGCTCGCGTTCGGGGAGCGACCGCTCGCACGCGCGTTCGCGCCGCTCGCGGCGCTGCTGCTGCTCGGCGGCTGCCTCGCGTCGAACTGGTGGTACTTCGGGCCGGCGCGTCCGGAATCGAAGCTGCATCGCATCTACGGATCGAACCCGTTTCCGGAAGCGCCTGCACTCGGTGCGTGGATCGCCGCGAACGCGGCGCCCGAAGAGCAGCTCTTCATCTATGGCTCGGAACCACAGCTGCTCTTCTACGCTGATCGCAAGAGCGCGAGCCGCTACCCGTTCATCTACCCGCTCACGATGCCGCTGCCGGCGGCCGCGGCGCGTCAGGACGAAGCGCTCGCCGAACTCGATGCAGCGCTTCCGCGCTTCCTCGTCGGCGTCTTCGTGCGCACCTCGACGCTCGAACAGCGCGGCACGCCGCCCGCGTTGAAGCGCGGTCTGCGCGAGCGCATCGAGCGCGACTACGAGGTTGCCGCCGTGGTTCCGTTCGCGGCGGATCGCAGTACGCGAATCATCGAAGGCAAACCCGCGCGCGCGATGTGGAACGAGCGGCCGCTCTGGGACGGTGCGACGCCGTGGGCGGCCTATGTCGTGTGGGAGCGCAAGCGCGTCGAGGCGGTGCGCAGCGAGCCGTAGGCGAACAGAGCGCATGCGTTCCGATGCACGCGCCCCCCACGCGCGCTCGTTCGTCAGGGCTTCTTGGGATCGAGGCCGAGCAGCATCCGCGCTTGACCGCGCGTGTTCGCGTCGGGGTGCGTCTGCGTGAGTTCGAGCAGAACGCCTTGTCCTTCGGCGCCCGCGAACGCGAGCGCGCCGAGGGGGCCGTTCGCGTCGCGACCGGAGCGCGCGAGCGCGAGCTCACGCAAGTGCGGAACCACCTCCGCACCGAGCTTGCCGACGGAGATCGCCGCCGCGGCGCGCACCTCCGGTTCGCGATCGAAGAGCGTCGCGTAGCCGACTTCGAGCGACGCGGGATTCTGTGTCGAGAGCAGCGTCTCGACGACGGCGATGCGCACGACCGGCGCCGGATCGGAGCGTCCGAGCGCCAGCGCGCTGGCCGCTTGCGGCATGCCGACCGAAGCGCGCACCGCGACGGCGCGGACGCTCGGGTCGGCGGAGCCGAGCAGGCGTTGCACGGTCTCGGGCGGCAGCGAACCGTCGATCGCGAGCAGCGCAGCCCACGCCTCACCTGCGAGCGGCGGTCCGCCCTCGGCGACGCGTTCGATCGAAGCGCGCATTCCGTCCAGGCGATGGGCTGCTGCGAGCCGGATCAGCGTGAGACGCAGGACGTCGGGTCGCGCCGTGCTCTCGATCGCAGCGCCGAGCGCCGCTGCGGCGGGCTGACGCAGTTTCGTGCCCAGCCCGGGGATCTCTGCGAGGCGAGTCGCCGCTCCCTCGGCAAGCGGCGCCGCCGCGATCTCGACGATCCCCGCGAGCGCCTCGACGCCCGGCGCCTGTTCGCGCTCGCTCGGATCGATGCGCTGGTAGCGCGCGAGGCTCGTGACCGTAGCGTCGTCCGGATCGAGCAAGAACGCCGTGCCGCGCTCCGCCACGGCGAACGCGTTGCCGTTCGGAAAGCGCTGGCGCCACAGCGAGTAGCCGGGCAGCGCTTCGAGCGCGACGAGCACGCGCTCGCCCTTGCGGAAGCGCGCCGCACGATCGGGAACCAGTTCCTCCCAGCCGACGCGCAAGGTCTCGCCCGCAACGGGCGTATCGGTGGCGAGATCGCGCTCGACCGCGAACGTCGCGGCGAATCCGTAGGTGTCGATGCGGCCGACATCCACGACCGTCGCGACGACGCTGCGCTTCGCGTTCTCGACGCCGCGCAGCAGCGGCGCTCCGCCACGCGCCGGCGCGATTTCTTTCGCGCCGCCCGTGGCTGGCACCAACGCTGCGACACAGAGCAATGCGGCGAGGGCCGCTGTGCGCGCTCCGCTCAGGGCACCACCGTCACGCCCGGCGCGTCGAAGACGCCGTTCTGGTCGACATCGACGTAGAGCGCGTTGGTCGTGCCGAGCGCGCGGATGCCGTTCTCGGTGATCGTCACCGATTGCAGCGCCGCGAGGTTCGGGTTCTGCGCCAGCGAGACGCCGTCGGCCATCACCGGGAACATCGGTGCCGAAACGCCCTGTGTGCCTTTGACGATCACGACGATCCACTCGTCCTCGGTGAGACCGGTCAGATTGACGGTGTGGTTGGTCTCGAGGCGCTGCGAACCGTTCACCGGAACCGTGGCGACGCTGAAGTCGGTACCGACGTTCAGCGTCGTCGTCGGCACTGCAGTGAAGAGCGTCGGCGTACCGCCGTTCGTCGTGGCGACCTGCGTTGCTGCGTTGCGGTAGATCTGGATCCTGTCGTACGGCGCCCAGGTCGGTGCTTGCACGCGGATCTCCAGATTCACTTCGCCGTTCGCGACGGTGACGAGCGTGCCCGCCTGAAGCGTCCCGGGTTGCGTGCCGGAAGGCACCACACCGACCAGTGACGCCGTGCCACCCGAGCCGTCGGTGACGACGAGTCGCGTCTGCACGTAGATGCCCTGGCCGCCGACCATCTTGCCCGCACGCACTGCGCGCGCGATCTCCAGATCGGCGATGGCGGACGGAGCGTCGCTCGAAGACGGCGTCCACGACCGCGCGCCGCCCGTTTCGAGATTGTGGAACTTGTGCGTGTCGGTGTCGGAGATCGCCGTCGTGAACAGGCCCTGATTGAGCAGGTTCATCCAGACCCCGATGCGCTGGTTCAGGTACTCGTTCTGGTGTGCGATCGAGAACCCGTTCCAAAGCTCGAGCGCGGCGAAGTGGTGGTAGAAGTTCGTGATGCTCGGATCGAGGCGGAAGAAGAGCGGGTTGTTCGCGAGCGGGTCACCGTTGACGTCGAAGGCCAGGCCGTCGAGCACCGACGTCGGCGGCGTCTGCGACGTGTCGATGCGCAGCGGATTGAAGTGGCTCGAGATGTGGTTGATGTGGACCACCGTCTCCTTGCCGACGTTCTGCGGCTTGCCGATCGCCGCCGCCTCGATCTGCGCGGGCGACAGGTTGTAATTGCCGAACCCCGGGAAGTCCTGGCCCGGCGGCGCGGCGCCCGCATGGTCGGTCGATCCCTGTGTCTGCGGCTGCGACGGATCCTGGCCCTGCGGATACGCATTGAAGTGGCCGTAGTCGAAGCTCGTGACCTCTTCGCCGGGCGTCGAGTTCACGAACGCCCCGAAGCCGAGCGCCGCGATCTTCGCATCGAGATCCGTCACGGCCGCGTGATCGGTGGCGATCAGATCCTCGATGCCTTCGCCCGCAAACGACTCGATGCGATTCCTGTGGCTGATGCGCGAGTCCGGGCTGTCGATCATGTGGACGTGGTAGTCCCCGGAGATAGCGCCGATCGTGTCGAGCACCGGCGCCACCTGCGCGGCGACCGTCGTGGTGTTGCCGGCCGTGATCGTCACCTGCTGCGTGAAGAGCGAATACTCGGTACCGCGTGACACCGCGACCTGATACGTGCCCGGTTCGAGCGCGATGTCTACGACGCCCACTGCATTGCTGTACTCGGTGCGCGTGAGCGCGGTCGGAATCGCATCGACAGTGCGGTCGTAGAAGAGCTGCGTCCTGGTGTCGTTGGCGCTGACCGCGGTGGCCGTCAGCGTAATCTCGGGACTCGGGTCGAAGCCGACCACGCCGACGCGCACGGGAATCGGCGCGCTGTTGTGATCGACCGCATCGACGTGCAGGCGCCCGGCCTGCGGCAGCACGATGTCCTGGACCACGGTTCCGCCGCTGACGATCGTGACCGGGTGATTTGTCGGGATCGCGGTGTTGCTCTCGTACGGGTAGCCCTCTTTGGCGGCGGCGACCTGGTAGGTGCCGGTCGGCACGCGACCTTCATAACAACCCGTTGCGTCGGTGACGTAGTGCGAACGCACGACGTTGCGCACCTGCGACGGCGGCGCCGTCACGATGTCGCGCGCGGCGACGCGGGCGCCGACGATCGGCGCATTCGTCACGGCTTCGCGAACGCAGCCGCGCAGCGTGCCGTTCGCGAGACCGATCACATCGACGTAGGACTCGATCGCATTGCCGGCGCTGCCGTCACCCACTTCGAACCAGCGTCGGAACGACTTCGTGGTGCCGGCGAGCACGGTGAAGTTCGGCATGCCGCCAAGCAGGATCGACGGGATCGTGTTGCCCCAGGCGACTAGCGAGACTCCCGATGCGGTGAACGAGGAACTGGGTGCGGCCACCTCCGGCGGCGCCGGCTGGATCAGCGCGTAGTCGACGCCCTCGGCTTCCTTGAAACCGTAGAAGCCCATCGCGCGGATGCCGAAGTTGGCGAACATCTCGCCGACGCCCGCGTTCCGGATCAGCGTGGCGGGCGCCGTCGTCGCGACCGGCGACCACTGCTCGAGCTCCCCACTCGCGTTCATGAAGTCGCCCGGAAAGAGTCCGTAGTCGTCGGGCGAGAAATTGTCGATCGTCGTCACGACCTCGACGGTGCGGGTCTGCGGATCGAGCCGATACTCGGTGCAGCCGATCACGTCGTAGTCCACGTCGTTCACGCCGAGCGGGAAGATCGCGCCGAGTTCGACCACCTGCGACGACGGGTTGATGTCGTCGAGCAGATCGTCCGGGCCGCACGAGCGCAGGATCGCAGTGGTGCCGTCCTGGCCGTCGTTCACGATCTCGACGGTCTGCGCGTTGATCGCCTGCTCGATGTTCACCATCGGCTGGAACTCGAAGAAGTTGTCGCGGCCCTGGGGCACGCCGGCGACGACCGTCTCGGCGTCGATCAGGTTGCCACCGAAGGTTCCGGTGAAGTGAAGCTCGCGCTGCGCGGCCTTCTGGATCACGAAACGCGCGTCGGTGTTGCCGAGGAAGAAGTCATTGGGGCGGCAATGCGCGAGCGGGCCGGTCGGGCAATCGGCCTGGTTCACGACGAGTTTGGCGTATGCCTTGGGCGGCGCGTACTGGAAGTTGACGGTCTTGTTCTGCGTGAGCGTGTGCCCGAGGCCGCCGGAGTTCGGCTCTTCGACATGAACCAGCAGCGTGTTGGCGTCGAGCAGCGGGCTGCCGGGATTGATCGTGGCCGCGTAGTTCGTGGGTCCGCCGGTGAGTTGGGCGGTGATGTCCTGACCGTTCAGTGTGACGGCCAGCGAACTGGGATTCGCCGCTCCGGAGATCTGGATGGTGATTCCAAACGAGAAGGTCGAGATCGTCGAACCTTCGGTCGGCGTCACGGCCACGATCAACGGCTGACTACAGGCGACACCGATGCTGAGACCCGCCAACCCCAGGAACCACGCCGCGCGCACGACATTCCGCATGCCCATCTCCTTCATCCAGTGCACGGAAACGTGCCGGGACCGGCAGTCTATGTGACAAAAACGCCACGATCCAAAGAATTTTTCGCTGATCGCGGGAACCAGAGGCAGACGGATGGCACGACACGGCACGCAAGGCGCCCCATGGGGGCTCTCAGCTAGGAGATTGACCCAAGACGGTGCCGTGCGGCTGGGCGAGCAGACGCCCCGCTGCTGATCGGAGGGCTCCGCAGCGCGAGGCGCGCGAGCGAGGCGTAGCGTGAGCTACGGCGAGCGAGTGGAACGAAGTGGGCGGCCGCAAGCGGAGCCCGCAGCGAGCCAAGGCGAGCGAAGTTCATCGGGATGGATGCGCGCCCAGACGTGCGGAGGCAGTCTTGGGTCAGTCTCCTAGGCAACTCGCCCGATCAAATTGCGATCGGATCGAGCGCTAGCGACGCCCACCGCCGCGGCGTCCGCCGCCGCCGCCACCGCCACCACCGCCGCTGCGCCGTCCGCCACCGCCTCCGCCGCTGCGACCGCGGGAACCGCCGCCTCCGCCACCGGGGCGCGGGCTGACGTACTCCGGCTGCGCGACGGGTTCGCCTTCGGAAACCGTGGTCTCCGGACGGTGCTCCCGCATGTAGGCCGCGCAGATTGCGGCCAGCTCGCGGCGGCCCTCGTCGCTTTCGCCCATCGCTTGCACGACCGGCACGAAGCGATCGATCTTCCAGCCCCGATCGGGCGCCGGAACGGTGCGCATCTCCTGCTCGACTTTCACCGCGAGTCGCTCGCGCAGCCGCTCCTGCATCTGTTCGTCGCTCGGTAGCGGCCGCTCGGGGATCGTGATGCGGTTCACGTTCTGCAGGTACCGGAAGTTCCCGATGTCGAGCGCCGACACCAGCGACAGCGCGATGCCCGCCTTGCCCGCGCGACCGGTGCGGCCGGTGCGGTGCACGTAGGTCTCGGGCTGGTCCGGCGTCGCGTAGCCGATCACGCAGGTGAGATCCGAGATGTCGATGCCGCGCGCCGCGACATCGGTGGCGACCAGGAAGCGCATCTCGCCAGCCTTGATGCGCGCCATCGCGCGCTCGCGCGCCGCTTGCTGCAAGTCGCCCGAGATCTGGTCGGCGTCGAAGCCGCGGCGCTGCAGGAACGCCGTCACGTAGCGGACGTCGTCCTTGGTGTTGCAGAAGATGATCGCGCTCTCGGGATCTTCGTATTCGAGCACGCGCACCAGCGCGTGTTCCTTCTGCTGCGCGGTCACCAGATAGAAGTAGTGCTCGATCTCGGCGGGCCCGATCTGGCCCTCGGAGAGCGTCACGAACTCGGGATCGCGCTGGAAGATGCGCGTCAGTGCGCGGACCTTCTCGGGCATCGTGGCCGAGAAGAGGCAGGTCTGGCGCGCTTCCTTCGGCGGCAGATAGCGCTCGATCTCGCGCATATCGGGCCAGAAGCCGAGTGACAGCAGTTCGTCGGCTTCATCGAGCACGAAGAACTTCAGGTGTTCGAGCTTCAGACGGCCGTTGCCGAGATGATCGAGGATGCGTCCCGGCGTGCCGACGACGACGTGCGCGCCGGCCGCGAGTCCTTCGTTCTGCGGCCCATAGCCGACACCGCCGTAGATCGGCAGACAGCGCACACCTTTGTGCTTGCCGATCGTGATGATCTCGGTGGCGACCTGATTCGCGAGCTCGCGCGTCGGCGCGAGCACCATCGCCTGCGTCGCCGCGAGCTCGGTGTCGATCGAAGCGACGATCGGAATGCCGAAGGCGCCCGTCTTGCCCGACCCGGTGCGCGCCTGCACGAACAAGTCGCGGTTCGCGAGCATGAACGGAATCACTGCGGTCTGGACGGGCATCAGCGACGACCAGCCGAGTTCGCGGATACCCGCGAGAACATTCTCGGGAAGATCGGCGAAGACTTCGGCAGCGGACGGAGCGGTGGGAGCAGTCGGGGGCGCCGGAGCGGAGTCGGATCCGCCATCAGATTTGGTTCCCGGCGCGGAACCTTGCGTGGATTCAGCCATTTGGCGTCCCAAACTAGGGCTCGACCCGTACCCGAGCAACCGCAAGTTCATGGAGTCGCCGCTCGCCGTTGGCTCGCTACGCGGGACGATGGGGTTTCGCGGGTTGGTTGCTGGCTCGACCGCGAGCCTTATGGATGTCGCCGCTCGCCGTTGGCTCGCTACGCGGGACGATGGGGTTTCGCGGGTTGGTTGCTGGCTCGACCGCGAGCCTTATGGATGTCGCCGCTCGCCGGTGGCTCGCTACGCGGGAAACGGGGGTGGAGCTGCGGGTGATTGATTCAGATTCTTTGGCGACCGCGAGCTTGGTGAGCTCGCCGCTCGGCTTTGCCTCGCGACGCGGGAAAGGTGGCGCGGAGCGCCGAGCCTGGCCCGCGTAGCGAGGCGAAGCCGAGCGGCGACATCCACAAGGCTCGCGCCCGCACGAACACCCAATCCCAAAACCCCATCGTCCCGCGTAGCGAGCCAACGGCGAGCGGCGAGTTCACCAAGCCGCGGTCGACCCAGCAACCAAACCCCGCTCCCCCCTCGTCCCGCGTAGCGAGCCAACGGCGAGCGGCGAGACCTCATGAGTTACGTTGCGACGATGGCGCGCATCAATCCCGCCGAAGTCGAGCGGATCGCCGATCTCGCGCGTCTGGAGCTCGCTCCCGACGAGGTCGAGCGGATGACCGCCGAACTGGAGGCGATCCTCGGCTACGTCGCGGCGCTCGAGCAACTCGACACCACTGGCGTCGAGCCGACGCTGTTTGCGCGCCTCGTTGCGACGCCGATGCGCGACGATGTCGCGGCTCCGCCGCTCGATCCAGAGGCGGCCGTCGCGAACGCACCGGAACGCTCCGGCTCCGCGTTCGTCGTGCCCAAGGTGCTCGAGGAGGACGAGTCGTAGTGGCCGGCGATCGCTTTGCCACTGCGGTCGCGTTGCGCGCAGACCTCGACGCCGGACGCGTGTCGTCGCTCACGCTGGTGGAGGCGGCGCTCGCACGCGCCGAGGCGGCTGCGGGGCTCGGCGCCTTCGTGCACCTGCAACCCGAGCGCGCGCACGCCGACGCGATCGAATCCGATCAGCGCCGCGCGCGCGGTGACCTTCGTTCGCCGCTCGATGGCATTCCCGTCGCGATCAAGGACTTGATGGTGCAGCTCGGCGAGCCCTGCACTTGCGCGTCGCGGATTCTCGAGGGCTTCGTCGCTCCGTATCAGGGCACGGCGGCCGCGAAGCTGCGCGAGGCCGGCGCGGTGATCGTCGGTCGCACCAACATGGACGAGTTCGCGATGGGCTCGTCGAACGAGCACTCCATCTACGGTGTCGCGCGCAATCCGTGGGATCCCGCGCGCACGCCGGGCGGTTCGTCCGGCGGCTCGGCCGCGGCGGTCGCCGCCGGCATCGTGCCGATCGCGTTCGGCAGCGACACCGGCGGTTCGATCCGGCAGCCGGCGTCGCATTGCGGTGTCGTTGGCATGAAGCCCAGCTATGGGCGCGTGTCGCGCTACGGGCTGGTGGCGTTCGCGTCGTCGCTCGATCAGATCGGTCCCTTTGCGCGCACGGCGAGTGATTGCGCACTCGCGCTCGCCGCGATCGCCGGCCATGACGCGGCCGATTCGACATCGCTGCCCGAAGCGGTGCCCGACTACGCCGCCGCGCTGAACGGCGACGTTTCCGGCCTCGTGATCGGGTTGCCGCGCGAGTACTTCGCCGAGGGCGCCGATCCCGCCGTGGTCGAGTGCGTGCGCGAAGCCGTCGCCGAACTCGAGCGCGCGGGCGCGAAGACGCGCGAGGTATCGCTGCCGCACACGTCGTACGCGATCGCGACGTACTACCTGATCGCCACCGCGGAGGCGTCGAGCAATCTCGCGCGCTACGACGGCGTTCGCTTCGGTCGTCGCGCGCAGGCGCGCACACTCGGCGAGATGTATCGGCGCACGCGCTCCGAAGGCTTCGGCGCCGAGGTGAAGCGCCGCATCCTGCTCGGCACCTACGTGCTCTCGGCGGGCTACTACGACGCGTACTACCGCAAGGCGATGCAGGTGCGCACGCTGCTGCGCCGCGACTTCGAGGAGGCGTTCCGCGGCTGCGATCTGATCGCGACGCCGACGGCGCCCGAGGTGGCGTTCCGCATCGGCGAGAAGACCGCGGACCCGCTGAAGATGTATCTCTCGGACATCTACACGGTGTCGGCGAACCTCGCGGGGATTCCCGGACTCTCGCTGCCGTGCGGCTTCGTGAACGGCTTGCCAGTGGGATTGCAGCTCCTCGGCCGCGCGCTCGACGAGGCAACGCTGTTGCGCGTCGCCGACGCCTATCAGCGCCGCACTTCGTGGCATGAACAGCATCCGACGCCGAGTTGGGAGCGCCCCACGTGAGCGCGCGATTGCAGCCGCACGCGAACTACGAGGTCGTGATCGGCCTCGAAGTGCATGTGCATCTGCGCACCGATTCGAAGCTCTTCAGCCCCGCGCCGGTTCGCTACGGCGATCCGCCGAACCACGACACGCACCCGATCGATCTCGGCATGCCGGGCGTGCTGCCGGTGTTGAACCGCCGCGTCGTCGAACTCGGCGTGCGCGCGGCGCTCGCGACGCATTGCAAAGTCCACCCGCAATCGATCTTCGCGCGCAAGAACTACTTCTATCCCGATCTTCCGAAGGGCTATCAGATCTCGCAGTACGAAGATCCGCTCGCGACTGGAGGCTGGCTCGAGATCGACGTAGCTGGTTACGACGCGCCGGTTCGCGTCGGGCTGACGCGCATCCACATCGAAGAGGATGCGGGCAAATCGATCCACGACACGGCGATCGCAGGCGAAGCGGGCTCGCACGTCGACCTGAACCGCGCCGGTGTGCCGCTGCTCGAGATCGTCTCGGAGCCCGACCTGCGCTCGCCCGAAGAAGCCGCCGCCTATCTGCGCAAGCTGCGCGAGTTGCTGCGCTGGGCCGACGTTTCCGATGCCGACATGGAAAAGGGTCAGTTTCGCTGCGACGCGAACCTGTCGCTGCGCCGGCACGGCGCCACGGAACTCGGCACGCGCACCGAGCTGAAGAACCTGAACAGCTTTCGCTTCGTCGAGGAGGCGCTCTACGCCGAGATCGCGCGCCAGGCGGAGCTGCTCGACGGCGGCGGCCGCGTCGTGCAGGCGACGATGCACTACGAGCCTGCCAGGCGCACGACGCGCGTGATGCGCCTCAAAGAGAACGCAGACGACTACCGCTACTTCCCCGATCCCGATCTGCTGCCGCTGCGGATCGCCGACGCCGACATCGAAGCCGTGCGCCGCGCGCTGCCCGAGCTGCCCGATGATCGCCGCGCTCGTTTCGAATCCGAGTACGCGCTTTCCGAATACGATGCGCGCCTGCTCACCGAGAGTCGCGCGCTGGCCGACTTCTACGAAGCGGCCGCGACCGAGAGCAGCGCTCCGAAAGTGGTTGCCAACTGGATGCTGCGCGACGTGCTCGCGCAGCTGAAGGAACGCGAGTGCGAGATCGATGCGACACAGCTCACGCCGATCGCGCTCGCGAAGTTGATCGCGCTCGTCGAGAACGGTCGCGTCACCGCCGCGAGCGCGCGACCGCTGGTCGCGGCGCTGATCGAGCACGGCGGCGATCCCGAAGCGCTGGTGCGCGAGCGCGGTCTCGAAGCGGTGTCCGACACCGGCATGCTCGAGAGCGCTGCGGACGAGGCCATCGCCGCGCATCCCGACATCGCTGCGCAGATCCGCGGCGGCGATCCGAAGGGCCTGAACTTCTTGATGGGCCAGGTGATGAAGCGCACGCAGGGCAAGGCCAACCCGAAAGCGGTGCGCGAGATCCTCGCCCGCAAGCTCGAGGCCTAGAACGTGCTCGGGCGGATCGCGCTGGCGCTCGCCGTTGCGCTGCTGCTGGTGATTGCGGCCGCGACGTGGCTGTTGCCGCGCTGGCTCGAAGGCGACGCGTTCCGCGAGATCCTCCGAACGGCGGCGCAGGATGCCACCGGCCGCGAAGTCGCGTGGGACGAGTTGTCGCTCGCGCTCTTTCCGCCGCGTCTCGTCGCGACGCAAGTTCGCGTCGGCGATGCGGCCGCGCCGTTGATCGTTTCGGAACGCGTCGAGATGCGCGTTGCCGTCGCGCCGCTGCTCGCGCGCAGCATCGAGATTGAGTCGCTCGCACTCGAAGGCGTCACGTGGCGCATCATCAGGACGGCGGATGGCATCGAGTGGCCGACCGCGCGCCGCGATGCAGAGAGTGATCCGAAGCCGCCAGATTCCGTGTCGCGACCGGCCCGCGCGAACCGTGCCGACGGTCCCTCCCTGGAGCTAGCGCTGCGAAGCGTCACGTTGCAGCGCTCGCAGGTGATCTGGGAGGATCGCAGCCTCACGCCGCCGCTGCAGGTCGAGGTGCGCGAGGTGACGGGCTCCGCGACCGGCACGACCGCCGACGCGCCGATCGGCGTCTCGCTCGCAGGCACGCTCGCGAGCGGCGGCACGCTGCGCATCGAGCGCGACGTGGCGAATGCGGGCGTCGTCGACCTCGAAGTGACGCTCGATGGCGTAGACCTCGCGCCGCTCTCGCCGTACTTCGGCCGCGACTTCGCGCTCGCGGGCCGCGTCGGCGGCACGTTGCGGGCGCGCGGGCCGGCGAAGGCACTCGAAGCGCTCGAAGCCGATCTCGAGCTGGTGGAAGCGAGCGTGCGCGCGGGCGATGTCGCGACACAGGGTCCGGTCGCGCTGAAGGCGCGCCTGCACGGTTCGCTCGCGGTGCCGGAAGGCGACTTCGAACTCGATGCGACGCGCGCGGCGCTCTCGGCCTACGGCGGCGCATTCAAGAAGCCGCCCGGCGCGCCGGCGACCGCGACCGGCAAACTCGTGCGCGACGCGAACGGCAAGCTCAGCGTCGACGACGTGCACCTGTCGATCAAGAACATGAACGGGCAGACGCGCGTGGCGCCCGACGGCGTGCACTTCGATGCGGCGCCCTTCGATCTCACGGGCTGGGGCGATCTGATCCCCGCGCTCGCGAGCCTCGCGCCCGAAGGACTGATCGCGCTCGAAGGCGTGCGCGTCGCGACCTCGCCGCTCGCGCTCGGCGGTCGCGTGCGTCTCGATGGCGTGCGTTTGCACGCGGCGAATCGAGCGCCGATCGCGCTGCGCGGCGCGCTGGTGGGGCAGGGCGCGAGCGTCGCGAGTGAAGGGCTCGTCGCGACGCTCGGCGGTGAAGCCGTCGCGCTGTCGCTGCGCGTCGAGAGCCTCGACGCAGTACCGCGTCACCGTTCGCAGCTGCATACGAAGAACGCCGATGCGCGTGCGCTGCTTGCCGCGCTGACCGGAAAAAGCGACTTGCTCGAAGGACCCGTGACGATCGACGCCGATCTCGCCGGCCCGCTCGGTGAAGCGGCGCTCGCAGAGCTCTCCGGCAGCGTCGATCTCGCGGTCGGCGCGGGGCGCATCCAGGGCATCTCGCCGCTGCGCGCCGCCGTCGATGGACTCGCGCACTACTCCGAATCGGCGAAGCTGATCGATCGCGAGCGCGCTGAGAAGTCACTCGCCCCGTATCTGGGCGATCGCTTCGAATCGATTCGCGGGCGCTTCACGGTGTCGGAGGGTCGCGCGCGCACCGATGCGCTGGTGATCCGCTACCCCGGCTATCAACTCGAAGTGCGTGGATCCGTCGCGCTGGTCGATCAGCGCCTCGATCTGGCCGGCCGCATCGCGCTCGACGACGCGGTGTTCGCGGCGCTCGCCGAGAAGCCGGCAGAGGCGGGCGCCACTGCGCGCATCATCGACGTCGCGCGCGTACACGGAACGGCGGCGGAGCCGAAGCTCGAGATCGATCGCGCTGGCGCGATTGCATTCGCGGCAAGTTTCGCGCTGGCGCAGCGCCGCGACAAACTCGAACGCAAGCTCGACAAGCATCTCGGCGGCGGGAACGGTGGCGCGATCCTCGACGCGCTCGACCGGCTGCTCGGCAAGAAGAAGGAGTCGAAATGAGCGACTGGTTCACGCTGCGCTGGAGCGACGCAGGCGTTGTGATGCTCGACCAGCGCAAGCTGCCGCGCGAAGAAATCTATGTGACGCTGAGAACCGTCGAAGACGTTGCGCTCGCGATCGAGACGATGGTGATTCGCGGCGCTCCGGCGATCGGTTGCGCAGCTGCGCTCGGTGTCGCGCTGGCGGCTACGACGAGCCCCGCGACGTCGATCGATGCGCTGCGACGCGACATCGAGACGGCGAGCGCGCGGCTCGCGAAGACGCGTCCTACCGCGGTGAATCTCTTCTGGGGCCTAGGCCGGATGCGCGAGCAACTCGATACGGCGTCGCGTGCGCCGGGCGCCGATCTGGCGAGCGTGCGCGCACATCTGGTTGCCGCCGCCAATCGCATCGTCGAGGAGGACGTCGAGATCTGCCGCGCGATCGGGCGCGCCGGCCTCGAGGTGATCCCGCAGAACGCGCGCATCCTCACCCATTGCAACGCGGGCGCCCTCGCGACGGCGGGCTACGGCACGGCGCTCGGCGTCGTGCGCGCGGCCTTCGAAGCGGGACGCGTCATCAATGTATTCGCCGACGAGACGCGCCCGTTCCTGCAGGGCGCGCGGCTCACCGCGTGGGAATTGCAGAAGGACGCGATCCCCGTGACCGTGATCGCCGACGTGATGGCGGGCCATCTGATGAAGCACGGTGAGATCGATGTGATCGTGGTGGGCGCCGATCGCATCGCCGCCAACGGCGACACTGCGAACAAGATCGGCACCTACACGGTGGCGGTGTTGGCCGCGCGCCACGGCATTCCGTTCTATATCGCGGCGCCGCTCTCGACCGTCGATCTCGATACGCCCGACGGCGACGCGATCCCGATCGAAGAGCGTGGCCGCGCCGAGATGGCGAAGGTGGGCGCTACCGAGATCCTGCCCGACGGTGTGCCGGTGCGACACCCGGCCTTCGACGTCACGCCGCACGATCTGATCGCCGGCATCATCACCGAGAGGGGCGTCGCGCACGCGCCGTATCTCGGGAGCCTTCGCTTCCAGGTGGAAGCGGCGCGGCGCGCTCGCTAAGCATCCAGCCCCGCCAGGAGATTTCCCCGATGACTTCGAAGAGCACGACACAAGTTCGCGGCACCGCGATCTGGATGGATGGCAAGCTCGTCGCGTGGGACGACGCCAACGTCCACATCCTCACGCACACGCTGCACTACGGACTCGGCGTCTTCGAGGGGATCCGCTGCTACAAAACGGCCGATGATCGCTCGGCGATCTTCCGGCTCGGCGAACACGTGCGACGCCTTTTCGAGTCGGCGCACATCAACTTGATGACGGTGCCGTTCACGCGCGCGCAGATCGAAACCGCGATCGCCGAGACGCTGCGCGCGAACGACATGCGTGAGGGCTACATCCGCCCGCTCGTGTACGTGGGTCATGGCGCGATGGGCCTGAACCCCGGCGACAACCCGATCCGCGTCGCGATCGCCGCCTGGCCGTGGGGCAAGTATCTCGGTGACGAGGGTGTGAAGCGCGGCATCCGCGCGAAGATCTCGACCTTCTCGCGCCACCACGTGAACGCGAAGATGACCAAAGGCAAGACCTGCGGCGACTACGTGAACTCGATCCTCGCGAAGCGCGAAGCGCTGCTCGATGGCTACGACGAGGCGATCCTGCTCGACACGCAGGGGCTCGTCGCCGAAGCCAGCGGCGAGAACATCTTCGTCGTGCGCGATGGCGAAGTCCGCACGCCGCCGCTGCCGACGGTTCTAGACGGCATCACGCGCAACACGATCATCGCGCTGGCGCACGGCAAAGGCATCGCGATCCGCGAAGCCGCGATCTCGCGCGATGAGCTCTACATCGCGGACGAGATCTTCATGACCGGCACGGCGGCCGAAGTGACGCCGGTGCGCGAAGTCGATCGCCGCCAGATCGGCGCTGGCACACGCGGTCCGATCACCGAGGCGTTGCAAGCCGCGTTCTTCGACGCGGTGACGGGCAAGGATCGCAAGCACGAAGGCTGGTTGAGCTACCTGTAGACGCGGAGGTTCTCGATGACACTTTCCTACGACCCCTTCTCTGCCGACGTGCGCGACGATCCGTATCCGCACTACGCGCGGCTGCGTGACGAAGCGCCGCTCTACTGGGCGGAGCAGTCGCAGGCGTGGTGCGTTTCGCGCTTCGATGACGTGCGCTCGGTGTTGCGCGATCCGGAACGCTTCTCCTCGGACGCGATGCGGACCTTCCTGCTCGGCGCGAAGCCCGGCGTCGATCCGATGAAGGATCCGGAAGCGGCGCAGCGCATGCTCGGCATCGCCCAGATGCTGCCGTTCCCGATCCAGGAGCTCGCCACGTCGCGCAACCTGATCTCCGAGGATCCGCCGAAACACGGGGTGATGCGCTCGCTGGTGAACCGGGGATTCACGCCTCGGCGCATCGCCAGTTTGGAGCCGCGGCTGCGCGCGATCGTCGAAGAGTGCATGGAAAACGTGCGACACCGAGCGGAGTTTGACCTGGTGACGGAGCTGGCGATCCCGTTCCCGATCCGCGTCATCACGGAGATGCTGGGCGTCGAAGCCGGGCGTCACGCGGACTTCAAGCGCTGGTCCGATCAACTGGTCGCGGGAAGCACCGGATCCGGTCGCGGAGTCAGTCTGAACGAGAGCGGCTTTGGAACGGCGATGGGCGCGCTCTGTCGCTATGTGGAAGAAGCCGCCGCCCTACGTCGGCGCAATCCTGGCGACGACCTGCTCAGCGTGCTGGTGACGGCGCAGGATGGTGAGGCCGAGCTCACCGACGCGGAGCTCGGATTCTTCGTGATGTTGCTGCTGGTGGCGGGCAACGAAACGACGACGAACCTGATCGGCAACGCGACGCATGCGTTGTTGGGGCATCCCGAGCAGCTCGCGCGCGTTCGCAAGAATCGCGACCTGCTGCCGGCGCTGGTCGAGGAGGTGCTGCGCTGGGATGGTCCTGTGCAGTTCGTGTTCCGCCGCGCCACCTGCGACGTCGAGATCGCGGGCGGGCGCATTCCGGCGAATGCCTACGTCGTTGCGTTGATCGGCTCTGCGAATCGCGACCAGCGGATCTTCGGCCCGACGGCGGAACACTTCGACGTGACGCGCGAGCCGCAAGCGCATCTCGCCTTTGGCCTCGGCAATCACTTCTGCCTCGGCGCCGCCCTCGCGCGCCTCGAGGGACAGATCGCCCTCGGCGCGCTGATCGATGAACTGCCGCGCCTCGAAGCGCGCGACGCGCACGTGGACTTCGTGGATTCGTTCCTGGTGCGCGGACGACAAAGTCTGGCGCTGCGCCGCGCGGCGTAGCGTTCGGTCCGCGCAACGGGCAGTGACCCGCTAGGGCGTGATTGTCGCCGGCGTGCCACCGAAGAGTGCCGCGATGCCGCCGACCAGCACGCCCATCACCAGCACGAACACAACCAGCTGGACGACGAAGCCGATGACGCAGACCAGCACGGCGCGACCGGTGCTGGTGTAGTCGAGCGCCTGGCGCACGGCTACGACCATCGCGGCGAGTTGCCAGAGTCCCACCACGGTGACGATCAGTCCGCCGATGCCGGGCACCACGCCGAGTACGCCGAGGACGCCGGGCGCTGCGGAAAAGCCCGTCGTGCGCAGCATTTCGCCGAGGTCCGACTTGGTCTCGGCCTCCGGCAGCACGCGCGTTCCGACCAGATAGATCGTGAACGCCCAGACGAACCAGCCGAGCAACGAGGCGATCACGCCGCCGAAGAGTCCGATGCCGTGACCGCCTGACGCCACCGCCGAGCCGATGCCGCTCGCCACGCCGGCGATCGCGACCACCGTCATCGCCTGCCCGAGCGCGCTTTGATCGCGCTCCACCTCTTCATAGGTTGCGACATCGAGTCGCGCCGCACCGATCGCTCGTTCGATCAGAGTTGCCATGCTGGTCCCCCTTTGGCCGGCAGCCTACCGCGTTTGTGCGTCTGCCTCGCGTCGAACGCGCCGCCGCACCAACGTGCGGAGCGCCGCGATCGCACCGATCGCGAGCGGAATGGCGCCGGGCTCGGGGATCAACGCCACGTCGATGGATTCGCCGAAGCCGGCGCCGGCGCCGCGCGCGCTCGAACACGCGAGATCGGCACAGCCGGAGACGAGCGTGCGATTGCCACTCACTGCATCGACGCGGAAAACAGCATTGAGCGTGGAATCCGCGACGACCAGTGTGTGGTCGAAGTCGAGCGCGATTCCGAAGAGATTGTCGAAGCGCGGACCGGCGCCGCGCAGCGCGCTGCAACCTGCATTCTCGCATCCCGACACCAGCGTGCGTTCTCCCGTTGCGGGATCGATCTGGCGCAGTGCGCCGAACGAGGCGCCTTCGATCTGGTAGGTCACGAAGATCGCGCCGTCTCGGTCGATCACGAGATCGGTCGGCGCACCAGACGCAGGACCGATGCCCACGGTGCTGGTGCACGCCGCGTCGGTGCAGCCCGAGAGCAGCGTGCGGTTGCCGTTGCCGGGATCGATCCGGTAGAGCGCCTGGCCGTCGACGACGAAGATTGCTCCCTGCGCGTTCACCGCGATGCCGAAGAGGCGCGCGATGGCGGGTCCCACGCCGACGATCTGCGTGCAGCCGGCGTTCGCGCAGCCCGAGACGACGCTGCGGTTTCCGCTGCTCGGATCGACACGCACCACCGCGTAGGTTCCCGGCACGGAGCGGTCCGCCACCAGAATGCGACGGTCGCGTTCGAGTGCGACGAAGCGCGGCGACAAGAAGGCCGGGCCGCTGCCGATCGTGCTCGCGCAAGCCGTGTCGGTGCAGCCCGACACCACTTGGCGATCGCCCTTCTGTGGATCGACGCGCAGCAGATTTCGATCGTAGGGGTTCGCGATCAACAATTTGCGATCGCGATCCACCGCGAGGCCCTCGGGACCCGCGAGCGCCGGACCGCTTCCGCGCAGCGGCGCGGACGCGACGACGCGCGCGCCGTCGGCGGCGTTCACCTGGATCAGCTCGAAGCTCGTGAAGTTCGAGACCGCGATCTGCCCGCGCGCGAATGGCGGCGGAGCGGGGCTCTCGGGCAGCAACGTCACGATCAGCTGGAACGGCGTCGAGCCGCCGGCGACCAGATTTGCGAGCGCGAACCAGTTGCCCGGGTTCGGATCCTCGACCTCGCAGTACTCGAAGCTCCCGCTGAAGGCGGACGCGCAGGCGGAGTCGAACGGCGTCGGCGCGGAGCCCGGCTTCAGATAGAGGTCGAGGTCACCATCCGGTGTCCCGTTCAGCGCGACGCGCAGCACCTTCGTCGCGAATGGCACCTGGAACTCGCGCGTGGTCTGCGTGGCGGTGGCGCCGTCGAAGGCGAACGTCGTCACCTGCGCATCGCCGACCTGCGCTCCGCTCCCACACGACGTCGCGTCGAGGTCGACGCCGACTTGATCGCGGAGCCAGGTGCGCGCGACGAAGACGTCGGTATCGAAGCTGCTGCCGCTGATGTTGCAGATGCCGTTGCCGCCGGAGTGGACCCCCGCAAGTGTCGGGCCGGCGCCGAAGTTCACCAGCAGCGGTCCGCCCGAATCGCCGGGACAGATGTTGGAATCGGTGCCTGCCGGTCCAATGGGAGAGAGAAAATTCCAGCACAGATGCGTCGCGTCGGAGACGCCGCTGCCGCTGCAGTTTGCCGTGGCGACGGCGCCGACGCGCTTGATCCCACCGTCGATGGTTGCGTCCTGCGAGCGGCCGAAGCCGACGATCGTGGCCGATGTCCCGAGTGCCACGCGTCCGACCTCGTTGATGCGGCGCGGACGGATGCTGCGCACCTCGGTCGCGAGGTCGAGGATTGCGATGTCGCCCTGCACGCCGAACGCGAAGTTCGAGGGAATGCGAATTCGATCGATGGGAAAAAATCCACCCTGCGACGCGAAGAAGACGGAGAGCGCGGGATCGATGAGGAACTCGCCCCCGCCGCATGCGGCTCCCGTTCCGCTCGGATCGCAGACGCAGTGCGCGGCGGTGACGGCGCTGCGACATCCGATGAACGTGGCGGTGCATTGGCCCGCGTTCGAGATCAGCACACCGACTTCCGGCCAGGCGGTCGATGCGACGCCATTCGCGATACGCGGCACGATCGAGGGCAACTCTGCGCGCGCAGCAGCGAACGGCGCCACCACGAGCAGCCCGAATCCAACGAGTGCGCCGACAAGCCCCATCACCCCCCAGCATACAGAGTGAGAAAGGGGACGGTCCTGCCGTTGACGGGCTGTTGAGAAAAGGGACACACCTCGCCGAGGTGTGTCCCTCGCGTCATCACTCCGTCAACGGCAGGACCGTCCCCTTTCTCACCGCCCAGGCGTAGGCCATGTGGTGGCCGGCCATTTGGGTTTGTACTTCGCGGAAGCCGGCGGCTTCGACGGCGCGGGTTAGGGCGATGATCGGGACGAAGTGGAGTGACCAGCGTCGCCACAGCCAGCCGCGCAGGCACGTTTCGTCGACTCCGTCGGCGCGCGCGAAGGAGCTGGCGGTGAAGCGCGCGCCGGGCGCCGCGACGCGCGCCATCTCGCCGAGCGCGCGGTCGAGATCGGGCATCTGGTGCAGCCCGCCCGAGCAATTCACTTTCGCGAACGCGGCGTCGCGGAACGGCAGCGCGAGCGCGTCGCCCCGCACGAGCAGCACGTTGTCGAGACGCTCGCGGCGCACGCGATTCGCGGCGCGCGCCAGCATCGACGACGCGATGTCGAGTCCGACGACGAGGCCGTGCGGACCGACGCGGCGCGCGAGTTCGACCGTGAAGTTGCCCTGACCGCAGGCGACATCGAGCACGGCGTCGCCCGGCGCGATCGCGAGGCGTTCGGCGATGTTGCGCTCCTCGGAGTCGAAGTCCGGCATCCCGATCGTCGTCGTGAGGCGATCGCGAAGCGCATCGTAGAGCCACGCCGAGACGCGGGTATCGAGCGTGCGCTGCGTGAACGTCGGTGCGAACGCGCCGTCGAGCAGGTCGAGCATGCCGTGGCGAAAGCGCGGCGCGAGCTCGGCGGGATCGCGATCGAAGAGCGTGGCAGCTCGCTGCAGCGGCGTCGGGTTCGAGCTGGGATTCATGGCGGGCTCCTTGTGCGGACGGGCGCGACGGGGAGACTCTCGCTTCGCCATGCACCGCCGGCACCTCGCATTCCGATGACGCACGCGCGCGCTGCTCGCCCCGGCGCAAAGCCGCGCAAACAGCCCGCGCAGCAGCGTTCTCGCGAAACGGTGCGCGTGATCCTCGAGGCGGCGGCTCGCATTTTCGAGGAGCGCGGCACCGCGGGGGCCACCACCGATGCGATCGCCGAGCGCGCTGGCGTCTCGGTCGGATCGCTCTACCAGTACTTCCCGAACAAGGAATCGCTGCTCGCGACGCTGGCCGCCTGTCACATGCTCGAAGTGCGCGCGGCGATCGAGCCGGCGCTCGCGGCGCTCGATGCGGTGACGCCGTTCGAGGTCGCGCTCGGCGGCTTCGTGCGCGCCATGCTGGTGTCGCACACGGCGCGACCGCGGTTGCACCGCGCGCTCTTCGAGGAAGCGAGCTACGACGCGGAAGCGGTGCGCGCGCTCCTGGCGCTGCGCACCGAGATCTGCGCGCGCCTCGCGGATTGGCTCTCTCTGCGCGCCGAAGCGCAGGTGGAGGATGCGCCGCTCGCGGCGCGCCTCGCGGTGGACGCACTCACCAGCCTCGCCCATGGCTTCGCGCTCGACCGTCGCATTCCTGCGTCGCCGGAGCGGCGCGAGCAGGAGTTGCTCTGCCTGCTGCGCCGCTACATCTCGGGAGCGCCGTGAGCGCGACGACGCGCCGCACCAAGCTGCCCTTCGCCGCGATCCTCGGCTACGGCGCCGGAAACTTCGCATTCTCGCTGCTCGGGCTCGTCGTCGCGGTCAACTTGCAGTTCTTCTACACGGACTACGTGGGTCTCTCGGCGGGCATGGTGTCGTGGGCGCTGCTCTTCGCGCGACTCTTCGATGCCTTCGTCGATCCGCTGATGGGTTGGCTTTCGGATCGCACGCACACGCGATTCGGTCGGCGCCGGCCGTGGATGCTCGCAGCCGCTCTGCCGCTCGGTCTCGCGTTCTACGGGCTCTTTGCGCCGCCGCAACTGGACGGACAGGGCGCCATGCTCGGCTACCTGATGCTGCTCTACACCGGAACGTTTCTGCTGTGGACGGTCGGCGCGATTCCGTACTACAGCCTCGGCGCCGAACTCACCGACGATTACGACGAACGCACCCAGGTGATCGCCGTGCGCGAGGGTTGGGGACTCGCGGGCCTCCTCAGCGCGACGATCCTTCCGGCGTACCTGATCCATCTGCGTGGCGGTCGCGCGGGTTACGCGGCGATGGGCGCGATTCTCGGCGCTGCGACGGCGCTCTTCTTGTTCGCGTCCGGGGTCGTCAGTCGCGAGCGCCGCGAATTCCAGGGGCGCGAATCCCTGAACCCGTATCGCGGCATCGTGCGCTCGCTGCAGAACCCGCACTTCCGTCCGCTGCTGGCGGCGTTCGCGCTCTCGGCGATCGCAGGCGCGGTGCCGGCGACGCTGGTGATCTACGTCGCGGTCTACATCATCGGTACACCCGATTGGTGGACGCAGAGCGCGCCCGCGTGGCTGCCGACGTGGTCGTACTACCTGCTGCTCTACTTCTCGTCGGCGGTGTTGGCGCTGCCGCTCTGGAGTCGCGTCGCCGCCGCGCGCGGCAAGAAGGCGACGTGGGCCATCGCGATCGCGCTTGCAACGCTCACCAGCGCCGCGTGCTTCTGGCTCCGCGACGGCTCGATCGGACTCTTTTCCGTGATCCTGGTGCTGGGCGGCGCCAGCTTCGGCAACTACCTGGCGCTGCCGCCGTCGATGGTCGCGGACTTGATCGACCACGATGAAGCATCGACCGGCATGCGTCGCGAAGGTTCGTACTTCGCGCTCTGGTCGTTCGCGACGAAGGCCGGCAACGCCATCACCGGGTTCGCGGCGCTGCAAGTGCTCGAACACGTCGGCTACGCGCCGGGCCAGCCACAATCCGAGAGCGTGAAGCTCTGGATGTTGTGGATGTACTCGTGGTTTCCCGCGCTCTTCTACGCACTCTCGGCGCTCGCGCTGCGCCGCTTCCACTTTACACGCGGCGATCTCGCCGAGGCGCAGCAGCAGGTCGGGCGCGCGTGACGGATCGCCGAGGGCGACCGCAGTGTTCGCACACCGCGGCCGCCGTCGGCGTCGCTCAGTTCGCGAGCATGCGGCGCGGGCGCCACCACGCGAGGCCCACGAGGCCGATCGTCAGCAGCACCATCGTCACCGGCTCCGGGATGAACTGGAAGCGCTGATCGATCACCGGGACGGCGGCAAAGAGCCCGCCGCCGAGGTTCACGGTCTTCGCGACCGAGATCTGCGACACCGCAGCGAAGCCGATGGCATCGCTCGGATCGCTGCCGACACCCTCGATGTCGTAGACGAAGAGCGATCCCAGCACCTCACTCGCCGGTCCGAGCAGCGACTCGCCCACCCACGCCTGCGCGCCGGCGCCGATCGTCGTACCCGATGCGATCAGCTGTGCGCCGATCAGGATCGGGTCCATCGCCGTCACCTGGTACGAGAGCAGCAACGTTCCGGTGTCACCGAGCAGCACCGAAAGCGGGCCCGACAGTCGGAAGCCATCGGCCAACAACTGCACCGGGTAGTCGGCGAGATCGAGCGAGATGTCGCCCGTCACGGTCGCTTCGAAGTTGGCGAAGGTGAGCCCCGCCACCGAGAAACTCCCTCCGCCGTCGAGATCCGCCAACGTCAATGCGCTTGCACGTTCCGCGGTTGCCATCGCCATGCCGAGTCCGAGCGCGCACAACAGAGCGCGCCATCGTCGATTCCGATCCATTTCAACCTCCACAGAGTTGCGCCCGACTTGGAGCGCGCGACGGGAGTCGCGGCGCAAGGCAGGCGCGATCCACGTCTCTTGTTTCGGTTGATGGCGCGCTGCGCAGTGTGCGGCGCAGCACGGCAAGCGACGCGCGATTGCCGGCGTTTCACACGCGGTGCATGCGCGACTCGGCACGCGCGCGGAAGCAGCGGCGCAGTGCGCGCGCAGCTTCGGTCGAGATCGCTACGAGCGGATCAGCTCTCGATCTCGCGACGACGGAATGCGGTGATCAGCAACGCGACGCCGCCCACCGCCCAGACTGCCAGACGCAACATCGCTTGCGGAAACGCATCGCCCGGATCGATGTGCGGATTCCATTTCACGACGGCGCCGGCGATCGCCGTGAAGAGCGGCGGGCCGTAGCGATCGATCGCGCCGAAGAGTCCGCCGACGGCGACGTCGGGATGCGCCATCTCGTTGACGAGGCCCACGCCGTTCGCGAGCGCGATGACGGCGAGTCCCAGCAGCACCAGCAGCAACACGGCCATTCGACCCATCGCGAGCGACGCCGCCATCGCGAGCGATGCGACGACCAGCGCGCCGAGCGCCGTCGCGGCCGCGGCTTCGAGCGCCGGTCCGATCGCGACGTCTTGCCGCAGCACCAGCATCGCGCCGGTGCCGCCGAGCAGCACGGTGCCACACACGAGTGCGACGCCGAGCGCGCCGAGCAGGCGCGCGCTGGCCCAGACGCCGCGCGAAACCGGTCGCGCCAGCCACAATACGGCGTTGCCCTCGGCGAGTGGCCTCGCGAGATGATCGGCCGCGAGCAATCCCGCGATCGCGAGCACGGCCCACGCTTGAATCGCAAACAAGATCGGCGCGAGGAAACCGCCGACGACGCGCCCGTCGATCACCTCGCCGTTGACTTCCATGCCGCCGCTGCCGAGCTGGGTGCAGCTCTGCGCGCCGGCGAGCCCGATCGCGAGCACGATCGCAACGGCGAAGCCGAGCCGGCGCCGCAGCCCATCGCGGAACGATTCGGCGGCGAAGATGCGCAGCGCGTGCATGGCGTTCATCGGCCCGCCTCGAGATCCACTGTGCCAGGCGTCGGCTGGCCTCCGTCCTGATGATCCGGCGGGCCAGGGGCTGCGCCCCCTGCGACGGCGCGCACGAATACGTCTTCCAGTGTCTCCCCGGGTTGCACCAGGGTTTCGAGAGCGCCGCTTGCGGCGATGCGTCCCTCGCGCAAGATCACGACGTGATCGCAACAGCGCTCGACTTCCGAAAGCACGTGCGACGAGACGAGCACCGTGGCGCCGCGCGCCCGCGCCGATTCGATCCACGCCCGTGCGTCGCGCACGCCGAGCGGATCGAGACCCGACGTGGGTTCATCGAGCAACAACACGTCGGGTCGGCCGAGCAGCGCCTGCGCGAAACCGACGCGCTGTGCGAGTCCCTTCGAGAGTCCATCGACCGCTTCCTGCAGTCGGTCGCGAACGCCGGTGATTTCCGTGACGGCTTCGATCTCGCGCATCGCGTCGGCGCCGCTGAGTCCGGCGAGCGCGGCGTGCACGTGCAGAAATCGCTGCACCGTCATCGCAGGCGGCAGCCGCAAGCGCTCGGGCAGATAGCCTACGCCGCGTCGTGACGCGGGATCGAAGGGATCGAGCCCGCGCAGTCGCGCGGCGCCCTTCGTCGGTCGTGCGAAGCCGAGCAGCAGGCGCAGCGCGGTGGTCTTGCCCGCACCGTTCGCGCCGAGCAATCCCACCGACATGCCCTGCGGCACCGCGAGATCGACCGACGTGAGCGCGTGACGGCGCCCGTAGCGCTTCGATGCACCAGCGAGTTCGAGTGAAAACACAGCGGGCGATCCTAACATCGGCACATGGGCCGAGCCCGCATCTTTCCGCGCGAAGTCGTGCGCATCCTCACGCCCACCGGTGGCTACTTGCGCGACTTCACCCACACGCTGCAGCCGTACGCCGGTTGCCAGTTCCGCTGCTCGTATTGCTACGTCCGCGAGATGAGCGTGCAGCGCGCGAACCCGCACCGATTGCCGTGGTCCGAATGGATCGCGCCGAAGACCAACGCGCCCGAACGTCTGCTCCGCGACGCGCAGCGCGGCGTGCTCGCGAATGCACGCATCTTCTGTTCGTCCGCCACCGATCCCTATGTTCCGATCGAGCGAAAGTGGCGGCTCACGCGCGGTTGTCTCGCCGTGCTGGCGCAACACCCGCCGGCATTCCTGACGCTGCAGACGCGATCCCCACTGGTGTTGCGCGACCTCGATCTCCTTGCGCACATCCCGACGGCGCTCGTCTCGATGACGATCACCACCGACGACGAGCGGGTGCGCAGGCTGCTCGAACCGAATGCGCCGAGCATCGCGCTGCGCATCGACGCGCTGGCGCGGTTGCGCACGGCAGGCGTTCCGACGCAGGTGGCCGTGTCGCCGCTGCTGCCCTGCGATCCGGCTCGACTCGCGCGCAGGCTCGAGCCCGTCGCGGATCGCGTCGTCGTCGACGACTTCTTTCGCGGCGACGGCGCAGGCGGTCGCCGTTCGCGCGTCGCACTCGAGCAACTTCGCGCCGCGGGCTACCCCGCGTGGGCGGAGCCGGGCTACGCGGACGCCGCGATCGAAATCTTCCGCACCGTCTTCGGCGCACAACGCGTCGGTGTCTCGGCGGCAGGATTCGCCGCGCCGATCGAGCCCTGCGCGCCCGGCTGACGCATTCCGCGCCGGAAGCGACGCGCTAGGCTGGCCGCGCCATGCGACCCAAAATATTTATTGACGGCCACGTCGGCACGACGGGACTGCGCATCCACGAGTGGCTCGCTGGACGCGCCGATCTCGAGCTGTTGACGCTGCCCGATGCGCAGCGCAAGGACGGCGCCGCGCGCCGCGCGCAGGTGCTGGCCTCCGATGTCGCCGTACTGTGTCTTCCCGATGATGCGGCGCGCGAGGTGGCGCAATGGAGCGCGGACGCGAGCGTGCGGCTCCTCGATGCGAGCACCGCGCATCGCGTTGCCGATGGCTGGACGTATGGGCTTCCCGAGCTTTGCTCTGCACAGCGCGACGCGATTCGCACGGCGAAGCAGGTCTCCAACCCCGGCTGCTGGCCGAGTGGCTTCGTGCTGCTGCTGCGGCCGCTGATCGATGCGGGCCTCGTGTCGCGCGAGGCGCCGATCGTCTGCCACGGGCTCTCCGGCTATTCGGGTGGCGGCAATCCGCTGATCGCGAAGTGGGAAGCGCCGGACGAGAACCTGCGCGGGCTCGTCTACGAGGCGCCGTATGCGCTCGAGCGCGTACACAAGCATGTGCCCGAGATGCAGCGTTTTGCGGCGCTCGCGCACGAGCCGCAATTCGTGCCAGCCGTCGGGCCGTTCCGCTGCGGCATGCGCGTGCAGATTCCGCTGCACTCCGAAGTGCTCGCGCGCGGCGCGACGGGCAAGGCGGTGTGGGAGGCGATCGCGGAGCGCTATCGCGGCGAGGCGTTCGTGCGCGTTGCGCCGTATGCGGAGGCCGTCGCCGTTTCGGAGCGCAGCCTCGATCCGAAGGCGTGCAACGACACCAACCGCATCGATCTCCATGTGCTGCCGCACCCCTCCGGCCATGTGCTGCTCGTCGCGATCCTCGACAATCTCGGCAAGGGCGCAGCCGGCGCGGCGATCCAGAACCTGAATCTGATGCTGGGTCTCGACGAGAAGACCGGGCTCGTCGCGTGAAGGTGCGCGATCTCACGACGCCCGCGCTCGTCGTCGATGTCGCCGCGCTCGAACACAATCTCGTGACGATGGCGAAGGCGCTGCCCGGCGCGCGGCTGCGACCGCATGTGAAGGCGACCAAGTGCAGCGCACTTGCGAAGCGCCAGGCGGCGCTCGGCCATCACGGCTTCTGCTGCGCAACGGTCCGCGAGATCGAAGGCATGGCCGCCGCGGGTCTCGGTGACGATCTGCTGCTCGCGAACGAAACGCTGGATGCGCGCCGGCTCGGTCGCCTCGATGCGCGCGTGACGGTCGCCGTCGATTCACCCGAGACAATCGAGGCAGCGGCGAAGGGCGGCGTACACGAAGTGTTGATCGACGTGAACGTGGGCCTGCCGCGCTGCGGCTGCGCGCCGGCCGACGCCGGTCGCATCGCCGATCTCGCGCGCCGCCGCGGTCTCTCGGTGCGCGGCGTGATGGGCTACGAGGGCCACGCGATGCCGCTCGGCGAGCGCGCGCAACGCAAAGAAGCGTGCGACGCCTCGATGGCGAAGTTGCTCGCTGCGCACGCGCTGGTGGGCGGCGACGTGATCTCCGCCGGCGGCACCGGCACCTTCGATCTGAACGACGTCGCGACCGAGATCCAGGCCGGCTCGTATTCGCTGATGGACACCGCGTACGCGAAGCTCGGCATGCCGTTCCGGCCGGCGTTCTGCGTCTACGCGACGGTGGTGTCGGCGAACGAAGTCTTCGCGGTGTGCGACGCGGGCCTCAAGTCGCTCGGCATGGACCACGGCAATCCGACGATCGACGGCGCGAAGGTCTGGTTCTGCTCTGACGAGCACGTGACGTTCTCGCGTGACGCGGAGTCGGCGGCGCCACTCACGCCGCGCGTCGGCGATCGTGTGCGCGTCTGGCCCGCGCACATCGACCCGACGATCGCGTACCACGAGCGGCTGCATCTCGCGGAGGGCGACGACGTCGTCGAGGTGTGGCCCATCGATCTTCGCGGCTGGTGATTCAGCGCGCGAGCAGCGCCAACGCGGCCCCCGCGAGCAGCATCGCCGTCGCGATCGCCACGCGGCGTGCGAGCAGCGGCGCCGCGAGCCCGAGTACGAGTGCGAACTTGACCAGCGAGTTGGTGATCGCCGCGATCACGATCGCGTTCACCGCGACACGCGCTTCGGTCGCGCCGTCGCGCGCTGAACTCGCCATCGACAGCGTGATCGCGTCGACGTCGGTGAGGCCGGCGAGCGCCGCCACGCCGTAGAGCCCGCGTCCCGGCGCGTAGGTCTCGACGAGCTTCACGACGAGCAGCACCGCCGCGAAGAGCAGCGCGAAGCGGATCGCCGCCGTCAGACTGAACGGATTGCGCAGCGGCACATCACGCGCTGCGGTGTCGGCCAGCGCGCCCGAGCGCCGGTACGCAACCGCGGCCGCGAGTGCGGCGACACCGGCCGGCACCGCCATCGGCGCAGCGAGTGCGGGCAGCAGCGCCGGGTGGACTGCCGCGACTTCGATCCCGACGCGCACGAACATCACTGCCCACGCGATCAAGATGCCGGAGGCGAGCGCGTCGGCGAGCGCCGGCGTGCAACCCTGCTCGCGGCTGCGGCGGGCAAAACTCAGCGTCACCGCGGTGGACGATACGAGTCCGCCGAAGAGGCCCGTCAGCGGAATGCCGCGTCCGGCGCCGAGCCAACGCGTCGCGATGTAACCAACCAGCGACAAGCCCGAGATCAGGATCACGAGCCACCACATCTGATACGGATTGAGCGCGCCCCACGGATCGAGTGCGCGGTCGGGCAGCACGGGCAACACGATGAAGGTGGCGATCAGCAGTGTCAGCCCGGCGTAGAGATCGTCGCGCCCGATCCGTTCGACCAGGCCGTGCAGCGGTGCCTTGAACGCGAGAATCGCCGAAGTCGCGATGCCGAGCGCAACCGCGAGTGCGGGGTAGCCGTAGATCGTCAGGCCGCCGAGCAGATACACGACGATCCCTGCAACTTCGGTGGTGAGTCCGACATCGTCCGGATGCAGACGGGACCAGGTGAGATAGCCAGCCACCAGCAGCGCGGCGACGAGCGCGCCGGTGCCGACGAAGATCCATGGCGTCGCGAGCTTCACCGAGAGCCACGCCGCGACGGCGCCCGCCTCCGCGAAGAGCATGAACGTGCGCAGGCCGCCGATGCCACGATCAGGCTCCGCTGCCTGCTTCTTCTCGCGTTCGATGCCGACCAGCGCGCCGAGAAAGAGCGCGACCGCGAAGTGGAGAAACGGGAGATCGGTCTGCGAGAGTTCCATGCTGCCGAAGCCTTAGCAGGTTGCCTGCGGCAAGCGACGCGATCGCCAACGGCCGCAGCCTGCGTGCTGCGGAAGCGGCCGCTAGCCTGACTGACTGATGAAACGACGCACCTTGGCTGGCTTGGTCTTCCTGCTCGTGATCCTGTCGGTCGGTGTCGGCGGTCACGCCTACCTCGCGACGCGACTCGCGATCGGCCCTGGCTGGCCCGAACCGCTGCGCAGCGGGCTCGTCGCCCTCTTTGGCATCGGTCTCGCTGCGGTGCTGACGCGGATCTTCGTGCGGAGCCGAAGTGGAAGATGGTCGAGCGCGTTGTCGTGGACCGCATACGTCTGGCTCGGCTTCACGTTCCTGATGCTGACGACGACGCTCGCGACCGACGCCGCGTTGTGGATCCTCGGCGCGGCCACGGCGGCGCCGCGCGAGACGCTGCTTCTCGAACGCGTGCGCGCACTGCTCGTGGCCGGCGTGGCCGGCGCGGCTGCGTTCGTCGCGCTGCGACAAGGTCTCGCTGTTCCCAGCGTTCTGCGGACCGAGATCACGCTCGCGCGCTGGCCGCAAGCGCTCGACGGCTTTCGCATCGTGCAGATCTCCGACGTACACATCGGCCCGCTCCTCGATCGGCGCTTCGCCGCCGAGATCGCAAAGCGCGTGAACGCGCTCGCACCCGATCTGGTGGCGGTGACGGGCGATCTGGTCGATGGCAGCGTCGCGCGCATCGGCGACGAGGTGGCGCCGTTCGGCGAGATTCGCGCCCGCCACGGGGTCTACTTCATCACCGGCAATCACGACTTCTATTCGGGCGCCGACGCCTGGGTGGATCGCGTGCAGGAACTCGGCTGGCGCGCGCTGCGCAACGAGCGCGTCGTGATCGGCGACGGCGACGCGCACTTCGACCTCGCAGGTGTAGACGATCATCACGGTGCGATGCTGGGCGCGGGGCAGGGCGAAGATCTCTCGCGCGCGCTCGATGGCCGCGAGGGCGAACGTCCGGTGGTGTTGCTCGCGCACGACCCGGCGACCTTTCGGCGCGCGTCGCAATACGGCGTCGATCTCCAGCTCTCGGGCCACACCCACGGCGGACAGATCTGGCCGTTCCGCTATCTGGTGCGCTTGACGGTGCCGTGGGTCGCGGGCTTGTACCGCCTTGGAGCGAGCGCCGTCTATGTGAGCCGCGGCACCGGTTTCTGGGGGCCGCCGATGCGGCTCGGTGCGCCGTCGGAGATCAGCGAGCTGGTCTTGCGCTCGATTCCCGTGCAGGCGGCTTCCGCCGCGTAGCAGCGCCTGTTTTCTACGCCCAGTGATTCACCGGGCCGTGCCCGTGCCCGAGTCCTGGCGCGGTCGCGATCGCGCGCTGCACGAACGCGTGTGCGGTGCGCACCGCGCTCGCGAGATCGTCGCCGCGCGCGAGCCGCGCGGTGATCGCCGCGGCGTAGGTGCAACCGGTGCCGTGCGTGTGTGGCGTCGGCGCGCGCGGTGCGCGCAGCCACGTGGAGCTGCGGCCGTCGAAGAGCAGGTCGGCAACCTCATCGCCCGCTCCATGCCCGCCCTTCATCAACACCGCGCTGGCCCCGAGCGCGTGCAATGCGCGCGCGGCGTCCTCGATCTCGCGTTCGGTCGCGAGCGCGCCGCCGAGCAGCGCCGCCGCTTCGGGCAGGTTTGGCGTCAGCAGCGCGGCGCACGGCAGCAGCGTTCGGCGCAGCGCATCGATCGCATCCGCATCGAGAAGCGCGTGGCCGTGCTTCGAGAGCATCACCGGATCGACGACGAGATTGGCGAGGCGATGGCGCTGGGCAGCCTCCGCCACCGCGGCGACGATCGCCGCCGAGCCGAGCGCGCCGGTCTTCGCCGCGGCGACAGCGAAATCGGTCGCCACCGCGTCGATCTGCGCCACCACCAGCGCCGGCGCGAGCAGCTCGACGCGTTGCACGCCGACCGTGTTCTGCGCGGTGATCAGCGTCAGCGCGCTCGTGCCGTACACCTCGAAGTGGTGAAAGGTTTTCAGGTCGGCCTGGATGCCGGCGCCGCCGCCGGAGTCCGAGCCCGCGATCGTCAGCGCGACGGGCCGTGGGAATGTCGTCATGTCGCCCTTCGCCGCTTCAGTTGAGCCGCGCGATGCGCGCGCGGAGTTCGCGCTGCAGCAGCTCGCAATCGCGTAGCTCGCCCGGCTCGCCGGGGATCAGCAGCAGAATGCGCTCGCAGCTCGCGAGAGCCGCTTCGATTTCGTCGCGCTGCACGTGTGCGTGCTTCAAGTTGCGGAGCAGACGCACCAGGATCTCGCGCGGTTGTGCCGGTCGCAGCAGCGCCGGGTCGAGCGGCGCGCCGGCGCCGGCCGATCGGGCGAGCAGCGCCGCGCAGTCGTGGAGATCGAGCAGGCGACCGTGGAACGGATCGACCAGGATCTCCGATCCGTCGTCGGTCGCGACCTGCACCAGGAAGTGACTCGGGAATCCAATTCCGTTCGCGCGCAAGCCGATCCGCCGTGCGACCTCGACCCAGACGATCGACAGCGTGATCGGAATGCCGAGCCCGCGATCGAGCACGTCGCAGAGCCAGGAGTTGCGCGGGTCGTAGTAGTCGGAGTCGTTGCCGCGCAGCCGCTCGTCGTCGTGGAGGAAGCGCGCCAGCCGAGCGACGCGATCGGGTGTTGCACGCGCTGACGCGATTCGCTGCGATGCCCGCTCTGCGAGTTCGACGAGCTTGCGGCGATACCCCTCGACGTCGAGCTCCGGTCGCGCCTCGGCCGCGACCCAGAGCGCAGCCTCGGCGACATCGATGCGTTCCTCGGGCAACGCAGCAATCGCAGCGAAGCGGGCGCGAGCGACGGACGCGTCGGAATGGCTCATGAGCCGGAGCATGGACCGCTCCGGACGTCGCGGCTACGATCGCCTTTGTGGTGACCATCGGCATGAATTACGAAGTGCTCGCGGGCAAGGAAGAAACTTTCGAAGCGGCGTGCAAGCGCGTGCTCGAAGGCATGGCGGCCGCCGACGGCCACGACAATTCGCGGATCTACCGAAACATCGAAGCGCAACCGGCCGAGTACCTGATCGTCTCGCGCTGGAACGACGAGACTGCGTTTCAGGCCTTCATCTCGTCGGATGCGTTCAAGAAAGTCACCAACTGGGGCCGCGAGAACATCCTCGCCGGTCGGCCCAGTCACACCACCTATCGCGAGGGCTGAGCCACCCCCGTTCCCGCGTAGCGAGCCAAAGGCGAGCGGCGAGATCATGAGGACCGGGCGCGGATCTCCGGGGAGGCTTTGCATGGCGCGACGCGACGCAATCGCCGCATCTCTATTGATCCTGATCGCGCTGGGCTCGGCCTCGTGTCGCGGCATCCCGACTTTTCTGGTGGACGCAGATCTCGATGACGACGGCGTCGTCACCAGCGCCGATGTCGCCGCGGCGACGGCGTGCCTCGGCACCGAGATCGGGGTTCCCGAAATCCAGAACGATCCGGGCGGGTGCCCGGTGCGGATCGGCCCGGAGCTCACGGGTTGCGAGTTTGCCGACGTCGATCAGAGCGGGCTGGTGACGCCGGTCGATGTCGCGCTGATCGCCGATCGACTCGGGCAAGGCGTGTGCAACGGCTCCGAGGCGCTCTGCGGGCGTCGCTTCGATCAGGTCGCATACGCCACCACCCACAACGCGATGGCGGCGCGCTTCGAGCCGTACTTGTACTCGCCGATCATCTCCAACCAGTGCTCGGGCGTGCCGACACAGCTCGAGGACGGCATCCGCGGGCTGATGCTCGACATCCACTGGTACCAGCCGCCGGAAGCCGAAGCCGCCGATCTCTATCTGTGTCACTCCGAGTGCCCCTTCGGCAATCAGCTTCTCACCGATGGACTCAGCGAGATTCGCGACTTTCTCGACGCCCGCCCCGCCGAAGTGATCTCGTTCATCATCGAGACCAACGCCGACACGAACGGCATGGAGGCCGAGATCCGCGACGCGTTCACAGCGAGCGGACTCACGGACTACGCGCACGTGCAAACGCCCGGCACGCCGTGGCCGACGCTCGGCGAGATGGTTGCCGCGAACCAACGCCTCGTCGTGTTGACCGACGATTCCTCGCCGAACACCGGCTGCAACGCCGATGGCACGCCGTGTCCCTGGTATCACTACTTGTGGTCGCAGCTCGCCTTCGAGACCCACTACTCGTACAGCAGGCCGACGAACTTCTCGTGCGCGAACAACCGCGGCACGCCGGGCAATGACCTCTTCATCTTGAACCACTTCCTCACCAACAACATCGGTGCACCGAGTTTTGCGCGGCAGGTGAACTACGACCCGCTGCTCTCGACCCGCGCGCGCGAGTGCTGGGAGTTCCAGAACCGCATCCCGAACTTCGTGACGGTCGATTTCTACGAGATCGGCAACGTGCTGCGCACCACCAACCTGCTCAACTACCTGTGGGGCCAGACGGGCGGCGCTGCGCTGCAGTAGCAGCAAGTCGCTCCGGAACGTCCGCGTCAGAACCCTACGCGGTGAGCGCGGGCGGGGGACTCGGCCGAAACATTCCGCAGGCGGCCCGCCGAGTCTCTTCGCGAAGCCGCGATCGCCTTCCGCCGAGGACGTTTCGGCCGAGTCCACCGCACGCGCGTCTCGCACCAACGATCCAACGCAGATGCGGTTCAGCCCGGGTCAGGCGCCTCGTCGCTCGTCGCATCGAGCAGCGGTCGCAATCCCGAGAAGAACCAGTTCTTCACCTGGATCGCCGGCGGGCTCGCCAGCTCTGCAGGCGGGTGACTCTGTACGGCGTTGACCGGAGAGAGCACGCCGACGTCCATCTCGCCGTCGGTGAAGTAGCGATCGCCGCCACCGTTGCGTCCATCGAGCGTCGGCCCGATGCCCGTCACCTGGTACCAGCTCACCAACTGGCCGACGCGCGTGAGCGCAGCGAACGTGAAATCGCGCTCCGCGTCGATATCGGGGGCGATGTGGTGCGTGATCTGTCCCGTGCGATGGCTCACGCCCGAGCCGCGATCGAAGGTTGCCGAGCCGAGCCACAGCGGTCGCCCACTTTCATCGTGTTGCTCGGATTTCCAGAAGCGCGCGTGGTGGCGGTGATCCGCGCTCTTCCCCGCCTCCTGCTCGAACGCGAGATCCTGCTTGCGGCCCCACAGAAAGAGATTGCTCACCGGCGCATTCGGATCGGGGCGATCGAGCAGCACGCTCTCGCCGATCTGCAGATCGCTACGCAGACCGAGCGCCTTCGCCTGCGTGAAGCCGGCCCGCGTGAACGCGTCGATCATCTCGGCCTCGGTACCGAAGAGCGCAACGTTCAACGGGTCGCCCGGAATGCCACTCCCCGTCCGCGTGACGCGCGGCTCGCTCTCCATCGTGGGCCGATGCTCGTAGTGACTCCACAGATCCGGCAGCGCGAGATAGGCAATCGCGCCGTAGCCCAGCGCGACGAGGCCCAGCAACATCAGGAAGCGCCGCGACCGCGATCGCCGCACAACGCCGCCCCTCCTGATGATTTCCCGCGCCATATCAGCGCATCCTAGCCCCACCACCCGCCCCGCGTAGCGAGGCAACTCATGGAGTCGCCGCTCGGCTTTGCCTCGCTACGCGGGCCGGGCTTGGAGCTCTGCGCCGGCGTTTCCGTGTAGCGCGCGAACTCATGGAGTCGCCGCTCGGCTGCGCCTCGCTACGCGGGCCGGGCTCGGAGCTTCGCGCCACCTTTCCCGCGTAGCGGGCCTACGGCGAGCGGCGAGACCATCAGTCAGACGCTTCGTTATGCTGCTTCGATGCTAAGCGAAGACACCCGACGGCATCTCGATTCCCTGATCCGCGCGGATCGCGTCGTGCTTTTCATGAAGGGCACGCGCACGCAGCCGCAATGCGGCTTCTCCGCGACGGTGATCCAGATCCTCAACGAGATCGGCCCGGAATATGCGACGGTCGATGTGCTCGCGGATCCCGCCGTCCGCGATGGCATCAAGACCTTCTCGTCGTGGCCGACGATTCCGCAGCTCTATGTGGACGGCGAGTTCGTCGGCGGCTGCGACATCGTGCGCGAGCTCTACGGCAACGGCGAACTGCACGAGAAGCTCGGTGTCGCGGCGCCCGAGCGCGTCGTGCCGACACTGCATGTCACCGAGCGCGCGGCGGAGTTCTTGAAGGCCGCGATCCACAAGAACGGCCAGTCGCTGCATCTGCGCGTCGATCCCAGTTTCGGCACGCGCGCCTATCTCGGTCCGCAGGAGCCCGGCGAGATTGCGAGCGAAGCCGGCGGCATCACCTTCCACCTCGATCTGGCGAGCGCGCCGCGCGCCGAGGGCATCAAGATCGACTACGTCGAAACAGAAACGGGTCACGATCTCTCGATCGACAACCCGAATGCGCCCGCGCAGGTGCAGCAGATGGAAGTCGCTGCGCTGAAGAAGTTGCTCGACGCCGGCCAGCGCTTCCATTTCTTCGACGTGCGCACACCGGACGAACACGCGACGGCGCGCATTCCCGGTGCGCGCCTCGTCGATGCGCAGGTCGCCGCCGAGATCGAGCAGCTGCCGAAGGACGCGATGCTGGTGTTCCACTGCCACCACGGCGGTCGCAGCCAGCAGGCAGCTGAGCACTTCCGCAGCCTCGGCTATCGCAATGTGCACAACGTCGCGGGCGGCATCGACGCCTGGTCGCGAGTCGTCGATCCGTCGGTCGCTCGGTACTAATGGCGCTCAAAATCATTGGCGCGGCGGATGACGTGCTCGAGAAGATCGAGGCCGCCATTCGCGGCGCACTGCCGGAATCGCAAGTGCAGGTGAAGGCCGGCGGCGCGGGACACTTCGAAGTGAGCGTCGTCGCGGAAGCATTTCGCGGCAAGTCGATGGTGCAGCAGCATCAGCTCGTCTACGGCGCGATCACGCCGTTGATGGCGGGCGATGCGCCGCCCGTGCACGCGATCGATCGGCTCCAGACCAAGGCGCCGTGATCCGCGGCGGAGTGGCTCGCCGCTCCTCTTCGCGAGCGGCACTGGCGATTGCATCTTGCAGCGTCGTCCTCGCATCCTGCGTTGCAGCCGAGCGGGCGCCGAAGCCCGCTTCGCCGTCACTCCGTGCACCCCACCATGAAGACGGTCGCTACTTCAATCCGTGGTCGCGGCAGACTTCGAGCTTCCTCGACGTACTGAAGTGGCAGCTCTTCTCGCGCAATCCCTACGACAAGAGCGCGCCGCTGCAGATTCCGCGCGTCGCCAACGACGGCGCGAGCCTCGCCGGTGTGGAGCACTCCGCGAGCGTCACCTGGGTGGGTCACGCCACTTTTGCGGTGCACGACGAAGGCGACGTGTTCCTCACCGATCCGCACTTCGGGGCGCGCGCGCTGGTTCCGCGCCGGCTCGTACCGCCCGGCATCCCGATCGAATCGGTTCCCGACCACGCCTTCGCGGTGCTCTCGCACAACCACTACGACCATCTCGATGCGTGGAGCGTCGATCATCTGCCGCAAGCGATGCCGTGGTTCGTTCCGATGGGACTCGGCGCGTGGTTCCGCGAGCGCGGGCGCGCGACTGTCGTCGAACTCGACTGGTGGCAGAGCACGCGCCACGGCCGCTTCACGATCACCTGTCTACCGGCGCAGCATTGGTCGCGACGTATCGAGCACGGTCTCAACGAAACGCTCTGGTGTTCGTGGCTCGTGGACTCGGGCAAGCGCAAGTACTTCTTCGCTGGTGACACCGGCTACTTCGGCGGCTTCGCCGACTTCGGTCAGCGCTTCGGGCCGATCGACGTCGCGATGCTGCCGATCGGCGCCTACGAACCGCGCTGGTTCATGCAGTCCCAGCACCTGGATCCAGCCGATGCGTATCAGGCATTTCTCGATCTCGGAGCAGCGCACATGCTCGCGATGCACTGGGGCACTTTCGATCTCACCGACGAGCCCGCGGATCTCGCGCCGCGCGTGCTCGCCGACGCGGTGCGTGCCAAGGGCGGCGATGCGTCGCGCACCGTCGTGTTGGCGATCGGCGAGGAGTGGAAGGTGCCGGCGCGCGCAGCCGAGTCGCGCTGAATCAGCGCGCCGCTTCCTTCGCGATCTTCACCAGTTGCCCCGCCTGCAGCCGCGCGTCTTCGCGAAGCGCGTTCGCGACGGCCGTCTCTTCCAGCTTCCAGCGATTGCCGCTGCGACGGCCGAGTTCAGCCAGCGTCTCGCCGCCGCGCGCCGGCACGACGCGCAGTCGCAGCGGCTTCGCGCGCGCGCGCTCGTCCGCGCGGATCGCGCGGAAACTGGTGGCGACGCGCTCGAAGTAGGGCGCCGCGCCGCGGTACTTCTGCGGCGACGTCATCGCGGTGATCCGGTAGGTGCCACGCGGATGTTGGATGAAGGTGACGTCGAGCGCGATCGAGCCTTGCTGCGTCTGCGCTTGCGCGAGACCGCGATAGGCCGGCCAGCCGCCGATCTGTGTCGCGCCCGATTGCACGAAGGGTACGCGATTCGCCTGCTGCCAGCGCCGCGCGGCGTTCTGCGGCGCTTCGCTCGCACCCTGTTGCTCGAGCACGATGATCGCGTCGCGTTGCGGTGATCCTGCGGCGACGGCTTCGCGCGTGTTCTTGAACTGCCAACCCGCTGGGAACTCGATCGCGAAGCCGAGGGCGGGTTGCACGAAGACATTTTTCTCGAAGACGCCCTCGGCGGGATCGGGGCCGACCAGGATGCCTTCGATGCGCTTCAGGAATGCGGCGTGTCCCTTCGCGATCGGCGGCTCGGCGCCGCGCGCCAACTCGGGCGCGTGCGCGCGCGCGGTGACGGCGCGCTCGCCGGGCTGCGGGTGCGAGTCGAGAAAGGATGGGTTGCGCGCTTTCGCGCTGCGCAGCGTTCCCTCGCGTTCGAGCGTCGCGAGGAAATCGGCGAGGCCAGCGGGATCCCAGCCCGCGCGCGCCGCCATCTCTTGTCCGACCTGATCGGACTGACGCTCCTGATCGCGCCCATACGAAGCGATCAATCCGGCGCCCGCGACTTGCCCGAATTGCGACGCCATCTGCGCGGCCTCGGCGCCGCCCGCCATGCCTGCGGCGATCGTGCCGAGCGCCGAGAGAATGCCGACGCCCATCGCGCGCGTCTCGCGCTGCGCCGAGTGGCGCGCGGCGACGTGACCGATCTCGTGCCCCATCACGCCCGCGAGTTCGTCTTCGGAGTTCGCGAGTGCGAGCAGGCCGCGCGACACATAGATGTACCCGCCGGGCAGCGCGAAGGCGTTGGCTTCGGGCATGTCGGCGATGAAGAAGCGATACGCGACGTCGCGTCGCGGCGAATACTTCGCGAGGCGTGCGCCGATCTGATCGATGTACGCGCTGAGCTTCGGATCGCGAACCAGGCCGATCTCGCGTTCGACCTGCGCCGCCGCGCTCTTGCCCTGCGAAGCCTCCTTCTCCGGCGAGACGACGCTCAGTTCCTGGCGACCGGTGACGGGGTTCATCGCGCAGGCGGTGAGCAGCAGCGCGAGAGGCAGCATCGGGAGCGTTCGTGTCCATTGCATTGCCCGCAGCATTGGCGCTTCCAGACGCGGTGGCAAGCGGCGCTTGCTCTCGGCGCGTCTCGGCGTCAACGTGCCGCAATGGCACGAGCTCCGCGCAGTGGCAAGCGAGCGGCCCGGCCCACGAAGGCGGCCGCATCCGCGAAGCCGTCGCGGATCGCGCCGCGCGGCGGCGAGAAGGACCTGGCGGCGCCGCCGAAGACGGGCCGCAGCCTCCAGTCCGCACTGGTGCGCGGACTCGGCGCGCTGACCTCCGGAGTGACGGAACGCATGGCGGCGTCGGGTGGTGTCGGGCTGCGCGTCGGCAAGGCGCTGCTGCTTTCGCCCGAAGGCGCGCGCATGCGTCGCGAAGCGGGCCGCACGCTGCGCGAACTCCGCAAGCTCGCGGGTCTCACCGTCGATGAGCTCGCCGACGCGCTCGAAGTCTCCGATCGATCGCTGCTCGAAGCGGTCGAGAAGGGAACGGCCACGCTCTCGTTCGAATTGATCCTGCGCTTGTCGGCGCTGCTCGCGCGCAATGATCCGCTGCCCTTCGTCGTGCAGATGACGCGCTCCTACAACCCGACGTTGTGGAAGCTGCTCGAAGGCTGGGGCGTCGTGCGGATTCCGCAGCAGATCGAGCGCGAGCGCCGCTTCGTCAACGTCTATCGCGCGCAAGATGTGGCGCGCAAGCTTTCCGATGATGCCTTCGACCACGTGCTGCGTTTCACGCAGGCCGCCTTCGAGATGGCGCTGCACTTCTCGGCGGTCGAAGAAGGTCTACTCGACGACGCGCCGCGTGCTCGCCGCAAGACGGCGCGCCGCAAGAAGCGCCGCACCCGCAAAATTCAGAACGTGTAACGAATCCGCAGCGCCACTTCGTCGCTGTCGCGGACCGGCGCGAGCCCCTGCTCGGTCCAATCGACGTTGCTGTGGTTGCCGGCCCGGAACGGGTAGTCCGCGATCGAGCGCAGTGCCGGCGTCACTTGCTGGAAGCGTCCGTTGAAGAGGTTCGCCGAGATCGTCGCGGAGAAGTTCTCGGTGAAGCGGTACTGCAGTTCGGGGAGAATCGCGCCCGACGCAGAATTGAAGTCGTAGACGAGCGTGATGCCGGGCAACAGGCGGTCGCGGAAGTAACCGGTATCGACGTGGAAGGTTGCGAGCACATTGACCGGGCCGTTGGTGACGAAGGAGTCTCGGTAACCGTCTACGTACTGGAAGAACCACTGCGTGTTGAAGAAGAAGGTGCGGCCGGGGTTCAGGAAGTTGATGAAGGTCGGGCGATCGACCGACACCGTGATGTTGAAGGTGTCGGCCTGCGTCAGCGAGTCGAACTGGTCGTTGTCCTGGAACTGGTTGCCTTCGATCCAGGTGGATTCGATGCCCCAGTTCGACTTCGTCACGTCTTCGGCGAAGTCCATCGAGAAGCCGAACACGTTGCGCTTCTCGTAGCGGAGCACGCCCGAACCGCCCTGGTGCCAATCGAAGTCGGTGCGACCGAATGAGCCGTTGCCGCCCGCCTTGATGTCGCGGCGTGTGGTGTGCGCGATCGAGAAGATCGCCTGCACGTTCGAGCAGAGCTCCGGCTTCGCGTACGAGCAGCCGTCGAGGCGATTCAGGTATTCGGGCGTCGCGATGAACTCGTCGATCGTCCGGCAGGTGGCGGTGTCCTGGCCGGGCGCGCACGGAACCTCGGGCTTCGTGCCGCCGGGCGGGTCGTCGCGGGAGAACGCGATCAACAACTTCTTGTAGTTGTCGGAGAAGGCCGCGAGCTCGCTCATGTAGTAGTCGCCGCCGACGGTCGAGAAGCCGGCGCCGACGCTGTAGGGCTGGATCAGTTCATTCCCGGTACCCGTGCAGCCCGGCTGGCCGAGCGTGTAGCTCACGCAGCCATCGACCGACGCATCGTATTGCACCGGACCCATACGCAGATCGGTGGCTTCGACGAAGGGCGATCGCGCGCCGGGCAAGGTGTATGCGACATGGTTGTAGGTGCGACTCGCCACCGCTCCGCCTACGTACGGAACGAGGCCCGTGCTGCCGTTGCAGCCGGGTGCGTTCGGATTCGCGCCGCAGTTCCGGATCGTGCCCGGCTGGATCTCGCCGTTCGGGCCGGTCATCGAAGTCCACGATCCAGTCGTGCCCGGAAATCCCGGGAACGATTGCGCCAGCACCGAGAGCTCGGCGTTCAGCAGATCGATGCCGTTGGTGTCGCAGTTGGTCTGCCAGAAGGCGCCGCAACCGAGCAGCGCCTCCTGTTGATCCGACAATACGTAGGAGAGCGAAGAGGTCACGAAGATGCCGGCGCCCGCACCGTCACCGGAATCATGGTTGAGCGGGACCGACGGGAAGGGTTGCCCCGCAATGAAGAAGTTCTGCACCAGCAAGCGGCCCGTATTCGATCCGGACATCACCGCGCCGAGTGTTTCCGAGATCGTCGGCGGCAGCGGCGGCGCCGCGAGGTTCTGGCTGTTGAAGACGCTCTGCGCGCAGGCGGAGCGATCGAGTCCGTTGAAGCCGACGCTCGACGCGCAGATCAGTGCGAAGCGCTGCTGATTGGCGTGGTGGTGCATCAATGCGTCGTCGTCGGGAAGGAGGCACGCGGCCTCGTTGCCTGTGGTGCAGGATCCCGTCGCGCCGGCGCGGCGCGGTCGACCCGTCTCGGGATCGACGTTGCGCTCGTAGAGGAACACCTGATCGACGTAGGGGAAATCGTCGTAGCCCCAGAAGTCCGAAATCGCGAAGCTGAAGCGATCCCAGCGGAACTCGAGTCGCCCGCCGAGTTCGAGCCCCGATAGATCGTTCCACGGGTCGGGCGGCCTGATCTCGCCGGCGAGCGTGGTGCCTGCGATGCCGTGTCCGAAGATCGCGGCCGTCTTGTCGCATACCGGAATCGGTGTGTAGGGCTCACCGCAGCGGCCGAGATCGGTCGGCTCCATGTCGTCGATGTTCATCGCGAGCTCGAAGCGTACGTCGTCGAGCGGGCCGACCGAGTAGAACGAGTAGACACCGCGCAGTGCCCAGAGCGCGATCCGCGACTCCTCGAGGCTCGCGAGCGTTGCCAGCGCGAGGTCCTGCGGATTGAACTGGTCCGTGGTGCGGAAGAGTTCCGTCTTGCCCCAGACGATGTTCTGCTTGCCCGCGCGGATCCACAGCCGGCTGTCGAGCGTCTCGATGTCGAGGAAGGCTTCCTTCAGCTCCTTTTCGTCTTGACTCGCGCCGCGGTTCCACGCCAGCTCGGCTTGCGAGAAGTTCTGGTCGTAGTCGTCGAACTCGTGGTTGTTGATCAGGCGCTGGACGGATTCGTTCGGGATGAAGAGACCGCGCGCGGCGCTTCGCTGTCCGTTCGGCGGCGCAAATCCGGCGGCATAGAGCGGGGACGGGCGGAAGGGCAGGGAGGACGAGCCGGTTGCGGTGCCGGTGTCGTCTGGCGTTCCGGCTTCGCCGTCGGGGCCGACCGCGCCGGGCACGAGCACCGGGTTCACGTCGAGCGGATTGAACGGGTTCGCGATGTTCGCCAGCGGGTCGATCGGATCGACGCTGTTCTGCGGCTGCCACGGCCCGAGTACCTGAATGCCATTGGTGTTGGGCTGGCCTTTGACCTTGCGCAAGCCGAAGCGGTATTCGCGGCCGGGTTCGACGTAGCGCTGAAACACATAGAAGGCGGGGTCGTCGGAGAGCTCCGGCGTTTGCAGCGGATCCTGAACACCAAAAAGCGTGTTCACGCCCGGTACGTGCCACATGTAGCCGGGCTCGCGCTTGCCGCTGACGGGTTCGTTGCGGCTCGCGAAGCCGAGCTGCGAGAGCGCGATGCTCTGCAGGCGGCGGAAGTCGCCGGTGACGAGGCTGCCGGTGTAGCCGCCCGTGTGCGCATCGGAGAGTCGATTCGGCATGTGCTTCGATCGATTGCCGAACACGTTTACGCTCGGGAAGACGCCGCAGGCGCGCGTCCACACGCAGTCGTAACGCGCCTCGAGGCGCACGAAGCCGGAGAGAACGTCGAAGGGCCCGAGGCCGTCGGGCGCGAAGTTGATGTCCGCTTCGACGCCGATCACGTTGTACCACTGCGCGAGATCGATGTCGTCCGACCAGGAGAAGTTCTTCCCGAGTGCCCGGATCTGTGCTTCGCCGTAGCCGTGGACTTGCAAGCGGCCATCGAAGAAGTCGAACGCTTCGGCAGGTTGCGCGGACGCGACGCCGAGCGTCGCACACGCAAAGAGCGCGGTGAGAACATTCGCTGCGCGCGTCGATCGAATGCTGTGCACGGCACGAGACGTCATGGAAATCCCCCTCTAACTCATGAACCTCGCCGCTCGCCGATGGCTCGCTACGCGGGAGTTAGCTCATCATGCTCGCTGCCGTCAGCGCGCGGGGACCGGCGCCTGGTCCGCGATCCACTCGTTCACATTGCGTTCGAGGAGTTCGAGCGGCAGCGCGCCCGAGCCGAGTACGACGTCGTTGAAGGCGCGCAGATCGAAACGCGGGCCGAGTGCTTGCTGGGCGCGATCGCGCAGCGACAGGATCGCGAGCTGGCCGACTTTGTAGGCGCACGCCTGACCGGGACTGACGATGTAGCGCTCGACTTCGGCGACCACGTCGGTCTCGGGCATGCCCGTGTTCTGCAGCATGTACGCGATCGCCTGCTCGCGGGTCCAGCGCTGGGCGTGGATGCCGGTATCGACCACCAGCCGCACCGCACGAAACAACTCCGCTTGCAGCGCGCCGAGGCGATCGAAGGGCGTCGGATGGAAGCCATTCTCGAGCGCCAGACGTTCGGCGTAGAGCGCCCAACCTTCGACGAACGCGGTGAACGGCACCACGCGCCGGAAGACCGGCAGGCCGGGCAGCTCCTGCGCGATCGCGATCTGCAGGTGATGCCCCGGAATCGCCTCGTGATAGGCGAGCGTGCGCATGCCGAACTTCGGGATCTCGCGAACACTGCGCAGATTTGCGTAGAAGATGCCCGGCTTCGAGCCATCGAGCGGTGGCGGCATGTAGTAGGCGCCGGGCGCGCCGTCTTGCTTGAATTCCGGAATGCGTTCGACGCGCACTGGTGCCTGCGGCAAGCGACCGAAGAGGGCGGGCAAGCGCGGCGCAGCGTCGTCGAGAATCGCCTGGTAGCCGGCGAGCACCTGCGCGCGTCCCTCATCGGTGTCGGGGTAGAGGAAGCGGTCCTCCACATTGAGCGCGCGCAAGGTCGCGCCGAGGTCGGTTGCGTCGATGCCTTCGGCGCCGAGGATCTCGCGCATCTGGACCTGGATGCGCGCGACTTCGCGCAGACCGAGCGCGTGGATCTCGTCGGCCGAGAGATTCGTCGTGGTGTGCGAGCGCAGCGCCCAGCCGTAGTAGAGCGAGCCTTCGGGATGCTTCCACGCGCCCACCGTTTCGGTCGCCTGCTCCTGCAAGGTGGGCAGATAGTCGGCGAGTCGCTGCCACGCCGGCAGCACGCTCGTCTCGATCTGATGGCGCGCGGCCTGCGTGAGCTCCGTGCGCGCTTCCGGCGAGAGCGCGTCGATCTCGCCGATGCGCTTCGCGAACGACGTCAGCAGCACGTTCTGCAGGGCGCCGCCCGCGCGAAAGCCATCGACCTGCTCGCGCACGCGTTCCACGACGAAGCGCGGCGGCACGATGCCGCGCTCGGCGCGCGTGCGCACCGACGCGATCACCTGGTCGATCGCGGGACCGAAGCGCGCGAGCCGCGCGACGTAATCCTGCGCGTCGCGCGCGTCGTAGAGCGGGTGCACGTTCAGCATGAAATCGGGCAGCGTCACCTGCACGCCGTCGAGTTGGTTCAGCGGGTAGTCATGGAGCTGGAACGGCTCGCCATCGACGACACTTTGCAGGAACCAATCGAGCACGTCAGACGAGAAGCGCTGCCCTTCAGTCTGCGATGCGGGCGTGTAGGAGCGCAGCATCCGCAGATTGGACCGCGCGGCTTCAGCCTCTCGTTGCGTGAACGCGACAGAGAAATCGTCGAGTTCCTGGTTGTGCGAGCGGATGCCATACGGCTCGAGTACGCGCAGCTGCGACAGCAGCATTGGATGGCGCAGCAGCAGATCGAGGAAGACGCGCGTATAGAAATGTTCGATCGACCACGGCTTGCCCCAGATCGTCGGCAGCGCGAAGACGCCGACTCCGAGCAAGAGCAGCGCCGTCGCGACCGCGGTGATTCGCAGGCTCTTGCGCATGCATCTCTCTCCCAAGGGTCGGCCAACGTAGCCCCGCAGAGCGAGCGATCCTACTCTGGCGCGCCATCGAGGAGCGGGATTGAGCGCAGCGAGCCAGGCGTCCACGATTCCGCACGATGCGCGGCTGCATGCGCTCGATGGTCTGCGTGGCGCGGCGGCCGTGGTGGTGGTGGCATTTCACGTCTTCGGGCAGACGCGGCTCTCGGATACGGTCGCATCGATTGCGCTGGCGAGTCCCTTCGGCTTGCTCGTGAATGGACCCGGCGCGGTCCACGTGTTCTTCGTTCTCTCTGGCTACGTGCTCGCGCTCACACTTTCGCGTGACGGCGCGCCCGGGCGGCTCGGGCGCTTCTATCTGCGGCGCTGGTTTCGCATCCAGCCGCCGTACATGGTCGCCGTGCTCTTCGCGTGGGTCGTCTCGCAAGTCGTGGTGCCGATCGGCGCGCAAGCGGCGGGCATGCCGTGGGTGCGCTTTCCGGCGGCGCGGCTCCCGATCGCACTGTGGTTCCCGAGCATGGCGTTTGGCCTGCTGCCGGTGGGCTGGTCGCTCTTCATCGAACTCGCGATGTCCATGGTGTTTCCGTTCTTGTTCGCGCTCGGCCGTCGCGTTCACCCGCTGCTTCCGATCGGGGTGGGTTTCGTGCTGCTCAGCGAATTCGATCCGCGCTGGCGCTTCCTGCGCTTCGCGATCGATTTCGCGCTCGGCCTCGCGCTCTTCCTCCGCGCCGACTCGATCACACGCGTCGTGCAGCGCTGGCCGCGCAGCGCGCCCGTTCTCGCGGGCATCGCCGGCGTCGCGCTGCTCCAGCTGCCCTTTGCGGTCGGCCGCGCACACACGGGATTCGCGGGTCTCGAGCAAGGGCATTCGCCAGCGGCGATCGTGCAGTTCGCGCTCGGCTCGGCGCTGCTGATCATCGCTTCGCTGCACGCGCCCGCGTTGCGACGAGCGCTCTCGACGCCGCTTGCTGGCTTCTACGGGCGCGTCTCGTACAGCCTCTATCTGGTGCACCACAGCGTGCTCTTCTGCTTCGTGCTGCACGCGCCGGGCTACACATTCTCGTGGCCGACGGCGCTGCTCGTGTTCGCGGCGACGCTTGCGATCTCGACCGCGCTCGCCGTGCTCGGCCATCGCTTCGTCGAGGCGCCGTCGATCCGCGCCGGTCGCGCCGTGATCGCCCTGGCTGCGCGACTCGCGGGGCGTTCCCCGCGCGGCTCGGGTGATCCTTCGTGAGCGCGACCGCCCCGTCGCTCGAAACGTCGCTGCGTCTGCACGCGCTCGACGGGCTGCGCGGACTCGCAGCCGTCGTCGTCGTCGCGAGCCACGTCTTCGACTACAACAGCGTCCCGGCATCGCTGATGTCGATGCTCTTGATGAGCCCGCTGGGACTGCTGGTGAATGGCGCCGGCGCGGTGCACCTCTTCTTCGTGCTCTCCGGCTACGTGCTTGCGCTCAGCCTCGCGCGCGACGATCGACCGGGACGCCTCGCGCGCTTCTACTTGCGGCGCTGGTTCCGGATCCATCCGCCCTATGTCGCTGCGGTGCTCTTCGCGTGGGGCGTGGCGTCGATGCTGCTCGCGCGTGGACTCGTGGAGCCGACGGCATGGGCAGTGATGCCATGGCAGAGGTTCCTACGCGTGTTCCTGTTTCCGAGCAACGCATACGGGCTGCTCGGTGTCGGCTGGTCGCTCTTCGTCGAGATGGTGATGTCGATCGTGTTTCCGCTGCTCTTCTTCTTCGCGCGGCGCATCCATCCGGCCGTCGCGCTAGTGCTCGGCGTGATCAGCCTCTACAACTTTGATCCGCGCTGGAACTTCCTGCGCTTCCTCTTCGATTTTGCGGTCGGGCTCAATGTCTTCTTCGCTACCGCTCAAATCGCGCGCATTGCCCAGCGCTGGCCGCTCGGCGCCGGACTCGCCGCGCTCGTGGGCGGCGTCGGACTGCTCCAGATTCCGTACGCATTCGGTGCCATGTCGCGCGGGATGGCGGGGCTCGAACAGGGTCATTCCTCGCCCGTGGTGGTGTCGTTCGCACTCGGCGCGGCGCTGCTGCTTTGTGCTGCAATTCATCTCGCGCCGCTGCACCGAGTGCTCTCGACGCCGATCGCCCGCTACTACGGTCGCGTGTCCTACAGCCTCTATCTCTGCCACTTCGCGATCCTGTGGGTCGTCGAGATGATGATCTTCGGGCCGCCGCGTTCGATCGTCGCTGCGTTCGTCGTCTTCGCGACGACGCTCGCGATTTCGACGTTGGTCGCCGAACTCGGCTGGCGCTTCGTCGAAGCGCCATCGATCCGCGCGGGTCGCGCGGTGGGCCGCTTGGGCGAAGTCTTCGCGCGATGGCGCCGCGCATGAGGACGGCCGCGATTGCCGCTGCCGCCTTTCTGGCCGCGCTCGCACTCGCGCTGCCGGGCATTCTTGCGAGCTGGCCGCTGCTGCCCGACGCGATCGAGTATCTCGGCACCGCGCACGCATGGGTCTCCGGCGCGGGCTTCGTCGATCCCGTGCTCTACTCGTATTTCCTGCCGCACACGACGCCGCCCGTCGCGGCGATGGCGATGCGTGCGCCCGTGGTGCCGGTGTTGCTCGCCGTGCCGCTTGCGCTCGGCGCTGGCGTGCAAGCGGTGTTGGTTGCACACGCGATCTTCGCCGCTGCGATCGGCGCGGCCGGCGTCTTCGTCGCGCGACGACTCGAAGCGGGCAGCGCTGCGCTCGTCTTCGGCATCGGCTTCTGCCTCTCCTATCCGTGGATCCTCGCGGTGCAGATGCCGCTCACCGAGGCGACATCGATCGGTGTGCTGCTCGCGATCGTGAGCCTTGCGCCGCGTGCTCTGCGCAGCGTCCCGGCTGCGGCGGCCTTTGGTGCGCTCTGCGTGATCGCGTGGCTCACGCGGCCGAATCTGGCGGTGGCGCTGCCGGCTTTCGTGCTCGCCGGCGCCATCGTGCTGGGGCCGCGCAAGGCGCTGCGAAGCGCACCGCTGTGGACCGCCGCGCTGACCTTCACGGTGTTGCAACAGACCGTCTCGCTCTGGTGTCTCGCCGTGACGGGCTTCGCGCCCTATGCGCACTACGGTGTTCTGCTGCAGACCACCAGCGCGAGCGAAGCATTCGCCTATCAGAAGCAGTACCCCGGCGTGATCGCATTTCTCGACACGCATCTGCCGCAGGTGCGCGCAGTCCTCACCTGGAACGCGGGCGAAGTGGCGCGGCTGCTCTTCACGCTGCCCGACTACCACTATGTCGGCTGGTTCGCGCTGCCCGCGCTGATCGACGCGTTTCGGCGTCGCGATGAACATCGCTTCGAGCGCTTGCTGCTCGCGGCGACGGGGCTCGCGCTGCTCGCCGTCGTGCTGGTCGGCTACGGCGCGATCGATCCGCGCCGCCTGCTGCTGCCGGCGGCGCTCTGCTTCTGGCTACTCGCGGCGGGCTGGCTCGCGCACGTCGCGCGTCGCATCGGCCCGCGTCCGCTAGCCACTGCGTTGCCGGCATTGCTGGTGATCGCGATCTGGCTGCTCTCGCCGAGTGCGACCGGCACCAGCCGCTGGGCGCTGCGTTCGTGGAACGCGGTTCAGCAGAGCGGCACGCGCACGGGTCTCGAGAAGAGCTTCGCGCCGGCGTTCTGCACGGCGCTGCAGCGCGACGCGATCGTCACGTCGCCGAATCCGTGGGAGCTCTACCTCGCGTGCGGCAACGCCGG
>JANNKU010000032.1:0-12648 GCA_031396445.1 Deltaproteobacteria bacterium | reverse complement strand
CTGACGGTCAATGGCACCTCGATGGCCTCTCCGCACGTGGCAGGAGCGTTCGCCGTGCTGCATCAGGCCGACCCAACCGCGAGCGTGGACACGCTGGAAGTCGCGCTCGAGAGCACGGGCGTGCCCGTCACAGACACCCGCAACGGCCTGCTGCGCCCGCGCATCCAGATGGACGCCGCGGTGCGCTCGCGCGCGCCCGCCGCGTGCTTCGACGGCCTCGACAACGACAGCGACGGGCTCATCGATTTTGCGGAGTCGCATTGTCGCTACGAAGGCGACGCCTTTGGTAGTGGCTGGGGATATTCGGCGCAGAGCGAACTCGATGCGACCTCTGCTTGTGACGACGGCTTCGACAACGACGGCGACGGACGCATCGATCACGTCTCCGATCCCGGCTGTACCGATCCGCAAGATCCATCGGAGCGCTCTGCGACGTCGGCCTGCGACGATGGCGCCGACAACGACGGCGACGGCGCGATCGACAACGAAGATCCAGGCTGTCCGTTCCCCGAAGCAACGCTCGAGAACCCGACCTGCGATGACGGAGTCGACAACAACGGCAACGGTCTCGTCGATTTCAATGACCCGGCTTGCACGCGCACCTGGCCGTACTGGGAAGAGACCCCATCCTGCGGACTCGGCGTCGAGCTCGCGGGCCTGATTCCGCTCGCTTCGTGGCTGCACGGAAGGCGCCGTCGTCCCGGAGCGTGAGGCGGGAGAGGGACTCGTCCGAAACGTCCTCGGCGGAAGACGGCGGCGGCTTCGCGTAGGAACTCGGCGGGCCGCCTGCGGAATGTTTCGGCCGAGTCCCCCGCCCGCGCTGATACGCGACGTTCTGGCGCGGACGGATCCGAGATGAGTGGCTAGTAGCGGGGGCGGGACGTTCGGACAGAACATTCCGCAGGCGGTCGATCAAGTACCTACGCGAAGCTGCGACAGTCGCCCGCCGAGGACGTTCTGGCCGGACGTCACGACCCCGCGCCCGCGCCTAGCGAGTCTGCTCCTGCCGCTCGCTCTTCAACAGCCGCCGCGCGTGCAGGATCGACGACACATTCGTGCGCCACTCCGGCAGGATCGTCGTGATTGCGATCTCTTCGAGTTCGGCGAGCACCAAGATCCACGTCGCGATGCGGAATGGGAGCGGCGGGCCGCCGGCGAAGAGTGCGAGTGCGCTGGCGCCGATCACTACTGCGGATAGTTTCGCGCCGTAGGTGTGATAGGCGGTGAGTCGGCCGTATTTGAGATATCCCAGCACGATCGGGAATACATACGACGTGACGATCGCCGCTGCGTACCACGCCTCGCGGCGGATCAGGTCGGGCCACAGCCACCAGGCGCAGAGCGGCACCGTCATGTAGGTGGCGAGATCGCCGTAGCTGTCGAGGAGAGTGCCGAGGTGTGTCGCCTGATTGAAGCGGCGCGCGAACCAGCCATCGAAGAGGTCGGAGAGCAGCGAGATCACGAGGGTGACGAGAAATGGCGTCGGCTGCCCCGTCCACGCGAGGTAGAGCAGCACCGGCGCGAGCACGAGTCGCAGGCCGCTCAGCAGATTCGGGATCGTGAGCAGCGGCTCCTGCGGCGCAGGCGATTCCGATCGCGTCGTGCTCATGGGTTTCCATTCTAATTGGGGTGGCTCGCGGGTGGCGTTCGTGCAATCGTCGGCCGTCGCGCCGGGCTGTAGCTCGCGCGGCTCGTCATCGATTCTTCGCCGCAGGGAGGGCGCCATGGAACCCGATCGAAGTGTCTGCACGTCGCGCGTCGTCGGCCGTACGGGGTCGACTGCGCTCGCGCTGCTGCTCGCGTCACTCCTCGCGCTGCCGTGGCCGGGTGTCGTCATCGCGCAAGATGATGCGCAGGCGCCCACCTTCAGCACGGACCAACTCGAGCAGATCGTCGCGCCGATCGCGCTCTACCCGGACGCGCTGATCGCGCAGGTGTTGATGGCTTCGACGTATCCGCTCGAGATCGTCGAAGCGGATCGCTACGCGAAGGCACACCCCGGTCTCGAGGGCAAAGCGCTCGAGGACGCGATGCAGACACAAACGTGGGACGACAGCGTGAAGTCGATCGTCGCCTTCCCGCAAGTGCTTACGATGATGAGCGAGAAGCTCGACTGGACGCAAAAGCTGGGCGACGCGTTCCTCGCGCAGCAGAGCGATCTGATGGTCGCCGTGCAGGTTCTGCGCGGCAAAGCGAAAGCGCAGGGCAATCTCGAATCGTCGAAGCAACAGAACATCATCGTCGAGCAGGAGCCGCAGGGCAGCCAGACGATCATCAAGATCGAGCCGGCCGATCCGCAGATCGTCTACGTACCGACCTACAACCCCACCGTCGTCTACGGCGCGTGGCCCTATCCCTCATACCCGCCGTACTCGTATTACCCGCCCGGGTACACCGCCGCGGCGTCCGTGCTCTCGTTCGGTGTCGGCCTCGCGGTGGGCTCCGCGTTGTGGGGCGGCACCAACTGGGGATGGGGCGGCTACGGACACGGACACAACGACGTCGACATCAACGTCAACCGCTACAACAACTTCAACCGCACCAACATCCAGAACAACAACTGGCAACACAATTCGGCGCATCGCAAAGGTGTGCAGTACCGCGATCAGAGCGTCCAGAACCGATACGGCAAAGGCGATCGCGGCAACGTGCAATCGCGTGAAGCATTCCGCGGTCGCGCCGAGCAGGGTCGCCAGGAGATCGCGCGCGACGGCGGCAAGGGCATTCGCAACGATCTCGGCAAGCAGGGCGGCGCAGGCGACAAGTTTGGTGGCGGAGGGCTCGGCAAAGGCGACGGCGGCGGAATCAACAAAGGTGGCGGCGCCGGGCTCGGCAATCGCGATGGCGGCGGACTCAACAAGGGCAGTGGCGCGGGACTCGGCAAAGGCGACGGCGGTGGACTCGCGAAGCACGCGGGTGCTGGCAAAGGCGGCGCTGGTGGAGCCGGCAATCGCGGCGCGGGCCTGGGCAGCGGTGGCGGCAACCACGGCAAAGCGCCCGGCGCGTTCCATGGTCAAGGCAGCGGACAGCAGATCAAGCGCGATTCGAATCGCGGTCGTGCGAGCCAACAGAGTGCGAGAGCGTCGGGCTCACACGGTGGCGGCGGTGGTGGCAGCAAGATGCGCAGCGGCGGTGGCGGTGGCGGCGGACATCACGGTGGCGGCGGCGGTGGAGGCGGTCGTGGCGGTGGAGGCGGCGGCGGCCGGCGGGGTCGCTGATGAACACGCAACCGTTCGCTCATGACGGCACCGCGTGTCGCGCTCGTACAACCGCATCTCGGGAGGTAGGGAAGATGATCGCGCGCCAGAGTCGCGTTCTGATCGCGGTGTTCGTCGCCGCGTTCTTCGTCATCGCAACGGCACCGCATGCGAACGCCGCGGCGGCTGCTGCCGCGAAGCAACAGGTCTTTGCGTCACCCGAGGACGCCGTGGCGGCGCTCGTCGCGGCGGCGAAGGCTGGCGACGTGAAGTCGCTGCTCGCAGTCCTCGGCCCGGCGGCGAAACCGCTGGTCGATTCAGGTGACGCGGTCGTCGATCGCGAGTCCTTCGAGAAATTCGTCGCGGACTACGAGGCGGGCCATTCGCTCGACAAGACGAGCGAGACCGAAGTCACGCTCGTGACCGGCACGGACGAGTGGCCGATGCCGATCCCGATCGTGAAGGGCGCAAAAGGCTGGAGCTTCGACACCGAAGCGGGCGACGATGAAATCATCGCGCGGCGCATCGGCCGCAACGAACTCTCGACGATCCAGTCGAGCCTCGCGTTCGCCGACGCGCAGCGCGAGTACTACGCGCGCGATCCGGAGAAGAGCGGCCTGCTCCACTACGCGCGCCGCATCCTCAGCACACCGGGCAAGCGCGACGGCCTTTACTACCCGACGCAGGAAGGGGAAGACCCGAGTCCCCTCGGCGAAGTCTTTGCCGATGCGAAGGCAGGGGGATACAAGAAGGGCGAGAAGGGCAAGCGCTATCCGTACCACGGCTACTACTTCCGCCTGCTCGACGGCCAGGGCTCGCACGCGGAAGGCGGCGCCTACAGCTACCTCGCCAAGGGCCAACTGCTCGGCGGCTTCGCGCTGGTCGCCTCGCCGGCGCAATACGGTGTCTCGGGCGTGATGACCTTCCTCGTGAACCAGGACAGTGTCGTGTTCGAGAAGGATCTCGGGCCGAAGACTGCAACGCTCGCCGACGCCATCAAGGTCTTCGATCCGGACGACTCCTGGAAGCGCGTGCCCGATACGGACGAAGCGCCGATGTCCGCGACGGAAGAGTAGATGAAGCGAGCGGTCCTACTCGCGGCGCTCGTCGCCCTCGCGAGCGCGACCGTTGCGCAATCACAGAGCGGCGGCTTCGAAAAACCGCCCGTGCTGACCGCAGCCGACGCGGCGCCGCCGAACCTGGTGAAGGGCAGCGGCTTTCGCATCGCCGACCGCGTGCCGACCGACGGCCTCACGACGCTCTTCACGCTGAAGGCCGACGTCGGCACCACGGAGGTACACGGCGTCGAGACACTCGCGCTGCGTGTCTCCGAGTTGCCCGCGCTGCGCGAACTCGGCAAGGCGAGCAAGACGGCGACCTTCACGAATGCGCTCGCCGACGCCGCGAAGCGGCCGGTGAAGGCCGCCGTGCAAATCGTGCAGCATCCCGTCGATACCGTGAAAGGCATCCCGAGCGGACTCGGGCGCTTCTTCGACCGCGTCGGCTCCGGCACCGAACGTCTCTACGACGCCGCGACCGACTCGAGCAAATCCGGATCGCAACGAAGCGAGCAGATGGCGAAGAGCACCGGTCAGCTCACGATGGACGCGCTTGGCTACGAGCAGGAGCTGCGCAAACTCTCGAAGCAGCTCGGCGTCGATCCGTATACGACCAACCTGGCGCTCGCGAAGAAGCTCGACGAGTTTGCGAAGGTCGCATTCTACGGTCGCGTCGGCCTCAACACGCTGATCTCTGTCGCGGTCCCCGCGTCGCTGGCGATCACCGCCACGAGCGCGACGCGTGATCTCATCTACGACACGCCGCGCGGCGATCTGATCGTGCGCAATGAAGAGGCGTTGCGCGCGATGGGCGTCGGCGATGATCCGATCCGCAAGCTGCAAGCGGCGAAGGGCTTCACGCTGAGTCTGCAGACCGAGCTGGTGGCGCAGCTCGCGAAGCTAAACGGTGTCACGGGTCGGCCCGCCGTGGTGGCGCTCGCGGGAACGGCAACGACCAGCGATCAGGCGCTCTTCCTGGTGCGCGGCGTTCGGATCCTCGCGAAGCAGCACGCGGCGCAGCCCATCGCCGAGATCAACGCGGTCGGCACCGTCTTCGCGCGTGGCAAGGACGGCAGCCTCCTCGTACCCGGCGCCGTTGACTACGTGTCGTGGACCGAGAAGCTCGCGCGCTTCGCGAATCGCAAGGATCTCGCCGCCGCGCAGCGCAGCGTGATGATCACCGGTCGCATGTCGCCGCTCGCGAAGAAGAACTTCGCAGCGCTCGGGTGGCGCGTCGTGGAGCGCGTGGCGGACTGAGTCGACAGGCTCCCGCCCTGAGCCGATCGCGAGCAACCGACACGGAGAAGGCGTACTGGGAAAAGGTCGGGGCGGCGAATGCGCTCCTCGCAACTGAATCCACGCCTGCGCTGTCGATGGCGGACGTCTTCGAGCAGATGGATTGCATCCAACGCCGCCTCGGCACGCTCGCAGACCCCGGCCTCGCCCCCGACGACGACCTCGCGATTGCCGAGAATCTGAGGATTCGAGCGCGCCTTCTCGAGAGAGAGCGGCGTGGAGCTTGATGTCGTCGCGGCGCTCGTGCTAGCTGTGACTCAGTCCCCACAAGAAAAGCAGGAATGACACGCCGCTCAAGGCGGTGCGCACCCCGTGTAGCGGAGCCCAGCGCCTCAGAAGACTCTCCGTATCAGGCGCGTCGGGGTCACGACCCGGGGCCAGGAGCTGATGGTTGACCGGCATGATCACGAAAACCGTGAAGGGGACGACCGCGAACAACAACAGCGCGCCAGCAAGCCACTCGAACCCCGCGCCCCGAAACCACGCCACGACACCCGCGAGTGTGCCAACGACCGCCGCGCAGATCTGGAGCGCGGAAGCGCGCCGATACATGGGCGGGAAGAAGCGACCCGCGAATGCGGCGCCCGTCTCGAGCGATGCCGGATGCTGGACGACGCTGATGTAGAGCGCCGCGCCAAAGAAGACGCCGCATGCGAACGTGGCGATGATCTCTGCCATTTCTCTCCTTTCGCGATTCAACGGCTTGCGGCTCGGCTTCAGCCCGCCGTGCACCCAACCTACACCGACAGGCGGACCACCTCGAAGCTCATCGGTGTCAGCCAGCGATCGTGACGACGTGACCCGGCTGCACGAGGTTGACCGCCTCCAACACGCGGTCAGCCAGACCCACGACGATCTCCGTTGCGCGCCCCCGCCCACCCGTGACGCTGAACAGTGGTGACCTCGTGCCCGCGAAGAAGAGGTGCGAGCTGGCGAGGAACCGACTCACCCAGAAGAACGCGCACCGTGTTCCAAAATGCCTGACGCCAGCTCGAGAGCAGCCACCGCCTGCTCCTTTGTGACAGAAGGGAACGCATCCAAGAAGGCTTCGAGCGAGTCTCCCGCGGCGAGGTACTCGAAGAGGATCCGTACGGAGACGCGCGTGCCAACGAAGACCGGAGTCCCGGACAGGATCTCGGGGTCGCTGTGGATGACGGTGTGAGCATTCATATGGGCTCCTACCTCGGGCGCGACCATAGCGAAGTGCATCTCGGACCTGGAGGCGTTCGTTCAACGCGGATGCGCGCGTAGCGAAGCGAAGATGGAGTGCGAAGCCGAGACGAACGCACATTGCGGGAAGATTGCGGACGGAGCCGTGGTCAGCGGGACTTGTTGGCCCACTCGACAGGGAGACGCCTGATCGGTGTTGTGCAGCATTCTTGGTGCGCAAGCTTGGAACCAACCAGGACTTCGACACGCTGAACGTCGTTCCACGCCTCGCCCTTTGGCGCCAAACCTGCGTCCGCCAGCGCACGTACAAGCATTTCAGCGTGAGGAGGCGGTGGACAAAGCAAGGCAACGTGGATTTGAAGTGGGCGTTCTCGGAAGCCGCTGTCCTGTTCCTGCGTCACACCGCCGACGGCAAGAAGCTGCTCGCGCGGCTCCAACGCAAACACGGCAAAGGCAAAGCGCTCAGCATCCTCGCCCACAAGATCGGGCGCGCCGTCTACTACATCCTCGCGCGAGGCACCGTGTTCTCGCCCGAGCGTTCTTGCACTCGTGAGGAGCCGAGCGGGTGAGCCCGTCGTCCAACGAGAGCCCCGATGGACCGAGCTCGATCCGATCCTACGCATCGCTGCGTCTTCGAGCGCATCGCGATCTCGATCGTGAGTCCATGGTCCGGCAGCTCTTCGCCTTGATTGGACACCCGCTCGTGCTCCACACGAAACCTGGTTCCCCCGCAATGCGACTCTGCCCCTCCCCCGAGCCCGGCTATGACGAACGCGCACCAGCGCTCGAAACGAAGTCAGAGACGCGCGTCGGGAACCAACGCGATCACGAATTCAGCGGCGACGCGGAGAGGTGTCGCCGGAGAGGGCAACTTTTTTGCTTGACGGGGTGGGGCCTGATAGGTGTTGGGCGGCGGCTTGTACGCCAGGGCGACAGATGGAGGCCCGATGACCCTCGACATGCCAGTGGACGCGGTCCTGCGTGGTGACACTCGAAGAATGACCTTCCGCCCGATACGGCACGACGATCTGTCCCTGATGCACTGCTGGCTCAACGACCCGGCCGTGGTGAAGTGGTGGGAGGGGGTCGACGTCTCGTGGCCCGCCGTCGTGCGCCGCTACGGGTCCGGCCACTCGGCCGCGATCGAGCACTGGATCGCGCTCCTTGAGGGCGATCCGTTCGGGTGGGCGCAGTGCTATTGCGCCGCGGACGTGGCCGACGAAGAGGCCTACCACTGGCACGGCCACCTCGTGCTTCGGGAGACCGCTGGGATCGACTACCTGGTCGGTGAACCGGCTTGGCGCAAGCGGGGGACGGGATCGGCCATGATCCGTGCCTTCGTGCGAGACGTTGTCTTCGCGCGGCACCCAGAGTGGGCATTCGCCGCGGCCGGGCCCTTCGAGGCCAATGTGGCCTCGTGGCGGGCGCTCGAGAACGCCGGCTTTCGGCGCCGGACCGTTCTCGACGACGAGGACGGAACCTGCCTCCTGATGGTCGCCAGCCGGGGCGACTTTCAGGAATGAACTCGCCAAACGTTCGCCGTCCAACGGATCGGCGCTCACCCGCGCGGCCTAGCGCCGCGGATGCATCGAGACCCCGCGATGCTACGCCGCCAGACGACAACCAACCACGGGAACGACGACCGCTGGGCCGTGTCGGATGCAGCGCCTTGTTAGGCCGCGCGCTCCGGCGTACGAGCGAAGACGACGAACACCCGATGCGGAACCTCCAGGAGAGGACCCGGGAAGCGGGAAGCCAGGAGTCGAGAGAACTCGGTGTCGAACCTCTCGACCTCCTCGGCAGTCATGCTTCCACCAACTCCCGCGCTGGCGCGAATCCGCCCGCGCCAGGCCTCGGGTGTGTAGGAAACGTCAACATCGTAGGAGAATGTCTCGATCTTCCGGTAGCCCGCTTCGCCGAGATCGCGAAGCCACAACGGGTGGACACCCAGACCGCGCCCGAGCTTCCAATCTCGATTGTGCCGTTCGATCAGCTCCTCAGTTGCGCGTACCATGTTGCCAGCGAGCGGAATCCAGTCGAAGTGCGCAATGACCAGAATGCCGTCCGGTTTGACGACGCGTGCGACTTCGGCTGCCGCTCGAGGGCGGTCGAACCAGTGCCAGCACTGACCCGCCGCAGCGATGTCGAACGTGGCGTCCGGAAGACCAGTTTCCTCCGCCGGTGCCACCAGGTACTCCACGCTGAGACCCGCGGCCGCGTCGAGTCTGCGTGCAGCCTGAAGCATGGCTTCAGCAGGATCGATACCGACGACGCGGCAGCCACGGCGCGCGAACCCGCGCGCGAGGCTTCCCGTACCGGTGCCAAGGTCGACGACTGCCTGGCCTGACCTACCAATGCCGAGGGATCCGAGCCGCTCGAACAAAGAGTCAGGAAAGCCAGCCCGATGGCGAGCGTAGTCCTCCGAGGTGGCTCCAAAGTCAGGCTTCATCGAACCTCGCGCGGCCTTGTATCTAACGGATCGGTGCTCCGCTGCCGGCAAGGGCCGCCGCCGTGGCCGCCCGGAGCGCCGATGATTGACGCCGGACAATACCGCGGTCGATTCGAGCCCAGCCCTTGACGGTCAGCTGCAGCGCCTTGTTAGGCCGCCGCGCGCCCCCAACAGAGGAACGCGGAAACGAGGAACGCGGAAACCAGGAAGCAGAGGAAAGCTGAACCGCTGCCGAGCGCCGGACCCCAGAACCAGAACCGCACCGAAAGAACGAAGTACGAAACGGCGACAAGCAGCGTGAGAGCCTGAACCACGAGGCTGCGGGCGAAGACCTCGAAATGACGCCAGCCGAGCGCGAGCGAAAAGCCTCCGAAGACCACGAGGCCGAGGCTGTGGCTGAGGTTGAACCCGAGCCACGCCTGCCAGACGTTGGCCCTGGGGTTGAAGGCGAGCTTCGCGCCCTGCATCGCCTGGCGAACGCTCGGATCGATGGGCGTGAAGGCCTTGGGGTTGGAGATGTCGCGAAGCGCGAGAAGGCCGTGAAGCGTGCCCAGTGCAACGAAGATCGCGGCGCCGATGAAAACGAGAGCTTGAGCCACGGCGTCCCCCTTCTTCCGGCGGCCCGCTGCGAAGCCACACCCTCGGCGCAACGCGCCGACCCGGCCGCCGGCCACAACCGCCGCCCACCCAAGGCCGCGGGCGATCAGGTGCAGCCGATTGTTGGGCGGCACGCGTGCCAGCGAAGCGGATCAGGATAGGCTGCCTCTAGACCCGTTCGGCTACTCCATCAGGTAGCGTCGGTCGCGATATGGGAATCCCGCGAGTTCCGCATCGCCTGTTTCGTCGTAGGCGAAATAGGCGCGTACCTCGCCGATAACGCCAGAGCGCATCTCGTACCACTCGCTGCCTCGCATCTTCACGCGCGAGCTGCTTCCCGGCGGAGTCCAGATCAAGCTCCACTCGCCGACAACGCGGTCTCCCTGGGCGATGATTTCGTCGATCGCCCAGACAGTATTGGAAGCCTGCTTGAACTTGCGCCAGAAGCGAGCCAAATGGTCGGCGCCTCTGATCGGTGCGAATCGCTCGGGCAGGAAGTAGTGGATCACGTCATCGGCCAATGTCGGCTTGAAGTCCTCTAGAACTCCGGAATTGCAGGCATCGAAGTACCGCCTGACAACATCGATGTGTTCATCTTCCCTCAACTTGCAAGCCTCCTTCAGCAAGCACTTCTCTGGTCGGCCCAGATCCTTCTAGATTGCGTTAGAAGCCGTCGCGGTTGCCACTGCCTCATGCCGCCCAACGGCTGGCGCATCAGCTGACGCCCGCCGTGAACCACGTTACACCGACGGCGGCCCGCTGCGAAGCCACTCCGCCCGCGCAACGCGCCGACCTGGCCGCCGGACGACTCGGCCGCCAATCCAAAACCGCGTGCGGTCAGGTGCAGCCGCGTGTTGGGCAGGCCTACCGCAGTGCATCGATGGTTGACTCATTTTCTGCTGGACTTGAGAACGGCCACACTTGCTCAAACCGTCGCGGATGCCGCACGCGCTCGATCAAACGAGGGACCAGCCCGAGAGACAGAACGCCCAAGGGCAGATAGACGAGATCCAACAGGAACGGATGTCGCCATCTGTACTCAAGGTCTGTTGCAAGGAATCGCCCGACTCGCTCGAACATCGCGCAGCCGTCGGGGTCGAGGGCAAATCGACCGCTGAGCGTGTGTTCGTGAAGGTCGTCGTAGTACCGCCAGATCGCTGCAGCAACCGCGGCCACTGCGGGATCGTCAGATGCGGGCACGGCATCCTCGAACTCAAAGTTCGTCGCCGCGCCTGAAGCAAGTTGAGCGACCAACTCGCTCAGGCGACTGCGCGCGCTCCGATCGACCATCATCGGAATCTCCGGCGCTGCCCAACGGATCGCGGCTCAGCTGCGGCCGCGCGCGAACCACCCTAGCACCGACCGGACGCCGGCGGCGGGCCTACCCCGGACCCGACGGCGGCCGGCCAATGCCGCCGCACACCCCCGACCGCGGCCGTCAGCTGCAGCCGCTTGTTAGGCGGCAGCCACCTCGGCGATACGAGGGTCCTGTACCCAGACCGCATCGACTAGGTCGAAGACCTGCTGGGCTAGCGGCGTGTCGATGACTTCCGTCCGGCGAAGCGCTCGAGCCACGAGGTCAGAAGAGGCCACAGGTCGTCCGGCGGCGTCGCGAACCATGAACTGGGGCCTGCCTTCGATGATGCGGAGTTCGAGCGCAACGGCAGCACGGTCGTCGGGCGAGGCTCGCTCGCCCCAGCTCCCGATGATGAAGTCGAAGTTGGCCCCGTGAGATGCGACGGCGCCCACGGTCCAGCTCACAAAATAGGCTGCGACCGTGGCTTCGGGCGTCGAGATGAAGCCGTTCACAGTCCGCGTTGTGTCCCCGCAACAGTCGCAATGACCGTCGTTCGAGGTTTGCGGCTCTACTCGGAGGTTCATCTGCCGCCTAACGGCTCGGTGCTCACCTGCGCGGCCCAGCGGCCGCCGAGCACCGGCCGAGGCAAACCCTATGCCGCCCAATGGCACCGTGCCACGACGCACCGCCGCTGGGCTGCGTCAGGTGCAGCACCTTGTTGTGCGGCGGTGTCAGTAGGACGTGACGTGAGACGCGTAAAGTTCAACGACGGTGCCTTCGTGAATGCGCACCGTCACCTCAGAACTCACGTCGAACTCGACTTCACGAGGCTGAGTATCTCCGGGACCTTTGTAGGGCCCGCGTTCCTTCCCGCCGTATTGGTAGACGAGCCAGTCCCCCTGGACGGCCGTAGGTTTTCCGAGCGCATGCTCGATCGCGCTTCGTGAGTTTCCGATCCATCCGGCATCGAGCCGCACTGGCCGCAGTGAACTAGGGATCTCTGGGCATGAAAGGCGGCGCGGATCGGAAATGCCGATCGCTTGGGCAGCGACATGAGTGAGACGCTCTCCGCCACCCATCTCGCCGGAAACAAGCCAGACCAGCTGACCTGGCAATGAGTAGCAGTACCACCGCATCGAGGTGCTGGCGTCTCCGGCCTGCGCTGCCTGCCCGCTACCGATGCGATCTCGGATCTCGTCTAGTCGCGTTTTCTCAAAGCGCGCGGTGTAGGAACCTAGCTGCAGGCTTCGCACAAGATCTTTCGATGAGCTTGGCGTGGTCATGACCTGCTCACCCGGCGGTTGAGGAGGCGGCACTGCCTCCGCCATGGCGGAGGATGCTCCGAGGAGCATCACCGCAGCGAGCCTGCTCAACCGAACGCCCATCCGAATCTCCGGCCGCACAACGGCTTGCGGCTCACCTGCCGCCCGCCGTGCACCACACTACACCGACGGCGGCCCGCTGCGATAGCTGAACGAGCAACGCGCGAAGCGCCGAACCAGCCGCCGCCCGCGAACTTGCGTGGACCACAAGCTGCGGGCGGTCAGGTGCAGCCGATTGTTGGACTCGCAGCCTCTCGCAGCC
>JANNKU010000140.1:0-4285 GCA_031396445.1 Deltaproteobacteria bacterium | reverse complement strand
GCAGCACAGGCGTCGCTCGCATTGCGAGCGGGTCGCAACACCGAAGCCGGACGTCTGGCAGGCGAAGCGAGCGCCGCGGATGGAACGCGCCGCGACGCTCGCGAGATTGCGCTGGCGGCCCGCGTTCCCGACGCCGAGCGCGCGGCCGAAGCGGGCGATGACGGTCCGAGCGCGCAAGCGCTGCTGCAAGCGCGACGCGCTGCGGCGCGCACGACACCCGATTGGAACACGGTGCGTACGCTCGATGCGTCGCTCGCCGCGATCGATCCACGCTCGGCTCTGGCGACCGAAGCGCTGCAGTTGCGCGCCCGCGCGCGCCTCGCAAGCGGCGACGCCGCCGCGGCGCGCGAAGGCATGCGCATCCTCGACACGCTGCTGCCGCGGATGCGCACGCGCGCGGATCTGCGCTTGCGCGCGCAACTCGCCGAAGCGGCCGGCGCGATCCCGGGCGCGCTTTCGACGTGGATGGAACTCGCGACCTCCGACGCATCCGAGAGTCGCGCGGCGGCGGCTGCGAGCGGCGTCGCGCTCATTCGCTCGCCGCAAGCGGCGGCACTGTCGCCAGAGGAACGCGAAGCCTGGCTGCGCGACTTCGAGGTCGCTGCAAAATCCGGCGCGAGCAAGCCCCGGCGCAAGTAGCGCGCACGGGCGAGATCAGACCGCGCCGGCCTCCGCAAAGTAGAGCGTCACGACCGCGCCGCCGTCGAGCCCGTTCGCGCGTTGCAACGAGCCGCCGCTCGCACGCATCATTCGCTCAGCGGTGTAGAGCCCGAGACCGGTGCCCTCGCGCTTGGTGGTCTCGAACGCGTCGATCGGCCGCTGCAGCTGCGCGAGCGCGAAGCCTGGGCCGTCGTCGATCACCTGTACGATCAGCGCGCCGACCTGCGGCGCATCGCGCACGAAGATGTCCACGCGCGCCGCACCGATCACGCCGTTTCCCTGGCAGGCGTTCAGCAACAGGTTTTCGAGGATGCGATAGAGCGTTTCCTCGCCGCCGCAGACCGCGGCGGCCACGACCTCGGCACTCTGGGTCGCCGCGTGACACGCGATCCGGACTTTCGGAAAGCGCCGGGTGAGATCGCCGACCACGCGCTGCGCCACCGGCAGCGGAATGACCGCCGTCACCTCGCCCTCACCCGCAGGCGTCTCATCGCGGCCGAGTCGCCGGGTGTCGTCTACGAGATCCTTCAACCGTGCGAGAGCCGCGCGCAGCCCGATTGCGACATCGTGGGACTCATCGCGGTCGCGCTCATCGCGGGCTTCGCTCTTCGTCGCGTCCACCAGGAAGTCGGCGGCCAACAACGACGTGGAGAGCGCGTTGCCCGCATCGTGATTGCGCTCCACTACGCCGAGCAGCGCGGCCGAGAGCCGCTGCACTTCGCTCGCCCGGTTCTCGAGAATCTGTGCCTGGATCGCCGCGCGCAGCGCCACCTCGCGTCCGCGCTCCTGATCGTCCGCTTCCGAAAGCATCCCCGACAACAGCGCGCCGCCGACCGCCACCGGTGCGGCGAATGCGAAGGCGCCGAGCGCCTCGCTGTGCGGCGCCACCGCATAGGCGCCCGCCATGGCAAGCAGCGTCGCGATTGCGATGAAGGGCGTCTGCGGAGTCGTCCGGTACACCAGTCCGTGAATGCAGGCCGTCAAGATCGGAAGCGCGCAAAACACGAACAATCCCGGCGGTTGCGAGAGTGACACCAGCGCACTCGCGTAGAACTGCTCGAGAAGTGATGTGACCCAGAGTGCGATGCCGTACCCGAGCGGTGGGAGCCCGACCTGTTTGTCCCAGACGTTGCTCGCGACGCCGAACACGACTCCCGGTGCGAGACACAGCATCGCGACGCGAAAGTCGAGGTCGAAGTACCCGTGTACGCCGGGGGCGAAAGCGGCGATCACCGCGATCGAGATGGCAAGGAGGGTGGTGATGAGCCAACGGCGCAGATCGTGATTTGCGATCCGGATGGCCGGTTCCTGCAAACCCACCCAGCGTTCGAAGGCGCGCTTCAACGCGACGAGCACGTCTCCGACCATGTTCTACGAGGTGCCGTCGACATCGTCGTCGCCGCCTTCGCTGCGGTCTCGCATCACCTGCTGCACCGCTTGCCGCGACACCTGCAACAGCCGCGCGGCTCCGCTGCGGCTCCCGTCGGCGAGCGCCAGCGCCTGGTCGATCATCACACGGCGCACTTCGCTCTGCAGATCGCGGAGTGGCGTCTGACCGACGCGCGCGGCCACGAGCGGCGCGAGGTTCGAGGTCGCGGTGAGCGCCGTCTCGACTTCCGCGGTGAGCGAGTCGACCGAGAAGGGCTTCGCGACGTACGCGCGCACACCGAGCTGACCGAGCCGAAACGCCTCTTCGGGAGACGCCGTGCCGCTGATCGCCACTACCACCGGCGCCGGCTTCGAAGCCAGCGCCACTTCGATCAAGCCAAACGAATCGCCATCGGGAAGCCGCACATCGACGATCATCAGATCGGGCGAGTCGGCGAGCTTCGCGGTTGCTGCGGCGATGCTGTGTACCTGCCACACATCGGTGCCCCACGTCCGCGCGAGTCGCGCCAGCGCTGCACAAAGAGCGTGGTCATCTTCGACGATGAGAACGCGTCGCACCAGTCTCGCCACGCCGCGCCTCCTTGGAAATGCCTGCCGCTTATACCGCACGCGCCCGGGGCAGACAAACGCAGATCCGCGTCGCTCGCGGATCAGCGCGGTAGTGCGCGGATCTGCGCAATCTCGTCGCGCAGGCGGGCATCGATCGGGCCGCCCTGTGCAACACCGCGCTCGAGCGAGCGGATCGCGGCCTCGCGATCGCCACGGGCGAGTTGCGCCATCGCGAGTGTGCGCAACTCGATCTGTGTCAGGTCTGGTTTCGCCTCGAAACGCAACACCCACGACGCAGCGATCTCGCGCACCAGCGACTCGAAACGCGGATCGCCGCGCAGCGACGCGAGCGACGGATCACTCTGCAGCTGTTCGTAGCGATTGAAGCCGAGTTGCCACGCGCGGCGCAGTGCGGCGATCGCCGCATCCGGATCGCCGCCCTGCGCGGCACGGCGCGCCTCGACGAGTCGCGCCGTGCGCCCATTCGGATAGTGCGTCGCCGCATCGGTGAGCACACGAATCGGCGACGCCCAGATCGCCGCGCGATCGATGGAGTGCGCGGCGAACGCGACCGCCAGCGCAATCGCCGCGACGGTCGCAGCGCGCGGCAGCCAGGCCGGCCTCGCGACGCGCGCGGCAACGCGCTGCCACACGTCGCGCATCGCGAAGAGCGCAGCACCGAGCAACCCCGGCAAGATGAAATAGAGGTAGCGATCCGCCATCGGGTACAAGAACGGGAAGAGCTGCGAGATCGGCAGGAACGAGGCGACCGCCCACACCCAGAACGCCACCTCGGGACTCTTGCGACGCAAAACCAAGACGCTGCGCACGGCGACCGCGATTCCCATCGCCGCACCGGCGAGCCACGCGGGATCGAACCACGAGCGCACCGGCGCGGGTTCATGGAACGTGGATACGCCGAACGACGTCAGCGACATCCAGACGTAGCGCGCGGCGATGGCGGCGCTGGTGCGCACGCGCACCGTCAAGTCATCGTCGATCGGATCGGTCGCGCCGGTGCGCTGGTGGGTCCAGAACTCGGCGTAGAAGTAGGCGCCGAGCAGCACGGCCCAGATCGAGAGCCAGCGCCAGCGCACGCGGCCCTCGCGGGTCCAGTCGAGCAGGCCTGCAACCGGCAGTGCAAACGCGGCGGTCGGCTTCGCGAGCAGCGCAAGCCCGAACAAAACCGTGCCGAGCGCCGGGCGCCGCCGGTGCGCGAGCAGCGCCGCGATCGACAGCGCGAATGCCGTCGGTGTCTTCGCCTGCGAAATCCACGCGACCGCTTCGACGTTGGCCGGATGCAACAAGAAGAAAAGCGCGGCGCCAGCCGAGACGGCGCGCGAAAGACCCGCACGCACGAAGAGCGCCGCCAGCAGCGCCGCGCCGAGTGCGTGCAGCAGCACGTTGACGACGTGATAGCCAGTCGTCGCTTCGCCGAAGACTTGCCACTCGACGCCGTGCAGCAGCAAATGCACCGGCGCGTAGTTCACGACGAAGACGGTGGCGGCCGAGCGCGGATCGAGCACGGCGAGCACGTTCGCCGCGCTCATGTCGTGCACATACGGGTTGGTCGCGACGTAGTGCAGATCGTCGGAGAGGAAGGGCCCGCGCAGCGATGGCCAGTAGACGGCGAGCGCCAGCACCGCGAAGAGCGCCGCCAGCACCGCCGCCTCGCGCGCGCGCAGCG
>JANNKU010000138.1:0-3932 GCA_031396445.1 Deltaproteobacteria bacterium | reverse complement strand
CGCCCCGGATAGCGACCCGGCTTCTGGCGCTCGAACGCCACACCGCGTCGCGCGAGATGCGCGAGCACGCCTTCGAAGTGCAGCAGCTCCTCGCGCGCCAGTTGCGCGAGCGGAACTTGCAGCGCGAGATGCTCGGGATAGCGAAACAGCAACGTGACGGCGGCGCCGGCGGCTTTCTTCTCGAGATGCGCGTGATCGAGCAGCACTTCGTCGAGCGAAGCCAGCGCGCGCGCGGCGCCCATGCGGGGTCTGTCGTCGAAGCGAGGTGCAACACGGCGGCGCAGTCTACCGCCGAGCGCGGCTCCGGCGAGCGAGCACGACGAGCGCCGCGCATGCGCCGAGAGCGGCAAACGCACTCGCCCGCTCGGGCACCACGAGCGTGCCGCCGTTCTCGTTGATCGTGCCGTTGATCTCGGTGGCATCGGCGTAGATCGTTCCGCCCGCTTCGAGGTTCAAGATGCCGGGCAGATCGAAGTCGACATTCCCTCCGCCGACGCGGAACACGTTCGCCGTGGCGATTACCGACTGCACGTTGCCGGTGCCATTGTTGATGTTCCAGGTGCCGAGGATCTTGCGATCGAGGCCGCTTCCCTCGCCGACGACCGTCAGCTCGCCCGCGTCCGGCGTCGGGCTGGTTACGCCGATCGTGATCTCGTGCATCACGTTCTGGACCTCGACGTCGCCCGCGTCTTCGACCTCCTGGGTCGACCCGCCGCCCGCGACGATGAAGATCGTGTAGGGCTTGGTCCCGTTCCAGCTCGCGCCGGCGGGCGCAGCGAGGACGAGCGCGATTGCGACCGCGCAGCGCGAGAGCCTGGACCGACGAGAGAACGCGGACCGAAGCAGCATGGACGACCTCGTGGACCGATGGAGCAGCGCTGTCACCCCCACCCTGCCAGACGCCACGAAGCTGCCGCCGTTCCTTTGTCGAGCATGCTGGCGCGAACTCTTTGTAAGATCGCGCGATGCAATACCGGCAACTCGGAAGCAGCGGCCTGCGTGTCTCGGAGATCTCCCTCGGTTCGTGGCTCACCTATGGCGCATCGGTCGACGTCGCGTCGGTGAGCAAGATCGTCGCCGCCGCGCTCGAGCTCGGCATCAACTTCTTCGATACCGCCGACGTCTACGCGAGCGGCGCCGCGGAAGATTCACTGCGTGAGGCGCTCGCGGGCGTCGCGCGACACAAGGTCGTGATCGCGACCAAGGCGTTCTTTCCGATGTCGGACGACGTGAACGATCGCGGTCTGTCGCGCAAGCACCTCTTCGAGAGCGTAGACGCTTCGTTGCGTCGGCTCGGCACCGACTACGTCGACCTGCACCAATGCCATCGCGCGGACGATTCGGTGCCGCTCGACGAAACGGTGCGCGCCTACGAAGACCTGATCCGCGCCGGCAAGGTGTTGTACTGGGGCGTGTCGGAGTGGAACGAGAAGCAGATCGCCGAGGCGGTGCGCAGCGCCGAACGCTGCGGCGGCTACGCGCCGATCTCGAACCAGCCGCAGTACTCGATGTTGCGTCGCGGCATCGAGCGAAAAGTGATCCGCACCTGCAAGCGCGAAGGCATCGGGCAGATCGTGTGGAGCCCCATGGCGCAGGGGGTGCTTACCGGGAAGTACGCGACCGGCGCGCGGCCAGAGGGAACGCGCGCGGCGCATCCGTTCCAGTCGCGCTTCATGGAGGCGTTCCTCACGGAGGACGTGCTCGCGCGCGTCGAGCGATTGCGCCCGATCGCGGCGGCGCTCGATCTCACGCTGAGCCAGCTCGCACTCGCGTGGTGTCTGCGGCAAGCGAATGTCGCGAGCGCGATCGTCGGGGCGACGACACCCGAACAGATCCAGGAAAATGCGAAGGCCTCGGGGGTCGTGTTGCCGCCCGAGGCCATCGCGAAGATCGAGGCTTTGTTTCCCGCCTGAGAACTACGCCTTGGCGATGTTCACGGTTTGGAGCTCGGTAAATCCGAGCAGACCCCACGGTCCGTTCTCGACGCCGATGCCGGACCACTTCGCGCCACCGAACGGTGTGTTCGGCAGGATCGCGAGATGCTGGTTCACCCAGGCGGTGCCGCAATCGAGCTGGCCGGCTACTTCGGTTGCGCGCGCGACGTTCGATGACCACACGGAGCCCGAGAGTCCGTACATCGTGGCGTTCGCACGATCGATGACGTCGGCTTCGTCGCGATACGTGACGATCGGCAGCGCGGGACCGAACTGCTCTTCGTCTACGAGGCGCGTGCCCTCGCGGAGGCCCGTCACCAGCGTCGGCTGGATGAAGTAGCCGCCGCCCGCCGGCGCCTCGCCGCCAGTGACGATCTTGCCGCCGCTCTTCTTCGCGTCCGCTACCAGTTCATTCACGCGATCGAATTGCATCTTGTTGTTCAGCGGACCGAGTTGTGTGTCGGCTTGCATGCCGTCACCGACCTTCACCGCATTCGCTACGGCGGTGAGCGCCGCGACGAGCGGCGCTTCGAGTCGCTCGGGCACGTAGAGGCGCTTGATCGCCGAGCAGATCTGGCCGCTGTTCGAGAACGCGCCCCAGAAGAGCTTCTCGGCGACCTGCTTCGGATCGGCGTCGTCGAGCACGATCGCGGCGTCGTTGCCGCCGAGTTCGAGCGTCATGCGCTTCAGGTCCGGCGCACAGGCGGCGGCGACCTTCTTGCCCGTTGCGACCGAGCCGGTGAACGACACCTTGCGCACGGCGGGATGGCTGGTGATCCACGCACCGAGCGCATCGTTGCCCGACACGATGTTGAGCACACCGGGCGGCAGCGCATCGCGCAGGATCTCGCCGAGCTTCAGCGTCGAGAGCGGCGTGAACGGCGACGGCTTCAACACCATCGTGTTTCCAGCGAGCAGCGCTGGCGCGATCTTCCACGCCGCCAGCAGCACCGGAAAGTTCCACGGCGTGATGGCGCCGACGACACCGTAGGGCCGGCGCCGGATCTCGATGCGCGCATTCGCATCGTCCTGCACGACTTCGACCGGAATCTCGAGCGACGCGGTGTACTGGAACCAGACTGCCGTGCCGAGCAGCTCTTCGTTCGCCTTCGCGAGCGGCTTGCCCTGCTCTTGCGTGAGGATCGGCGCGAGTTCACCGAGCCTCGACTGCACCGCCTTCGCGCACGCCAGCAGCGCGGCGCGACGCGCACCGATGTCGCGACTCCACGGGCGGAACGAACGCGACGCGGCATCCATCGCGGCATCGAGTTGCGCGCGCGTGCACTCGGGCGCCTGCGCGAACACCTTGCCGGTGGCGGGATTGATCACGCCGAAGCTCGTGTCGCCGGCGACGGAATTGCCATCGATCGTCATCGTGAAATCACTCATCGAAGTTCTCCTCTTCAGGCCGTCTGAGCCTGGAACGCCTTTGCCTTGTGGAATGCGACGAGATCGCCACCCGATTCGAGCGGCGGATTCGGATCCGCGAGCAGCCGCATCGCCTCGTCGCGATCGTTCTGGTCGAGCGTCCGCGTCATCGTGCAGAACTCGACGAGGATCCCGTTCGGATCGGTCGTGTAGATCGATACGCACCAGCCGTGATCGATCTCGGCGACATCGTGTCCATGGCCGAGCCAGCGGTCGCGACGCCGTTTGATGTCATCGAGATCACTCGCGGCAAACGCGATGTGATTGCTCCAAAGCGGCAAGCCGAGGCCGGCCGCGATCGACGTCGAGTAATCCTTCGGGAGCGAGTCATCGTGCAGATCCCAGAACGCGATCATCTGGTCGCGCGGCTCGCCCGTCGAGTAGAAGAGGTGCTTGGCCCAGCCGCCGTCGGTCTTGCCCACCTCGACCTTCATCAGCTCGAAGCCCATGGCCTCGGTGTAGAAGCGATGCGTGGCCTCGACGTCGCGCGTGCCGAAGGCCATGTGATGAATGCCCATCTCGTTCCTCCGCCTAACGACCCGAGGATTGTACCGGCTCCACCAGTTCCGC
>JANNKU010000106.1:0-5551 GCA_031396445.1 Deltaproteobacteria bacterium | reverse complement strand
GAGCAGGGCGATTCGCGGCGCCGGGAGATCCCACTCCGCGATGGCAATTCCGGCGAGGCGCCCGAGTCGCGCCACCTGTTCGTCCTGGTCGAGCGTCTCGAAGCTCATCCAAGCCTCGCCTGGTCTTCGCCGTTCGGTGACGTCGAAGGCATCCCAACGATCACGAGCAGCCTTCCAGATCCCGCGCGTAGCGCTCGGCCTTCGCGCGCACACGTTTCGCCAACTCGAGCAGCCGGGCATTGCCTCGATAGCGGCCGCGCCGGTAACCCGCGCGACCCTCGTGATACGCGAGATAGAGTCGGTAGGCGTCGTCCTTGGGAATGCCGAGTTCGCGGCTCGATGCGTCGTTGAACCAGCCGATGAAGTCGACCGCATCATCGAAATCATCTCGATCGGCCCAGCGGTTCCCGGTCGAGCGCCGGTAGTCGTTCCACGCTCCATCCGTGGCTTGCGCGTAGCCATAGGCGCTCGAGGGACGCGTCCAGGGGATGAACCAGAGCAGTTTCGTGCGCGGTGGCTTCGCGTCGTCACGGAACGTGGATTCGTGGCGCATGAAGGCCATCAGGATCGGCACCTCGATGCCCCAGCGCTCCTCGGCTTCTTGCGCGTCATCGAGCCAATCGTCGTTTTCTTGGAACACGCGGCAGATCTGATCGGGCGCCGACGGCGGTACCGTGGCGCAGCCGGCGAGCCACACCAACGCCAGCGACGAGCAAGTACCGACAGAGATGAACCGGCGAAGCCGCACGGCCATGCCCCCCGGCGAACAGTTTCGATGAAAATTCGCGTTCGTCGATGAGTCCGTCGCTCACGCGCGGGTCGGCGCGCGCGCGAGGAACCGGGCTCGGGAGCAGATGCCTAGCTCGTTGCTCGGCGCTTCGAGCGTTTGCGCAAGCGCACCGCCGTGACGAGCCCGCCGAGGGCCGCGATCTGCATCGCGATCGCTCCCGGCTCTGGAACGGGCGCGACATACACGCCCTGCAGGAAATCTCCTGCGAAGTTCGCAACGAACACGATCGCCGAGCCGCTGAACCCTTCGCTGTTGAAGTCGAGCAGCAGCACGTTGCGCTCATCGATGGAATCGCCCGAGTCGATCAGCTTCTGGATCACTCCCGCGTCCCAGATATAGATGCCCCGGGATCCGCCTTCGCCGTAGCCGAGGAAGGCGATGCGGTTGCCGGCGATCGACAGGCCGGCGTTGCTGGCGAATCCGACGAAGTTTCCTGTCCCGCCGGGCACGGGGGTGTTGTGATCGGCAACGACGCGGAGGCTGCCGCCGACCGTCGTGTAGATCCCGTCCCGCAACGTGCTCGCCGTGCGGCCCCAGAAGACGACGTTCCCGTCGCTGAGGACCGGGTTGGCGAGGCCACCGAAATCCTCCGCGCTGCCTGGCACCGGCGTCTCGGTGTCGACGACTGGAACGAGCGTGCCTTCAACGCCCCCGACCGTCTTGAAGATCGCAAAGGTGTTGAACGGGCCTACCGGGACAGCCGCAGTGAAGACGACATCGCCTGCGTCCAGCGACACGTTGTCCGGAGCGCACTGGCCCAGAAAGTTTCCTACGCCGCCCGGGATCGGTGTGGCGTCGTCTTCGACCACGACGAGGCCGCTCGCAGTCGTCGCATAGACGCCGAAGTTCTGGACGCAGAAAGCGATCTGCCCGCCGTCGGCCGAAGGTCGGCCGACGTTCGACGATTGGAAATTTCCGGCGCGGCCCGGAATCGGCGTGCTGGTGTTTGCCACGACCCCGACGTTGCCGCTGTTTGCCTGGTAGACGCCGCCGACGAGCCCCAACTGAGAGACGTTCCCCCTGAAGCCGGAGCCTTGGAACACGACTGTGTCGCCGTCGAGCGAGAACCCGCCGAAACCGTTGAACTTCGCAGTCGGAAGGTCGAACTCGCCGGGCATGAGCGTGTCGTCGTTGGCGATCGACGTGATCGCTCCTCCATCTGCTGCGACGGCGAACGGACTGCCAGGATGGAGAACGTTTCCACCGATGAAGACGACGAGGTCGCCGTCCAGCGCGGGCCCGAGCGATGTTGCGATCATCTGGTCGCGGGAGAAACCGGCGAAAGGCCCGCCACCGAGCGGATTCAGCGTGGTCGTATCGGCGAGCGTCGTGACGGTGATTGCGTCGGCGGACGCCTGACCCTGAGTGAGCCCGGCGGCCACTGCGACGCATAGCAGTGCCGCTGCGGTGCGCCGGCGCCGGCCCACCACTTGCCCGGACGATGCGCGCGCGGTCTCGGTCACGCCCAGGCTGTTGCACCGGTCATGCTGCAAGTCGATCTCCTCGTCGTCGTCGAATCTCGAGGTGGAGCTGCGGGTAGGACGTTCGCCGAGTCTGCATGGGAAAGGGCGGCCGTCGCAATGTCGTCGTCCGCACTATATGGCACGTCGAAGTCGCGCTGCAGATTGCTCAGTGACCGGGTCGCATGCGGCCAGCGACCGCTGGGGTCGATGGTGAGGGTTGTGGCATGATGCGCCGCTCGGCACGCGATGGATTCGGATGCGAGAAGGAAAACGGATCATGAGAGTTCCGTTTACGCTGCTCGGACTCGCCCTTGCTTTCGTCCCGACGGCCCGGTCTGCGGACTTCACGTTCACCAAGGTCGCCGACAACGCCGACGTGATCAGTACCTTCAGCGTCCCTTCGATCAACAACGACGGCGTCGTCGTGTTCGGCGCGCGGCTCGATGTCGGGGGTCTGGCGATCTACACCGGAACGGGTGATGGGGTGCTGGCGACCATCGCCGACACGACGCTCGGAACCTATTTCGAGTTCCTCGCGCCGACGATCAATGACGCAGGCCGCGTCGCCTTCACCGCCACTACGAGTGAGTCGAGCCTCGCCAAGCCGATCGCCGATACCGGCATCCTCACGATCGCCAACGGCATGTTGACCACGATCGCGGACAACGCGCCCGGCCGTCCGTACTACGACTTCGGATCCATCCCCCAGTCGATCAATGCCAGTGGGACGGTCGCCTTCTACGGCAAGCTCAGAACCAACGACGGATCGGCGTCGTTCTCCAATGGCATCTTCACCGGGAGCGGCGGAGCGCAGACGACCATCGTCATTCCGTCGGCCGGTTTCGGTCAGATCTCCGAAGGCACGTCGATCAATGCCGGCGGCACGGTCGCCTTCGCCGCGACGCGATCGCCGTCGGGCAAACGCGGCGTCTTCACCGGCATGGACTCGGTCAGCACCACCGTCGCCGACGTCGACGGAGAGTTCAGCAACTTCGGCAACGTCCCCTCGATCAACGATGCGGGCACCGTCGCCTTTCGAGCCGACCTCGATGCCGGCGGCTCCGCCATCTACACCGGCGGGATCAGCGCGCTCACCCCGATCGTCGCCACGGCAGACGGAGCATTCACTGCACTCGAAGATCCCGCCATCAACGCCGACGCTGCCATCGCGTTCACCGCAACGCTGCCTGGCAACATTCGTGGCATCTTCGTCGGCGCCGATTCCGCGACCGACAAGGTGATCGCCGTCGGCGACCCGATCTTCGATTCATCGCTGACGAACTTCTTCTTCCAGCGGGGCCTCAACGCCAACGGCGAGATCGCCTTCCGCTACAACACCAGTGATGGTGTGATCGGCATCGCCGTCGCTTCGCCGACCACATTGACGCGCGCCATCGGCGGCGGCAGGAGCTACGCCGGCGTTCGGCTGCGCATTGGCGAGGGCACCGCGAACGTCGCGAGTCTCCGCGGCGGCGTGGCGGGCGGGGATCGCAGTCTCGACCTCTCCCACGCAGCGGGCGGTTCATTCGCGATCAACGGCGCCCGGCCGGTTGGCAACGCACTGATTCTCTCGGGCACCGCAAGCGACACCTTCGTATTGGAGCTGACCTACACCGATGCCGATCTCGTGGCGGCCGACGTGACGAGCGAGGAGGGCCTGATCCTCTACTGGCGCGATCCCGTGGGCGGGAACTTCAAGAACAGCGTCCTCGGAAACCAGCCCGCCAGTGCCCGGGCGTTCCTCGGCTCGAGCTACGCCCAGTATCTCGTCGCCCAGAGCGGGGTGTTCACGCTCGGCGATTACGGCAACGATCCCACGACGAATACGGTCTGGGCGGTGTTGAATCACAACAGTGTGTTCACCGTTGCGCCGGTTCCCGAGCCCGCCGCCCTCGGCTGCGGTCTTGTTGCGCTCGCAGCGCTGAGGCTTCAGCGCCGCGGTCGATGAGGCCGTCGGCGCCCGGCACTTCGCGCTGTTTCCGGACGAAGTCGATCACGAGTCCGGCATCGAGCAGCGCGATAGGGGGCGCGCATCACGAGAGTCTCGTCAGCTGCGGAAGGGATCCCGATTCAGCCGCTGCACCATGGACGCATGTTTGCGTTTCTGGTGCACGTCTTGCGCCACGGATCGAAGGGAAACCTGATGCGATCCGTGTTTCTGGCGCTCCTTCTCGCGATGGCTCCCTGGGTTGCGGCGAGGCCCGCCGCTGCGGCGATCTACTGCATCACCGACGAGGCCGAGCTGCGCGCCGCGTTGGCGACGGTGTCCTCGAGCGTCGATTCGGCCTCGAACGAGCTGCGCCTGACGCAGCGCATCTTCTTCAACGGCTTCTTCACCTTCGCGACGCAGATCTCGGGTCAGACGGGCGACTTCGAGCTGAGCGGCGGATGGACCAGGCTCGGCGACACGCCTTGCGACGTGCAGGAGATCGACGCGCGTCTCACGGTGCTCGACGCGCAGGGCGTCTCCGCCGGGCTCCAGATCCGGCGCAACTCGATCTCCGGAATGATTCAGCCCCTCATCTAGATCTCGAACCTGACGATCCGCAACGGAGCGGCGGCGAGCGCGCCGGTCGGTCGCTACGTCACCAGCTCGTTTGGCTCGATCGTCGTGGACAACGTGATCGTCCACGGGCATCACTCGAAACCGCCGGCCTCTCCGTTCTTGCCGATCCACGCGATGCGACTCGGCTGGAGCGAATCGGCCGCGACGCTGTTGATCTCGACGCTGATGGTCGGCGCGATCGTATTGCAATTGCCGATCGGCTGGCTCGGCGACCGCTTCGACCGCCGCAAGCTGGTGTTGCTGCTCTCCGTGCTTTGCGCGGTCGGCGCGCTGCTGTGGCCCTTCGTCTTCGAACATCCGTGGCTCGCGCATCCGCTGATCTTCGTCTGGGGCGGCGCCTTCGTCCGCATCTACACGCTGATGATGACGATCGTCGGGAGCCGCTTCGCGAGTGGCGAAGTGATCGGCGTCTACGCGGTGATGTCGATCGCGTGGGGACTCGGTGCGCTCGTCGGACCCGCGATCACCGGCGCTGCGCTCGAACTCACGCGCCACGGGCTGCCGCTCTTCGCGGCGGCGGCGTGCGCGAGCTTTGCCGCATTCGCGTGGCGGAGTCGAAGCGCGGTTTGACGCGCCTGTCCACCTTGCGCGGTGACGCCTCACGCGCGCGAGTGCGGGCCGCGCTCGACACCAGAACCAGTCGGCCGCAGGTCACCAGCGCTGGGCAGCCGACAACTCCGAGAACTTGTTCGTGATCTCCTCCGCGGTGCGATCTGCGTCGGCGTCGATGGA
>JANNKU010000104.1:0-15674 GCA_031396445.1 Deltaproteobacteria bacterium | reverse complement strand
CTCGTGTTGACTGGCGAAGGCGTGTGTGTCCCTCGAGTCAACAGCCAGTCAACACGAGGACCGTCCCCTTTCTCACCTCGGCTCAGCGACCATGGAGGAGGTTCGAGAAGAGGACGGGGGCGGGGCCTACGGGGGCGGTTTGGGCGCGGGTCACGTAGTCGGCGTACTCGACCCGTTCCAGTTTCACGCGGGGGTCGGGCTCGAAGAACGCGTCGCTGAGTTCCAGCTCGGCGATCCAGTCGATGTAGTCGGTGGTCGATTTCGCGCCGGTCTGTTTCAGCGAGAACTCGACGCGCACGGGCAGCTTGCGCTTGTCGTCGGTGAGCCACACTTCCGACTTGCCGCGCTCGTCCGTGAGCCGGTACATCTTGGTGGGCCGTTCGGAGATGGTGTCGCTGCGAACGAACTCGGCGCCCTTCTCGATCAGCTCCTCGCCCTCGCGACCGAAGGGCCGATCCGTCGGACGCTTGACATCCGCCGCGACCGCCTCGGGCGCGCGCCGGATCGCGACACCGGTCTGCGTGAGCATGTCGATGATCGTGTAGAACTCGCCCGAAACGAGCGTCACGATCGGCGTGCCGCCGACGATCGTCTCGGCGCGCAGCTTTGGCCCGCGCGCCCAGTAGTCCCAGACGATGATCCCGTTGTCGCCGTGGACGAGACTGCGCGCGTACCACGAACTCGGCGCCTTCGGTTCCTTCTCGTCCTTGTCCGCGTCGGCCTGCTTGTCCTTCTTCGCCGCATCCGCGCTGAACGCGAGCAGCATCGCAACGGCGGCGAATGCGAAGAGCGAGCGACTGGCGATCATCGCGAACCCGGAGCGTCGAGAGCGGCGTCGAGAGAAATAGGGCGGCCCTCCATCCAGTTGGGAATCGGCAAGCCGAGCAGCGCGAGTACGGTAGGGGCCACGTCGATCGCGCGCACCGTCCCGGGACGTGCGCCCGCCGCAACACCGCGACCGATCGCGCCGAAGAGCGCGCCCATCTCGGGCAACTCGGGCCGGTGCCCATGAAGGCCGCGCATCGCGAAGCGCTCGAGGCCGACGATCCCGAGCAGCCACTCGATCCCCGACTGCGTCGTGATCGCCGTACCGGGCGGCGCCACCACCACGACGTCACCAAAGCGCGGGTTGGTGATCGCGTATTCGGGCGGCCCCTGCCCTTCCTGCCATGCTTCGAGCCCGAGCCCGCGCGCGATCTCGACGACGCGCTTCGCATGCGCCGCGTGATCCGCCTCGCCACGCACTTCGACCTGCGCAAAGCCGCCGCCGCCGATCACCTTGGCATCGATGCCAGCATCGGTGAGCGCATCCGCGAGATCGGCGGTGTGTCGCGTCGTCGTCATGCCGTGATCGGAGACGACCAGCACCGTCGTGCTCGCCATCAGCCCGCGCTTCGCGAGTCCGTCGAGCAACGTCGCGAGCGCCTGATCTTGTTGCGCGAGCACGCCCGCGACGATCTCCGATTCGGGACCGAAGCGATGCGACGCGCCATCCGCACCGTGAAACCAACTCGTGACGAGACGCGGCCGCTCGCTCGCGTCGGGCAGATCGAGCCACGCGAGGATCTGCTCCACCTTCACGGACTCGCCAATCGCCGTGTCGAAAGGCTTCCAGTGGCGCGGCCCGAGTCCGCTCTGCCACACGCCCTCCGATCCAACCCATAGATACGCCGCCGACACCACACCCGCGCGCGCCGCGAGCGACCACAGCGGCTCGACTTGCAGCCAACTCGGATCAGCGGCGTAGTCGTAGTGGCCGCGCAGCGGATCATCAAAGCTGTTGTTGACGATGCCGTGGCGATCGGGCGAGACGCCGGTCACGAAGGTGACATGGTTAGGGAACGTGTTGGATGGGAACGCCGGCACGAGCCGATCCGCCCACGCACCTTCTGCAATGACGCGTGCAAACGCCGGCAACTTCTCCACCGCCGCCGGCCGCGTGCCATCGAACGAAATCAAGATCACCGTCGGCTCCACCGCCGCAGCGCTCTGCACGGCGATCAGCCAAGTGAGCACGAGAGTCGAGGCGAAGCGGGCGAACACAGCGCCGCAACCTAGCCCGAGTCTCGCGTTGACGTTGCTTCTCGCGTCGCCCCAGTTGATCGGCCATCCTCCGCGCCACTTCGATCGGGGAGGGCGAAAGCCTGTGGCACGCGGGAGTGTTTTACTCGCAGCAACCTCCTTGTTGTTTTCGCTCGTGTTGGCGGAGTTCGTCGCGAGGGCCCGATTCTTCGGAATCGATGCCTTCTGCTACGAGCAACTGGCTGGCTTCCACGGTCTGGGCGCTTCGGGTTTGATCCAGCCTGCGACGGCGCCCGAACTGCTCTTCGAGCTGAAGCCCGACCTCGACACCTCCTTCAAGCTGGCCGCGTTCAAGACGAACTCTGCGGGCCTCCGCGATCGGGAATACCCTGTTGCGAAGGACGCCAAGGTTTTCCGGGTCGCCGTCGTGGGCGACTCCTACACGATGGGCGCCGGCGTTCCGATCGAGAATGCCTTTCATTCGCTGCTCGAAGAGCGCCTGAACGCCAACGGTCCGCTGCACTACGAGTTCATCAACTTCGGTGTCGGCGGCTACTCGTTGCGCCAGTACGCAGCGGTGATCCGGCACAAGGTGCTGCCACTTCATCCGGATCTGATCCTGATCGGCTGGTGTGGCGACAACGATCACGAGTTGGAACCCGAAGAGCGGTATCAACAACCCTATCAACCTCATCCGACCAAGTCGGGCTTCTTCACATCCTACCTGCTGTGGTGGATCAGATGGGCCCGTGAATCTCGACGCGTGCACAAGGCGGACACGACGTATTCGCCTGCAGAGCTGCAATACATCCGCTCCAACTTCGACCGGATTCGCGCGGACGTGGATGGGATTCCCGTGTTCGTCGTCCAGCTCGGGATGCGGGAAACGCGTGGCGATGCGCTCCGCGCGCTGGCGGAAGGCGCGACGTTCCACTTCGCCGACACCTTCCCCGCCTTTGCAGGAGTGAATCTGAACGAGTACGCGATCCACGAACTCGATTCGCATCCGAATGCGCGTGCAAATCGGATCTTCGCCGACGTCGCCCTCTCTGCGCTGCAGCAGATGGGAGTGGGCCGGAAGGACTGAGCCCGACAGAATGCGTTGCGCGGCGCGTCGATTGACTGGCGGAACTCCGCCGCGGCAACATGCGCGCGTGGAACGCCGACTCGAAGGCAGGGTCGCGCTCGTCACCGGCGTGACGCGGCGTATTGGGATCGGCGCCGCGATCGCGCGCGAGCCCGGCGCACGCGGCGCGCGACTCTTCTTGTCCTCGTACCGACCCTACGACCAGACGCAGCTCTGGGGCGTCGAGGCGGACGAGCCCGCGCAGATCGCCGCCGAGCTGCGCGCATCCGGCAGCGAGGTCGAAGCGCTCGAGATCGATCTCGCGAACCCCGAATCGGCCGAGGTGCTCGTTGCCGCGGTAGTCGCGCGCTTCGGCGCGATCGACATCCTGGTCAACAACGCGGCGCACTCCGAGTCCGGCGGAATCGACGCGCTCGACGCGGCCCAGCTCGATCGTCACTACGCCGTCAATTTGCGCGCACCCGCATTGCTCTGCGCCGCGTTTGCGCGCCGCCGCGCGTCGGGCCCTGGTGGTCGCATCGTCAACATCACCTCGGGCCAGGGCCACGGCCCGATGCCTGGCGAGCTGGCCTACGCCGCAACGAAGGGCGGGATCGACGCGCTGACGCTTAGCCTCAGCGCGGATCTCGCGCGCGGCGGCATCACCGTCAACGCGATCGATCCCGGCGCGACCGACACCGGATGGATGAGCGACGTGCTGCGCGAATCGCTGTGGCGCAACGCACCGATGGGTCGCGTGGGTGTTCCGCTGGATGCCGCGCGCCTCGTCGCATTCCTCGCATCCGATGACGCGGCGTGGATCACCGGCCAGATCATTCGCTCGCGCGGTGGACTTTGATCGTCTATCGCCGCTCGCCGTCACTCGCGAGTGATGCGCTCAATGAACTCTTTGCGACCGCGTGGCCCGCGCACACAACGCGCGATTTCGCGGCGGTGCTGAAGCGAAGTCTCGTCTACATCGCCGCGTTCGACGACGCGAAGCTCATCGGCTTCGTGAACGTCGCGTGGGACGGCGGTGTTCACGGCTTCGTGCTCGACACCACCGTGCATCGCGATCATCAACGCCGCGGCGTCGGCGCCGCGCTGCTCCGCGAAGCGACCACCGCCGCGCGCGAGCGCGGCCTCGCGTGGCTGCACGTCGACTTCGAACCTGCGCTCGAAGCGTTCTACCGCGCGGCGGGATTTGCGCCGACCGCTGCGGGATTGCTGCGACTCGACGCGGACGCGAGTTCCGATTGATCGTTCGCACGCCCGCTGCCCGCATCGCGCTGCTCTGGCTGCTGCTCGCGCCACTCGCAGCCGCTGCCGAGACTACTTTCTCCGTCGCATCGCCCACCGGTCCGATCACGCTGGAGCTCTACGAAGGCGACTCGATGCGGCTGCGCCTCGCCGGTCCCACCGATCTCGCAACATCGACGCGGGCCCTCAGCGAATTGCTCGCGCATGCGTTTCCGCAAGGCGCACTTCCGAATGCGAGCATGTCGATCGGCGTCGGCCGCATCATCGAGCATCCGTGGCTTTCGGAGCAGCTCGCCATCGCGGCGCTGCGCTCGTCGCGCTGGAACGCCGACACCGGCAAGCCGCAGAGCGGCAACGACAACCTCGCCGTGATGCAGCTGATCGACGACCGCAAGCTGCTCGGCGCGTGGGTGCCGATCTTCGGCCGCTACGGCGCGACGATCCGAAACGCGTCGGTCGAGAAAGTGCTGGTGGGACGCGTCGGCGAGACCGGCGAACTGGAAGCGATCGCGAAGGATCGATCCCTGCTCGGGAAGAAGCTGCCATTCGACGCAATTCTGTGGCTGCGGCTCGAAGGGACGAATCGGTGAGCGGATCGCGCGCGGTGTGCGCTGCGAGCGATCGCGACTAGGCGGCGGCGAGTCGCTCGAGCAACAGCGTCCACAAGCCACCGAAGTCGCCGTTGCTCATCACCAGCACGACGTCACCCGGCGCGGCGTTGGCCACAATGGAATCGACGATCGCCGGCACGCCGTCGATCGCAGCGGCTTCGACGCCGCGCGCGCGCAGATCCGTAGCAATGCGCTCGGCGTCGAGATAGGCGGTGACTTCGCCCGTCACGCTGTAGAGCGGCGCAGGCGGAACGATCGAGACGACGACGCGATCGGCGCCGGCGAGCGAATCGGCGAATTCCTGCTGGAAGAGCGCGCGGCGGCTGGTATTGGAGCGCGGTTCGAGCACCGCGACGAGCCGGCGACCGGGGTAGCGCAGGCGCATCGCTGCAACCGTCTCGCGCACCGCCGTCGGATGATGCGCGAAATCGTCGAGCACGGTGACGCCGCGCGCTTCGCCGCGCACTTCCTGGCGGCGGCGCACGCCGCGGAAGCGCGCGAGCGCTGTCGCCGCTTGCTGCACCGGTACACCGAGCGCCACCGCGGTCGCGAGCGCGCCAAGGGCATTCGCCACATTGTGTCGGCCGTAGAGCGGGACGACGGCGCGCGCGACTTCGTTCTCGTCGCGCAGCACGCGAAACGCGGTGCCGGCCGGGCCGGCGTCGAGATCGACGGCGCGAATGCCGTGCTCGCCATCGCCGACGCCGTAGCCGAGCACCTTGCACGGTGCGCCATCGAGCACGTCGCAGACGTTCTCGTCGTCGAGCGCAGCGACGATCGTCCCGTGCGCCGGCATCGCGCGCACCAGCGTTCGGAACGCGTCCTTCACGTGCTCGAGGTCGCGGTAGATGTCGGCGTGATCGAACTCGACCGAGCCGATCAGCAGCGTCTGCGGGTGGTAGTGCCAGAACTTCGGCGTCTTGTCGAAGAACGCGGTGTCGTACTCGTCGCCTTCGACGACGAAGTGCGCACCCGCTCCTTCTCGAAACGGACCGTCGAAGTCGAGCGCGACGCCGCCGACCAGCACTGATGGATCGCGGCCGGCTTCGACCAGCAGCGCGCCGAGCAGGCTCGTCGTCGTGGTCTTGCCGTGCGTGCCCGAGACGACAACGGAGTGTCGCCCGGTCATCGCCAACTCGTAGAGCGCATCGGGGAAGGAGCGATATGCGATTCCCGCTTCGAACACCGCCAACGCTTCGGGATTGTCGTCGCGCACCGCGTTGCCGATCACGACCAGATCGGGACGCGGCGACAGCACGTTCGCCGCTGCGAAGCCGATCGCGACCGGAATCCCCCACTGCGCGAGCGCGTCACTCATCGGTGGATAGAGCGCGCGATCCGATCCTGTGACGCGGATGCCGCGCGCGTGCAGCAAGCCGGCGAGGGCGCCCATGCCGGTGCCGCCGATCGCGATCAGATGGACGTGCGCGAGCGGTTCCGGCAACGACGACACTAGGCGCGCTCCTCGATGCGACGCAGCAGCCAGCCGTAGACAGCGCGCCCAGTCGCATCTGATTCAGGGTGCCATTCCACGCCGAGCACGGCGGCGCCGCCCTCGGCTTCGATCGCCTCGATGACACCATCGGGCGACGTCGCCGCCACGCGAAAGCCGGCAGCGACGCAATCCACCGCCTGGCGATGCGACGACGCGACGATGGCGCCAACGCCGAGCAGCGTGCGCAGCGCCGAATCCGCACGCGTCTCGATCGCATGCTCGGCGATCCGACCATTGCCGCCGTGATCGAGCGGCGCCGCCACCGCCTCGGCGAGATCCGTGTGCAGCGTTCCGCCCGCGTGCAGGTTCAAGAGCTGCATGCCGTAGCAGACACCGAGCAGCGGTCGGCGCTCGGCGCGCGCGCACTCGAGGAGTTGGCGATCCCACGCGATGCGTTCGCGCTCTTCCGCTACACCGACGTGCGCCGGCGCGGCGACACCACTCGACAGCGACGTCGGCAGCATCGCACCGCCCGTCACGACGAAGCCGTCGCAGACGCGCACGACTTGCGCCGCGTCCGCGTCGGGCGGCACCAGCAGCGGCAACCCACCAGCATCACGCACCGCACGCGCATAGGCGCGGCTGACGTACAGGTACTCGGTGCCGGCACGGATGCGTGTACCGGGATCGAGACTCACGGTGATGCCGATCGTCGGAGCTCGCATCACTCGGCGAGGAACGATTCCATGACGAGGTCGTGCACGATGGCGCGCAGCTCGAACTTGCTGCGCTTTGCCACCAGGTGTACGCGGTTCGTCAGCATCACCACGGCGGCCTCGCGTTCGAGGTCGATCCAGAGCGAGGTGCCCGTGAAGCCGAGGTGGCCGACCGATGTCGGCGAGAAGTGTTGGCCGGCCGAAGACGCGCCCGGCGTCGGCGTATCCCAACCGAGTGCCCAGGTCGTATTTGCGGGCGCGTCGTTCTTGGTGAGAAAGCGCTGCAGCCACTCGCGCGGGAACACGTCGCTGCGACCGTGCCAGGTATCGATCACCGCTCGAGCGAAGCGCATCACGTCGTCGGCGGTCGAGAAGAGACCCGCATGGCCCGCGACGCCGCCCATCGCCCAGGCGTTCGGGTCGTGCACCTCGCCCCACAGCACGCGACCGCGCCACGGGCAGTTCTCGGTGGCGGCGAAGCGACGACGCAATGCGTCGGGAAGCTCGGGCGCGCCATCGCCGAGGCGCACGAAGCGCGTGTCGTTCATGCCGAGCGGCGCGAAGATGCGCGACGCGGCGAAATCATCGAGTGCGAGGCCCGAGACGGCCTCGACGATTGCGCCGAGCAGGATGAAATCGAGATCGCCGTAGACGGCGGCCTCACCCGGCTCGTGCACCAGCGCGCCGCGATAGATGCGCTCGAGCACGGCCTCCTTCGCCGCGGGCGTGCCGAGCAGCCGCTCGCCCTTCTTGCGCTCGCGTTCCAGCAGCGCTTCGTGGAACGGACGCCACGGCTTCAAGCCCGACGTGTGTGTGAGCAAGCTGCGAATCGTGACGGCTTCCTTGCCGCGCTCGCCGAACGGAGGCAGCACCTTCGCGACGGGATCGTCGAGATCGACGCGCCCTTCGGCGGCGAGCAGCATCAGCGAAGTGGCGGTGACGATCGGCTTCGTGAGCGACGCGAGATCGAAGATCGTGTCGCGCGCCATCGCGATGCGCTCGGGACGCAGTACTGCGTTGCCGCGAACGGACTCGTGTTCGAGCACCTCGCCCTCGCGTGGCATGCGCGCCAGCACGACGGCGCCGGGCGCCTGCGACTTCGTGATCGCGAGATCGAGGGCTTTATCGACGCGTGTGAGCTTGCGACGGATCAGCGCGTGCTTCATCGGGACTCGGCGACCCCCCGTTCGAGAATCTGCAGTGTGGCGCGTACGCCGTCGAGACGCGCGCGGACGCCCATCGGCCACACGAGATTCGGCGCACCGTGACCAAAGGGCAATCCGGAAACCCACGGGACGCCCGCGGCGTCGAGCCATTCGCGCAGGATCTGCGTCGATGTGATCGCGCCATCGGGCTCGTCGCAGCGATCGAAGTGACCGAGGCCGACGCCGACCACGCCGTCGAGCACGCCCGCGTGGCGCAGATGCTGCAACATGCGGTCGATGCGGAAGGGTCGCTCGCCGGTGTCTTCGAGCATCAGGATCGCGCCGCGTGCATCGATCGCCCATGGCGTGCCGAGCGACGCGGCGATCAAGGTGAGCGAGCCGCCGATGAGCGGCGCTTCGACCGCGGCGCCGAAGCCATCCGTGCCCGCGCGCGTGACGGGCAGGCGTTCGGTGCCGGTGAGCGTCTCGACGACGGCGCCGAACTCTTCGTCGCTGATGTCGCCGCCGCGTTCGAACATCGGACCGTGCAGCCCGACGAGGCCGGCGCAGAGAAGCTGCCAGAGCAGCAGCGTCGTGATGTCGCTGTAGCCAGTGAGCGGCTTCGCGGCGGCGCGCGCGGCCTCCGCGTCGAGGCGATCCATGATGCGATGGCAGCCGTAGCCGCCGCGCGCGCAGAGAATCGCGTCGATGCGCGGGTCGGCCCAGAGCTCGGCCAGCTCGGCGGCGCGACGCTCGTCGGTGCCGGCGAGATAGCCGTGGCGCGCGCCGAGATCCTCGCGACGCACGACGCTGAAGCCCGCCTCGCGCCAGCGCTTCTCCGCCGCATCGACCAACTCGATCGCAACCGCGCTGGCTGGCGCAGCAACACCGATCGTCCCACCGCGAGGCAGCGCCCGCGGCTTCCGAAGCTCATTTCCCGCGTAGCGAGCCAACGGCGAGCGGCGAGACTTCATAAGGACGTTCCCGCGTAGCGAGCCAACGGCGAGCGGCGAGTTTCATCAGGCACTAGAAAGGTTCGGAGCCGCCGCCGAAATCGTCGTCCGGCGGAGTGAAGCCCGCGCCACCGATCGGCGGTCCACCGCCGCCATCATCGGCGCTGACATCGTGGAACTTCGTGAAGCGCGACTGGAAGCCCAGCTTGATCGTGCCGGTCGGCCCGTTGCGCTGCTTCGAGATGATCAGCTCGGCGACACCGCGCATGCTCTCGTCGTCGCGGTTGTAGACCTCGTCGCGGTAGATGAACGAGATCACGTCGGCGTCCTGTTCGATCGCGCCGGACTCGCGCAGATCCGCGAGCATCGGGCGCTTGTCCTTGCCGGGGCGACTCTCCGGGCCGCGGTTCAACTGCGAGAGCGCGAGCACGGGAATCGAGAGTTCCTTGGCGAGCGCCTTCAAGCCGCGGCTGATCTCGGAGATCTCCTGCTCGCGGCGCTCGGTACGCAGATCGGCGTGGGCGAGCTGGAGGTAGTCGATCACCACCAGGTCGAGACCGCGCTCGGCCTTCATGCGGCGACACTTCGCGCGCATCTCGAGCACCGTGACGGAGCCCGAGTCGTCGATCCACAGATCCGCATGCGAGAGGCGCCCCGCGGCGTCTTGCAACTTCCGATACTCGTGGCTGGTGATGTAGCCGGTCCGGAATTTTGATTGATCGACTTCGGCTTCCGACGAGAGCAAGCGGATCACCAGTGCTTGCGACGTCATTTCGAGCGAGAACACCGCCACCTTCTTCTGGTGCAAGATGGCGGCGTTGCGCGCGATGTTCATCGCCAACGCGGTCTTCCCCATGCTGGGCCGTGCGGCGAGGATGATCAATTCGCCGGGTTGCAGGCCGCCGGTCATGTCGTCGAGCTGCTTGTAGCCGGTGGGCACGCCGGTGAGTTCGCCGCCGCGACCCATGATTGCGTCGACGTAGTCGAAGGTGCGCTGCATCTCGGCGTGCAGCGGACGGAACGTGGCACGCGCGTTCTGGCTCGAGATCTCGAAGATGCGCGACTCGGCCTGATCGAGCAGCCGATCGGCGCGATCGCCTTCGTCGAAGCCGAGTTCGACGATCTCGGTGGCCGTCGCGATCAGCCGACGCTTGATCGATTTGTCGCGGATGATGCGCGCGTGATGGAGCACGTTCGCAGCGGTCGCTTCGTAATCCGCGATCTCGGCGAGGAACACCGTGCCGCCGATCGCGTCGAGCTGCTTCTGCACCGTCAGCCAATCCGACAGCGTGTGCAGATCGACCGGCTGGTTCTCTTGCGTCAGCGCGAGCATGGCGGCGTAGAGCTGGCGATGAACCGGGTGATAGAGATCTTCCGGCTTGAGCTCGATGTAGACGGCGTGGATTGCGGTGTTGTCGAGAAGCAGCGCCGAGAGGACGGCTTTCTCGGCTTCGAGATCGTGCGGCGGCACGCGACCACTGAGATGCGACGCATTCGCCGCGCTCTCGCCTCGCGACCGCGACGGGTTGCGCGCCACAGTCCGGCCCTCTCGATGTTCTCTCGATGTCTGTTTGGTAGCGAAGCCACCATATCAGAGACGGAGCGAGAAGTGACTCAGCTCGCGACGGTGACTTTGACTTTGATGGTGGCGGTGAGCTGGCGGTGCAGCTTCACGACGACCGCGTGCTCGCCGAGCGTTTTGATCGGCTCCGAGAGATCGATGCGACGGCGATCCACTTCGATGCCCTGCTCCGCGAGCTTCTCCGAGATCTGCAGCGTGGTGACGGAACCGAAGAGCTTGCCCTCTTCGCCGGCCTGCGCGGTGATCTCGACGACGACGCCCTCGATCTTCTTGCGCTCGCCCTCGAGCGTCTCGAGTTCGCGACGTACTTTCTCGGCGATCACGCGGCGCTGGTGTTCCAGCTCGCGCTTGTTCGCCTCGGTCGCGGCGATCGCCTTGCCTTGCGGGATCAGGAAGTTGAAGGCGAAGCCGGGCTTCACGGTAACGAGCTCGCCGGCCTGGCCGAGCGACTGCACGTCTTCGCTGAGAATCACCTGGACGCTGCGCATGGTCGGCTACTCCCGGTCCCGGCCGGACGACTTGTCGTCGTCGTCGTCATCCGAGTCGTCGGCCATGGGGCGCTGGTAGTCGTCTTCGTCATCGTCGTCATCGGACGAGCTCTCTTCGACGTGCTCTCCCGCGAGGCGTGCCGCTTCGCGCTGCGCGCGCTCTTCGGCTTCGCGCACCGCGCGCTCGGCGGCCTTCTCTTTGCGAATGCGCTCGAGATCGACGGAGCGAGCCTTGCGCGCCTCGATGTCGGTGACCGAATCCTCGCGGCGCACGGTCAGCCAGCGCAGCACCGATTCGTCGAGTTTCATCGCGCGCTCGAGTTCGGCGACCGACTGGCCCTTGTCGAGAAAGAAGAGCGACAGGTAATGGCCCTTCTGGAACTTCTTGATCTCGAACGCGAGCTTCTTCTTGCCCATGTCCTCGATTTCGAGCGGCACGGCGCCCGAACGCTCGAGAACGCCTCGAAGCTTCAGGATCAGGGCCTCGCGCCCTTCCTCCGAAATCTCAGGCTGCACGATGAACGTCGTATCGAATTCCCGCATGGGGTCCTCCTCACGGACGGGCCACTCTGGGCCCGGGCTCCCGGCATTGTTTGGAACGCTCAGCGGGTCCGAGCGCGCCCAGCCGGAACCGAGGTGGTTCTGAAATGGGTCGCCGGTTTAGCACGCACGCCAACGCTGAGAAAGGGGACGGTCCTCGAATGTGACGGGCTGCTGAGTAGAGGGACAGGCTTCGCTGAGAACGGCGAAGGCGAACGAGGGTGATGCGGTGCAGGACGAGCTGAGGCGCGACGAAATCGGGCGGAGTGTGTCCCCCAAGTCACCAGCCAGTCACTTCAAGGACCGTCCCCTCCGTCACCGGCTCCTTCGCACTCGGGTGGCGGTGGCGAGGTCGTCGAGGAGGCTGGTGGTGCGGTCCCAGCTCATGCAGGCGTCGGTGATGCTCTGGCCGTAGACGAGGGGCGTGCCGGGGCGGACGTCCTGGCGGCCCTCCTCGAAGAAGCTCTCGAGCATCACGCCGACAATGCCCGAATTGCCGGCGGCGATCTGCGCCGCGACGTCGCGTCCCACGTCGCCCTGCTTCGCGGGGCTCTTGCCGCTGTTCGCGTGCGAGCAATCGATGACGACGCGAACGGGCAGCTTCGCGCCGGCCAGCGCCGCCCCGACCTCCGCGATCGACTCGCTCGCGTAGTTCGGCCCGCTGGCGCCACCGCGCAGGATCAGGTGGCAGTCGGGGTTGCCGCGCGTCTCGACGATCGCCGCGAGACCCTGCTTCGTCACCGACAGAAAATGATGCGAGTACGACGCCGAGCGGATCGCGTCGATCGCGATCTGGATGCTGCCTTCCGTACCGTTCTTGAATCCCACCGGCATCGACAGGCCGGATGCCAGCTCGCGATGCACCTGACTCTCGGATGTGCGCGCGCCGATTGCGCCCCACGAAACGAGATCCGCGATGAACTGCGGCGAGATCGGATCGAGGAACTCGGTGCCCGCCGGCAACTCGAGATCGGCGACGTCGAGCAGGAAACGCCGCGCTTTGTGCAAGCCCTCGTTGATCGCGAAGGTCTCGTCGAGATGCGGGTCGTTGATCAGACCCTTCCAGCCGATGATCGTGCGCGGCTTCTCGAAGTACACGCGCATTACGATCAATAGATCGCGCGCGACGCGGTCGGCGACCTCGCGCAGCCGATGCGCGTAGTCGAGCGCCGCCACCGGATCGTGTACGGAGCACGGCCCGACCACCGCCAGCAGGCGATCGTCGTCGCCGCGCAGGATCGCCTGGATCTGTTCGCGACCCTTCGCAACCGTCGCGGAGCTCTTCTCCCCGATCGGCAGCTCTTCCATCAGGATCGCGGGGGAAATCAGCGGGCGCAGGCCCGCGATGCGGAGATCATCGGTCTCGAAAATCATGGGGGTCCTCGCCGGGTCGGTCAGACTAGCGGGCGAGCCGGGACGACGCCTCGGGGGCCAGCAGCAGCGCGTGGATCCGCGCATCGTCGGTCAACTCGGGATGGAACGTGGCCGCGAAACAGTTGCGCTGGCGCAGCAACACCGGCGCGCCATCGACGCGCGCCAGCACCTCGACGCCAGGACCGGGATCGCGCAGCTGCGGAGCACGGATGAACACGCAGCGCAGCCCTTCGAGGCCCCGTGCAGCGCCCGCATCGACGGATGCGACGAACGAATCCACCTGCGTCCCGTAGGCGTTGCGCACGGCCGTCGCGTCGATCAGATCGAGACTGCGCACGGGGTGGTTCTCGACGCGGTGCGCCAGCAGGATCGCGCCCGCGCAGGTGCCGAGTACAGGACGACCGGAGTGCGCGAAGGCGCGCAGCGATTCGTAGAGCGCGAGCCGCTCGATGCCCTTCGCGATCGTCGTGCTCTCGCCGCCGGGCAACACGAGCGCGTCGAGGCCGTCGAGTTGCTTCGCGTCGCGCACCAACACCGCATCGGCGTCGATGCGCGCGATCGCGCGCGCGTGCGCTTCGAAGTCGCCCTGGATCGCGAGCACGCCGACGCGCGGTCGCGGCGTCACGGCAGCGACTCCATCGACGAGGCGATCGCGATCTCGTCTGCGAGGCCTTCGGCGCGCATCCCGGCCGCAATGCCCGCGCGATCGTCCGCAGATTTGTTCTGCGACAACTTCCGCTTTCCCTCGAGGCGCACGATCGGAATCTCGAACGCGACGATGCCGCGCTGCAAGCCAGCGACGTAGTTCTCGGTCACCGACGCCAGCGTCCACGGCGTCGCCGCGCCCGCCTCGAAGGTCGCGGCGCTGCGCTCGAGCAGTCCGCGGACCACCGCCGGATCTTCGAGCAGGCGCGGAGCGCCGCTCGCGTGCACCACTTCGTAGTTCCAACTCGGTACGTTCAGTGTGCTGGCGAACCAGCGCGGTGACACATAGGCGTGCGGACCGTGAAAGATCGCCAGCGTTGGCGACCCGCCGTCGAATGCCTGCCAATGCGGATTCGCGCGCGCCATGTGACCGACCAGCGTCCCGAGCGCGCCGCGCTCTGCATCGAGGAGCAGCGGCACGTGCGTCGCGAACGGCGCGCCGTCCACCGCCGAGACGAGCGTCGCGAATGCATGCGCGCGCACCAGCGCGTGCAGCCGCGCGACGTCGGTCTCGGCGAAGTGCGTCGGGACGTACATCAATCCGCTCGCTCCGTGGCTACCAACCGCGGTTGGCGAGTCGCTCCGATTCCGAGAGCGTGGACATCTCGATGCCGTCCATCGCCTTGCCGAGGCCGCGGCAGGCTTCGAGCACCTGCTTCGGTTCGTCCCAGTGCGTGCAAGCGCGCACGACGGCGCGCGCGCGCGCTTCGGGATCGGCGCTCTTGAAGATGCCCGAGCCGACGAAGATCGCCTCGGCGCCGAGCGCGCGACACAGTGCGGCGTCCGCCGGCGTCGCGATGCCGCCTGCCGCAAAGTTCGGCACCGGCAGCCGACCGTTCTCAGCCACGAAGCGCACCAGGTCGAGCGGCGCCTGCAGTTCCTTCGCGCGCGCCGGCAGCTCCTCGGGCGACGTCGTCGTCAGCGCGCGGATCTGGCCGTTCACCGAGCGCAGGTGGCGCACCGCCTCGACGATGTTGCCGCTGCCCGCTTCGCCCTTGGTGCGGATCATCGCCGCGCCTTCGGCGATGCGGCGCAGTGCTTCGCCGAGATTGCGCGCCCCGCAGACGAAGGGCGACTTGAAGTCGTGCTTCCAGATGTGGTGCTCGTCGTCGGCCGGTGTCAGCACTTCGGACTCGTCGATGAAATCGACGCCGAGCGACTCGAGCACGCGCGCCTCCATCAGATGCCCGATGCGCACCTTCGCCATCACCGGAATCGAAACGACGCGCTGGATCTGCTCGATCACCTCGACCGCCGTCATGCGCGCAACGCCGCCTTCCTTGCGGATGTCGGCGGGGACGCGCTCCAGAGCCATGACCGCGCAGGCGCCCGCTTGTTCGGCGATACGGGCCTGTTCGACGTTGGTGACGTCCATGATACAGCCGCCCTTGAGCATTTCCGCCAAACCAACCTTCACGCGGAAATCGTCGGAAAAGTACATGTGGGATGGGTTCTCCTGCTGGGAATCTCTCCTCTATCATCGCGCAATCAGAGGGTGCAAGGCTAGCGCGGGTCCGCACTGCCGTTCGAAGCGGCAAGCGCGTTCCAGAAAAAGGGCTCCGGTATTTTGCGAAAGAAGTAATGGGACCAAGACGTACCTGTCCCATTACTTTGGATGCTGAGATTGGCGGAAAACCGTCTTACACTGGGGCTAGCAAGTGTCTTCGACAATCCTAGCTTATCGTTCGCTGGACGTGTCGGATTCCCCGGTCTCCACGAATCCGATTCTGTTTCTGGAGCACATGTCGCGGTTGGCCGAAAGCGGAGTTCCCGTGGT
>JANNKU010000072.1:0-50880 GCA_031396445.1 Deltaproteobacteria bacterium | reverse complement strand
CGCTGCGTGTCGAGATACACGCCGCCACTCGACAGCGTGTAGACGCGTGCCGGCTTGCGCCGTCCCGCCTGGATCACATGCGCGGGGATGTCGATCGGTGCGCGCGTCTCGCCGCGCGAAAGTTCCTGTACGCCGAAGCCTGCCAGTGCGCGATTCAGTTGGAAGCGCAGCCGCGCGTCGTCGCTCGGTTCCCAGAGCGCGAGGCGCAGTCCCGCTCCGCGCAGTTCCGCCAGTGACTCTTCATTGGGACACACGCCGGCAACGACGTACGAGAGACGTCCGTTCGGTGCGCGCGCCGCAAGACTCTCGAGCGCGGCTCGTAGATCGGCGACCGCGAGATCCGGCGGAATCAGCGCCGCCGCGACCTGATGGCGGGGTTCCTCGACGATCGCGAACGCTTCCTCGGCGGTCTTCGCCCGCAGCGCGCGGTATCCCATTTTGCGGATGCGATGAGTCAGCGCAGCGCGCGGCGCGTCGCTGCCGTCGATGACGAGTACCGTGGGCTCGATCGGCATGGCCTCCACTCCCTCTACCGTGATGCATCGGATGATCGAAGCGCAGGTGTGAGCTGCGGAAGCGCGCGCGCAGGCGCGCTGCAGCTCGGCATCGCCGATGCGCGGGCACTACGCGGGATCGATGATCTCGGAGACGACGAGACCGCAGCCGTCTCCGCTGCCCTCTTCGAGGACCGGCAGCGAACCGACCATCTTCGCGAGATAGCGCTCCGCCGGAGCGCCGAGATTGCTGAAACGCAGTGCGAAGCCGCGCTCGCCGTCATCGCGCACGACTTCGGCGCGCACGACCAGCGGCGTTTCGCCCGCCGTCACGTGGATCGCGAGCTGTAGAACCTGACCGGGCGCGAGATTCGGCGCTCGATCGACGCGCATTCCGCCAACCGAGAGATCGCGTCCGATCAACACACGCGCGGCCTGTTCGCCGAGCGCAACGACGCGGCGACCTGCGTATGCGTAGCGCGCAGCGCGGCGCCGCTCGTCGGTGTCGGCAGCTTCGGTCGCGTCGTTCGTCTCGGCCGGCGCATCCGAGGTTGTGCTTTCCTGGTAGTCGGCGTGCGCGCGCACGACTTCGCGCCGAACCGAGCCGCCCGCGCTGTACATCACGGGCTGCGTCGAACCGGCATCCTGCGGCGCCTCTTCCGGCGCCGCCGCTTGCGCGCGCGCGATCGCAGGCGAAACGAGCTCGCGCGATCCGGCAGCCGGTCCGTCGAGATGCGCGACGACGGCCGCCTTCAGTTGCGGCACGAGCCCCTTCGCAACCTTGCCGAAGTCCACGCCGAAGCCGCGTTCGCCGCGCTCCGTCGTCATCGTTCGCACGATCGAGCCGCGCAGCGCGAAGGAGCGACCGTCGGTCGCCGGATCGGGCACCCAGACGACGACGCCTTGTCCAACGCGTACACCATGCCGCGACAGCAGAAGACAGCCGCGCAGCGAGAGATCCGCGAGCATGCCGTCACGCTTAAGGAGTCCCAACCGGAAGCGCACCGGCGCACCCACCGCGACGCGTCGCGTGCGCCGCTCGGGACCGCGATAGAGCGCGTGGACGAGAACCAGACGCAGAGCAGCCGGATGCACCGGCCGCCGCACGACGAGATCGACACCGGAGCGGCGCAGCAACGTGCGCAACGTGCGCGAATTCCGATCGAGCACCGCGATGCGCACTGCCTTCGAGCGCGCGCCAGCGAGGTGTTCGCTCTTGGCGTAGCGCGGCGTCGTGACCAGCACGTCCCACTCGAGTCGCTCGCCCGGCGCAACCGTCTCGACGACCAGCGCGCCGATCGTCTCGGCAAGCGACTTCACGTCGGCGAGCTCACCGTCGTGCAACAGCAGCAGAGTGCGACTTTCGGCTTTGGGGTTCACGTCGCTCCTACGAGAGCGGAGACATCATCCGGTACGCGTTGCATCGGCAGCTCGTGCGCGGGTCTGAAGCGACACGAACCCACGCGTTGTTCTCAACCGGATCGGCCGCTCGGTCGATCCTTGCGAGCGGACTCCGAACGCAGGGGAAGGAACCCCGACATGCAACGCCGAATCCTGTCTAGGCTGCTGATCTGCGCACTTTTTGCACTTCCCGGTTGCGGCGTCGTGAAGGGCATCGCCGAGCGGGTCATCACGAAGATTGCTGGCGGCTCCACCACCGCGTTGATCTTTGATCGCGACGAAGCCACCGCTGACGATGACGAGCGCGCGCCCGATGCCGATGCGGCCAACGCCGAGGTTGCGGATGACGACGCGGAAGACGGCGCGGCCAGCGGCTCCGGCTTCTTCAAGGTCGTCGAAGCGAATGGCACGGTTCGCTTCGTCTCGAATCTCTCCGACGTACCCGCGGCGCAGCGGCCCTCCGCCGAGCGCCTCGACCTCCAGCCGAGCGGCGGCGGCGGCGAAAGCGCAAAGCGGCGCGCGCCGACGGTGCAAGCTGCGAAACAACTCGCGGCTGCGAAGTTGGCGCCTCCCGCTGCAGTGGCCAGCGGCAACCATGAAGTCGTCGTCTACACCACATCGTGGTGCGGCTGGTGCAAGAAGACGCTCGCCTGGCTCGACAAGAAGGACGTTGCGTACGAGAACCGCGATGTCGAGACGAACGACGCGTGGGCCGAGGAGATGCACGATCTGACGGGCTCGGGCGGCGTGCCGGTGATCGTGATCGACGGCGAAGTGATCAAGGGCTTCAACCAGGCGCAGATGGAGAAGCTGCTGCGATCCTAGATCTGGCGACCGGCGCGATGCCCATCGAAGATCGCGCGATCGAGCAGCCGCATCGCAACTGCGTCACCGACGCAGATCACCTGCGGAACATCATCCTTCAGCGCGAAGTAGAGCGCGTCGTCCGGCACGCCGTGCGTGCGGATCACCACCCAGTCCACGGCTTCGATGCGTTCGGGGCGCACAGCCAGCAGATCGAGCAGCGTCACGTCGTGATCGCCGACGGCGACCAGCCCATGCGTCGGGCGCCATCGGACGCCGGCGCGAACGGCGCGCGGCAATGCGGCCGCCATCGTCTCCGCATCGAGACCCATCGGCGTCGCGAGCGGCATTGCGAGCGTCACTTCGCAGCCCTTCGCGACGAGCAGCTCGCCGATCCCGAGCCCTTCGATGTGACCGACCGCATCGAGAATCACGACGCGGCCGCGCAACGCGTCCGCGCGGCGCAGCGCTTCTTCGTGGTCGATCACGAAGTCGCGCTCGAGACCAGTGATCGGAAACGGATGCCACTTCGCGTGACCGTTCTTGGTGGCGCGCCCACCCGTCGCGACGACAACGGCGTCCGGCGCGAGCGCCAGCACTGATTCGCGCGTCGCGACGATGCCGAGATGAACCTGCACGCCGCGCCGCACGCATTCCTCGATGCGCCACTGCGCGTGATCCAGAAGCTCCGCGCGACCGGGCAGTGACGCCGCCCAATGCACCTTGCCGCCGAGTCGCAGGTCGCGCTCGAAGAGTTGCACGTCGTGACCACGCGCCGCGGCGACCCAGGCGGCTTCGAGTCCCGCCGGCCCGCCGCCAATGATGACGACGCGCCTGGTGCGCGCCGCGGGTGTCAGCGTGCCGAAGCCGAGTTCCGCTTCGCGGCCGACGGCGGGATTCTGCACGCACGTCATCGGTAATCCCTGCAGCAGATTCCCGTAGCAACCCTGGTTGCTGCCGGTGCAGAGCCGGATCTCGTCGTTGCGACCACTGCGCGCTTTCTCCGCCCACTCCGGATCTGCGATCAGCGCGCGCACCAGCGTCACCGCATCGGCGTCGCCGCTCGCAAGGATGGCCTCCGCCTGCGCTGGCGTCAGGATTCGGTGTACGGCGAACACCGGCGTCGCGCGCAGTGCACGCTTCACCGCGGCCGCCGCATAGACGCCGAAGCCCGGCTTCGCGTAGAGCGGTCGCACCATGCCGATGCCCGAGACGCCGACGCTGACGTTCACGAAGTCGACGAGGCCCGCGTCCTCGAGGCGCCGCGCGATCTCCGCTGCGTCGTCGGCGCCGAGGCCGCCCTTGCCCGCTTCTTCGTCACCGACGAGTCGCACGCCGACGGCCTTCGTCGTGCCGACGGCGTCGCGCACCGCGCGCAGCACTTCGATCGCGAAGCGCATGCGATTTTCGATTGAGCCGCCATACGTGTCGGTACGGTGATTGGAGCGCGGCGACAGGAACTCGTGGACCAGGTAGCCGTGGGCCGCGTGGATCTCGACGCCGTCGAAGCCGCCGGCCGCAGCATTGCGCGCTGAGATCGCAAACGCGGCGATGACGGCGGCGATCTCATGCGCCTCGATCACCTTTGGCGGTTCGTGATAGTTCGCGACGGACGAGGGCGCCCACGCCGGCAGCTTCGACCACGCGCCGCCATTCACGCCGCCGTTGTGCGCTAGTTGCAAGAATGCGAGCGCGCCGTGCTCGTGCACGGGCCGCGTCACGTCGGCGAAGTGGGGAATCGCCGCTTCGTCCCACGCGCAGGCGTTGTTCGGCATCTGGTACGCGGTGGTCTCGTGCACTTGCGCCTGGCCTGCGATCACGATGCCAGCGCCGCCGCGCGCGCGTTCGCCGAGATAGCGACCGAGACGCGCGCCGTAGAAACCCGGTTCGCCCCACGTGCGCGCGGGTTCGCTGAACATCGTGAAGTGCGCGCCGAACACGACGCGATTGCGCGACCGCGTCGGCCCGATCTGCAACGGTGAGAAGAGATGCGGGAACGCCACGGATCCTCCACGCGGGAAGGCGGACGTTACACGCATTGCTAGGCTGCCGCGCGATGTTGAAAGTGCAGCGCCAACTCTGTGTCGCGGTCGCGTGCGCGGCGATCGCCGCTTCGTTCGCCTGCACGACGGCCTACTACGGCGCGATGGAAAAGATCGGCAAGCAGAAGCGCCACATCCTCGCCGATCGCGTCGCCGCGGGACGCGAAGATCAACAAGCCGCGCAGGAACAATTCCAGACGACGCTCGATCGCTTCCAGGCCGCGACGAAGTTCAAGGGCGGCGATCTCGAGAAGATCTATCGCGAGCTCGACGCCGACTACCAGCAATGCGAGCAGCGCGCGCAGGCGGTTCGCAGCCGCATCGCATCGATCGAAGACGTGTCCGCAGATCTCTTCGATGAGTGGAACGACGAGATCGGCGCGATGACCAGCAAGGACTTGAAGCAGCGCTCCCAGGCGCAGCGCAAGGAGACGATGGCGCGCTATCAGAAGCTGATCGCCGCGATGCAGCGCGCCGCCAGCAAGATGGATCCGGTGCTGGCGGCGTTTCGCGATCAGGTCTTGTTCCTGAAGCACAACCTCAACGCCAAGGCGATCGCATCGCTGCGCGGCGACGTGATCGAGATCGAATCCGATGTGGATGCACTGATCCGTGACATGCAGGCATCCATCCAAGAGGCAGACGCGTTCCTGGCAACGCTGGAGAAACCCTGAATCGTGTCGCGAACCCGCGTGGTGGAATCACTCGATGCCGGCGTGCTGTTGCTCACACTGAACCGGCCTGAGCGCAAGAACGCCTTCGACGAGACGATGTGGCGCGAGACGCGCGACGCGCTGGCCGATGCCCAGCTCAACGACGCCGTGCGCGCGGTCGTCGTCACCGGCGCTGGCGACGCTTTCTCGGCCGGCCAGGATCTCGGTCAGATGAGTGTGCGACCGGACAACGAGCCGCCCGGCTTTCCCGGCTTCATGGATCGCCTCGTCGCCTTCGACAAACCGCTGCTCGCCGCCGTGAACGGCGTTGGTGTCGGCATCGGACTCACGATGCTGCTGCACTGCGACGTGGTGTGGATGGCGGATGGCGCCCGCCTGCGCGCGCCGTTCGTGACGCTCGGTGTCGTGCCCGAAGCCGGCAGCAGCTATCTGCTGCCGCTCCAACTCGGCCACCAGCGTGCCGCGGAGATGCTCTTCCTCGCAGAGTGGATCGAGGCAAAGCGCGCGGTCGAGCTGGGGATCGCGACGCGCGTGCTCCCGCGCGCGGAGCTCCTGCCCGAGATGCTCGCACTCGCAGCGCGCATCGCCGAGCAACCGCTCGGCTCGCTGCGCGCCACCAAGCGGACGCTGCTGGCGGTGCGTGCCGACGGGATTCGCGCGGCGCGCTCTCGCGAAGACGCGGCGTTCGCGGTGCGCATCGGCTCACCCGAGAATCAGGAAGCGCTGCGCGCGTTCTTCGAGAAGCGGAAACCCGATTTCAGGAAGGTGCAGGCGACCGATCGCGAGTAGCGCGCGGCAGCGCATCCGCCGCCGGCTCCACGTCACCGCTTTCGGTGTGGGGCTCGCAGGGCGCGCGGTGCCGCGCCGCCTTGCAAGGCTTCGGGGAGCGTTGATGATCGCGATAGCGGATACCGCAGTCGCGGCACTGAAGATCCGGTCCGAAGCGGTGTCCCTGCGCCGCACTCGGTTGTGACTCGCCGCTCTCTTGATCGCGGCGGCGCGGCGGGCGCTCGGGCGTCACGTCATCTCCTGCCGAGCCCGCGCGGCTCGGATGCGATGGGTTCGACGCTCGATCGCATCCGAACGGCGGTGTCGAGCTGCGACGTGAGTACGTCCCAGATCCAGGTGTAGAAGTGATCGTTCGGCTTGGCCGCGTAGGGCTTCGTGCACGCCGCGCTGCGGCGACCCCAGAGCAGCACGTAGGGCTTGCCCTGTTCCTGCACGATGCTGAACTCGCGATTCACGTTCGATGCCGCAATCGTGTGTTCGCCGCAGATCACGACGACGGCGTCCACACCGTCCATGCGTCCGCGCAACTTGTCTTCCCAGCCAGCGTGCGGAACTTCGTCGCGCGACCAGTCTTCGACGCTGAGCCGCGAACCCGGCGCGATGCATTGCTTCGCAAAGAGGGCGTGCAGATCGGCGTCGTGCCCGGAGTCGAAGCAAGCGAAGATGCGCAGCGCCGTCACGCCATCATCCCTTCCGATCTTCGAAGGGATCTCCCGATGCGCCGCGAGGCAGGCCATAGCCGTCGAGTTCCTCACGCGTCGCGACGCGCGGCCCTGCGTCTTCGGCTTTTTGATCGGGACGGCGACCCCGATCCTCACGCTTGCGAGCGGCTTTTTCGTCGCGCGCCCGCTCGCGGTCGCGCTTCAACATGGACGGCTTCTTGGCAGCCACGGGACACCTCGAAATGGCGTAAGGATGGCGTGGTCGAATTGGGCGGAGAGGCGATCGAGAGGCGAGAGACCGAAGCGCTTGGCGGAGAAGAAGATCGCCCAAGCCGCGAAATCGATGCCAGACTAGCACCTCCGAGGCATCGGACCCCACGGAGGACTGGAGATGCAGGCGACGATCCGCACGAATGATCCCGCGATCCACAGCCACGACGGAGCGCCCGATGACGTGCCGCTCGTGATCGAGGCGCAGGACGATCGCAGTGTCGTCGGCCTCTGTGCGTGGATCGCCGCGCGACACGATTGGGTCCACGATCGTCTGCGCGCGCACGGCGCAATCCTGTTTCGCGGCTTCGATGTGTTCGACGCGCCGGCCTTCGAGCGTGTCGCGCGATCGATCGACGACGGGTTGCAGAACGAGTATCTCGGCACGTCACCGCGCAATGCGCTCACGTCGCATGTCTTCACCGCGAGCGAACTGCCGCCGTTCTATCCGATTCCGCAGCACTGCGAGATGAGCTTCATCAAGGATCCGCCGCGGCGGCTCTTCTTCACCTGCCTAACCGCGCCGGCTGCGAACTCGGGCGAAACGCCGCTCGCCGATTTCCGCAAAGTGCTGCACGATCTCGATCCGCTGCTGGTGAAACGTTTCGAAGAGAAGGGTCTGCGCATCGTGCGCAACTACGCGGGCCCGGGCGGCGGCGGACGCTTCGATTTGTGGAAGCTGAAGCGATGGGACGAGATGTTCCTCACCAGCGATCGCGCAACCGTCGAAGCGAAGTGCCGCGCTGAAGGCTTCGAGCCGATCTGGACGGCCGGCGGCGGGCTGCGCCTCGTCTCGACGCAACCAATCGTGCGCCGCCATCCGATCACCGGCGAAGCGGCGTGGCACAATCACGCGACCACCTTCCACATCTCGCAGGCCGCGGGCGAGTACCAGCGCATCTACGCGATGCGGCCGAGCGTGAAGCACTTCCTGCTCTTGCAACTCGCGCGCGTGCTCCAAGGCTTCCAGCGCCGCAAGCCGAGCGACGAGCGCGCGATGCACTGCTCGTTCGCCGACGGCAGCGAGATCCCCCGCGCCGACATGGAGGCATTGCGCGACGCGGTGTGGAAGAACATGGTCGTGATCCCGTGGCAGCGCGGTGATGTCGTCGCGATCGACAACTTCGCCGTCTCGCACGGCCGCCTGCCCTACTCGGGTCCGCGTGAGGTCGCCGTCGCCTGGGCCTGAACTCGAGGCGGAGTTCTCGCGCGACGCATCCGTCGAGATCGCGGTTCAGCGTTCGCGCGATTCGCTGCGCAGCGACGCGAGCTGCGCCTGCGCTTTGGCCGCCGTGACATCGCCGAGGCGACCGCCTGGCGTGTTGGTTCCGCGCAGTGCATCGAGCGGATCGCGCACGTCGTCCACGTAGCCGAGTGCGTACGCTCCGCGCGCGTAGCCCATCAGTCGCAACAGCGGATCCGGCAACGTGCGCGCGATCTCCGGCGGCACGGAGAGATACTGATTCTCCTCCTGGCGCAGCCACGCAACGGCGTAGGTGAGGTTCAACCCGTAGCGGACGTGATCCGATCGGTTCGCGCCCGCGCCGTGATAGAGCGAGCCGGTGTAGAAGACCACCGATCCCGCCGGCATCTCGGCCGGCACCGTATCCGAACCGCGAAACTGAAGTTTGTCGGCGAGCTTGTTGGAACCGGGAATCACACGCGTCGCGCCATTCGCTTCGCTGAAGTCGTTGATCGCCCAGATCGTGTTGCACTGCACTTCGTAGCCGGACGGGAACGGGAAGAAATCGAAAGCCCACTGATCGCGATGGATCAACTGCGCGGGTTCGCCGGGACCGATCGCGATCATCTGCGTCAAATGGAGCTGGTAGTTGGTGGCGTGCCCCAGCGCGATGCCGACGACGCCTTGCACGAAGGGATGCGTCACGAATTCGCGACAGCGCGGCGAGCGCGCGATCAGACCGCCGGTGCGCCGCGTGCGCTGGCCGGCGAAATCGTCGGCGCCAAACGGCGTCGCGTCGAGATACGGCGCAAGTTCGCGGCGCGCTTCGTCGAGCTCTGACGCCGAAGCGAGTCGCTCGACGATCGCGCAGCCCATCTCCGCGATCGCGTCGGCCACCTGTTGCGGCGCTGCGGATGCAGCGAAGCGCGGAATCTCCATCGCGGTCTCCTCGACTTTTTGCGCGGGCTACTTCCACTCTTCCGGTTTCGCCGTTGCGAGATGCTGGATCCACCACTGCGGCGCGCGCCCGAGCAGCGTCTGCAGATCCCAGTAGTCGCGCCACGCGGTGATCTTGCCATCGTCGCGGATCTCATGGATCGACGTGAACGGCAACTCCACGACTTCGCCGGTCGGGAAGTGCCAGTCCTCTTGATGCTCGGTAACGACGGTGTCGCCGTCGCAGACGATGCATTTCAGGTGATGCACCTGTTTCTCGATCGGTTCGAGCCCGAGTCGCAGCCGCGCTGCGACGCCGCGCGGACCGACCGCGCCCGCATCCGGTGTCGGTACATCTACATAGGTGCCGTCATCTGCGAAGAACGCGCCAACGCCATCGAAGTCGCGCCGGTACAGCGTCTCCCAGAAGCGGCGGATCAAATCGAGGTTCTGCTCGCGTGTTCGCATTTTCGCGAGAATACGCACTCGGTCGGGTCAGCGCTCCAGATTCGCGGCGCAGATCGCGACCGCATCGGCGAGAAAACGCGCGATCGCGTGGCGGCGCTCGTCGTCTCGCTCGATCGACGCGCAGGTTGCGAGCGGCAGCACCGCCATCTGCAGCGCGCCGCCGCGCCCTTCGAAGCGACCGTGCGCGAGTGGGGGCCACGCGGTCGCCGTCAAAGCCGCTGGCTGCGCCGACCACGGCGAGACATACCAGTAGCCACTCGCTTCGAGCGCATCGGGTACCGCGAGGCCGACGCCGATCGAGTGCTCGGGCGAGAGCGTCAAGAGCGTCGCCATGTCGAAGTGGTGCGGCCACATGCGTACGGACGACGCGCCGGGAACGCCCGCCGCGACGGCTCGCAGCACGGTGTCGGCGCTGGCGAGCAGCCGCGCGAGCGCGGCACAAGCGTCGCGATCGCGCACTGCGAACGGGGCGCCATCCTCGACCGGATGCGCCGGCAGGTCGGGCGCAGACACCGATGGCTGTCGCGCCGGCTCGTCCGCGAAGATCGCTGCCTGCGCGCGCGTCCAGCGGGTCGCCTCGGCAATCGTCGCGCCAGCGAGCACGCGCGCGGCGAGCACCGTGCCGTCCTTCGCGACGAATCGCAGCGCGAGATCCTGCGCACGCAGCGCCGCGCGGAACGGGCGCGCCGCAGGAATCCGCGCGCCGAACAAGAAGCCGCCCTCGAACTCGAAGTTGCTCTGCGAGTCGTCAGCCTGCGGATCCGCCCACGATTTGCCGACCTCGGCCGCGACCTGTGCCGCGTGGTGGAGCTGCCGCCACGCATCGATCAACGAGGGTGTGATCGGGATCGCGTCGCCGAACAGTGTGGCGGCGGCTTCGAGTGCGCGCGAGTCGAGTGCCTGCATGTCGCCCCTTCGATACAGATTTTCGCGCGAGGCAACGGCGCACCGATGCCCGACCGGGTATCACGGCTGTGTCGCGTTCTCGATCAGGATGCGCCTCACCTCGTTGATCGTGTCGGGATTCGCCTGCGTCGAGTGACTCGAGCGGACGATCTTCTCCGACTCCACACCGTCGATGTGTGCGCTGGTGTATTTCACGACGCCATCGCCGCCTTCTTCAGGCGGACCATCGCCCTGTACGGCCACGATCGAATGCGCGGTGATGCGCGGGTCGATGGGAATGCCGGAGAGCGTCTGCAGAAATGGATTGCCGGGCTTCATGTTGTCGAGGCTCGTCGGCAGGCGCGCGAGACTTCGGGTCAGGAACTCGTCCTGGTTCTGCGTCACGAGATCGACGCTGAGTTTCGTGAGTCGCAACGGCGCGCTGACCAGACGGGTGACGAGGGCGCTCAACGAATATGCGGCGAGGAAGGAGCCACGGTGCGGTGTCGCGATGAAGATCACACGCCGCACGAAGGGCAGCGGCGTGTAGAACAGCGAGCGCTGGAGCAGCTCGCGGTCTTCATCCGAGACCTTCAGTTCAGAGAGGGAGCGAGGGGTGACCTTGTCCCAGAAAAGCGTTCCCGAATCGACCGCGACGAGCTTGGTCAACAGGCCGCCCTGGCTGTGCCCGATCACCACCATCTTGTTGATCGCAGGATCGGTTCCGGAAGGATCGACTTCGGCTACGACGCTCTTCAATGACTCCACCAGTGTACCGGCCGAGAACGCGATCGGATTGCCGGTGTTGTAGAGGAAGAGCCAGAACTCGTAGCGCGACGCGATCTCGGGGTCGTTCGCGAATTCGTTGATCATCTCGGCCCAGCGAGCCGGGCTCGACGCGGTACCGTGTACGAACACCACGGGGATCCGCCCATGCCGGTGCGGATGCAGCACGAGCAGCTGGCTCTTCATGCCACCCGGCAGGAAGTCACCGGAGCGGAAGCCGGCGAACTCGAAGTCCCAGACCGGAGCGCCTTCGAGCTGGTAGGCGAGCGGCGCCGTCGTCTCTTGCTCGAGCGGAACCTGCTCGCCGTCTACTTCGAGGTTCGCGCGCGCGTCCTCCGAGTACAGCTCCAGATTCGCCTGCAACGCGCCGTCGTGCAGGTGTTTGCGCGCGTCGGCGATTCGCAAGAATGCCGTCACCGGAACACGCGTCCGCGGCGGAATGCGCTCTGCCACCGGCGGCTGCGATGTGCCCGGCACCAGCGCGAGCGACGCCGCGAGCGGCGCGCCGAGGCCCGGCCTTCGATAGCGATTGCGGAAGCCGCGAACGTCGTACTCGGCCATCGGAATGAAGTCTTCGAGTTCGAAGCCCGCCCACAGAAGTTCATTCGGATCGAACGCAATCTGGATGCGGCCGAAGGGCAGCGGGTGTACACCGCTGCCGATCACGACACCTCGCCGATCCGGCGACGCGAGCGCCAGCGTGAGGCCGCGGTTGTAGATGTTGCGCGCCACCTGCAAGCGCGGATCGAGCGGATCGGGCTGCGGCTCGGCGCCGCCAGGAAACAGGAAAGCGTAGGCGTAGACCGCAGCGGCCAGCGACTGATCGCGATGGCCGGTCTTCTCGCCGCGCAGGAACGAGAGCTCGGCGAGCGCGAAGACGCGGTCGGCATCGCCGGTCGGCGGGAGATCGGCGTGCAACGCGGCGAGCGTTGCGTCCGGATCGGCCTTGAATCGCTCTGCGAGCCCGAGGCGGTTCAGCAGCTGGCTCGAACTCGCGCTCGGCGAGTCGGTGGAGAGCGCATTGGCGGTCAACTCGCGGTGTACGCGCTTCGCGTCGATGCGCTTTACACCTACCGGCGACGCGCACGCAGCGAGCATCACAGCGAACGCGGCCAGTGCCGTGACGCGCAGAACGGATCGCGAACCGAGATGAAACTTCACGCGTTGCTCCCGCTCTCACGTAATGGCCCGCGGTGGGTTTCGTGCATCCTAGGCGGCGCAGCGCACAGATGCACCGCAAAGTTGCGCGCGCGCGCCCATCCCTGGTTTGACTCGCTCGACCTCCCCGTTAGCGTCCGCGAGCTCGAGTGCGATTTGCGGAGGCAGTGGCGCAGCGTGATGGACAAGCGGAGCTGCATCGGGTTGGCCTTCGTGTGTGCGGCGCTCTGCGCCGGATCCACGCACGCGGCGACCTTCGACTCCGCGACGCGCATCCGCGTCGAAGGCGACCAGCTCTTCGCGCGACTCGGGATCGGCGTCGCCCCAGCGGGCGATGTGAACGGCGATGGCTACGCCGACGTACTCGTCGGCGCCTGGTTCTACGACGCAGGCGAAGCAAACGAGGGCGCAGCCTTCGTGTTTCTCGGTGGACCTTCTGGAATTGCGGCCGCGACGCTCGGCGACGCGGCAACGCAGCTCGAAAGCAACCAGGTCGATGCCCGCTTCGGATCCAGCGTCGCCGCAGCCGGCGACGTGAATGACGACGGTTTCGACGACGTACTCATCGGCGCGGGGGGCTACGACGACGGGCAAGCCGAGGAAGGCGTCGCATTTCTGTACCTCGGCGGGCCGAGCGGCATTCCGAGCGGCGGACCCGAGGTCGCTGCGGCGCGCTTCGAGTTCGATCAAGCCGATGCGCGCGCCGGTAGCAGTGTCGCCGGAGCGGGCGACGTGAACGGCGACGGCTTCGACGACTTGCTGATCGGCGGGCGCCTCTACACCAACGGGCAAGACGATGAGGGCAGAGTCTTGTTGTTCCTCGGCGGCGCCGTCATTCCGGACGGAAGCCCCACCAACGCAGCCGCGTCGTTCGAAGGCAACCAGGCGATCGCGCACCTCGGCATCGACGTCGCGGGCGCCGGCGACGTAAACGGCGACGGCTATGACGACATCCTGCTCGGCGCCGAGTGGTACACCGAGACACTCTTCAAGGAAGGCGCCGCATTCCTGTTTCTCGGCAGCGCTTCGGGCATTGCGAGCGGCGACCCGAGCACAGCCGCCGCGAAGTTCTACGGCGAGCAAGCCAACGCGGAACTCGGTGCGCACGTCGCGGCGGCTGGCGACGTCAACCAGGACGGCTACGACGACATCGTGCTCGGCGTGCCGTTCTACGACGCTCCGCTCGTGGATGAAGGCGCCGCCTTTCTCTACCTGGGCGGCGCGTCCGGCATCGCGAGCGGCGGACCGAGCGTTGCCGCGGCGATCTTCGAAGGCGATCAAGCCGGCGCAAAGTTCGGCGTCAGCGCGGCGTCCGCAGGCGACGCGAATGGCGACGGCTTCGGCGACGTGATGATCGGCGCGTCGCTCTACGATGCCGGCAACAGCGACGAGGGCGTCGTATCTCTCTTCCTCGGCGGCGTCACCGGCATCCCGAGCGGCGGCGCCGCCGAAACGCCCCAGCGCCTCGAGGAGAACGCGACCGGCGCGTACTTCGGCTCGACCGTCGCGCCGGCCGGCGACGTGAACGACGACGGTTACGACGACGCGCTGATCGGCACCGCGTTCTGGCGCAACCCCGACGACGGCGAAGGCGCCTTCTTTGTGTATCTCGGCGGCGTGCCCGCCGCGTGCCAGAACGGTGTCGATGACGACGGCGACGCGGACGTCGATCGCGACGATGCCGGCTGCGCGTCGTCGACCGACGCGTACGAAGAGACGCAATTCGGAGACGGCGTATCGCACGCGATCACTTCCGCAATCGACGACGACGTGCTCGCGCTCGACGGCGATGGCGCCGCGCCGACGACGATCGAGGTCGCGACGGGCGGCAGTGTCAGCGGCGATCTGCGCGCGTTCGCGCACTCCGTCGTGCGCGTCGCGGGCGGCTCCGTTGCCGGTGACGTGGTTGCACGCGACGACGCGGAAGCGGAGATCGCGAGCGGTTCGGTGCTCGGCCAGGTTGTGGCCAGCGGCGCCGCGCACGTGACGATTCGCGGTGGGAGCGTTGCCGCGATCGGGGCCCGCGACACGGCGCGCGTGGATCTCATCGGCGCTGGCTTCAACTTTCCACTCGGTGACGTCGGCGATCGATCGGGAACGCTCACCGGCACGCTCGCCGACGGAACGCCGCTCGCCGCTTCGTTCGAGCGCGGCGCGGACGCAACGATCCATCTCGTGCCCGAGCCGAACGCGTTCGCGATGACGCTCGCGAGCGGGCTCGCAATCGGCGCCGTCATGCGGCGGCGAGTGCGAGGAGCTCGCTTGCAGCGGAGCCGCGGCGTTCGCTATTCCAGCCATCCGTGACGACGCGCTTTGATCGCGACACCGACGTCCGCGTGCTCGAATCGAGCGGCGACATCACGGCCTACGAGGGCCGTATCGATCGCGGTTGGTGGGTTGGGCGCGGGCCGAACGGCGGCTACGTCGCGGCGCTGGTGTTGCGGGCGCTCGCCGCGTCGGTGGATGCGGACCGCGCGCCGCGCTCGCTGACGATTCACTACACCGCGCCGCCCGCCGAGGGCCCGGTACGCATCGAGGCGCGCGTCGAGCGCGTCGGTCGCTCACTCAGCACCGTGTCGGGTCGCGTCGTGCAGGGTGATCGTGTGTTGGCGCTCGCGCTCGCCGCGTTCTCGAAGCCGCGCGCAGGTCCGCGCTTCGATGGCATCGCGATGCCCGAGGTCGCGCCGCCCGAGGCGTGTTCGACCTTCTCCTCGCTGATCCCGATCCACGATCGCTACGACTACCGCTTTGCAGTCGGCGCCCCGCCCGGCTCTGGCGCCGAACGCGCGTTGACCGGTGGCTGGATTCGCAGCGCCGAGCCGCGCATCGCCGACGCCCCGCTGATCGCCGCGTTCACCGACGCGTGGCCGCCCGCGCTCTTTGCCTGGGTGAAGCAGCGCGATGGCCTCGGCCCGGTTCCCACCGTCGATCTGACGATCCACTTTCGCTGCGAGCTGCCGCTCGCGGATGCTGCACCCGACGCCTTCTATCTGGCGGTGTTCCGCTCGCATTTCGCAGACCAGGGCTTCGTCGAGGAAGACGGCGAGGTGTGGAGTCGCAACGGCGTGTTGCTCGCACAATCGCGCCAGTTCGCCGTGATCGGCTGATCGCGCTGCGCGAGGGGGGATTCCGATGGGCAGCAACCTCGAAGAGCTCACGTCGAATCGCGATTCCACCTGGTTGCTGTGGCTCGGCCTCTCGCTGACCGCATTCTGGGTCGCAATGCAGCTCTACTACATCATCGGCATCGTCGGCTTCGATCACTTCGTCGAAGAAGGCCCGCCTTCGGTCGGCGGCTTCCTCGAAGGCGCGTTCGCACCGCTCGCGTTCTTGTGGCTCGTCGTCGGCTTCTTCCTGCAACGCGAAGAGCTGCAGCGCTCGAGTCGCGCGATCAACCTGCAGTACCAGGAAATGCGTCGCACCGCGGAGAACGCCGAGATCCAGGCGCGCGCGATCGCCGGCACCGAGTTGCACGCGCGCCAGGAAGCATTCCTGCGCATCGCGCAGTTGATCCATCAGCAACTCGCGACGTCGCTCGGGCTGCTCTTCCTGTCGAGCCAGACCGTGACAGCGGGCGGCACCACGCCGGACGAAGCAACCACCTCGATGTGGACGCAACTCGGAAACGGCGACGTCTTCGTGTTCGCGCGCGGCATGATGGGTGCGCACTTCCGGGGCGACGGCGAGCGCGATACCTGGACGCTCTACTGGTCCACGCCGATCCGCACGCGCCACACCGAGAACTACTCGCGCATTTTCGAGCGCATGCTCGAGCGCGCGCGCAGCTGCGACACCGACGGCCTGCTCGTGGAAACGCTGCTCGGCAGCACGCACGGGCAGATCCATGCGCTGATGCAGCGGACGCGCTCGATCGCGACGCCGGCAACTTGAGCGCAAGCCCTTCGGGGCGCGAAATCGGGGCGCGCGAAGCGTTCAGTCGCGCTGCCGCGCGTCCGAAACGAGACGCGATCGTGATGCCCAACGACCGCGACACACCGAAAGTCACGCTCACCGATTCGGACGCCGCGGCGCCGTCTGGCGGTGAGACTTGTCTCGTTTCGATCTACGGACCGAACCTCGGTCGGCGCTGGTCGCTCGATTCGGATGATGTCGTCGTCGGTCGCGAGAGCGCTTGCGACATCCCTGTACCGATCGACACCGTATCGCGGCGTCACTGTCGGCTGCGCCAGCGCGGCGACGCCGTGTTCCTCGCCGACCTCGGCTCGACCAACGGCACCGCGCTGAACGACGATGCGCTCGCGCCGAACGAAGAGTTCGCGCTGCGTTCGGGCGACCGCATCCGCGTCGGCTCCGCGATCTTCAAGTACCTGCGCGGCGGCGACGTCGAATCGCTCTATCACGAAGAGATCTACCGCACGATGATCGCCGACGGCCTCACCGGAGCGCACAACCGGCGCTTCTTCACCGAGTTTCTCGAACGCGAGATGGCGCGCTGCCAGCGCCACGGCCGTCCGCTCTCGCTGCTCTTCTTCGACATCGATCACTTCAAACGCGTGAACGACGACTTCGGCCATCTGAGCGGCGATCAAGTGCTGCGCGAAGTCGCGGACCTGGTGCGCGAACAGGTGCGCCGCGAAGATTGCTTCGCTCGCTACGGAGGTGAGGAGTTCGCGGTGGTGCTGACCGAAACCGGTCTCGAAGCCGCGCGCGAATTCGCCGAGCGACTGCGCGAGCGCGTCGATGCGCACGTGTTCAGAGTCGGCAGCGAATCCCTTGGTGTCACGATCTCGATCGGGATCGCCGCGATGGGCAAAGACAAGCGCGAAGCTGCCGACTTCCTGGCCGCCGTAGACGCCCATCTCTATGAAGCGAAGTCCGCCGGCCGCAACCGCGTCGCCGGCTGACGCGCGCCGCCACTCAGACCAGCAAACTCGCAAGCGCGCCGACGGTCAGGGCGCCGTCGATGATTCCGAGGCCGAAGCGCTCGGTGCGGCGGAAGCGCAGCAATGCGACAAAGGTCGCGAGTGCAACGGCGCCGAGCGGACGCACCGCGACGGGTGCGACACCGGCGAGTGCAAGTCCCAGCAGCGCGAGCGCACCCGCTGCGACGAGCGACCGCGACGCCGCGACATTCGCGAAGAGCGCCGGCGCCAGCACCAACGCCGCGAATCCCTCATTCGCGGCGGACGGCACGACGGCTGCGGGCAGCGCCACCGCGACGGCGAGCCACGCGAACACCAGGTAGATCGGCTTCAGCAACGACAACCGCTTCAAGCGGCGGTGCAGCAGACCCAGCGTCAGCACCACGCCCGAGATCGCGATGACGCGCGGTCCCACCGACAGTGCGCAGAATGCCGAGGCGACCGCGGCGGCGATCGCAATCGCGGTGAGCGCGCGCCGGTGCTGCGCGACGAAGGCGCTGCGCAACGGCGCGGTGACGCGATCGCGTTCGAGATCGCGCAGCCGATCGATCGTGTACACCGCGAGCGTGCCGAAGAATGCGAGCGCGAGAATCGACGCGCGCGGCGCCGCGCCGAAGACGCGAAAGCACGCAGCCGAGAGCGACGCCGCCGCCAGCGCAACCCATGCGCTGGAGAAGAGCAGCGCGTCGATCGCGTGCGCGATCGGCGATCGCGGAACACCAGTACTGGGCGTTGACTCGCGCAACGCGGGCATCCTAACGTCGGCCGCGTTGCTCATCGAAAGGGAAACGCCATGCCGCTCGATCCGCAGGCTCGCTTCGTTCTCGACCAGATGGCTGCACAGGGCGGCATGGAGATGCACCAGCTCTCGGTCGCAGATGCGCGCAAGGCATTCGAAGCGCTGAAGCCTCCGATTCCGCCCGAGCCGATCGCGCATGTTGAAGACCGAACGATCCCCGGACCGGCCGGAGCCATCCCGATCCGCGTCTACCGCGCCGCCAACGTGGCAACCCCAGCGCCCGCCGTCGTCTACTTCCATGGTGGCGGCTGGGTGATCGGCGACATCGAGTCGCACGACAACTTGTGTCGCGCGATCGCGAATCGCTCACAGGCCGTTGTGGTGTCGGTGGACTACCGGCTCGCGCCCGAACACCGCTATCCCGCTGCCGCCGAAGATTGCTACGCCGCAACGCGTTGGGTCGCCGAGCACGGAGCTGAGATCGGCGTCGATGGCGCGCGCATCGCCGTTGCGGGCGACAGCGCGGGCGGCAACCTCGCCGCCGCCGTCGCGCTGATGGCACGCGATCGCAGCGGTCCCGCGCTGCGGCACCAGGTGCTGATCTATCCCGTCACCGACGCCAACTTCGACACGCCCTCCTACCGTGAGAACGCCACCGGCTATCTGCTCTCGCGCGAAGGCATGGAGTGGTTCTGGGCGCACTACGTCCCGAACGAAGCGCAGCGCAAAGAAGCGTATGCATCACCGCTGCGAGCAGAGAAGCTGACGCTGCTGCCGCCCGCAACGGTGATCACCGCCGAATACGATCCGCTGCGCGACGAAGGCGAGGCCTACGCCGCGCGGTTGCGCGATGCCGGCGTCGCCACCGTCGCAACGCGCTACGACGGCCAGATCCACGGCTTCGTCAGCCTCTTCGAAATCTTCGACGCCGGCAAAAAGGCGAACGAACAGATCGCGGCGACGCTGCGCGCCGCGCTGGCTTGATCAGTCCGGATTGATGCGCGTGATCTTCGAGCCTTGCAGGCCGATGCCAGCCATCAGTCCCTGCTGGCCGTAGATGAAGGCGTAGACGCCTTTCTGCAGCGTCGTCGTCGAGAGGTTCTTTCCCATGCCTTCGTCCACGATGACGAGCGTCGGGCCGACGCCGAGTTCCCAGCCATCGCTCTTGTCGAGATACACGAGCGACTCTTCGTCGAGGAACATCAGCACGTAGGAGAACGATTCGACGCCGGCCTGGAATCCGTACGACGCGGCGAGCGAGCGGTAGTACGCGACCGCCTTGTTGCCCTTCAGCAGCACGCCATCGCCACCTTGTGCGCCGACGATGAAGCCGGCCTTCAGGATCTGCGGAAATACCAGGATCGCCTTTGCGTGTCGCGCCAGTTCTCGCGCGCCAGGCGTGGACTCGTAGAGCGCCTCGAGCGCAACGCTCGCCTTCTCATCGAGCTCACGCGCGCTGGCCGCATGCGCGGCCCCCGCGTCGAGCACGAGCATTGCCGTTGCAAGAACCGTCGCCGCGAATCGATGTCGAAATTGCATGAGATCCCCCTGGTCGTTGTTGTTGATGCAGCGGAGCTACACCGTTCCGCCACAGAGCGTCGCCACCGCGTTTGCGATCAGCCGCAGCCCGAGTTCGCCCGGCGTCAGGATCGACTCCGGATGGAACTGCACGGCGGCGAGCGGCTCGCTCACGTGTTCGAGCGCCATCACGATGCCGTCTTCGCTCTCGGCCGTCACGCGCAGCTCGCTCGGCAGCGAATCGCGCAGCGCATAGAGCGAGTGATAGCGACCGGCGCGAAAGCGCTTCGGCAAGCCGTCGAAGAGCGCGCCGCCGCGCACCTCGATCCACGAGCGTTTGCCGTGCATCGGGTAGTCGAGCACGCCGAGTTTGCCGCCGCATTGTTCGACGAGTCCCTGCAAGCCGAGGCATACGCCGAACGCGGGGATACCGCGCGCGCGCAGAGCGGCGAAGGTGCCGGCGACGTCGAAGTCCGACGGCGTACCCGGCCCCGGCGACAGCACCACCAGATCGGGCGCGAGCGCATCGAGATCGGCGTGCGGGAAGCCGCTGCGCCACGTCGTCACTTCGGCGCCCGTCTGGCGCAGATAGTTGGCGAGCGTGTGCACGAATGAATCCTGGTGATCGACGAGCAGCACGTGCTTGCCGACACCGACCTGCGCGAACGATTCGCGCGGCTCTTCGAGTACGACGCCGTCGGGCCGGCGGATCGCATCGACCAGCGCCGACGCCTTCACGTGAGTCTCTTCTTCCTCCGCTTCGGGATCGGAGTCGTAGAGCAACGTCGCGCCGACGCGAATCTGCGCGACGCCATCCTGCACGCGGATCGTGCGCAGCGTGAGACCCGTGTTGAGATTGCCGTCGAAGCCGATGAGGCCGACGGCACCGCCGTACCACGCGCGCGGCGAACGCTCGTGGTCCTCGATGAACTGCATCGCCCATGCCTTCGGAGCGCCCGTCACGGTGACGGCCCACGCGTGGCACAGAAAGGCGTCGAGCGCATCGAAGCCCGGACGCAGCGTTCCTTCGACGTGATCGACGGTGTGGATCAGCCGCGAATACAACTCGATCTGCCGGCGACCGATCACGCGCACTGAACCCGGCTCGCAGATGCGCGACTTGTCGTTGCGATCGACATCGGTGCACATCGTCAGCTCGGACTCGTCCTTCTCCGAATCGAGCAGCGCCTTGATCTGCTCGGCGTCCTCGATCGCGTTCGTGCCGCGCCGGATCGTGCCGGAGATCGGGCAGGTTTCGACGCGCCGTCCCTCGACGCGCACGTACATCTCGGGCGACGCGCCGATCAGGTACTCGCTCTCGCCGAGATTCATCAGGAAGCCGTAGGGCGCTGGATTGCGAACGCGCAGCCGACCGAATACGGTGGCGGGCGAGTCGAGCGCCAACTCGAAGAAGGTCTGACCGGGCACCACTTCGAAGAGATCGCCGCGCCGGAAGGATTCCTTCGCACCGCGCACGACGCCTGCGTATTCGCCGGGCGCGTGGTCGCCCGCGCGATCGACTTCGGCGCGAGCGGCATAGGCGGTCGTTGTGCCCGTGCGCGCGATTCCGTGCGTCGCCGCACCATCGCTGCGAAATTCGTAGCGACGCCGCGTTGCCACTTCACGGCGGTGATCGACGAGCAGCAGCTCGTCGGGCAGGTAGAGCACGAGGTCGCGCTGGCGCGCCGGCCGCTCGAGGCGCTGACGAATCGGCTCGAACTGCAGCGCGAGGTCGTAACCGAATGCGCCATAGAAGCCGAGGTGCGCGTCGGCATCCGAGCCGAAGAGATCGACGAGTGCGCGCAACACCGAGAACACCGATGGCTGGCGGCTGCGCTCTTCTTCCGGGAAGCGGCCCTCGGGCTCGCGCACGCTGCAGCGCACCGTGGCTTCGCTCTGCTCGAAAGTTGCGACGGCCGCGAGATCCGCGAGCACGCGCGCGATCGGCGGCAGCAACACACGCCCGCGCGGATTCAGCGCTTCGATCAAGACGCTGCGCCCGCGCGCCACCAACACCAGCGCGGGATCGACGAAGCCCATGTCCCAGCGCGTGTAGCGACCGGGATACTCGTAGCTCGAGGCGAGCAACACGCCGCGCTGTGTATCGAGTTGGGCGGTGAGCGCGTCGAGCGCCGCCTGGCCGGCGACCGGCTCGATGCTGCATTCGACGCCGATGCCACCGCGCGTCTCGTAGCTGCGTACCTCTGTCATCGGGACTCTCCTGCCATCTCGTCCCGTCGCTCTCGAGGCCGGCTCAGCGCATGCGCAACGAAAAAAGCCGCCTCGGGAGAGACGGCCTTGGAAGACTTCATGCGTGAACCCGGCAGCCGCCTCAATGGAGTGAGCGCCACCACCAGAGTTGAACGACGCGGCGTCGTGCGGAGTCCAGGTTTGTGCTCTCGAGCATCACGATCGGCACCTTCCCACACTTCATTTGAGGCGTCAAGCAGCGGGACGCAGCTCCGGTTGCGCTTCGAGCATCACCGCAATGCGTGCGATCGCTTCGTCGATGTCGTCCTCCGAAACGTCGAGATGCGTCACTGCGCGGAAGCGGCCCGGATCGAGCGCAATCACCAGCACGCCGCATTCTTGCGCGGCGCGCGCGAAGCCGATCGTGTCCGCGACCTCGAACATGACGATGTTGGTTTCGGGCAACGGATCGACCGGCAGACCGAGGTTCTGCAGGCCCGCAGCGAGTCGGCGCGCGCACGCGTGATCGTCGGTGAGACGCTCGACGTGGTGTTCGATCGCATGCAGCGCGGCGGCAGCGAGGATCCCCGCTTGTCGCATGCCGCCGCCCAGCATTTTGCGGAGCCTACGCCCGCGCACGATTGCGTCGCGCGAAGCGCAGAGCACGGAACCGACCGGTGCGCCGAGTCCCTTCGAAAAGCAAAACGATACGGTGTCGAAGTGGGCGGCCCAGCGCGGCGCGGCGATGCCGGATGCGACCACGGCGTTCCACAAACGTGCGCCATCGAGATGCGTGCGCAGACCCTCGTCGCGTGCCGCGGCGGTGGCCGCTTCCAATTGATCGAGCGGGAAGATCCGACCGCCCGATGAATTGTGGGTGTTCTCGATCGCGAGCAGCGTCGTGGGCGCGAAATGCACGTTCGTGGCCGGCAGCACCGCGGCGCGCACGTCGTCATCGTCAAAGAGACCGCCCGCGCCGATCGTCGTGAGCTGCACACCGGAAAGTGCCGCGGCGCCGCCCGCCTCGTAGCGAAGGATGTGCGCGCCCTGGCTCGCGAGCACCGAATCTCCGTGCCGCGTGTGGAGCCCGATCGCAATTTGATTGGCCATCGTGCCCGACGGCACGAAGAGCGCGGCTTCCTTGCCGAGCCGCGCCGCCGCCACCGCTTCGAGTCGGTTGACGGTCGGGTCTTCGCCGAACACGTCGTCACCGACTTCGGCGTTCGCCATCGCTTGCCGCATCGCAGCGGTGGGTCTCGTCACGGTGTCGCTGCGCAGATCGATCGGACGCATTTCGCGCAATCTATCGTCCACGTTCTGATCGCGCGCGGCGCGCATCACGCGGAGGCGCGCGCGGGAAACTCGATCTTCGGCGCGTCGGGATTCGCGCGGTAGAGGATCACCGTGTGGCCGATCAACGCGATGAGCAGCGCGCCGGTGGCGGTGGCGAGTCCCGCGGCGGCGGCGCGCTTGTCGGCGGGTGCGCGCATCCGGACCTTCACCAACTCGTGAGCCGTGAGCGCGGTGGTGAGCGCGTTCAGCACGCCCGGCGAGAGCCCGTCGTCGCCGATCCACACGACGGGGTCGAGGCGCTGCGCGAGCGAGCGCAGGTGGCGTTTCTGGAAGCCGGCCAGCTCGGCCTGCGCAGCCGGGAGATTGGTCGGATTGGGCGTCGAGTCGGACATGGGGCGCGCAACATAGAGATTGGGACTCGATGCGCGACCTGCGACTTAGAAAGTGACTTGTCACTTTCTTTCGGAGCGGATAGAGTGCCGCCCGTGCCCAAGGTCGCCCACCGCCGCGCCGCCCCCGTCACCCGCTCGCTGAGCCAACCGCGCCGCAGCCAGGGCGAGCGCCGCGCGACGACGCGCCTCGGCTTGCTCGACGCGACGATCGCGAGCTTGATCGAAGCCGGGTACGTGGGGACCACCACCACCGCGGTCTGCCGGCGCGCGGGCGTTTCGCAGGGCGCCCTCTTCAAGCACTTCGCGAACAAGGCCGAGTTGGTCGCCGCCGCGGCCGAGCACTTGTTCGCGAACCTGATCGACGAGTTTCGCGCCGGGCTGCCCGCGCTGGTCGGGACCGAAGACCGCGAGACGGCGGTCGTGCGGCAACTCTGGACGGTGTTCCAGCAGCCGCGCCTCGGCGCCGCCTTCGAGCTTTATGTGGCGTCGCGCACCGATCCGGAACTCGCACTCCGCCTCGCGCCGGTCTTCGATCGACACGGCGAGAACCTCCGCCGCTACGCCCACGAACTTTTCCCGGAAGCCGCACACGACGCCACCTTCGACGCCCTCGTGGATTTCGGCGTGTCGGCGCTGCAGGGCGCGGCGCTCACGCGGCCGTTGCGACCGGACGACAGCGTCCACGAGCCGCTGCTCGCAGTGCTGATCCATCTCCTCCGCCAGACTCTTTCCCAGCAGGGAGCGCCCCGATGGACCTGACCCGCGCCGCGATTCCGTTCTTTCTCGCCATGCTCGCGCTCGAAGCCTTCGTCGCGCGACGCGAAGGGCGCCCCGTCTTCGAAGGTCGCGACACACTCGCGAGTCTCGCGACCGGCGTCGGCAGCGTGTTCGTCGGGCTCGCCTGGGGCGGCACGCTGCTCGCCATCTACTACGCGCTCTACTCGATCACACCGCTGCGCGTCGGGCACAGCCCGCTCGCGTGGGGCGCCGCGCTGCTCGCCGACGACTTCTGTTACTACTGGTTTCACCGCGTGCATCACGAAGTGCGTTTCTTCTGGGCGGCGCACGTCACCCACCATTCGAGCCAGCGCTACAACCTCGCGACGGCGTTGCGCCAGTCGTGGAGCCCGATGACGACGCTGCCGTTCTATGCACCGCTGCCGCTGCTGGGCTTCGATCCGCTGATGCTCATCACCGTCCACGCGATCAACCTGCTCTACCAGTTCTGGATCCACACCGAGTTGATCGACCGCCTCGGCCCGCTCGAATGGGTGCTGAACACGCCGTCGCATCATCGTGTGCACCACGCGACGAACCCGCTCTATCTCGATCGCAACTACGCTGGCATCCTGATCATCTGGGACCGCATGTTTGGAACCTTCGAACTCGAGCGCGAAGCGCCGATCTATGGGCTCACGAAGAACATCGATACCTACAACCCGGTGCGGATCGCGTTCCATGAATGGATCGCGGTGTTCCGGGATGCGCTGCGACCGAACCCGCTCTCGGTGCGCATCGGATACCTCGTGAATCCGCCCGGCTGGAGCCCCGACGGTTCGACGCTCACGGCGACACAGATGCGCGCAGCATTGCGCGACGAGAGCCACTCCGAAGCCGCCGCCGCGTGACCGCGATCCGATCCCGGCGCCGTGTCGGGCTACTGCTCGGACTCTCGTATATCGGTTTCGTGAGCCTCGGCTTGCCGGATGGATTGCTCGGTGTCGCGTGGCCGTCGATCCGCGCGCGCTTCGGACTCGAACTCGATGCGCTCGGGCCGCTGCTGGCCGCGATCACCGCGGGTTATGTGTTCGCGAGCTTTTCGAGCGGACGATTGCTCGCGCGAATGAATCTCGGCGCGCTGCTCGCGGCGAGTTGCTTCGCGACCGCGACCAGCCTGATCGGCTACGCACTCGCGCCCGCCTGGCTCGTGCTGGTGGGCTTCGGTCTCCTCGCGGGACTCGGCGCGGGCGCCATCGACGCCGCGCTCAACACCTACGTTGCCACCAATCACAGCGCGCGCACTCTCAACTGGCTGCATGCCTGCTGGGGCATCGGCGCGGCGAGCGGACCGGCGATCATGACCGCGGTGTTGATGGCGGGCGATCCGTGGCAACGCGGCTACCTCGGGGTCGCGGTCGGCCAGATCGCGCTCGCATTCTGTTTCCTCGCGACGCGCGGGCAATGGCCAGCGGTGGCGAGCAGCGCGGCAGCAACCGCGCACGAGCCCGTCGGCGCCGCTTCGATTCGAGAGACGCTGCGCGTGCGTGCAACCCGACTCGGGATGCTCGCGTTCTTCCTGTACGCGGGCGTCGAGCAATCGGCAGGCGCGTGGGCGTACACCTTCCTCACCGAGGCACGCGGCGTGAGCGTCGCCGCCGCCGGCACGTGGGTGACACTCTATTGGACCGCGTTGACGGCGGGACGCGTTCTCTTCGGTCTCGTCGCCGACAGCGCGCGGCTCGACGCCATGCTGCGTTGCGCGCTCGTCGCGATGGTCGGCGCAGCGGCGCTGCTCGCGTTCGATCCCTTCCCGGCCGCGAGCCCCATCGGCCTTGTCGGACTGGGTTTCGCGTGCGGTCCCATCTTCCCGTCGCTGATCGCAGCGACGCCACGCCGACTCGGCGCGCCACACGCCGCGAACGCCGTCGGTTTCCAGATCGCGGCCGCGGGTTGCGGGCAGGCGCTGATTCCGTGGCTGGTCGGCGCCATCGCAGAGCGCAGCACTCTCATGGTGCTCGGGCCCCTGCTGCTCGCTTTCGCGATCGCGCTGATCGGTGCCCATGAATGGCTGGCGCGTTCGGCTAGCTTGGCTCCCGGCAAGGCGATCGAGGCGACGTGACGACGATGGATTCGCAGACGCGCTGGGACCCTGCGCAGTATCAGCGCTTCGAGCGCGAGCGCGCGCAACCGTTTCACGATCTCGCCCAGCGCATTCCCGATGGGGCCGTGCGGCACGCCGTCGATCTCGGCTGCGGCACCGGCGATCTAACGCGAACGCTGCTCGCGCGCTGGCCCGACGCGGACGTCCTCGGCGTCGATTCTTCGGAGGCGATGCTCGCGCGCGCGACGGCCGGCGCGACGTCGCCGCGATTGCGCTTCGCGCTCTCGGATCTGCGTGTGTGGACGCCGGAGGCGAAGCTCGATCGCATCGTGTCGAACGCGGCGCTGCAGTGGGTGGCTGATCACGACGCGCTGCTCGCGCGCCTCGTCGGCTTCCTCGCGCCCGGCGGCGCGCTCGCGGTGCAGATGCCGCACAACGACGACTCGCCCACGCACACCATTCTGCGTGCGCTGTGGCGCGACCCGCGCTTCGCGTCGCAACTCGGTGACGCCCCGCCCGAGCGTCGCGTCGCCGAATCCTCGTGGTATGGCGAACGACTGCTCGCACTCGGCTGCGACGTCGACGTATGGGAGACGCTTTACCTGCATCGGATGGAAGAGGCCGAGGGAATCGTCGAATGGGTGAAGGGAACCGCATTGCGACCGATTCTCTCGCGCCTCGATGCAGTGGCGAGCGAAGCTTTTCTCGGCGCCTACACCGAACGCGTGCGCGCCGCGTATCCGAGTGGACCCCACGGCACTTGGTTCCCGTTCCGCCGACTATTTTTCGTCGCCGAGCGGCGCGATCGTGTAGGGTCGGTTTCCAGCCGGAGTCCCACATGATGAGCCGCACCGCAGCGACGACCCTTGCCTCGTTCGCGTTGGCTTCTGCCTTGGCTCTCGCAAGCGATGCCGCGACGCTTCCGTGGGAGCTCGTCGCGCGCAGCGGAGACGAGGCGCCGGGCTTGTCGCGCCCAGCGCACTTCAGCGAGTTCACGCTCGCAGCGAATCTCGGGCCGGGCGGGCGCGTAGTCTTTGGAATCCCGGCGCCGAGCGTGATCGCAAGCGGTGAGGGCGGCGTCTATGCGTGGACGCACGACGATGGACTCACGCTGCTCGCGGCCTTTGGCACGACGCCCGATGCGGAGTTCTTGCATGCGGCCCGCGTGGTGCAGGGCGACGATGGCGACATCGCGCTGCTAGCCGTGTTGAGTCCGAACGCAGCACTTTCGTGCGGTGAGGGAATCGCGATCTTCGGACCGCCCGCGCTCTACAGCCGCGTGGGTACCGAGCTGGCGCGCGTTGCTACAGCGGGCGATGCGGCGCCCGGTGCGCTCGACGCTTGGGTCTTCGCCAATTTCGCGGACGCGATCGTCGGCGCCACGCACTCGCTTTTCTACGCGGGCCTGGCGCCCGATGCGTGTGACGTAGGAGCGGCTACGACGCTCTTTCGCGTCGATCAGGCGGGCACGGCGACGCTCATCGCGCGGCGCGGCATGCCGGCGCCGGGCGCCGCTGGGGGGACGACGATCGAGCACGTGCTCCCTGGCGCGGCACTCGCCGACGACGGACGCGCCGCGTTCCTCGCGAAGCTCTCGTCGCTGACCGCGTTCCCTCTGCAGGCGATCTACGGCTTCGATCTGCTGAACGTGCTCGCACCGCTGGTCGTGACGGGAAGCCCGACGGCGATGGCCGGCGACGCAATCTTCGATGCGCTCGGCGCGCCGGTCTCGAACGGCGCAGGCGAGCTCGCGTTCTTCGCGATCCTCGACGATGGCTTGAACGATTTCCCCGACGCCAGCCTGCGCGGACTCTGGGTTCCCGATGGCAGCGGCGGCAACATCGAAGTCTTTCGCGCCGGCGACACCGTTCCCGGTGGGCCGATGGGCAGCGTGTTCGCCGATCTGCATACCTGGCTTCCCTCGATCCTCGTTCCCGACGACCTCCGGATCAACGCGAGCGGGGAAGTCGCTTTCGCGGACTGGATCGAAGTGACGCCCGGACTCTTCGCGCGCGGCGTCTTTGGTCCGAATCGAAGCGGCACGATCACGTTGCGCATGCAGACGGGGAATCCCGCTCCGTCGATCGCCGGTGCGACACTTTCGAGCCTGCAGGTCCTCGGCTTCAGCGACGATCGCCGGATCGCGGTCCTCGCGACTCTGATCGGGCCGGGCGTAGAGCCGCCCATCAGCCGCGCCCTCTATCTGATCGAGGCGGATGGTGCCGCGACGCTGCTGCACAACTACGGCGATCTCTTCGAATTCGGGGCGGGCCAGCTGATGCCGACCGTGTTGCACGTCGCGAGCTTCGATCGAGAGCTCTCGCACGTCGCGCTCGAGCTGCGCGCCTTCGTTGGAATCGAGGCGGTGTTTACCTCGACCTTGCCCGAGCCCTCGGCGTCGATGCTCGCCGCGACGGTTTGGCTCTCACTCGTGTCGCGATGGCCTCTGCACCAACGATCGTCGTGAGAGGGGCTCCAGCGCCCCAACCAAAATCACGCTCGGCACGAGATCGAAAAGTCTTCGAGCTCTCGCATTTTGCGGTTAGGCTGCCGCCAGCTCCCCACCGGGCGCTCCTGGAGGATCGAAAGCATGTCACTTGGAACTCGCGCCTCGGCCGAATTTCTCGGCACGTTCTGGTTGGTACTCGGCGGCTGCGGCGCCGCTGTGATCTCGGCAGGATTTCCGGAAGTGGGAATCGGCCTGCTCGGTGTCGCGTTCGCGTTCGGCCTCACCGTGTTGACGATGGCCTACGCGATCGGTCACGTGTCGGGCTGCCATCTGAATCCCGCCGTGTCGATCGGACTCGTCGCCGGCGGTCGCTTCCCGGCCAGCGAGTTGGCGCCGTACATCATCGCGCAGGTCGCCGGCGGCATCGTCGCGGCGTTCGTGCTCTCGATCATCGCGAGCGGCAAGCCCGGCTTCGATCTCGTCGCATCGGGGTTCGCCGCGAATGGCTACGGCGAGCACTCTCCCGGCCTCTACACGCTCTCGGCGTCGTTCGTGTCGGAAGTGGTGATGACCTTCATGTTCCTGATGATCATCATGGGCTCGACCGACAAGCGCGCGCCGGCGGGCTTTGCGCCGATCGCGATCGGGCTCGGCCTCACGCTGATCCACTTGATCAGCATCCCGGTGACCAACACCTCGGTGAATCCGGCGCGCAGCACCGGTCCGGCGCTCTTCGTCGGCGGTTGGGCGATCTCCCAGCTCTGGCTGTTCTGGGTTGCCCCGATTCTCGGCGCGGCACTCGCCGGTGTCGGCTACAAGGCGCTATTCGAGAAGCGTTGACAGCACGCAAGCGGGCGGATCTGCGCCGCCCGCTTGCGCGTCCGTCGCGCCGTTTCGCGGCCGGCACGCGACGAGCGCCTGCGCGCCAGCTCTTGCACCCGCTTCGAGGTCTTGCGCAAACCAGAGCGTGCCGTCGTCCGCGAGGCTGATGCCCTCTGGCTGCGCCCACATGACGCCATCGAGTTTCACGTCGCGCAGCGCATTAGACGCGGGATCCCAGCGAACGACGCGGTACGACTCCTTCCCGCTGGCGCGCGCGCTCAGAATCATCAGCACCTCGTCACCGTGTTCGCTCATCCCGCGGATCGCTTCGCCGGCGCGCGCCGGGACGACCAGCGGGCGCAGAAACTTCGGTCGCGCGTCCAACGACTCGAAGAGCGACGCCGGATCTTCGAGCACCGCGACGATCGGCAGGCCGTGTCGATCGCCGGGGCTGCGCAGGCCGAGCAGCAGCTTGCCGCGCCACGACGCCGCAGCTTCGACGTCGAGACCACCCTGCTCCGAAGTCTTTTCGGCGGCAGCCTCGCGCGCCGCGCCGTTCAGCAGCGGGGCGAGACTCGCGAGCAGCGGCTCACGCAGATCGGAGTAGACGTCGACGGCTCTGATGCTGCGCGAATCCTCGGCGAGGCGAATGCGCGCCATGCGCGATCGCGCGGGCTTCAGCGCGCCGTTCTTGTTGCGCGAGTGAGACGTGACGGCGAGGAACTCCGTCGCATCTCCCGACCCGAGCCCTGCGAGCGCCTCGAGATCATCGAGCGCCACATTCTTTTTGCCTTCCGTCTTCTCTTTCTTCTCTTCCTTCGACTTTGCCTTCTCCGACTTCGGCCACGACAGTCGCCGCGGCTCCAGCGAGCCGAGCTCCACCAACCAGAGACCGCGCGTGTTGTCGTCGCCGACGACGACGGCGACATCGCGGCCCGTAAGCGTCAACAACGCCGAGGCTTCCACCAACTCTTCCGCGTTGGCATGAACGCCGGCCGGCGCCAACACCAGCGCTGCGACGCACGCGAACGCCATGCATCGCGCGCTGCTCACTCCCGCTTTCGACGGCGCCAACGAGCGAGCAGCGGCAGCACCAGAGCGAGTTCGGCGCCGATCCCGCAGATCGACGGGGTCGTCTCCCAATACGGCCAGCTCGGTTGGCAGTTCGGATCGAACCAGTCGATGAGACCGTCGCCGTTGTCGTCGAGTCCGTTGTCGCATTGCGGATCTTCTAGCGTGGCGACCGGATCGGCGCAGCCGGGGTCATCGGCGTCGGCCAAGCCATCGCCGTCGTCATCGATGCCGTTGTCGCAGACGTATTGCTCGGACTTTTCCGATGCGTCGCCCGCGTCGTCGCAGCTCGGGTCGCTCTGCCAATCCACGAGACCGTCGTCATCGTCGTCGACGCCGTTCTGGCATTCGCCGCAGCCGAGCGTACCGGGTACGCAGAGCGCGACCAGCGTGCGCGGCTCGCGCGACAGCGAATCACTGACGTCGTGCGGATCTCCGCTGCGCGTGCCGATGCCGGTGCCGACGAGCACGGTGCCATCCACCACCGTTGCCGCCGATGCGATGGCGTTGGTGAGAAGTTGATCCGAGATGAAACCCGCATAGGGCAACGCGCCGGTGTCGGTGTTCCAACCACGCAACTGCGGCGCGAATACCGAACCGGTGAACGCGACACCGGGGATCGCGGTGGTCGGCGCATAGCTCGCGTCGTTGCGGATGCCGGTCGCCTGGCCGTTGTCCCAGACGATTGCGCCGCTGTCCATGTCGAGCGCATGCATCGTCGGCCGCTGCGTCGCGAAGACGTCGAGTCCCGGCGCGGTAGAGAAGTAGATGCGGCGGCGCTGTTCGTCGGCCGCAGCGCTCGCGATGATGCCGCCGATGTCGCCGCCCGGGACGACCTGCGTGCGCCAGTACGGAAGCTGCGCCGGATCGGCGTCGTTCCACGCGACGCCGCTCGACTCGTTCACACCATCGCGATCGAGCACGTAGTAGGTGCCGTCTTTGCCGCCGACGCCGAGCACATCGACGCTGCGGCCGGCGACTTCGATCGCGAACAAGTTCGGCACGGCACCGAACGCGAGATCGAGCGGATCGATTTCGCGCGGACGCCAGCGCCAGACCGGATTGCCGTCGAAGTCGAGCGCGAAGATCGCCTCGTCGTAGGGGGGCATGTTCGGACCGGGCTTGTTGGTGCCCGGATCCTCATCTGTGTCGCAGTTGCTCGACGTGATGAAGAGCAGCCCGCGTCCGAGATCCGTTGCTGGCGACGACCACACGTTGCCGCAGCCGGTCGGCGTGCGATCGACGTTGCAACCGGCGCGCGTCGCGAGGAAGCCTGCCGGAAGGCCCAGCTCCTGCTCGCTGTGGTAGCCGTCGAAACGCGTGATGGCGTCGCCCGCGTCGGGCCGACACGTCGCGCCGCTCTCGAGATCGAAGAACCAGCGCATGTGACCGCTGCGCGCGTCGACGCCGTAGAGGCCGCCCTTGCCGAGTTCGCGGTCGTTGACGTCCATTCCAAACACGATGGTGTCTGCAACGAGCGCAGGCGTGGACTCGACCTGGTTGCGTTCGCCGAGGAAGCCGCAGAGGCCCGGCGGCGCGCCGAGCGCGTCGCGACATCCGGTGCCCGCGGCGAAGCGCCACACTTCGGTGCCGGTCGCGGCATCGAGGGCGTACATCGTCTCGCCGTACGCGATGAAGACACGATCCTCGCCGTCGAGCGCCTCGACCGTTGCGGATGCGGCGCCGGGATAGCCGGCGCCCGGCTGCTGCTCCGCCTGGAAGCGCCACGCCTCCGATCCGTCTGCGAGGCGCACGGCATACACGACGCCGTTCCAGTCCTGGAAGAACACCAGTGGCGTGCGGCCTTCGTCGAGCAGATCGATCGTCGCGACGCTCGGCGAGCCGGTGACGATCGCAGTGGTCGGGAACTCCCAGCGCCGCACCAATCCAGCGACATTCTGCTGTGTCAGCTTGTACTCGTTGGGGTTGAAATACGAGCGCTGCGGCGTGCGACCGAGCGTGCGCCACTCGACCGGCTCGAGGTTGCCCGGCAGGATCGTCACCGCGTCGGGGAATGCGAGCCCGCTGCGGACGATCTCGGGCGGCTGCGGCGTTCCGTTCGGGTCGAAGCGGATGCGGCGCACGGTGCCGTTCGGCCCGGTGTCGGGTGTGAGGATGCTGCCGACCAGATTGAGATCGGCGTAATAGAGATTGCCCTGCGCATCGAACGCGATCGTCTGCGGATGGCCCGTCGATGCGGGCAGAATCACGACAGGGCCTTCGGGCGGCGACATGATGCTGCGTACCAACGCGCCGGCCGGAGTGAACTCCGCGATGCGCGACGTCAGCACGCTCGACACGAACCAGTTGCCGTTCGGCCCGCGCGTGATGCCCGAGGGCGTCGCCACCGCCGCGTTCTGGATGAAGCTCGACTTCGCGATGCGACCGGCATCGACGAGCGCGGCGCCCGTCGAGTCGGTGCGACCGCAGCCGCCCGCCGCATCGGGACCCGTCGGCCAGGCGCCGCTGAAGCGCCAGACGCGACCGTTGCGCGGCGACGCCACCAATGCGTCGCCCGCTGCATCGATCGCAAGACCGCTCGCAGCGCCGATGTCGATCGCGATCTTGCAGTAGTTGGTGCTGTACGCGGTATTCGGATACGTGCCCGCCGCACCCGGGAAGTGCTCATAGGGCGGGAACCACAGGATCAACTGCCCGTTGCTCTGGAACGGATCGCCGATCTCGGTGGTGAAGAGACGCCCTTCGGTGTCTACCGCGCAACCGAAGGGTTCGGGCTGCGGCCGGAAGCCGGTCGGCGAGAGCTTGCCGATCTGGTTGCCGGCGGGATCGAAGAGTCCCCAGCCCGGCCGGATCGTCGGCTGACCGGTGTCTTCGCCCATCACGAGATGTCCGTTCGGCAGCACGCAAAGCATGCCGTTCACGTCGCGGCCTTCGGCGCCGGCGGCGCCGGCTTCGCCCGACGTCGCGTTGCGAATCAGCACGTCCTGGCGCAGCGGCGCGTGCTCGATCGTATCGATGTCGATGCGCCGCAGCCGATTGCCCTCGGTGTTGTAGAGCAGCTGTCCCGTGTCGATGTCGGCCGCGCGCGCCGTGCCGACTTCACCACCACTCGCGAACACGATTCCCAGCACCATCGCCACACGACTCAGCATTGCCATCGCTGCACCTCCACCGGATTCGGCATCCGCTACGACTTCTTCATCCGTCCGTTCGCGCGTTGGCGCGCCTTCGCAATCGCATCCGTCGGAACGGGATCCATGCGCGCCATCGACCAGCGCAAGAACCGCGGCGCGATGCGTCGCAAGAAGCGCGCTGCGAGCAAGCTCGGATTGCGGCGCGGCACCATCACCTCGTGTTCACTCGCTTCGATCGCGGCGAGCACCGCGTCCGCGACGTCGCGCGCCGGCCAACGCTTTCCGCGGTAGCCCGACTGCTGCTGGCGCTTGTCCCAGATCTCGGTGTCGATCGGACCGGGGCGCACCAGCGCGACGTGGATTCCCGATCCGGCGAGATCGAGCCAAAGCCCTTCGCTCCACGCATCGAGCGCCGCCTTCGACGCGGCGTAGACACCTTCGCGCGGCGGCACCACCAGCGCCGCAAACGACGACACGTTGACGATCGCGCCGCCGCGCTGCGCGAGCATCGGCGGCAGCGCCGCATGCGTCATCCACACGCACGACAGGAAGTTGAGTCGCAGCGTCACCTCGACGTCGTCGTTCGTGACGTCGTACGCGAGTTTGTGCATCGGCATCGCCGCGTTGTTGACGAGCACGTCGATGCGACCACAGCGCGCGACCGTCTCCGCAACGACGCTCTCGGCGAAAGCGCGCTCGCCGAGATCGCCGGCGAGATGGAACGACTTCGGCGCATCCATCGCGATCGACGCGACGAGTTCGCGCAGCCGATCTTCGCGCCGCGCCACCGCCACCACCGTGTTGCCGCGCTTCGCGAGCGCACGTGCCGTCTCCCAGCCGATCCCGGACGACGCGCCGGTGACGAGGCAGATGCGATCGCGCAGCTCCATTGCCACCCGCCTCCGGTTCCGACCAAGGACCCATCAGGCCCGAAAGCGGGGTGCAGAAGCAAGCGCAAAGCGTGCGCAAGCTTCTCGACGCGCGTTCGCTCGCTCGATTTCGCGACCGGTCCGGAGGCGATCGGGCCGGAACGGTGCGCCCTGCATCGCTCAACGTCGGGGCGCGATCAGCTCCGCGACCGCGATCTGCGCGCCCGGCATGGCCGCGAGCTCGATCGTGTCGCCGGCGCGATGGCTGCGCAGGTCGCGATAGACAGCGGTCAGCGGATCGGGATCGCGCATCACTTCGAGCAGCCCCTCGCGCAGATTCAAGATCCAATACTCAGGGATGCCGGCGTTGGCGTAGATGCGCGATTTGCTGAGCCGATCTTGCGGGAGCGAGGTATCCGCGACCTCCACGAGCAAGAGCGCAGTATTCGGGTGCGCCGCGTCGTAGTCATCGAGCGTGCCGGGTACGACGGCGACGTCGGGCTCGGGCAGCGACCATGCGCTCTCGAGGAACGAGCATTGTGTGCGCACGACCGCGCGATCGCCGAGTGCGCGGATCAGCGCGTAGGTGCAGCGCGTCACAGCCGCGTCGTGCGGCGGATTCGCGGGCGGCATCGCGACGATCACCCCTTCGAGCAGCTCGACGCGGTCGTCCTCCGCAAGCGCGCCCGTCACGACCAGGTCGAGGTAGCGCGTGACAGAGATCCGCGTCGGCCGTTCCGGAATCACAGGGGTGAGATCCGTCATTCCATTCTCTCCACGAGTGATGCCACGGTAGCCGCCAGGCTGCGCTTCGAACAAGGCGAATGGCAGTTCACCGCGGGCTGACTCCGCGTCCGGTTTGTGCCTCTGTAAGTGCCGGGTTAGCTTGGATTTTTCTAGCGAGGAACGAATGTCCGACGCCCCGTCGAAGCCGCGCTACCCGCAGGTCGATCCGCAGCCGCGCTTTCCCGAAATCGAGAAGCGCGTGCTCGCCCATTGGCAGCGCGAGGGGATCTTCGAGGAGTCGATCGCGCGGCGAAGCGCCGGACCGAATGGCGAGAACGAGTTCGTCTTCTACGACGGCCCGCCGTTCGCGAACGGACTGCCGCACTACGGGCATCTCGTCACCGGCTTCGTGAAGGACATCGTGCCGCGCTACCAGACGATGCGCGGACGCCGCGTCGAGCGCCGCTTCGGCTGGGATTGCCACGGGTTGCCCGCCGAGATGGAGGCCGAGAAAGAACTCGGCGTCAGCGGTCGCGCGCAGATCCTCGCGTACGGGATGGCGCGCTTCAACGAACACTGTCGCACGTCGGTGATGCGCTACACGCAAGAGTGGGAGCGCTACGTCACCCGCCAGGCGCGCTGGGTCGATTTCTCGAACGACTACAAGACGATGGATCTCGGCTACATGGAGAGCGTCATCTGGGCGTTCAAGCAGCTCTGGGACAAGGGGCTGATCTACGAGGCCGAGCGCGTGTTGCCGTATTCATGGGCGGCCGAGACGCCGCTCTCGAACTTCGAGACGCGCCTCGACGATTCGTACCGAGAACGTCAGGACCCCGCGCTGACGATCCGTTTCGAGGTGGAGTCGCCGACGTCGGAGCAGCCGACCGAGATCTGGGCGTGGACGACGACGCCTTGGACGCTGCCGTCGAATCTCGCGCTCGCCGTCGGTCCGGAGATCGACTACTCCGTATTGCGTCTCGGCGATCGCAGCGTGCTCGTCGCCGACGCTGCGCGCGAGCGATTTGCGAAGGAGCTCGATGGCGCCGACCTGATTGCGACCCGCAAAGGCGCCGCCTTCGCGGGCGTGCGCTATCGCCCGCTCTTCCCGTTCTTCGCGAACACCGAGAACGCGTTCCGCGTGCTCGTCGCCGCATTCGTCGCGACCGACGAGGGCACCGGCGTCGTGCACATGGCGCCCGGCTTCGGCGAGGACGACCTCGAAGTCTGTCGCGCCGCCGGCATTCCCGTCGTGGTGCCGATCGACGACACCGGCCGCTTCACGCACGAAGTCGAGCCGTGGGCGGGGCATCAGGTCTTCGATGCGAACCCCGAGATCATCAAGGTGCTGAAGGCGCGCGGCGACGTCGTGCGCCACGAGACGATCGTCCACAACTACCCGCACTGTTGGCGCACCGACACACCGTTGATCTACCGCGCGATGTCGTCGTGGTACGTGAAGGTGTCGTCGTTCGCGGGGCGCATGGTCGAGCTGAATCAGCAGATCAACTGGATCCCCGAGCACGTCCGCGACGGCCGCTTCTGAAAGTGGCTCGAAGGTGCACGCGATTGGTCGATCAGCCGCAACCGCTTCTGGGGTTCGCCGATCCCCGTGTGGCGCAGCGACGACCCGCGCTTCCCGCGCATCGATGTGTACGGAAGCCTCGATGAACTCGAACGCGACTTCGGCGTGCGCCCGACGGATCTGCACCGCCCCTACATCGACGATCTCACGCGCCCGAATCCCGATGATCCGAGCGGAAAGAGCACGATGCGGCGCGTACCCGACGTGCTCGACTGCTGGTTCGAGTCGGGCTCGATGCCGTTCGCGCAGGTGCACTACCCGTTCGAGAACAAGCAGTGGTTCGACGATCACTCGCCGGCGGATTTCATCGTCGAGTACGTCGCGCAGACGCGCGGCTGGTTCTACACGCTGCACGTGCTCGGCACGGCGCTCTTCGATCGCCCGCCGTTCCAGAACTGCCTTTGCCACGGCACGATGCTCGCAAGCGACGGCCAGAAGCTCAGCAAGCGACTGCGCAACTACACCGACCCACTCGAGATCATGGACACGCTCGGCGCCGACGCGCTGCGCTGGTATCTGGTTTCGGCGCCGGTGTTGCGCGGGCTCGACCTGAAGCTCGACGAGAAGGCGATCTCCGATGTCGTGCGCGGCGTCGTGCTGCCGTTCTGGAACGCGTATTCGTTCTTCTGCCTCTACGCGAACACGGATGAGTACGAGGCGACGCTGCGCACCGACGCGCCGGGCCTCCTCGATCGTTACCTGCTCGCGAAGACGCACGCGCTGGTCGCGAGCGTCACCGCGCGCCTCGACGCCTTCGACCTCGGCGGCGCCACCGCGCAGGTCTTCGGCTTCCTCGATGCACTCACCAACTGGTACATCCGCCGCAGTCGCGAGCGCTTCTGGCGCAGCGGCATGGACGACGACAAGCGCGACGCCTACGACACGCTCTACACCGCGCTCGTCACACTCGCGAAAACGGTTGCGCCGCTGCTGCCCTTCGTCGCGGAGGAGATCTACCGCGGCCTCACGCGCGAAGAGAGTGTGCACCTCGCGGACTGGCCCGATGCGGCGACGCTGCCCGCCGACGCGAAGCTCGTCACCGAAATGGATCGCGTGCGAGATGCCGCGAGCGCCGCTCGAACGCTGCGCGAGAAGGTGAGCGTGCGTGTGCGCCAGCCGCTCGCGGAGATGACGATCGCCGGCCCCGGCGTTGCGTCGCTCGCACCGTATGAAGCGCTGCTCCGCGACGAGGTGAACGTCAAAGCCGTGCGCCTCGCCGAATCGATCGAGACGTGGGCGCGCTTCCAGTTGCAGGTGAATTCGCGCGCCGCGGGTCCGCGCCTCGGCACCACGATGAAGAGCGTGCTCGCGGCGGCGAAGGAAGGCCGCTTCGAAGAACTCGGCGACGGGCGCGTGCGCGTCGCCGAGCAAGTGCTCGAAGCCGGCGAGTGGCAGCTTCGCCTCGAGCCGACGCCCGGCATCGTCTGCGAACCACTCGCATCCGGCAACGCGATCGTGGTGCTCGACGTGACGCTCACCGACGAACTGATCGCCGAAGGCATCGCGCGCGACGTCGTTCGCAGCATTCAGCAAGCGCGCAAGGATGCCGGCCTGCATGTCTCGGATCGCATCCGGCTCGCACTCGCGGTGCCCGACGAATGGCGCGCGGCCGTCACGAGCTTCCGCGATTGGATCGCCGAGCAGACGCTCGCGCGCTCGATCGAAATCGTCGATGCGCCCCTCGACGACACACTTTCGCATCACGAGGCGCAGCTCGGCGAGACGAAGATCTCGATCGGGCTCGCAAAGGTCGAGGAGGCTTCCCGATGAGCGACTACTTCACGCCGACGATGCGGCTCTACGTCGATCAGCTCGTCGATTGGGAGAGCTATCTCCGCTTGCTGCACGGCAGCGAGCCGGATGTCGAGACGGAACTCGGCGCGTACCGCAGCGTGCTCGAAACGACGGCCGCCCTCGCGGGTAGCTTCGAGCGCCGCGCGCGCGAGCACTGGCACGACGAAGCGGAGTTGCTGCCGGATGGCGGCGCGCAGCCGCCGGCACATATTCGTGACGCCTACGACCAGCTCCGTGAGGCGGGACTCGTGAGCCTGCTCGTGTCCGACACCTACGGCGGCGCGGCGCTGCCGGGTCTATTGAACGGCATGTACCTGGAGATGATCTCGCGCGCCGACACTTCCTTGATGACAGTGGTGGGCCTGCAAGCCGGCGTCGCGGGCGACATCGAGAAGTACGCGAGCAACGAGCTCAAATCGAAGTGGCTGCCGCGCCTGACGTCGGGCGAAGTGCAGGGCGCGATGGATCTCACCGAACCGAAGGCCGGCTCCGACCTCGGCGGCATCAGCACACGCGCAACCGATCAGCTCGACGGCAGCGTGCGCGTGGACGGCTCGAAGATCTTCATCACCAACGGCGGCGCCGAAGTGCATTTGGTGCTCGCGCGCGACGGCGACAACTTCGAGCAGAGCAAGGGCACCACCAACGGCTTGTCGCTGATCCTCGTCGCGCGTCACAACGACGACGGCACGCGCAACGGCATTCGCGTAGCGCGCCTCGAGCGGAAGCTAGGCATCCACGGCTCGCCCACCGCCGAAGTCGTGTTCGAGAACGCGCTCGGCTGGCGCCTCGGCACCAAGGGCCAGGGTTTCCGCGCGATGCTCGATCTGATGAACAACGCGCGCCTCGGCGTCGCGGCGCAGGGCATCGGCATCGCGGCCGCCGCGCTCCATGACGCCACCCACTACGCCACCACGCGCGAGCAGTTCGGGCAGTCGATCGGCAAGCAGCCGCTGGTGCTGTCGATGCTCGCGAAAATGGCGACCAACATCGAAGCGGCGCGCGCGCTGCTCTATCGCACCTTCGCGCTCCTCGATCAGAACATCGCGCGCGAGGCGGCGCTGCGACGCGGCGATCTCGCCGCAGCGGATGCCGAGCGCATGCGCGCCGCGCTCGAGCACGATTCCGTGCGATTGCGGCTGCTGACGCCGCTCTGCAAGTACTACGCGACCGAGATCTGCCACGACGTCACGCGCGACGCGATGCAGGTCTACGGCGGCATCGGCTACACGATGGACGCCGACGTCGCGAAGCTGCACGCCGATTCGCTGATCATGACCGTCTACGAGGGCACCAGCGAAATCCAGGCGAGCTTCGCGCTCCGCGAAATGGGCAAGGGCGCGCTCGGCGTCGCGCTCGCACAGTTGAAGGACGAACTCGGCGCGATGGCGAGCGACGCGAAGCGCGCGGAACTCGCGAAGCTGGTAGACACTTCGCTCGGTCGCATCCAGGAATGCGCGCAGGTGCTCTTCACCGATCTGCCGTACGCGCTGCTGCGCGCCAAGATGATCGCGGAGATGGTCATCAACGCGAAGTGCGGCGCCGAACTGCTGCGCCAGGTCGGCGCCGACGAGACGCGACTCGATCTCGCCGAGGCCTTCATCCGCCGCCGCGTGATCGAGAGTGAATCGATCGCAAAGCGCATCGAGCAGAATCACGTGGGACGCCTCGAACGCGACGCGCGAATCCTCGCGAGCTACGCAGCAAACGAAGGGTGACGCGGCTGGGCGCGGTTGCGGACGACGCGAGTAGCGCGGCCGCCGCGCCGCGACTGCACTTCGTTCTCGCGCTGGGCGGCGCGATCGCGTTCGTCTACGCGCTTTGGTTTCTCGTCGCGGCGCCCGGTGGCGATTTCCCGCTGAACGACGATTGGGCCTACGCGTGGTCCGTGCGTCACTACCTGGAGACAGGCGCGCTGCGGATCTCGGAGTGGGCGTCGGCCGCGGCGGTGTTGCAGGTGTACTGGGGGGCTCTCTTCGCGAAACTATCCGGCGGCTTTTCCTTCGCCGCGCTGCACATCTCGACGCTCGCGTTCTCGGTCGTCTCTCCGCTCGCACTCTGCTGGCTTCTGCGCAGGCTCGAAGTCGAGCGCGCCGGCGCGGCGCTCGCGGCCGTCACGCTGGTCTCGAATCCGATCTTCCTCCACCTCTCCTACACATTCATGACCGACGTCTTCTACCTCGGCTTCCTGCTCGTCAGCCTCGCGCTCTATGTAGACGGCATCGAGCGCGAATCCGCGCGCTCGTTGTGGCTCGCGTCGATCGCCGCAGCGGCGGCGTTCCTGTGCCGCCAACTGGGGCTCAGTATCCCACTCGCAGCGGCGATCGTGCTGTTGCTGCGAGGCGGGCGTGTTGCGCTGCGACCGGCGTTGCGGGCGACGCTCATTCCATTCGCAGTCTTCGCCGCGTACACGTTGTGGCTGACCCAGATTCATGGCGTCACCTGGGCCTTCGAACTCCAGGTGGTGCAGAACAGTCTTCCGAATCTGCTGCGCGGATCCGCGTTGCGCGCGTTCCCGCTGCAATTGCTCTACGCGTGGCTGTATCTGGGGATCTTCGCGTTGCCGATTCTCGTGGCGGCGCTGGTCAGCGAGCCTCTCGCTGCGAACCGCACTCGCGGGCTGCTCGTGCCGTTCGCGGCCTGGGCGCTGCTCTGCATCGGCGCAACCTGGTACGCCCATCATGCGACGGGCACCGGCATGCCGTACCTCCCCGGTGTCATCGTCCGCGACGGAATCGGCGGCGTCACGATCGGTGGAGAGAAACCGCGCGTGACACCCGATTGGGTCTTCGTAGTAGTGGCGATGGTCGCTCCCGCCGCCGGTGCTGCGATCGCCGCGCTCTGGACCGACGCGCTGGCGAACCTTCGCCGTGAACTCGCCGGACGCGGCGCCGTCGTGCTGCTGGCGTCGCTGTTCATGGCGGCTCTCACCGCTCCGATGGTGAAGCTTTGGGACGAGTACCTGCTGGTCTTCCTCCCCGCTTCGCTCTACCTCGTGCTGCGCGAAACCAGCATTTCATTGCGGGGGTGGGTTGCAGGTTCGCTGGTCTGCGCAGCGATGCTGGCATACGCACTTTCGGAACAGGCCGAGTACGTCGCCTGGAACGAAGCGCGTTGGGAACTCGGAAACCAACTCATCGACGCCGGCGCTGCACCGGAGGCGATCAACGGCGGCTTCGAATGGGTCGGCTGGTACGACTTCGAGAAGGCGCTGCCGATCTCGATCGCAACGGGTCACGGCGACGACCTCTTCCACTGGGCCAGCGTACTCTCCGACCGCTACTACATGGCATTCCAGCCGCTGGGCGTGGAAGCGGGACTCTCAAAAGTGGCGGGTGTCGTTTCGTACCACAGCCGCTTCGGTCCGGGCGGCGAGATCTTTGCGCTCGAAGCAGCGAAGCCGTGAGCGCCGGACCGCTGCTGCGGCGGGCTATGCTGCGCCGCCGTCCGAAGCCGCAGGGGGAGACTCGGTGAGGACTTACGACGTTGCGATCATCGGTGGGTGCGGGCACGTCGGACTCCCGCTCGGCATCTCACTCTCCGACACGGGATTGCGTGTAGCGCTCTACGACTTGAACCAGGCGGCGGTCGATACGGTGAACGCCGCATCGCTGCCGTACGATGAACCGGGCGCCGCCGCCGTACTCGAGCGCGTCATCGCGAGCGAACGACTCCTCGCCAGCACTGATGGCTGTGTCATCGCGCAGGCCACCGCCGTAATCGTGGCCGTCGGCACGCCGATCGGGCAGCACCTGAACCCCGACGTCGAGGCGGTGCCGCGCGCGATCGCTGCGATTGCCGATCAGCTCCGCGACGGCCAGCTCCTCGTGTTGCGCTCTACTGTGTATCCGGGCGTCACCGCGATGGTCGAGAAGGTCATCGCGCGACTCGGCCTCGCCATCGACATCGCGTTCTGCCCCGAACGAATCGCCGAGGGCAAGGCGATGGCGGAGCTGCGCGAGTTGCCGCAGATCGTCGCGTCGCGCAGCGCCGCCGGCCGCGAGCGCGCCACCAAGCTCTTCCAGACGCTCACGAGCGACATCGTCTACCTCGATCCCGAAGAGGCCGAGCTCGCGAAGCTCTTCACCAACACCTGGCGCTACATCCGCTTCGCGATCGCCAACCAGTTCTTCATGATCGCGAACGACTTCGGCCTCGACTTCGAGCGGATCCGCGCCGGCCTGCGCCACAACTATCCACGTGCCGCCGATCTGCCCGGCGCGGGGCTCGCCGCAGGTCCGTGCCTGCTGAAGGACACGATGCAGCTCGCGGCCTTCAACAACAACAACTTCACGCTCGGCCACGCGGCGATGATGGTGAACGAGGGCCTGCCGCTCTACGTGGTGTCGCGACTCGAACGCCGCTACGACCTCTCGACGATGACGATCGGCCTGCTCGGCATGGCGTTCAAGGCCGAATCCGACGACACGCGCTCGTCACTCGCCTACAAGCTGAAACACATCCTGCGCTTCAAGGCGCGCGAAGTGCTCTGCACGGATCCGCACGTGACGAGCGATCCGAAGCTGGTGTCGCTCGACGCGGTGCTGGCGCGCGCGGACCTGCTGATCGTGACGGCGCCCCACGCTGCCTACGCGGATCTGCGTCCGAGCGTGCCGGTCGTCGATGTCTGGGATCTTCTCGGCCAGGGCGCGCGGGTGTGAGCGCCGAGGCGCCGCGCGTCTCGGTGGTCGTGCCCGTCTACAACGAGGGCGAGACGATCGTCCCGTTCCTCGACCGCCTCTTCGATGGCGTGCGACTTCCGTGCGAGGTGCTGATCGTCTACGACGATCCCGCCGACACGACGGTTCCGCATCTCGAGCGCTACGCCGCCACCGAGCCGCGTGTGATCCCGACGCACAACACAGATGGGCGTGGGCCCGCGCGCGCGATCCGCTTCGGCATCGAGCGCGCACACGCCAAAGTCACCGTCGTCACGATGGCCGATGGCAGCGACGACCCCGAGCAGATCGATTTGTTGTGCCGGCTCGTCGAGCGCGGCGTCGTGGTGGCGGCGGCGTCGCGCTACATGAGCGGCGGTCAGCAGATCGGCGGGCCGCTCGTGAAGAGCTGGCTGTCGCGACTCGCCGGGCTCTCGCTCTACTGGCTCGCAGGCGTCGGCACGCGCGACGCGACCAACTCCTTCAAGGCATACTCGACGAGTTTCGTGCGCGACGTCGGCATCGACTCGGACACCGGCTTCGAGATCGGCCTCGAACTCGTCGCGAAGGCGCGGCGCCTCGGGCTCCAATCCGCCGAGATCCCGACGATTTGGCTGGAGCGCGCGCAGGGCGTCTCGAATTTTCACGTCGCGCGCTGGATCCCGCGCTATCTGCGTTGGTACCGCTTCGCCTTTGGCCGGCGGCTCACGCTCGCCGAGTTACGCGACGCAATTCCTCGCTGAACCGGCGCCGGTTCGGGTTTCGAAGCCGGAAGGAACGCAGATGGCCAAGGTCTTGATCACCGGTTCGGCCGGCTTCATCGGCGGCTACGTCGTCGATGAATTGCTGGCGCGCGGCCACGAAGTCGTCGGCCTCGATAACCTCTCGAAGTACGGTCGCGTGGCGCGAAGCCACGACAATCACCCGCGTTACCGCTTCGTCGAAGGCGATGCGCGCGACGTCGAGTTGATGAAGACGCTGCTCGCCGACTGCGATCACTGCATCGCCGGCGCCGCACTGATCGGCGGGATCTCCTACTTCCACGCCTATGCCTATGACCTGCTCGCCACCAACGAGCGCATCATCGCCGCCTGCTGCGATGCCGCGATCGACGCGCACCGAAAGGGCCGCCTGCAGAAGGTGACCTACATGAGTTCGTCGATGGTCTTCGAGGGCACCGATAGCTGGCCGAGCCACGAGGGCCAGCAGCTCGCGTGTGCGCCGCCGCGTTCGTCGTACGGCTTCCAGAAACTCGCGGTCGAGTACTTCGCTCGCGCCGCCTGGGATCAATATCAGCTTCCCTACACGCTGCTGCGTCCGTTCAATTGCGTCGGCATCGGCGAGGTGCGCGCACTCGGCGAAGCCGAGGTGTTGTCGGGCAACGTGCAGTTGGCGATGAGCCACGTGGTGCCCGACCTGGTACAGAAGATCGTGAAGGGCCAGGACCCGCTGCACATCCTCGGCGAAGGCAACCAGATCCGGCACTACACCTACGGCGCCGATCTCGCGCGCGGCATCGCAATCGCGATGGAACACCCCGACGCGCGCAACGCGGACTTCAACCTCTCGACGGCAGAATCCACGACGGTGCTCGAACTCGCCCAAAAAATCTGGGAGCGACTGCGGCCGGGCGTTCCGTTCCGCGTCACCAACGACGCGCCCTTCGAACACGATGTGCAGCGCCGCGTTCCTGCCACCGACAAGGCCAAACGCGTGCTCGGCTTCGAAGCGACGACCAGCCTCGATGAGATGCTCGACATCGTCGTGCCGTGGATCACCCAGGCGGTGCGCGACGGGTTGATCTGAGCCGCGCGATGAAAACCGACATCGACCTCGCACCGATTCTCCAGCGCATCTACGAGAACCGCTTCCCGCCGCACGAGATCGAGGCGATGCGCGGCGTATGGCGCGTGCTCGTGCGCAACTTCTTCCAGCGCCGCCTGCGCAGCGACGCGACGGTGCTCGATGTCGGCGCGGGCGCGTGCCTCTTCATCAACGAAGTCGCCGCCCGGCGCCGCATCGCGATCGACGCAAACCCCAACCTCGTGAACTTCGCCGCAACGGGCGTCGAAGCGATCGTCACGCAGGATCTCTCGCTGGCCGAGATCGACGACGCGTCGATCGGCCACGCCTTCCTCAGCAACGTGCTCGAACACATGGCAGATTTTCTGGGCGTACTCGCCTTGCTCGGCGCAATCCACGCGAAGCTCGAGCCGGGCGGCACGCTGCTGATCCTGCAGCCCAACTTCCGCCTGCTGCCGGGCCGCTACTTCGACTTCATCGACCACCAGGTGATCCTCACCGACGCGAGCCTGCGCGAGGCGCTCGAAAGTGTCGGCTTCGAGGTCACCGAAGAGCGCATCCGCTTCCTGCCCTTCACCAGCAAATCGGCGCTGCCGAAGTGGCCGTGGCTGGTGCGCCTCTATCTGTTGCTGCGGCCGGCGCAGTGGCTCTTCGGAAAGCAGACCTTCGTGGTGGCGCGCAAGCGGGGTTGATGCGCTCTCTCGAAGCGGGAGCGTCAGACGAGCAAGCGCCGCAGATCGTCCGCGTCGAGACTCGCAACGAGGCTCTGATCGCTCGCGAAGATCGATCCCGCGAGTGAGCGCTTGTGGGCTTGCAGCTCGAGGATGCGCTCCTCGACGGTGTCGCGCGCGACGAGTCGGTAGGCAAAGACAGGACGCTCCTGGCCGATGCGGTGCGCGCGGTCGATCGCCTGCGCCTCCACGGCCGGGTTCCACCACGGGTCGAGAAGGAAGACATAGTCGGCGGCGGTGAGATTGAGTCCCGTGCCGCCGGCCTTGAGGCTGATCAGGAAGACGCGGCAATCGGGATCTTCCTGGAATTGCGCGACGCGTTCCTTCCGATCGCGCGTGCGACCGTCGAGGTAGGCGTACGGAACCTTGCGTTGGTCGAGCCGCTCCTTCACCAGAGCGAGTAGACGCGTGAACTGCGAGAAGATCAGCGCTTTGTGGCCTTCGTCGCACACTTCATCGAGGTGCTCGAAGAGGACATCGAGCTTTGCACTCGACTCGGCTGCGCGACTCGGATCGATCAACGCCGGGTGACATGCCGCCTGTCGCAGGCGAAGCAGCGCTTCGAGCACGTGGATCTTGGTGCGTGCAAGACCGTCGCGTTCGATGCGTTCGGAGAGCGCCGACTGGTAGTGGCGGCGGAGTTCGTCGTAGTCGCGGCGTTGTTGGCCTTCGAGATCGCAAAGGATCGTCGTCTCCGTCTTCGCCGGCAGCTCGGCGAGCACTTCCGCCTTGGTGCGCCGCAACAAGAACGGACGCAGCGTGCGTGCGAGCACCGCGATCGACGCGGCATCGTGGCGGCCGCCCGTCAGCGCTGCAAAACCGCGCGTGCGGCCGAGCATTCCGGGGTTCAAGAATTCGAGCAGCGACGCCAACTCGCCCAGGTGATTCTCGACTGGCGTGCCGGTGAGTGCGAGGCGGTGATCCGCGTGCAAGATCTTGACGGCTCGCGCGGTTCTGGATGCGGCGTTCTTGATCATCTGCGCTTCGTCGAGGATCGCGTAGTCGAAGTGCAGCGCAGCGAGATGCTCGATGTCGCGCAATACCGTCCCGTAGCTCGCGACGACGAGATCGTGCTCGTGGAAGCGATCGCGCAGCGCCGCGCGATCGGGGCCGTCGTAGCGCAGCACGCGCAGCGCCGGAGCAAAGCGAGCCGCTTCGTCGATCCAGCCGTGCACGACGCTCTTCGGTGCCACGACGAGAGAGGTTCGCGGCGCACGCTTCGCACCCCGCTTCCCTTTCGCGCGCCCGGCGAGCAGCGCGAGCACCTGCACCGTCTTGCCGAGGCCCATGTCGTCGGCGAGACAGCCACCGAGTTCGAAGTCGCGGAGGAAGTGCAGCCAGCCGAGGCCTTCGCGCTGATACGCGCGCAACGTGCCGCGAAAGGTCGAAGGCGCCGCGACCGGCGTGATGCCTGCGAAGCGAGCGAGTTTCTTGCGAATCGTCGCGAAGCGGCGATCGACGCGCGCTTCGTCCTGCGCTTCGAGCAGCGCGTCGAGAATGCCGATCTGCGCGCGCCCGAAGCGCAGCGCGTCGTCGCCGATCGCGGCGCACGCGGCGAGACCTGCACAGCGATCGAGCCACGCGCGCGGCATCAGCCCGCGGCTTCCATCGCCGAGGCGCACGAAGCGCGATCCCTCACGCACGGCGGCGAGCAACGCCGGGAACGGCACCGCCGTGCCGTCGAAGTCGATGGCGCCCTGCAGCTCGAAGTAATCGACACCGGAATGCACGCGCGCTGTCGAGCGCCCGGCTGATCGCAGGCGCGCGCCGTCGACTTCGAGAATCCAGCCCTTCGCGAGCAGTTCGCGCGCGGCGGCTTCGAAACCGGTCGCCGGCAGCGCGACGCGCGATGGCTCGACACCCTGCCCGCGGCCGGCCGAGCGGAATCCGAGCTCGACGAGGGTTGCCATGGCGGCAACCTCGGACGCCTCGTCGCGCTCAAGAATCGTTCGCGTCCGGCGATCGGGAATCCTCGCGGCGGGTGCATCCGCTTCGACGAACGCCTCGCCATAGCCAAAGTCGAGCCACGCTTCGACGTTGCGCGAACTGCCATCCATTCCTTCGAAGCGCAGCCGCGGCGCGGCGCGGCCAGCTCGCTCACTCCACGGAACCTCCGGCAGCAGCTCGATCGCAACGAGACCGGGCGCCGTTGCGATCTGCTCGATCGCGGCATCGAGATCGCGCTCGGGAATGCGCAGATCGCCCCGTCGCAATTCGGTGATGGCGTTCACCGATCCGCCGACATCGGCGCGCGCGAGCGTTGCGCCCTCGATCAAGAAGCCGCCGGCGAGCACGAGCGTCGCGTCTTCGATTGCGAGCGTCGCAGTATCGCGTCGGAAGGATCCACGCAGCACATAGCCACCGGCGGGATCGGAGCCCAGCTCGAGTCGCAACTGCCACGGCGGTCCATCGTCGAGGTGAAGCGGTTGAGGCTCGGCGCGCGTAGAAGCGCCCGATGTCGGTTCCGCTGGCATGATCGCGAGTCGGCCCGTTGCAGCGAGGCGCGGCAGTACGGGATCGAGCAGCGCCGTTGGAATGACCACCGAAGGACAGCGGATGCGACTCGGATCCTGCGCGTATGAATAGCCGTAAGGTCCGCGTTCGAGCACGGATTCGGTCTGCGCAAGCGTGAGGAGCTGCGCGAGCGCGGAAGCTTCGACATGCGTGGCCGCTTGGCCGATGTCCTCGACCGAGATCAGCACCTGCGTCAGCGCGCCGGGCATCCCGTCGCGGCGCTGATGGCGTCGCGCGAAGAGAATCCGAACGCGCTGCTCGTTGCGAATTTCGCTGGGATTGAGCAGGTAGTGGATCGGAGACACTGCGCCGATAACGCGCGTGCCAAAGGGCGTTGATGCGAGATTCTCGATCCGACCTCGCCAACTCGTGGTGCGACCGCTTCCAGAGCGGTGCGCATCGAGAGCCGGGCGCCGGACGGCGGGGAAGCCTTCGCGAGGCTCGACTTCCTGCGACTCGAAGCGGGAATCGATCGCGTCGTCGCGGTCGTCGCGCGCGCTCCGATCCGAATGGGTGTCGGCTACGGTGAGGTCGACGAGCCGAAGCGGTGTCAGGTCGTGGGGATCGAGCGCGGGCGGCTGCCAATGGCGGTGATCGAGCCTACGCAGCGTCGCCCACACATGCTTGCACCACGCCGGCCCGTACGTGCCACGACCGCCGCCGAAATGCGGACACTCGCACGCGACACCGACTGCGACCGCGCTGCGATCGACGATCAGCGCAACCTGAACTGGGTAGATGGCGCCGGCGCTCCCGAGCACGCGCGCATCGGCGCGATCGCGTCCCGCATTGGTGATCGTGACGCGACCATTCTTCGCATACGCATCGCCGCGCTGACGGATCACATCGCGGAACGAGTGGCGGACGCGCGTCGCGATGGGCATGGGGCGAGGGTCAGCGAGGATGGGATGCGAGGCAATGGCGGGCTGGGTAGTGCTCGCCCGCGCCGGGTAGAGCCTCGGTACCACGAGGACGCCAGCGGCTCAGCTCCGCTCGGTAGCAGGCGTCGCGAACCCCTCTCGAGCGGCGGCGCTCCTGAGCCGGGTGTCGGTACAGATGAAGGCGTGCCCCGCTACCGATCCTCCGGCGGCGACCACCGCTGCTCCAAGCTGGAGCGCATCTGCTGCGCGGAGCGAATGGCGCGCGAGGAGCGCAAGCGCCTGATCGCGCACGGCCGCGACTGCGGTCACCTCGACCCAAGCCGCAGAAAGTGCGGCGAGATTCTCGAGAGCGCGGAGTCGCGCTGCCGCAGAGAGGTGCTTCTCGCGAGCTCGGCGTTCGACTGCCGACGCGATCTCGACGCGCGAGAGGCACCAGGTCACGATCGAGCCTCCCCCAGCGAGTGCACGGAGCCGCGGCGTCGAGGGCTCCTGCGTACAGAGCGGAACGAGAGCCGATGCGTCCCAGTACCGCAGCACTTCAGATGCGCTCGTCACGTTCTTCGTCGAGAGCCGACGAAACCGACGCCTTGCTCGTCGGAAGACGTCGCTTGAGGAAGTCGGCGGGGAGAGGCCGCAAGGGCAATCGCACGAGACCCACGGCCGCCAGGCGTCCCAGCTCACCTTCTGCCGAAGCGATCGGCGTGATCTGGGCCACGGGAATCCCACGATCCAACACCGTCACCGTCTCTCCCCGTGCGACGAGGCGTAGATAGTGCGACAGCCGATTCTTGAGGTCTGTGATCGGGGCGACCTTCATCTGGCTAGTCTAGCCAGATACGCGGCGAAGCCAAAGCGTCGTCAAGGATCTCGCCGCGCTGAAGGACGGAGCACGGTGCTCGAGTGAACGTCCCGCGCGGAAGCGGGGATCGGAGTCACGACCCTCTTGTTCCTCGCTGGGCTCGTCAGATGCGTGGATCGAATCGCCGAGCCTCGTGTTGCCGGCGGAGTGCGACGAATCGTGGACTTTCCTTCGCGAGCTTCTCGTCCGCAGTCGCGTCGTCGAAGGGAAGTTGCACGACGCGCGCGTGGCAGGGTTCTTCATGGTCCACGGTGTAAACGAGCTCTGGACCGCCGATTGCGACTTCCGCCGCTTCCCAGCACTCGCGACGCGCAATCCGCTTACCGAAGCGGATTGATTCAGCGCGGGCAAGGGTCCGCTGCAAATCCTCCACCGAGTGGTGGATTATCCACCACCGAATGGGGAATCCCGCACTACTCCGGCGCGTGGTCAGGACACCGCGCATCGTACTCGCCGAGCGACGGCGACGTATCTGTCGGTGCAGCCAGTGCCTGTCGAGTTTCAATCCCCGTCGCTCTCCTGGAAGAGCGACGACAGCCATGCCCATCGCACACATCTTCCTGTTTCTCTTTACAAACCCCGTCGCTCTTCTGGAAGAGCGACGACTCTTCGTCGAGGATCGCGATGCGGTACGC
>JANNKU010000066.1:0-9857 GCA_031396445.1 Deltaproteobacteria bacterium | reverse complement strand
CGGGAAAAGTGGAGCGGAGCTCCGCGCCTCCGTTCCCGCGTAGCGAGCCAACGGCGAGCGGCGACATCACAAAGCCGCGGTCGCATCAGCAACCAACCCCGCGCCGCCATCGTCCCGCGTAGCGAGGCGCAGCCGAGCGGCGACTCCATCAGTCGGCGGCGCTACGCGTGGCGGTGGCTGGCGCGTAGTGCGCGGCGGATTCTGCGGGTCGTCGCCAACGCTGCGAGTGCGGTTGCGCCGAGCAGCGCGGCGCCAGGTTCGGGCACGGTGATGTCGAGCTGCGTCTTGTTCCACACCTCGCCGGTCTCATCGCCGAGGCCGTCCATGGCGTTCATCGCAGCGAGCAGCAGCAGCGGTCCGGGATTTTGGCAGTTCAACACGAGAAACTGGTAGGTCCACACGCCAATCAGTGTCGACGGCGGCGGTTCGCCCTCGTAGGAGTGCGAGAGCACGAAGTCGTTCGGGTCCAGGCTCAGGCTCTTTTCGCCCATCTTGTCGACCGGCGCGAATTCCTCGAGCGTGCAGCCAGCGGCGTTCGGCGCCGAGATCGCGATGTTCACGCCCGCTCCTTTCAGGTTCTGGAACCCGACCGGAATCGACACCGAGTAGAAGCCGCCATCGGCTCCGAGATCGATCTGCGTCGGGCCATCGATCGTGACGATCAGCGAGGCGTCGGCATCCTTCACGTGGCAGCCGAGTTCCGTGCCGGTCACGGTCGACCCGCAGCCGAGCGGCGGGAAGGACGCGCGCGAGTCGACGCCGTTCGCGTCCGCATCAGCACGCGTCGCAATCGACAGCGCAACCGCTACCAGGATCGTCGCTCGCAGCACCACGCCACTCTCCTATTCATTCTCCACCGAAGTGGAAGTCGTACGTCGCGGAGAACGTCACGGATTGATCGTGACCGTCGAGGTTGGGCTCGTCGAGCTGCGCGCCGTCTCGATAGCGATCGAAACGGTACGCGAGCCCCAAACGCAGGTCGGGTCGCACCTGCATGCCGAGCGAAGCCTCGATCGATGTCTGGCTCACGTCGATCTCGTTCGGCGGATTCAGCGCACTCGCGGTCGAGCCGCCGTCATCGAAGTTCCCATCGGCAAGCATCAGCCAGGCGTTGAGCGAGAAGTCGATGCTCCGCGTCAGTTGCTGCGCGCCGCCGATCGCGAAGACCTGCACGCGGCTTTCCCATCCGAGATCGGAATCGATGTAGAAGCGCAGGATTGCCGGACCGCTCGGCCGCGGCACGTTCGAGCGCAGGTGCGGGAAGTCTTGATCGTCCCATTGCTCCGTGAAACTCAGGTAGACCGTCGTCGATCTCGTCGGAACGGCGGTCAGCGACAGCCCGAAGTCCGCGTTGCGGCGTTCGTAGTTCTTGCTCTTCGAGCGGCCGGGGAAGGTGCTCGCCAGCACGAAGTCGTTGCTGGAGCCGTGGCTCCAATGTCCGAACACCGACACCGTGATCGGTATGGGCACGCGGAAGCCGTGCGAGACGCGCGCCTCGGCGTAGGCGGCGCGCTCGAGTTCGGTGGGCATGCCGATCGCGGGCGACCACGCGAAGCCGCCTTCCGCCGAGACGCGCAGCCGGCGCAGAAATCGCGCATGGCCGCGTAGGTACGCCGTGCTGGTACGGCTATGGTCGCGCACCAGTGACACTTGCGGGACGATCGCGCGCTGTGAAATGCCATCGGCCGCGATCGTCAGCGGATAGTCGAGATTGCGATCCACGTCGCGATAGCGGAAACCGGTCGCGACGCGCGCACCGGGCGCCGGCTTCGCCGTCAGCTCGACACCCGCGTTCACGTTGCGGAGCCGGCGCAGAAACGGCGCGATCTGCGTGCGGTTGTCGTTCGCGAAGAGCGCCGTATCGAGCGGCAGATCGTTGGAGCGCAGCGAAGCCTTGCCGAACGCATCGATGCCGAGCCAATCCGTGATCGGTACGTCCGCGGCACCATGCGCTGCGATCGTGGTCGTCTGGTTGTCGTCGAGGCGCGCCTGCTTCTCGTCCGGCGTGCGCCGACCGGTCTGCCAGAGTCGCGTCGCGAACGCGCCGCCGTGTACGGTCGCGTCCCCGATGCGACGCGACGCGCGCAGCGTACCGGTCAGGCGATTCGTATCCGGCACGAAGAAGAGCGCGCGCAGCGCCGCATCCGCGGTCGGCTCGATCGCGGGGTCGATCGCCGGAAGGTCGCCGACCAGCGTGATCGGCGCGTCCTCGCGAAACGTTTGATACGCGACGTCGAGCACACTCGTTGCGACGCCGAACGGTTCCGTGACGATCCGACCGCCGAGCGTCGTCACATCCTGATCGAGTTTGCGCGTGCGGCCGCGGAAGCGCGCGTTCTCCGGCCCGTCGCCGACTTCCCCGGGATCGAGCAGATAGCGATCCTGATGCTGGCCGGTGCGCGACTCCTGCGAGCCGTAGAACGTGAATTCGGAGAGCGGCGCCAGTGACAGCCCAAACGCGTCGGGTCGCAACTGGATCTCGCCGCCGCCGCCATAGCGGCGCACGAAGAAGAGATCGTTCGGCTGCGAGTCGTTGTTCCAATGCGAACCGAGACGCGGCAGCACCGAGACGCCGGTATCGCCGGTGCCGACGGGTGTCACCAGCAGATCGGCGGTGCGGAAGCGGTGCGCCTGTCCCTCGACGCGCAGGCCGCGCCAATCGATGTCGAGCAGCGTGTGCTCGCCATACGCGTACGGACTCCAGCGCTCGATGTGGGCGAGCCAGGTGTCGTCCTCGCGGACGTAACCGAGATCGGTGTGCAGCAGGTCGAGAAACCACGGGATCTCGGAATCCTTGTGCGCCAGCCATTCCCATTGATCGAACCACGCCGTCATGTCTTCGTCGCCGAAGTTCTTGCTCGGGTCGTGCAGCGTGAGACCGGGCGTCGTGGTGCCGCGCCATTCCTGCGCGGCGGCGGGACACGCGAAGGCGACGGCCAGCCCGACGCAGCAAGCGGTGAGCTCAGTGCTGGAGCGTGTCATCGGTATACGAGCCGTGGATCGCACCATGGCAGTTGGTGCAGCCGCGCAGGAAGGTGCGCGCTTCGAGCGGCTTCACGGCGGAGCCGCTGCCGGCGGGCGGGAAGTCCTGCGTCGCGCCCGTGTTGCCGCGGATGCCGGTGCCCGCCGTGTTGTGGTGCCATAGGTCAGCGAGCGTGTGACAACCGAGGCAGACGACGGGCTGCGGCGCCGAGAGCAATGCGTTCGACGGAGCGCCGTGCGGGTCGTGGCACTCGGTGCAGTCCTCGGCGACGGGCTCGTGCTCGAAGACCCACGGCCCCGCCTGTTCCTGGTGACAGCCGACGCAGCGCTGGTTCGCGTCGCCTGCACGCAAGCGCGTGTCGCCGTGCGGGTCGTGGCAACTGGTGCAGGAGAGCTGGCCTTCGTTCACCGGATGGTGTGACGGGAACTGGAAGCGCGCGGCGACGTCCTCGTGGCACTCGACGCAAAGGCGCGAGCTCGCGTCGCCGAGGAACAACCCCGGCGGCGCTGCGCTGCGCGGCGCGAGCGCGGTGCCGCCCGCGACTCGCAGATGGTTGCGCGACGGCTCGTGCACGTTGTGGCAGTCCGAGCAGAGCAAGCCCGCACGCGCGTGCTCGCCGGTGCCCCATTCGAGATGCGTGTCGCGACCGCGCTCGTGGCACGCGAGGCAGTCGCCCGCGCCGGGGAAGCGGATGTCCTCCGGCTCCTGCGTCTCGGCGTGCAGCGAGCCGCCGCCGTGACAGGCTTCGCAATCGGCGTGATACGCAGCGATGCGTTCGTGCCCTTGCACCTTTTCGTGACAGCCCGCGCACTCGACGGCGCCGATCGGCACGGCGTCCTTCACGACGTCGATGCGGCGCGGTGCAAGCGGCTTCCACGCGAGCGCGCAAGCGACGAGCGCGATGCAGCCGATGCCACCGACCACCGCGTACCGCTTCGTTGCGACGCTGCTCACGATCTCTGCACTCGCACTCTCGCGTTCTGGGACTCGATGCGCGGCGCATCGTAGCGTCATTCAGAGCGTGAGCGGAGCCGTTCCGTGTTGGCCAAACGTGGCGTCTTGAATCCCGAACGCGCGCAGCACGGTCAGGACGAGATTCGCGACCGGCGGCGATCGGCTGCGCGAGGCGCTGCTCGAGCGAGATGCCGTTCTCGATGTCCGCGCCGGCCGTGAACTTCACCGTGCGCGCGCTAAGAAAGTGGCGGGCGCCGCGCGCATGATCGCCCGGCAGACTCACGACGGCGGCGGGATTCGCGAGCCCCGTGAGCACCACTACGTCGTCGCGCATGGGCGCGAGCGCAGCGAGGATCGGTGTCAGCGTCTAGTTCGCGCCGGTCGCCGCGGGCGTCTACATCGCTTCGAGGAACGGCAACGCCACCACGATGCCTGCGCCGCGCAAGAAAGTCCGGCGCGACAAGCGCGCGCGATCGACATCGAGCCACGGCACCCGCTTCATCGTTCAGGCTCTCCGCGTCGCAGCCTCGACTCTTCGGCGCGCCCGGCTTCGGATGTAGTGCGCCGCATTACCGCAGCGGAGTTGCGGGCATCGCGCAGAGAGCGGCGCAACTCGCCACCGAACCAGGTGGATCGCTCGCGCGCAGCTTCTTCGGGGCGGCGCGTCTCGACGGTCGCCCGTATGCTGCGAAGCGATCTCACGAGGAGCGAACGATGGGACAGCGACCGATCGATCTGCAGCCGCTGGCGGGTTCTCTGGGTGCGGAGCTGCTGGGCGTGGACGTTGCGGCGCTCGACGATGCGGCGCTGCGGGCGCTTCGCGATGCGCTGCTCCGCTACGGCGTGCTCGTAGTGCGCGATCAGAAGCTCACGCGCGAGGCGCAGCTCGCGTTCGCGCGTCGGCTCGGTACGCCTGAGGTACACCCGATCGCGAACGGGATGGCGGAGCATCCCGAGTTGATCCGCGTCCTCAAGCCGGCCGGTGAGCGCGCGTTCTTCGGCACGTCGTGGCACACCGACAACTCCTTCTTCGAGAAGCCGACCTCGTTCACGATCCTCTACGGCGAGATGGTGCCACCGGTCGGTGGCGACACGATCTACGCGTCGATGGAGCTCGCCTACGAGACGCTCTCGGCGCCGATCAAAGCGCTGCTCGATCCGCTCGTTGCGGTTCACAGCGCCTCGCGCGCCTACGACCCGCGCACCACCGGCGACGCCAAGTACAAAGGGGAAGCGCCGATCACCTACACCTACTCGGATGCGATCTACGACGAGGTGGAGCATCCCGTCGTGCGCACGCATCCCGAAACGGGGCGCAAGAGTCTCTACGTGAACGCGATGTTCACGCAGCGCATCGTCGGCCTCGCGACGCAGGAAAGCGACGCGCTGCTCGCGATGCTCTACGCACACATCGCGCGGCCCGAGTTCTCGTGCCGGCTGCGCTGGGCCCCCGGCTCGCTCGCGCTCTGGGACAACCGCAGCGTGCAGCACTACGCGATCGACGACTACGCCGACTTCGAACGCGTGATGTACCGCGTGACGATCGAAGGAACGCGTCCGGCGCGATGACGGGCCTGCGTCTGCTCGTGCTCGATGCGTACGCGCCGGAAGGGCGCGCCGCCGTGCGCGGCGCGGGCGGCACCGAAGCCGGTCGCCTCTACGAGCGCATGCTGCGCAGCCTCACGCGCGACGCGGTGATCGACATCGCGTATCCCGCCGATCCGGATCCGAAGCTGCCGTCGGGCGCTGCGCTCGCGGACTACGACGGCGTCTGCTGGACCGGCTCGAGCCTCACGATCTACGCGACGGACGACGTGCGCGTGCGGCGTCAGCTCGAGTTCGCGCGCGCCGTCTACGCGGCGGGTCCGCCGAGCTTCGGCAGTTGCTGGGCGGCGCAGCTCGCGGTGGCGGCGGCGGGCGGGCGCTGCGCGCTCAGCCCGAAGGGGCGCGAGTTCGGCGTCGCGCGACGCATCACGCTGTCGGACGCGGGGCGCGCGCATCCGCTCTTCCGCGATAAACCGCGCACCTTCAGCGCATTCACGAGCCATGCGGACGAAGTCGCCGAGCTCTGCGATGGCGCGCAGCTCCTCGCATCGAATGCGTGGAGCGCCGTGCAGGCGGTGGCGGTCGAGCGCGGACCCGGGCGCTTCTGGGCGCTGCAGTATCACCCGGAGTACGACGCGCACGAAGTCGCCGCATTGTGTCGCATCCGCAAGCGCGAACTCGTCGGCCAGGGAAGCTTCGCGGACGATGCGGCGGCGGATGCCTACGTCGCGGATCTCGAAGCGCTGCACGCCGATCCGGCGCGCGCGGATCTCGCAGCGAAACTCGAGATCGACGCGGATCTGCTCGATGCGGCGCAGCGAACGATCGAAGTGCGCAACTGGCTCGCGTCGCTCGGAGCTACAGGCCCCGGTACAGCCAGATCGCGACGATCGCCGTGAGCGCGAGAACGGTGTAGACGAACGCGGTCTGCTCGTCGTTCTCGATCACGCGGTCGAGTCGCCACGGCGGCGATTCGGTCTGCGACGGCGGATGCCACGGCGAGAGACGCGGAATGATCATCCGCACGTTGGCGCGATAGGCGCGGAAGTCGTCGCCGTAGATCGCTTCGAGCCGCTCCGACTCGACGCGTTCCTTGTAGTGCAGGTAGTAGCCGAAATAGAAGATGAGCCCGAGCGGGATCACGACCATCGCGACGGTGCGTCCTGCTACGAGCGCGAAACCGCAGCCCATCAGCAGCGATCCGACATAGAGCGGATGTCGCAGATGGGCGTAGGGGCCGGCCGTCGTCAGCTCATCGGTCTTCAGTAGGTACCCGGTTGCCCACAGCCGCAACGACTGCCCGATCGCAATTGCCACGAAGCCGGCCGCAAAGAACGCAGGTTCGGGCCGCGCCGCGAAAAGCGCCGCCGCCCCCGCGATATACAAAACGCCCGTCCGCGGCTTCAGCGTCTTCCGTCGAAACGGATGCCGAAACAGCGGCTTACGCTTGGTCGGAACCCCCGTCGCGAATTCATCCGTGCCCATTGTGCGCGGCATTCTAGCCGGCAATTCGCCCGCAACTCGTCGAGAAATGTAAGAAACGGCGTGAGAAAGGGGACGGTCCTCTTGTTGACGGGCTGATGACTCGAGGGACGGGCTTCAGGATCGGGACTGTCCAATGGCTCGTGGGGCCTTCACACTCGCAGCGGCCATGACTCTTCCGCCCCCCACGCCGCCCGCCGCCGTTCTCGAGCTGACGCTCGCGACCGCCGCCATCCCGCGGCTGCGCCGTCACCCGCTGCTCGCGGCGTTGACCCAGGGTCGGCCGCGCCGCAGCCGCGAACGCGCGGTCTACTTCGATACGCCGGACCTCGCGCTCGCGCGCGCCGAGCTCACGCTCTGCGTGCGCCGCGTCGGTCGCGTGGCGGTGCAGACCGTGTCGCGACTCCGCGCTGCGCGCAGCGACGAGCCCGCGCCGGTCGACACGGTGCTCGCGAGCGACGCGCCCGACCTCGCGCGCATCCCCGATCCGGAGCTGCGCGCGCGCGTCGTTGCCTGCGTCGCGTCGCGACCGCTGATGCCCGCGTTCGAAGTCGAGATCGCGCGCGAGAATCGTGTGCTGCGCGAAGACGGCAACGAGATCGGCTTCGCGCTCGAAGCTGGCGAAGTGCGCACGCCGCGCGGCAGCGTCCCGGTCTGCTCGCTCGCGCTCACCATGCGCGCGGGCGATCCCGGCTATCCCGCGCTCTTCGCGCTCGAAGTGCTCGAGGCGCTGCCGTTGCGACTCGCCACCGCGCATCCCGCCGAACGCGCGTGCGAGTTGTTGCTCGGCGGCGGCGCGAGGCCGCGCAAGGCCGGCGCGCTGGATGTCGCGCCCGACGCGACGCTCGAAGAGTTGCTCGTCGCGGTGATGGAGGGCTGCCTGCGCCAGATCAGCGACAACGAGGCTGCGGCGGCGCTGGGCGACGATCCCGAGGGCGTGCACCAATTGCGTGTCGGCGTGCGAAGACTGCGTTCGGCGCTGTCGTTCTTCGCCCCGGTTCTGCCCGATCGACAGCGTATTGCGTTGAATGAATCGCTGCTGTGGCTGGGCCGCGCGCTCGGTCCGGCGCGCGATCTCGATGTCTTCGCCAGCGAGTGGCTCGCGCCGGCGCGCGCCGCGCGCGCGGGCGATGCGGTGCTCGCGCGCTTTGATGACGAAGTTCGCACGCAGCGCGCGGTGCACTACGACGAAGTGCGCGCCGCGCTTGCATCCGATCGCTATCCGCGGCTGCTGCTCGAGATGCGGCGCTGGCTCGCGCGCTCTGCTTGGCGCGAGCAGCCGCTCTCGGCGACATCGGCGTCGCTCTTCCTGCCCGCGCGCGACTACGCAGAACTGCGTCTCGAACGCCGGCATCGCAAAGCGCGCAAGTCTGCGCGACGCATCGCGAGCGCGGCGCCCGAGGCGCGCCACCAGCTCCGCATTCAACTGAAGAAGCTGCGCTACGCGGCGGAGTTCACGCAGGGGTTGTTCCCGGAGAAGAAGGCGCATCGGTATGCGCGCCGTCTCGCGGCGCTGCAGGATGCGCTCGGTGTCGCGAACGACGCGGTTGTTGCCGAGCGCGTGGCCGGCGAGCTCGCGGTGCGACTCGGCGGCGAACCCGATCAAGCGCGCGCGGCAGGCTTCCTCGCCGGCTGGGCCGCCCACGCCGCCGACCGCGAGATCGCCGCGATTCCGAAACTCTGGGAGCGCTTCGAGACCGTGGGCCGCTTCTGGCCGAAACGTTAGTTTGCGCCCCCTATGAAGATTGGACTCGTCGGATATCCGGGTGCAGGCAAGAGCACGGTCTTTGGCGCCATCACCGGGCTGCCGGTCGAGGCGCGCGGCGCGGGCGACAAGGCGCGCCTCGGCGCGGTCAAAGTGCCCGACGCGCGCGTCGACGCGCTCTCGACGCTCTACAGCCCGAAGAAGAAAACCTACGCGGAGATCGCGTTCACGGATCTCGCGGGCGGCCACGGCGAAGGCCTCGATCGCGGCGTGCTGAACGCGATGCGTCCGCTCGATGCGCTCTGCCAAGTCGTGCGCGCCTTTCCGGATGCGGCAGGCGACGCGCCCGATCCGCTCGGCGAAATCACCGGTCTCGCAACCGAGACGATCCTCGCCGATCTCGAGATCGTCGAATCGCGCATGAAGAAGCTCGCGAAGGATCCCACCGGCAAGCTCGAGCTGCCGCTGCAGGAACGGCTGAAGGACGCGCTCGAATCCGAGCAAGCGATCCGCGAGCTCGAGCTGTCGCCCGAAGAGCGCAAGGTGATCGTCGGCTACACATTCTTGACGCAGAAGCCGTTGTTGCTGGTGCTGAACGTCGGCGAGGGTGATGTCTCGAAGCCGCCGGCGGAAGCCGTCGTCGCGGCGGCGCGCGAGCGCGGACTCGGACTCGTCGTGCTCTCAGGCGCCGTCGAGATGGACATCGCGCAGATGGCCGAAGCGGATCAGCTCGACTTCCTCGCGTCGCTCGATCTCACGGAGCCGGCGAAGAACCGTTTCATTCGCGGCGCCTACGAACTCCTCGACCTGATCTCGATGCTCACCGCGGGCCCCGACGAATGCCGCGCGTGGCCGGTGCCGCGCAACACGCCGGCACCGCGCGCCGCGGGCAAGATCCACTCCGACATCGAGCGCGGCTTCATCCGCGCCGAAGTCGTCTCGTGGCAGGATCTCGTCGCACTCGGCTCCGAAGCGAAGTGCCGCGATGCCGGCAAGCTCCGCGTCGAGGGCAAGAGCTACGTCATCGAAGACGGCGACGTGGTGAACTTCCGCTTCAACGTCTGAGCGCCCTCGGAACCAAGCCGGGCGTCAACTTGTTTCTTGTCAACTTGTTGCGTGAATGCTGTCACCCATTCGAGTTGGAGGTGGGCATGACCGCGGAACGACCGCTGCGCTTCGCGATCATCG
>JANNKU010000060.1:0-54186 GCA_031396445.1 Deltaproteobacteria bacterium | reverse complement strand
TGCCCGACGAGCCGGTCGGCGCGGTAGCGGCAGCCGGCGTCACCGCGTCACTCGCTCCGGTGTCGCCCGTCGGTACGACAGGGCTCGGCGTGGCGACACTCGCAGTTGTCGGCGGCGCCGGCGGATCGGCGGCGGCGGCGGTGTCGCTAGCGCTCGTGTCGGTCGCTGCGGCCGCAGCCTCCGTCGCTTCATCGACGACCGGTGCCGCAGTCGTCACGCCCGGAGGCGGCAGCGATTCGAGAGCGGCCAGCCGTGGCTCGATCCAGCTGCCCAGCTCGCCCACCATCTTCGGGTTCCTGCGCACATCGTCATCGAGAATCAGCCATGTCGTCCGTCGAATCGGTGGAGCCTCCGACGTGATGATGCGTAGATCGCCGTAGCCGCTGGCGCCGAGCGTGGCGATCGTCTCGCGGAAGTAGGAGCTGATCGCAGCCTCGAACTCACCAGGCCCGAAGGAGGTCGGGTGAAAGGGTCCCCCGTGCGATGTTCCGTCCTGACACACATGCGTGGGGCCCGTCCATTGATGGATGCCCGACACGCTGCACGGATCGCCGCTCACGGGGCCTAGCGCCTCTTCGTCGTAGTACGTGTGCCAGCCGGGCTTGTAGGCCATCGACAAGCACGTCGATTCCCCCGGATCGATGCCGTGATCGCCGAGCTTGTAGAGCAGGTAGCGGATGCGCCACTCGCGATACGCGGGGTTCGAGACATCCATGATGACGCCATTGACGGTGTAGTGCGGATCGTTCCAACGGGCCGGCTTTCCTCCATTCGCGAAGGTCTCACCGTTCTCGTAGACGTAGCCGTAGAGAGCCGGAACCGTCGTATCGGTGCGAAGCGCTTCGATCGCCTTGCGCTCCACCCACGAAAGGAAACCGCGCGTATTGGTGGGATCGAAAGGATCGAGCGGCATCGCGGGCGCGGCGCAGGGAACACCGCCGCAGACGTCGCGGGCGTCGGTCCAGAAGCGCCTTACTGTGTCTTCGTGCTCGCTCTTCGGAATCTGTCGCACCCAGCGCGGATCAAAGGAACCGCGCACCTCGTAGCGATCCCCGGGGCGCGGCGGCGTACGCCAGGGTGCGTCGGCGGTGAGCCCGGTGCGGTCGTTCGCGACGACGCGATGGCGTTCTTCGCCGGCGCCGCCGGGTCGCAGCACGATCAACCGCTTGTGCCAAAGGTTCGGCTGCCAATCGGCCCGCGCATCGACGAGAGAATCCGGGGTACCCGCGGTTGCGCGGCCGGAAGCCTTGATCACGGTTTCGGCCTCACCGAGCGAACCGTCCATGTCGCCTTCCCAGTCGCATCCGCCGCCACCGTTGGTGGGGCTACAGGGAGACGTCTTGTCGATCAGCCGCGTCAACACGTCGGGCCGCTCGCTCATGCAGAGTCGACCCCGCACATCGAGATTGCGCGCCGCGGCGATGCGCTCTACCTCGGCCAGCTCCGCCGCGCGCCGCTTCCAACTGGTGATGCCCGGCGGCTTGGCGTCCTCGTAACCGAGGATGAAGAACGCGTCGGTGTAGAGCTGCAGGAAGCCGGCGACATCGGCAGGCGACCAGGCTTCCGCGTTGCCGGTCGGCCGCTCAGGATCGTGTTGGGTCCAGTTGCCGATGCTCCGCGGGCGCGCGGGCACTCCGTTGGGCGCTGCCTCGGCGGTAGCGGCACAGAACAGGGCGATCGACGACGCGACGAGTACAACACGCTTCACAGCAGCTCCTTTTTGGGGAGCCGGGCCTCGCGGGTCTGCTGCCGGCGACCTCCGAGGTACACCGAGCGATCAGCTCATCCGCCAATGATCAATGAGGGCCCAGCTCCTCCGCGGTCCATCGAGGGGGTCGACCCACACTTCGTCCGCTCGAGCGCGGGACTTGAGTCGGCGACCGAGCGGCGGAGAGGCAGGTCCGAGCCAAGCCAACGGGCCACCGCAACTTGCCGCAACGTGTGCGCGCGGGTTACGCGCGGGGTGGAATCTGTGGCTCAGAGCAGGTCGTGGCGACCGCGCACGCGCAGCGCTTTCACGAGCGTACGCACATCGCCGCAACGGTCGAGGCGCGCGATGAGCAGCGCGTCGCCGGTATCGACGACGGCGAGCCCCTCGACACCCAAGAGCGCGATCAATCGATCGTGGCCCCAGATCAGATTGCCCGCGGCGTCCTCGAGCAGCGCGTCGCCTGCGACGACACACGATCGTGACGCCGTGACGCCGAGTTCCAGCGCGAGCGACGCCCAGTTGCCGACATCGCTCCAGGCGAAGTCCACCGGCAGCGTCCAGACGCGGTCGCTGCGCTCGAGCACCGCGACGTCGATCGGCAGCGAAGGCGCGCTGCGATAGGCACGCGCGAGCGCCGCGCGTGTGGATGCGGCGCGGAGTTGCGCCAGCGACGCGGTGAGTTCCGGTGTGCAGCGCTCGATCTCGGCGAGGATCGACTCCGCCGTCCACACGAAGATCCCCGCATTCCACAGATGTCCGCCCGCACGCAGCAATCGCTTCGCAACCGCGGCGGACGGCTTCTCGAGGAAACGCCGCACGCGATGAAGTCCGGGATGCGCCGCGCTCGCCGCGGCGCCGACGCGGATGTAGCCGTAGCCGCTGTCGGGACGCGTCGGCTGGACGCCGAGCGTCACGAGCGCACCGGTCTGCGCCGCGCGCGCTGCGCGTTGCAGCGCCGCGCCGAATGCGCGCGCATCCGGAATCACGTGATCGGCCGAAAGCACCGCGAGCACGGCGTCGGCATCGACCGCAGCGATGCGCGCCGCCGCGAACGCAACCGCCATCGCGGTGTTGCGCCCCTGCGGTTCGACCAGCACGCGCGCGCGCGGCAGACCCGACGCTGCGCGAATCGCAGCGACGTTCTCCTCGGTGCAGACGATCCACACGCGACCCTCGCCGGCGAAGCGGCGCGCGTGCGCGAGCGCGGCGTCGAGCAGGCTCTGCGCACCGAGCACGCGCATCAGCGGTTTCGGATGCGCGCGTCGCGAGCGCGGCCAGAATCGCTCGCCCGCGCCTCCCGCCATCACCACTGCATGCCGATGCGATTTTGCCGAGGCCAGATTTCCTCTCGACAGGTTCAGCGCCGGACGCGCGCGCCGATGAAGCGCCCTCGGAACTGGGCTAGGAAGCGATCGATGCGACTACTCCTGGTGATCGACAGTCTGGCTTGGGGAGGATCCCAGCGGCAGATGGCGAATCTCGCGATCGGTCTCCAGCGGCGCGACCACGAAGTGCATCTCTTCCAGTATTTCCCGCATTTCGACCACTATCGGCAAGGGGTCGCCGCTGCGGGCGTCAAATTGATCGACTTCGAGAAGCGCCGCAAGTTCGATCCGGGCGTGCTCTTCGCTCTGGCAAAGCAGATGCGAAGCGCGCGCTACGACGCCGTCGTCGCGTTTCTCGCGGGACCGTCGGCGTTCGCGGTGGTCGCATCGAAACTCGCGGGCGGTGTGCCGATCGTGGTCTCGGAGCGCGGCTCGTTCCGGCCGGGCCGCTTGCCGCTCTACGCGCGAGTGCAGCGCGTGACGCATCGACTCGCAACGCACGTCACCACCAACTCGTACCACCACACCGAACGGATGCTGCACGAGTTCCCCTTTCTCGCCGGACGCATCTCGACGATCTGGAACGGCATCGACACCGAGAGCTTTCGCCCGGAGACCACCGTGTCGCCGGCTTTTGGCAGCGAGCCGGCTTTTGGCAGCGAGCCGCCGCTGCGGTTGCTCGGCGTCGGAACGGTGGTGCCGATCAAGGACATCGAGACGCTGGCGCGCGGACTCGTCGTACTCGCGCGCCGCGGCGCGGCGCCGGTGCAAGTCGAGTGGGCCGGCAACATCCTCGATTCGCCCGCGTCGCGAGGCGTGGTCGCGCGCGTGAATCAAGTGCTCGGCGAAGCGGGAATTGGCGATCGGTGGAGCTGGCTCGGGCTGCAACACGATGTGGCGTCGCTCTATGCGCGCTGCGATGCGCTCATCCATCCCTCTGCGCGCGAGGGCCTGCCGAACGCGGTCTGCGAAGCGCTCGCCTGCGGTCGCCCCGTCGTCGCGGCGAACGCGGCCGACCATGCGCGTCTGCTCGGCGCGCACGAACGCGGCTATCTCTTCGAGACGGGCGATGCCGAATCGCTCGCGGATGCAATCACGTCGTTGGCAGCGCTGGGACCGGCTGGGCGTACACAGATGGGCGACGACGGCCGTCGCTTCGCGGAGCAGATGCTCTCGCTCGATGCGTGCCTCGATCAATACGAGGCGCTGCTCGCGCGCATTTCGCGAACGCGTGGCTCTCAGCAGCGCCCGACGGAGTCGTAGCGGAAGCCGGCTTTGCGCATCGACGCCGGGTCGTAGACGTTGCGCAGATCGACCACCACCGGCTCGCGCAGCAGCGTGCGAACGCGCGCCAGATCGAGCATGCGGAACTGGTTCCACTCGGTCATCAGCACCAGCGCGTCGGCGTTCTCGCAGGCCTCGTATTCGTTCTTGCAGAGCGTGATGTCGGGCAGCTCGCGCGCCGCGTTCGCCATCGCGACGGGATCGAAGGCACGGATCGTGGCGCCGCGCTGTTGCAGTTTCTGCAAGATGTCCACCGACGGCGCATCGCGCATGTCGTCGGTTTCGGGTTTGAAGGAGAGCCCGAGCACCGCGATCGTCTTGCCGCGCGCATCACCGCCGAGCGCGCGCGTGATCTTCTCGACCATGCGCTCGCGCTGTTGCTCGTTCACGCGGATCACGGCTTCGACGATCTCGAGTTGCAGCCCCGCCTTGCGCGCGAAGCTCGCTGCGGAACGCGTGTCCTTCGGGAAGCACGAACCGCCGAAGCCCGGCCCGGGGTGCAGGAACTTCGGTCCGATGCGGCGGTCGAGGCCGATCCCGCGCGCGATCGCGTGGACGTCGCCGCCGATCGCCTCACACAAGTTTGCCATCTCGTTGATGAACGAGATCTTCACCGCGAGGAACGAGTTGGCCGCGTACTTGGTCAGCTCCGCGGTCGCGATGTTGGTGATCACGAAGGGCGTCTCGATCAGGTAGAGCGGGCGGTAGAGATCCTTCAGGATCGCGATCGCCTCGTCTTCGTCGGCGCCGATCACGACGCGATCGGGGCGCATGAAGTCGCCGATCGCGGCGCCCTCGCGCAGGAACTCGGGATTCGAGCCGACCGAGAAGCGATGAGTCGTGCCGGCCGCCGCCTGCTCCTCGTCGATCCACTTCTTCACTTCGTAAGACGTACCGACCGGAACCGTGCTCTTGGTGACGACGACTTTGTAGCCATCCATGTTGCGCCCGATTTCGCGCGCAACGGCTTCGACGGCCGTGAGATCCGTGGTGCCGTCGGCCTTGGTCGGCGTCTGCACGGCGATGAAGACCACGAGTGCCGAGCGCACCGCGGCGCCGGTGTCGGTGGTGAACGAAAGCCGTCGCTCGCGCAGATTGCGCGCGACGATCGCATCGAGGCCCGGCTCGTAGATCGGGATCTCACCGCGTTCGAGCGCGGCGATCTTGTCGGCGTCCTTGTCCGCACAAACTACTTGTACGCCGAACTCGGCGAAGCACGCGCCCGTGACGAGACCGACGTAGCCCGTGCCGATGATGCAGACGTTCATTGCGATTCTCCCGGGCGCGCGCGCATCAGACGGAGAGACTCTCGACGGTGCGCCGGAGACCGTCCGCGAGCGAAACCTGCGGCTCGAAGCCGAGCAGGGTACGCGCGCGACCGAGGTCGGCCAAGGAGTGGCGCACATCGCCGACCCGGCTCGGTCCGTAGACCGCGGCGACGTTCGTGCCGGTGATCTGCTGCAGCACCGCGAGCAGTTCGTTCAAGGAGATGCGGCGGCCGCCCGCGACGTTGATCACGTGGCCAACGGCGCCGGGCGCGTCGGCCGCAAGCAGGTTCGCGCGCACGGTGTCGGCGACGAAGGTGAAGTCGCGACTCTGCTCGCCATCGCCGTTGATGCGGGCCGGCTCGCCGCGCAGACACGCGGTCGCGAAACGCGGCACCACGGCGGCGTACTCGCTCTTCGGATCCTGGCGCGGCCCGAACACGTTGAAGTAGCGGAGCGCGACGGTCTCGATGCCATAGAGCTCGTGATAGAGCCGGCAATACACCTCGCCCGCGTATTTCTGCAGTGCGTACGGCGAGCGCGGATTCGGCGGCATCGTCTCGATCTTGGGCAACTCTTCGGTGTCACCATAGGCCGATGACGAAGCGGCGCACACGACACGCCGCACGCCCGCCTGGCGCGCGCACTCGAGCACGTTCAGCGTGCCATCGATGTTCGCGCGATTGGTGCGCAGCGGTTCGGCGACGGAGCGCGGCACCGAGGGAATCGCACCCTCGTGAAACACCACATCGACGCCGGCGCAGGCGCGCGCCGTCGCCAACGGATCCGCGAGATCGCCGCGGATCAACTCGATCTTGACGATCGCCTGCGCGAGATTCTGCTCGCGGCCGCTCGAGAAATCGTCGAGCACGCGCACGGCGAAGCCGGCGGCGAGCAGCGCGTCCGCGAGATGGCTGCCGATGAACCCTGCCCCGCCCGTCACCAGCGCGAGGCGCCCGTTTCCCTGCGTCAAGCGCGTCTCCCCGCGTGCAGCCAATCGACGAAGCGGGCGACGCCCTCCTCGAGTTTCACGGACGGTGCATAGCCGAGTGCAGCGTGCGCGGCCGAGGTGTCGGACCACGTCTTCGACACATCGCCGGTCTGCGGCGGCAACCACTCGATCTTCGCCTTGCGACCGAGCGCCTTCTCCAGCGTCTCGATCACGTCGCGCACCGACACCGTGCGACCTGCGCCGAAGTTCAGGATCGCGAAACCGAGTTCGGTGTCGATCGCGCGCACCAGGCCATCGACCAGATCCGCGACGAAGGTGAAGTCGCGCACCGCGGTGCCATCGCCGAATACCGGAAGCGCTTCGTCGCGCAGGATCCGCTCCGCGAACTTGCGAATCGCGAGATCGGGACGCTGGCGCGGTCCGTAGGCGGTGAAGATCCGCGCGCAGGTGATGTTGGTTCCGTGCGCGTGGTGGAAGCTCGAGAGCAGCAGCTCACCGGCGCGCTTGGTCGCGGCGTAAGGCGAGATCGGTCGCTCGACGGGATCGGTCTCGCGAAACGGGCCATCACTGCGCTCGCCGTAGACCGACGACGACGACGCAAAAACGAGTTGCGGCACTTCGGCGCGCACCATCGTGTCTACGACCGCCGCGGTGCCGCGCACGTTCACGTCGGCGTAGGCGACCGGGCGTTCGAGGCTCGGCCTGACGCCCGCGAGCGCGGCGAGATGGACGACGGCGCCGATGCGGGCGCCGTCGAATGCGCGCGCGAGTGCGGACTCATCGCGAATGTCGCCCTCGATGAGCTGGAACGCGGTGTGCTTCGAAGCGTTCGCGAGATTCGCGCGCTTGGCGGCTTCGGCGTAGAACGGATCGAAGCAGTCGAGACCGACGACCTCGCGACCTTCGGCCAGCAAGCGGTCCACCAGCGTCGAGCCGATGAAGCCGGCGGCTCCCGTCACCAACACGCGATCGGGTCGGCTCATCGAGCGCCCGGGCCCCCGAGACGGCGCCCGGAGATTCGCTCCTGCGCCACGATGTCGGCGTCTACCATGATGCGCACCAGTTCGGCGAAGGTCGTCTTCGCTTCCCAGCCGAGTTCGCGCTTCGCCTTGCTCGCATCGGCGAGCAGTGTGTCCACCTCGGCGGGCCGCAGCCGCGTCGGGTCCTGCCGCACGAAGTCCGCGGGATCGAGACTGACGTGCGCGAACGCCGCTTCGATGAACTCGCCCACCGAATGCGCGACTCCAGTGCCGATCACGTAGTCCACCGGCTCGTCGGATTGCAGCATGCGCCACATCACGTCGACGTACTCGGGTGCGTAGCCCCAATCTCGGTGCGCATCCTGGTTGCCGATCGGCAGCGCGTCCGCGAGCCCGAGCTTGATGCGCGCGACCGTCTCCGAAACGTGTCGCGACACGAACTCGCGCCCGCGGCGCGGCGACTCGTGGTTGAAGAGGATCCCGGAGACCGCGTGCAGATTGAAACTCTCGCGGTAGTTCACGGTGATCCAGTGTCCAAAAAGCTTGGCCACCGCGTACGGAGAGCGCGGATAAAACGGCGTAGTCTCTCGTTGCGGCACTTCCAGCACCTTGCCGTACATCTCGGAGCTCGACGCCTGGTAGAAGCGGATCTCCGGATCGACGATGCGCACGGCTTCGAGCAGGCGCGTGACACCGAGCGCAGTGAACTCGCCCGTCAACGACGGCTGCGCCCACGACGTCGGCACGAAGGACTGCGCCGCGAGGTTGTAGAGCTCGTGCGGTCGCACGATGCGCAGCAGGTTGATCAGCGAACTCGGGTCGAGCAGATCGCCCTGGTGAAGCTGGATGCGACCCTCGAGATGCGCGATGCGCTCAAAGGTGTCCGTGCTCGCGCGGCGCACCATGCCGTGGACTTCGTAGCCCTTCTCGAGCAAGAGTTCGGCCAGGTACGAGCCATCCTGGCCCGTCACTCCCGTCACGAGCGCGCGGCGCACACTCATCGGCCCTTCTCCTCGGCTTTGGTGACCGGCGCTTCCCCGATCTCGAAGAATCCCAGGTTTCGCAACAATCGCAGCGTCAGCGCGACGACCAACGCGAGAAAGATCAGCGCGGCCGTGCCTTCGAGATTCGTGAAGGACACGGCGATCACGCAGAAGCACGCGGTCAGGAACCAGATCGACAACACCGCCGAGCGGTGGGATCCCTCGGAGTCGAGCAGCCGGTGATGCATGTGCTGGCGGTCGGGCGACAGGATCGACTTGCGCCGTCGCAGCCGGCGGTAGATCGACAGCGTGGTGTCCATCAGCGGCACCGCGAGCGCGAGCAGCGGCACGACGAAGGTGAGCACCGACAACTTGCGATAGCCCTCGAGCGCGAGCAGCGACAAGTTGAAACCGATGAACAACGCGCCGGTGTCACCGAGGAAGATGCGCGCCGGCGGGAAGTTGTAGGGCAGGAAACCGAGCACCGCGCCGAGGAAGGCGAGGCCCGTGAACACGCCCACCACCTGATCCGCCTGGAACGCGATGTAGGTGAGCGTCGCTCCGATGATGCAGCCGATGCCCGATGCGAGGCCGTCGAGCCCGTCCATCAGGTTCATCGCGTTGGTGATGCCGACGATCCAGAGCGCCGTCACGATCCACACTACGGGTTCCGGGAACTGCCAGACATTGAGCGAGATCGGGTCGGTCAGGTGATCGATGCGGAAGCCGTAGTAGATCGCGACGGCCGCGGCGACGAACTGAAAGGGCAACTTCGCGCGCGCGGAGAGCGCACTGCGATCGTCGATCACGCCGATCGTGAGCAGGATCAGCGAGCCGAGCAGCTGCCCCTCGATGTGGCCGCGGTACTCGTGATCGCCGGCCGTCAGGATCAGCGCGACGGCGAGGCCGACGAAGAAACCCAGCGCGACGGCAATGCCGCCGAGCAGCGGGATGTCATGCCGGCGGTTGACCTTGCGCTCGTCGGGCTTGTCGACGGCGCCGAGCGCGTGGGCAATGCGCGCGGCGATCGGCGTCGTCGCGGCAGATACCGCGGCGGCGATCGCAAACGGCGCGAGGTACTCGAGCGCGCTCAAAGACAGATCTCCCGCTTCGTCTCTCAGTAGCCGTAGCGTTGCGGCTTGGTATCGACGCCGTTCAGGATGACGCCCAGCACGCGACGGCGATCCAGAACGTCCAGCGCCGCTGCGACATCATCCTCGGGTGTCTGGTCGGCCCGCACGACGAAGACGATCCCATCGACGAGCTCGCACATCGCCTTGGCGTCGGGCATGGCCAGCGTCGGCGGCAGATCGAAGATGACCTGATCGTAAGAGCGCGCAACTTCTTCCACGAGATTGCGCATGCGCTCCGAGCCGAGCAGCTCCGACGGATTCGAGGGCATTCCGCGCACCGGCAGCACTTCGAGGCTGGTGCCATCGACCTTGATCACGGCTTGATCGAGCGAGGCCTCGTCTGCGAGCACCTCCGCGAGGCCGCATTCCGGACGCAGCCCGAGCGCGATGTGCACCTTCGGACGGCGCAGGTCGCAATCCACCAGCAGCACGCGGCGGCCAACGCTCATCGCTGTGACGAGCGCGAGGTTCAACGCCGCGGTGGTCTTGCCCTCACCCGGCATCGCAGAGGTGACGGCGATCGTGCGCATCGGCCGTTCGGCGGCGAGCGCTTCGAGCCGCACGCGCAGCGAGCGGAACTGCTCCGCGACGAACGACTCGGGCTGCAACAGCGCAATCCGGCGCTTGTTGAACGCGTTGGCGTCATCCACCTCGACGGGTGTGTGCAGCTGGCTGAACCACGCGCGCAGCCGCGCAAAGCGCCCGGCGCGTCCCTGCGTCGACGTGGATTGGGGCGCTGCCGACGGGGCCATATGGCCTCCGATGGGCGTACCGCGACGACCGCGTTCCGCCTCGGCGCGCTGCAGAGCTTCGTAGACTTTGCCCATCTCTCGATCTCCTCTTCCGCTGCTTCAGCGGAAGATGCTGCGCAGCCGGCTCCGCCAACGCCCCTTGCGGGGTGCAGCTGCCGCTGCGGACTTCGAATCGTCACTGGCTTCGCTCGTCACGATGCACAGATCGCGCGCAACTTCGTCGATCTCGCTCGCATCGACGCTGGCCTGCCCGCGCGAGTAGCCGAGCAGCAGCGCGCCGTCGCAAACGACATTGATCAGGCGCGGAATCCCCGTCGTCACCCCATGCAGGCGCCGCAACGCCGAGCGCTTGAACACACCCTTCCCGGTGTAGCCCGCGAGGCGCATTCGTTCCTGCACGTAGTGTTCCGTCTCATCGGCATCGAAAGGTCGTAGCCGGAAACGCAGCACGATGCGCTGGCGGAGCTGACGCAGTTCCCGCTGCTGCAGCATCTCCTCGAGTTCCGGCTGTCCCACCAGCATGATCTGGATCAGCTTCGAGGTGGGCGTCTCGAGATTCGAAAGCAGCCGGATCTCCTCGAGCATCTCGGCCGAAAGATTCTGCGCCTCATCGACGATCAAAAGTGTCGGATGATCGCGCTCGAGACGTTCGATCAGGAACTTGTTGAACGCGATCAGGTACTCGGCCTTCGTCGCGCAGGGCGTCTCGATGTCGTACTCGTCGAAGAGCACGCGGAAGAAATCGAGCGGCCCGAGGCGCGGATTGAAGACGAAGGCCGCGGACGTATTCGGGTCGAGCTGCGAAAGCAGCGCGTGCAGCAGCGTCGTCTTGCCCGTCCCGACTTCGCCGGTGAGCATGACGAAGCCCTTGCGAGCCCGGACGCCGTAGACCAGCGTCGCGAGCCCTTCCTGATGCGATTCGCCGAGATACAGGAACGCCGGATCGGGCGTCATCTCGAAAGGCGCGCGCAGCAGACCGAAGTGCTGGAGGTACATGGCGTCACGATCGCGTTCAGCCTGCCTCGCCGGCCGCGGGTGCGGTCGCGGGTGCGGTCGGACTGGCGGGCGGCAGCGGCGCGTTCGCGGGCGCCGGAGTCGGCGCGGCGGGCGCCACCTGCTCGGTGTTGGCGCGGAACAGGTTTGGCTTGTTCACCACGATGTAGCCGACGAGCGCGCCGGTCAGCACGAAGCCGGTCACGGCGACGGCCGCGAATGCCTCGCGGAAATTGCGGCGCCGGTTCCGCGCGCGGTCGGCGTCGAGCAGGATCGCCGGGATCGAAGCCAACACCGGCAAGCGCAGCGCCGACTGGAGCGCGCGGGAATCGTGGTACGAGGAATCCGCAGCGTCGAGCAACAACGCGAGGCCGGCGCCCGCGCCGATGCCGAGCATCAGACCCAACACGATGATCAGCGGCCGATTCGGCGAGGTCGCGTCCGGCGGCGCGTAGGCGGGCTCCAGCACGCGGAACTGCTCGCCCTTCTGACGCCGTTCCATGTTGGCTGCGACGTTCGCTTCGAGCCGCTTGTTGCTGAAGTCGTTCGCAGAGTCCGAGAGGTTCTTGTATTCGCGCTCGAGCGCATCGAGCTGCTCGGCGACGCGCGGCGTCGCGGCCAGACGCGCCTGCGCCTGATCGATCTCACCTTGCAGGCGCACGACTTCGCGCTGCGTACCTTCGACCCGCAACGAGGCGCGCTGCGCTTCGTTGCGCGCTTGCTGCTCGGCCACGGAGCTCGGCGCTTTCTTCTCGGCCTCGTCGTCGGCGGAGCCCGACTCGATGCGGTCGCGTACCTGTTCCATCTCGGCGAGCGTCGAGACCACATCGGGATGCCTGTCGGTGAAGCCGAGGCTGCGGAGTTCGCCGAGTTGGTTCTCGAGGAGCTGCAACCGCTGATTCGGCGAAAGCACCTGGCTGTTCTGCTGGGCGCCGAGCGCTCCGACGCCCGACTCGCGAGCCACCGTCGCCTGCTGCGAATAGAAAGACTGATCGCTCTGCGCTTCGCCGAGTCGCGTTTGCGCGATCGAGTACGCGTCGAAGGCTCGCTCGATCTGGCGCTGATTGGCGAAGACGTCATCGGGCAGGCTGCCCGCGTTCTGGCCTTTCACCTGTGCGATCTGTTGTTCCAGTTCGCGCAGCCGGCCGGTGAGGCGTTGCAACTCGCTATCGACGAAGTCGGCGGTGTCGCCGGACGATTGCACGCGCTCTTTGATGTGTTCGTCGATGAAGTCGTTCGCGAGCCGGTTCGCAACCGCGGCGCCCACAGCGGCGTTCTCGTGGTTGAAGAAGAGGCGGAAGGTGTTGATCTGGATGTCGAGCTTGCGCTTCAGTTCGGGATCGATGTCCGGCAGCACGGGCTCGACGCGGATGCGGCTGCGCATCATGTCGATCACCTGCTCGCGCGTCTTGCTCTCCGACTCTTTCGGATAGAGCTTCAGTTCGTCGATCACTTTGGAGAGTCGTGCGCGCGACAGGATCTGCATCGTCATCAAATGCAGGCGGTTCATCGCGTCCTGCTCGACTTCACCGCTCTCGACCAGCCTCTTCGAGATGCTCTGGGGCTCGACGAGGATCGTGGCGTACACGCTGAAGTTGTCACGGAGCAGCGCCGCGACCACGACGGAGATCAGGAAGCCGGACATGGCGACGGCCAGGATCAGACGCATCCGGCGTCGGAAGATCCCGACCACATCGTTCAGCGAAAAGCCTCGTTCATCCATCGTCTGCTCCTCCGGCGCGCGATCCCGCTACAGCGGAATCGGATCGAAGTTCCAAGTGAAACCGAGAACGACACGGAAATTCTGGATCGTGTCGCCTTCGGCAAAATCGCTGCTGCTGACTTGCTGCCACCACGTCGCCGTGGCGTCGAGACTGAGGCGCCGCGAAATCCGGCGCTCGCCGAGCAGCTCGACCCGCGTCGTGGTGAAGGTGAAGGCGTTGTCGGTCGCGTCGCCCTGACTCACTTCGAAGGGAACGGCGATGTCGGCCACGATGTTCTGGGTCACGGTCGTGCCGAATTGCTGGATACGGATTTCGGTCGGCTCGCTCGTCACCGCGAACTGCAGCACGCGTTGCTGTGTCAGCTGCGTCTGCCTCGAATACGCCGCGAGCAGCGAAAGATTCCACAATGGTGAGGGCGTCCAGCGCAGAGAACCCTCGAGTGTGTCGACGGCGGTACTGGTACCGAGGCCGGATCCGCTGCTGGCGGAGCGGTTGTAGGAGACCGAAGCGAGCCACTGCGCCCATTCTTTGTCGAGCGAAATGCGACCGAAATAGTTGAGCGAGCCGAGGCTTCCGCTCTGGGCCGCGAGCGGAATCGCGGTGGTGTCGGACGTGGGGAGAGCAAACCCCCGGCCTCCCTGTTGATCTTCGAACGTCGCCGTGGCACAGCGCGGCCCGCTGATGTTGAAACCGAGCGCCTGGCCCTGCGGAACGAAGCGGACGCCGTCCGATCGCGTCGGGCAGGTTTCTGCGGCGAACGGGAGATAGCTCGAAGCGTCGACCGTCTGCGAGTCGATCGCGTCCGGCTCGGCAAAAGCGGGTCCGGCGCTCATCGCGAAGCGCAAGGTCGGGCTGATGCGGTAGTTGAGAACTCCGAAGCCCTGGTAGACGGTCGAGCCCTGGCCCGTCGTATCCGGCGTGTCGGCGAAGTCCTGGCGCTGATAGCGCGCGCCGAAGCCAGCCACGAGTCGCGGCGTAAATCCGCGCGTGACCTGGATCGTGCCCGCCGTCGAGAGCGCGTCCGCCTGGTTGTCCGAACGAAAGCCCGTGAAGTCGCTGTCGACCGAGAGCGTGAGTTCCCAGAGCGGACCGAGTCGATGGCGAATGTTCGCGTTGGCGGAGTTCGTCGTGATCCGTTCGCGATCAGGCGTCACGAACTGAATCGCTGTCGCGACACCGACCGCCTCGAAGAGCCCACCGAGGCTGCTGCTGTAGCCGAAGTTGTTGCTGACGCCGACGTCCGTCGTCGGCGTCGCCCTCCACGACGCTTCGCCGCTCGCAAACTGATCGAACTCGCTGACCCCATTGAGCCGCACATATTCCTGGTAACGAAGCTGATAGATGGCGTCGTAGGTGAAATCGCCCTTGACGTTGCGAACTCTCAGATTGGGCCCCGTGCGCAACGAGTAGTCACTCTCTTCGTCGGTGCTCGTGCGCAGTACGTTGGAATCCCACACGCCATCGACGTCCCATCCCGGGATGAACTCCGCCGCGCCGGCCGGAAGGACGGTCCCGTGCAAGAGTGCGAGCATGACGAGGGCCTGGCCGCGCATGCGCCCCTAGTCCGGCACCACGACCGTGTCCCCGGGCTCGAGGCGAAGGTTGCCCTCCGGCTGCTTGCCATTCAGGAACGCGTTGTAATTGAACTGATACTCCACGACGGTGCCATCCGGATTGGGGCGCAGCACGCGGATGTCGGACTTGTCGGCATAGGGAGAGAAACCGCCGGCATACGCGATCGCTTCGAGTACGCGCATGTCGAAGACCAGCGGGAACTGATTCGGCCGCAGCACCTCGCCGATCACGTGCACGCTCTTGGAACGAATCTCGCGAACCATCACGGTGACGTCCGGCGCCGCCACGAATTCCGCGAGCGCCTGGCTGATCACGTCCCTCAGCTCGGTCGTCGTGAGACCGGCCGCCTGCACGTCGTTCGCGAGCGGGACCGAAATCTTTCCGTCCGGCCGCACGGGAACTTCCACCGAGAGCTCGGGGTTCTTCCACACCTGGATCCGCAGCACGTCGGCCGAACCGATCACGTAGTCGGCTCGATCCATCGGACCCGGTTCGGGCGGCGGCGGCACCGCGTGCGAGCAGGCCAACGCGAGCACTGCCACCCACAGGCCGAGAAAATGGCGGAGCGAGACGCACCACGCGCGCCTCAGACCGCTTCTCTGGATCGCCATTTCGAACCCCCTCCGGTGCCTCAACTCGCCTCGCTGAGGCCGTTGTCCTTCATTTTGTAAAGCAGGGCCTTGTAGCTGATCTGCAATCGCTCGGCTGCCTCTTTACGGTTCCAGCGCGTCTGGTCGAGAACCCGCTCGATCACCTTCTTCTCGGCAATCTGGGCGGCACGTTTGGCGATTGCCTTGAGATCGACGCTCATGCCGTCTACGAAATCGACACCCAGCGCTTCGAGATCGAAGACGGAAGCCGCCTCATCGGGCGCGCCAGCCAGACTGGTCCTGTGGGTGATTTCCTCCAGGATCGCTTCTTCGTTCCCGAGCACGACCATTCGCTTCACGGTGTTCTCGAGTTCGCGCACATTGCCGGGCCATTGATACGCGTGGCAGGCCTCGAGCGTGCGCGGTTGGAGCTGCTTCACGCTCTTCGCGTATTGGCGGTTGTACATCGTGAGGAAGTGATCGATCAGCAGCGGGATCGCGTCCTTGCGATCGCGCAGCGGCGGCAGTTGCACCGTCACCACATTGAGTCGGTAGAAGAGATCCTCGCGAAAGCTGCCCTCGATGACGGCCGTCTCCAGGTTGCGGTTGGTGGCGGCGATCACGCGGGTGTCTACGTGTACGTCGCTCTCGCCGCCGAGCCGCGAGAACTCGCCGTCCTGCAGCACCTGCAACAGCTTCGCTTGCAGCGAGGGATGCATCTCGCTGATCTCGTCCAGGAAGATCGTGCCGTGATTGGCGTACTCGAACTTCCCGAGCTTGCGGCGCTGCGCGCCGGTGAAGGCGCCCTTCTCGAAGCCGAACAATTCGCTCTCGAGGAGTTCCGACGGCAACGCCGCGCAGTTCACCTTCACGAACGGGCGCTCGACGCGGCCCGAGAGGCGATGCAACGCGCGTGCGACGAGTTCCTTGCCGGTGCCGCTCTCGCCGCGCACCAGCACGGTGATGTCGGTGTCGGCAACCTGCTCGATGATCTCGCGCACTTCGCGCATCTTCGGGTCGTCGCCGCAGAGCATCAGCAGCTCCGCCTCGGAGCGGACGCGACCGCGCAGCTCCTCGACCTCTTGCTTCAGTGCGCGCTTCTCGAGTGCCTTCTGGAACGCGACTTCGAGTTCTTCGACCTCGAACGGCTTGCGCAAAAAGTCGGCTGCGCCGAGTTTCATCGCCTCGACGATGCTGCGCGCCTGGCCGTGACCCGAAAGCATGATCACCGGCACTTCGGGCAGGCGTTCCTTCAGTTGCTTCAGCGTTTCGAGACCGTTCATCCCGGGCAACACGAGATCGAGCGTGACGAGATCAGGCCGCGAACGTTCGAGTGTCGCGACGGCTTCCTCGCCGCTCGGCGCCGCAAAGACCTGGAAGCCGCGGCTCGAGGCGAGGGCTTGCAGGTATTCGCGAAGGCCGTCGTCGTCATCGACCACGAGCATCCGGTAGGACTGAGCCATGTCTTCTCCCCGCCCGCCGTAGCTCGGCAAGGCGTGCGTTGGTGCTGAGTTCGGCCGCTCTCGCTCACCAGCTGGCCCGCATTCGGGCGACAGCGTCTGCTCGTCGAAGCCGGCCGGCGCTGGGGCGCCCGTCACGGGTGCCTGAGCGAAGGGCACCTGAGCGGCGTTCGAGAGGCGACGCTTCCACCGGAAGCGGCCGCCAGTGTGAAAGATCATTCCGCTGTTGGGAAGCCGTTTTCCTCCGAGAGAACAACTCTTCCCAAGCTTGAGTGTCCGTGGATGCTCGCGCGTGACGATGAAGATACGATGGCAGCCCAATTGGCCCCCCGGGGGCCGGCTCCGCGGCTCTTGGTCTCGGCGGCAAGCGCCGATACCCTGCCGGGCTCGCTGGAGACTGAGATCGATCTGAAGTGCGCCTGTCACCAGGTTGGGGGCGGCGACCACTCACCGAGAGGCGTCGCGCCGACCCCCCGCCCTCCCATCCTCAGCGGTGTCGAGCGGAGCGGTGAATGATCCACCGGGAGAGAACGACCTGCGGATGAGCAGCCCCGAATCCACCGGAACCCCGCGGCGACCGCGCATCGTCGCAGTCGCGGGCGCACGCCCCAACTTCATGAAGATTGCACCGCTGCTGCACGAGATCAGCCGCCGCGGGACGATCGACGTATTCCTCGTCCACACCGGCCAGCACTACGACGCCGCGATGTCGGACGGCTTCTTCCAGGACCTCGGGATTCCCGCCCCGGACGCGAACCTGGGCGTCGGCTCCGGCAGCCACGCGGTGCAGACCGCCGAGGTGATGACGGGGATCGAGGCGATCCTGCTCGAGCAGCGCCCTGACGCGGTGCTGGTGGTCGGCGACGTCAACTCGACGCTCGCGGCGACGATCGTCGCGGTGAAGCTGGGAATCCGCGTCGCGCATGTCGAGGCGGGCCTGCGCTCCTTCGATCGCGGCATGCCGGAAGAGATCAATCGGCTGCTCACCGACGCCGTGTCGCATTGGCTTTTCGTGTCGGAGCCGTCGGGTGAAATCAACCTGCTGCGCGAGGGCACGGATCCGGCGCGGATCCACTTCGCGGGCAACGTGATGATCGACACGCTGCTCGCGCAGCTCGATCGCGCGAAGACGCTCGATACGGTGCAGCGCCTCGGGCTCACGGCGCGCGGCTACGCGGTGCTCACGTTGCACCGCCCCAGCAACGTCGATGACCCTGCGCGGCTCTCGGAACTCTTCGATGTGCTCGAGGAGATCCAGCAGCGGCTGCCGGTCGTGTTCCCGGTGCATCCGCGCACGGCCGAAGCGATTCAGAGCCGATTGGGCGGGCGAACGCTAAAGCTCCGTACGACGCCGCCACTCGGCTACCTCGAATTCCTTCGGCTGATGGCGGACGCGCGGCTCGTGCTGACCGATTCGGGTGGAATCCAGGAAGAAACGACGGTGCTCGGTGTGCCTTGTCTGACTCTCCGCGTGAACACCGAGCGACCCGTGACGGTCGAGCAGGGAACGAACCGGATCGTCGGCAATGATCCGCGTGTGATCCGCGCAGAGGTCGCGAAGGTTCTCGACGGCGAGAGCCGAAAGGGCCGCATCCCGGATCGCTGGGACGGTCAGGCCGCGAAACGCATCGTCGATGTACTGGAACGCGACCTCGGAGAAAGAAATTGATCCAAAATCAGGCTCGGAAGCCGTTCCACCGGCGACTCTATGAGGGATGGCTCGCGATCGCGGGCCACTTCGGCGAGGTGCAGACGCTGGTCGTGATCGGCCTCTCCTACGTCATCGTGATCGGACCCGTCGCGCTGATCATGGGACGCAAGGATCTGCTCCATAAGCGCGCGCTTGCACCGGGCTCGGCCTGGATGGATGCAGACACGACGGCGCCGGACCTCGCTCGCGCGAAGCGAATGTTCTGAGGGAGTGAGATGAACGTCCTCGGTATCTCGTGTTTCTACCACGACTCCGCGGCGGCACTGCTCCGCGACAGCGAGCTCGTCGCCGCCGCACACGAAGAGCGCTTCACGCGCAAGCGCCACGATCCCGACATCCCGAAGCAAGCGGTCGCGTATTGCCTCGCGGAAGCCGGCATCACACTCGATGACGTCGACTACCTGGTGTTCTACGACAAACCCTTCGTCAAGTTCGAGCGCATTCTCACCACCTACCTCGCCACCTTCCCGCGCTCGCTGCCTTCGTTCTCCAAGGCGATCCCGGTCTGGCTGAAGGAAAAGCTGTGGGTGCCGAAGGCGCTCGAGCGCGAACTCGGCTGGAAGGGCGAGCTGCTCTTCACCGAGCATCATCAATCGCACGCGGCGTCGGCGTTCCTTCCGTCACCCTTCGAAGAAGCCGCGATCCTGACGCTCGACGGCGTCGGCGAGTGGGCGACCGCCACCCAGGGCATCGGCCGCGGCAACAAACTCGAGTTGATCCGCGAGATCCGCTTCCCGCACTCCCTCGGTCTGCTCTACAGCGCCTTCACGTACTACCTCGGCTTCAAGGTCAACAGCGCCGAGTACAAGGTGATGGGCGCTGCTCCGTACGGCGACCCGAAGTACTACGACCAGATCCTCGAGCACCTGGTCGATCTGCGTGACGATGGTTCGTTCCGGCTCGACATGCAGTACTTCGCGTACGACTACGGCCTGACGATGACCAACGACAAATTCGCGAAGCTCTTCGGACAGCCGCGCCGCGAGTCCGAATCGGCGATGGAAGCGTTCCACTGGGACATGGCGGCGAGCATCCAGAAGGTCACCGAGGAGATCGTGCTGCGCATCGCGCGCGATCTGCACGCGCGCACCGGGATGAAGAACCTCTGCATGGCGGGCGGCGTGGCACTGAACTGCGTCGCGAATGGTCGCGTGCTGCGCGAGGGGCCCTTCGAGAATCTGTGGGTGCAGCCGGCGGCCGGCGATGCAGGCGGCGCGCTCGGCGCGGCGATGTACGTTGACAACTGCGTGCTCGATCGCCCGCGCAAGCTCAAGATGGATCACGCCTACTGGGGTCCGTCGTTCTCCGATGAAGAGATCTGCACCTTCCTCGACGCGCGCAAGCTGCCCTACAAGGTCTACGCCCGCGACGAGATGATCCGCGAGACCGCGCGCCATCTCGACGAGGAGCAGGCGGTGGTCGGGTGGTTCCAGGGTCGCATGGAATGGGGACCGCGCTCGCTCGGCGCCCGCAGCATCATCGCCGATTCCCGCAACCAGGATAACTGGACGCGCGTGAACCTGAAGATCAAGTTCCGCGAGAGCTTCCGGCCCTTCGCGCCGGCTGTGCTACGCGAAAAGGTGTCCGAGTGGTTTGATCTCGACCGCGAGAGTCCGTACATGCTGCTGGTCTGCCAGGTTCGCGAGGACGTGCAGCGCGATCGGCCGATCCCGTCGGTGACACACAAGGATGGCTCGGCGCGCGTGCAGACCGTGACGCGCGCGCAGCACGCGGAGTTCTACGATCTGCTCAGCGCATTCGACCAGCGCACCGATTGCCCGGTGCTGATCAACACGTCCTTCAACGTGCGCGGCGAACCGATCGTCTGCACGCCCGAGGACGCGTATCTCTGCTTCATGCGAACCAACATGGACGTGCTCGTGCTCGGCAACCAGATCCTCTTGAAGGGCGACCAGCCCGAGCTGGTCGAGGACTTCGACTGGCGCGACCGCTACGCCCTGGACTAGTCGAGACGCGAACAGGAGTGAGCATTCATGATGTCGATGATCCGCGAAATGTGGGCCTTCATGCGCGAGCGAAAGAAGTGGTGGCTCGGGCCGATCCTGGTGACGATGCTGCTGCTGTCGGCGCTGATCGTGCTGACGCAGGGTTCCGCCGTCGCGCCCTTCATCTACGCGCTCTTCTAGTCGGTACGGGACGCGCGTAATGGGCCACGAAGAAACAGGCGCAGCCGCTGTCGAGGCGGCACCCGCAACCGCAACGACGCTGTCGAGCGTCGCGGTCGCGGCGCCGGGTACGGCACCTCCGCGTCGCAAGGCGCAAGCGCGGCCCGCTACGCCCGAGCAACGCCGCGCGCGGCTCACCTTCGCGCTGCTCGCGGGCGCGGCGACCGTCATCTTCGGTCCGATCCTCTACTACATGGTCCTACACTGGAACGCCGTCGAAGACTACTCGCACGGTTTCCTGGTCGCGCCGCTCGCGGCCTTCTTCGCCTGGGAACGACGGCGCGATCTGCAGCGCGCCGCGATCGAGCCGAGTTGGTGGGGCCTCGTGCCGCTCGTTCTCGGGACCGCAGCGCTCACGGTGGGTCGCCTCGGCACGGAACTCACCAGCATGCGCTCGGCCTACATCCTGACGCTGATGGGCCTGGTGCTGCTGATCCTCGGCAAGCGCGCCTTCCAGATCCTGCTCTTCCCGCTCTGCTTCTTGTTCTTGATGGTGCCGCTGCCGCAGTCACTGGTGAACGTGGTTGCCTTTCCGCTTCAACTCACCGCGGCGGACTGGGCCGTGCAGTTGCTCTACCTGCTGAACATCCCGGCGCTGCGCGAAGGCAACATCATCCATCTGCCGAACACGCAGCTCTTCGTCGCCGAAGCGTGTAGCGGGCTTCGCTCGTTGATGGCGCTGATCACACTGGGCATCGTGTTCGCGTACTTCTTCCGCAAGAGCTGGTGGCAGCGCGTGCTGATCGTCGCGTCGGCGATTCCGATCGCGATCATCGTCAACGCCGGACGCGTCGCCGCGACCGGCATCCTCACCTACCACTTCGGACAGGAAGCGGCCGAAGGCGTGATCCACGAAACCCAGGGCTTGTTCACCTTCGCGGCCGCGTTCCTGCTCTTGCTCGGCGAGGCGTGGCTGTTGTCGAAGATCTGGCCGGATGCGGATCCGCGCCGGAAGGCCGTGGAGAAACCGGCATGATCAAGATTGCGGTAGTCGTCGGATTCCTGGCGTTGCAGGTCTACATCTACAACTACTTCGCGGCGAACGAGGTGCATCCGCCGCGGCATGCCTTCACAGAGTTCCCGTTGAAGCTCGGCGACTGGCGCTGCTCCGGGCGCGACGAGATGACCGAGGAAGTGCTCACGAACCTCGGCGTCACCGACTATCTGATCTGCGACTACGCGCGCAAGGAACCGAACGAACGAATCGGTGTGTATGTCGGCTACCACGAGAGCCAGGTGCGTCACGAAGGCGGCGGCTCGGCTGGCGGCGCGATCCACCCGCCGAAGCACTGCCTGCCCGGTTCCGGCTGGGACATCATCGCGAACGACCGCGTGGAGCTCGACCTTCCCGGCATGCCGAACGGCGGCGCCCGGGTGAATCGCCTGGTGATCGCCAAGGGCGACGCGCGACAGCTCGTCTACTACTGGTACCAGGAGCGCGGCCGCGTGATCGCCGACGACTGGATGAAGATCATCTGGCTCTTCTGGGATCGCGCACGGCTGCAGCGCACCGACGGCTCACTGGTGCGCTTCACGATTCCGATGACGCGCGACGGTGACGCCAAAGCCGAAGCCGCATTCCGGGAACTCGCGCCGCTCGTGACCGAGCAGCTGCCGTCCTTCAGTCCCGGCTAGCGAGTAGAGTCGCAGCGTGGCCCGCGGCGTTCTCCAGGAATTCTACGACCGGCTGCCGCCCGGCGTGCAGGACATGTTCGTCGCGACGGCGGGTTGGCGCAGCTATCGCGCGCGCTTCGGTTCGCATTTCCGCTCGAATCTCCGCGAACTCTCGCGCACCGATTTCCAGAGCGCGGACGAAGTGCGCATCGATCAAGAGCGCCGGCTCTCCGAGATGGTGCGCTGGGCCGCCAGGACGGTTCCCTACTACCGCAATCTGTTTCGGCGCGAAGGCATCGATCCGGAGTCGATCCGCGTGCTCGAGGATTTGAAGCGCATCCCGTTACTCGACAAGGAAACCGTGCGTCTGCGCGGCGCCGAGTTGCTGAGCGAAGGATTTTCGAGCCGGATCCTGATTGCCGGTCATTCGAGCGGCACCACCGGAACGGCGCTGCGTCTGGTGCATACGCGCGAAGCGCTCGGTTGGGAATACGCGGTGATCTGGCGCCAGCGCGGCTGGTTCGGCTTTCTGCTCGGCGATCGTTTCGCCGGCTTCGGCGGCCAGCCGGTCGTGCCCTTCGAGCAGCAAGAGCCGCCGTTCTGGCGCAGCGATCTCGCGCGCGGCCGCGTGCTCTTCTCGCTCTATCACATGAAGCCCGAGTTCCTCCCTTATTACGCCAGCGAGCTGCACCAGCGCGGCTACTTGTTCTGGCAGGGCTACCCGTCGTCGATCGCGCTGATCTGCGAGTACCTGCTCGAGAACGGCATCGATCTGCGCACCGCCGCGCCGGGCGCCGTCTTCACGTCTTCGGAAACGCTGCTCGACTTTCATCGACAGCGAATCGTGTCGGCCACCCATGCGCCGGTCGCCGACCGCTACGGCAACGCCGAGCTCTCGGTCTCCGCGGTGCAGTGCCCGGAAGGCCGCTACCACGTCGACACCGAATTCTGTGCCATCGAGATCGACCCACACGAGGAAGGCGACGATTGGGTGCGCGGCGAAGTGATCGCCACCGGCTTCGCCAACCGTGCGATGCCGCTGCTGCGCTATCGCACCGGCGACGTCGCCACGCTGCGCAAACGCGCCGGCTGCGAATGCGGTCGCTCGCGCCCGATCATCGAAGAGCTCGACGGTCGCATCGAGGACTACGTCATGACGCCCGATGGCCGCCGCATCGGCCGCATGGATCACGTCTTCAAGGACGCAGTGCTCGTCAAGGAGGCGCAGATCCTCCAGTCGTCGCCGGGCGCGATCCTGGTGCGCATCGCGCCGCGCCCCGGCTACGGACCCGACGCGCAGCTCCGCATCGAACGCGAGTTCCGCGCGCGCCTCGGCCGCGAAATCGAGATCCGCTTCGAGACGGTCGATGCGATCCCGCGCGAGGCGAACGGCAAGTTCCGCGCGGTGATCTCGACGCTCGCCGGTGGCCGATTGCGCGGCGCCGCGGAAGGCAGTGGGCCGCCGGGCAACGAGCCGCCTGGTTGATGGCTGCGGCCACCGTCCTGATTCGCGACTTCCGTCCGGAGAGCGACGCGCCCGCGCTCCAGGATCTCTTCGTCCGCGTCTTCGGGAATCCGCGTGGCGGACAGACACTCGAGTGGTTGTTCCGGCCCGGCCCCGCCGGCGACTCGCCGCGCGCGGTGGCAGAGTGCGACGGTCGCATCGTTGCACACGCAGGTGCGACGGCGCTGCGCTTCCAGAGCGGCAACGACGTCGTACGCGGCGGCTACTCGGTCGCCGCGATGACCGACCCGGCGCAGCGCGGACAGCGTCTGTTCTTCCGCGTCGGTGAGTTCCTCTACCAGCGCATGCAGGAGCAGGGCTTCGCGTTCGTAGCAGGCTTCTCCAACAGCAACTCGTTCCGGCTGATGACGGGCCCGCTGCAGCGCACCGCGGTGCGCCCATTCCCGTGGTGCGTGCGACCGATCGCGCCGTGGGGGATCGCGCGCGCCGTGCTGCGACGCAACGAAGCGTCGCCGCGCGCGGACGACGCGGCCTTCGTGCGCTGCCTGGCAAGCGCCGCGCGCGACGGCGTGACGCTCGCCGCGTGCGAGCCGAGCGACGCGCGCCTCGACGCCGTGTGGCAGCGCGCAGCACCGAGCATCGCGGTCGGCGCCGTGCGCGACGCCGCCTTCGCCGCGTGGCGCTTCGGAACGCGCCTCGACGCCGGCTACCGGCTCATCGTCGCCGAACGCTCCGGCCGCCCCGCAGGCTGGATCGTGCATCGCCGCCTCGATCTGCGCGGCATCCCGGCCGGCTTCGTCGTGGACTTCGTGCTCGCCGAAGGCGAGGACGCCGCGGGCCGCGCATTGCTCCGCGCGGCGACGCTCTTCGCGCGCGCCGACGGAGCGGCGCTGCTCTCCGCGCTGTTGCCGGGCAACGGCCCGGCGCGTCGCGCACTGCGCCGCGCCGGTTTCCTCCGCGTACCCGAAGCGCTGCATCCGCAGGTGATCCGCTTCTCTGTGCGCGGCTTCGGTCGCTACGCGGAGCAAGCATCGTTGCTCGACGCTGCGGCGTGGAACCTCGGCTGGTCCGACACCGACGTCGTGTGAGTGCAGAAGTGATGAACGAAGAGCGGTGCGCGAACACACGGCCGAAGTGCGCTGATGGTGCGGTCGCGCTGGCGATCGCCACTGCTTCACTCATCGTGTCCTTCCTCGTCTCACGACTTGTGGGCGCTTGGAATCCCGAAGCAACGATCCTTCGCGAGTACCACGAGCCTCTCGCGGCCTGGATTGGGGGGGGGGCACCCCAAGTCTTCTCACATATCCCGTCTGGGGATACGCAGCACTACTGGCAGTTATCTCGCCGTCGGTCCTTAGTGCGCTCCAAGTCATCGGCTCCGCGACTTCGATGGGAATCGCTTGGTTAGTGCTTGGCCAACGCGTCGCCGCGCGGTGGACACTCGCCGTCCTGCTCGTGTTTGCGATCCCTTGGCACGCACTCGCCGTGAGCCTGTGGTCGCCCGCGCCCGCGGCGCTGCTCGTGCTGATCGCGCTACTCGCCCTCGGGACCGGATGGGAACGCGGAAGCCTCATCCGCTGCGCGCTCGCAGGCACATTGCTCGGGATGGCAGCGAATTTTCGCTCCGAGACTTTGGCACTCGTGGTCGTGCTGCCAGTAGCGGCGCTGGTCGCCCGGGTTCTTCGCCTGCCGTGGGGCCGGCCTCTCCATGCGTCGCTCGCGTCGCTGTGTGCGATCGCCATCATGCTGCCGTGGGCGATACACATGCAACGCGTTAGCGGCCAACTGAGCTTCACCAGCACCAATGGCGGAATGGTCGCGCTGATTTCGCTCGGACAGCTTCCCGGCAATCCGTGGGGAATCGTCCATCACGACTCTTTTGCATCCGAGTGGCTGGAGAGCCGGGGCCTTCACATAGATCCGCTCTCGACGGAAGGTGATCGCCTGTTGCGCGACGGTTTCTACGAAGCGATTCGCGCGCATCCCGGAGCCTATGCGAGAAAAGTGGCGCGCAATCTACGCAACTCGCTGATCGGCGGTCTCTACGTCGGGCAGATGGAAGTGCCGGACGCGGAGCGCGTTGCCCTCGATCGGATCCGCGAGCGCTGGAAGCAGCGTCTAGGGCTGAATCCCAATTTTCGCGAAATTGAAACGCAGGAACGCGCGGGGCTCGGCGCCGCGCCAACTCCTTCGATACATGGCTGGCTGGCATTGGCATGGCAAACATCGGGCGTAGCGATAGGCGCGATCTTCGTCTGCTTGGGATTCGCTGGAATCGCGCTCTCCCGGCGCCAGATCGCCGACGACGGAGTGCTCGCGCTGTTCGTGCTCGCGATCGCCATGCAGTTCGCGGTGATGGCCGCGCTCCAGTACTTACCGCGCCACACGACTTCGCTGTATCCGATGCTCGCCCCGTTCGCAGCGACGAGCATCGCCGAGTGCGCACGCCTCTTCTCGAGGTGGAGGGCGCCGCGAGTCGCGAAGTCGGGCGGATGAGCTGAGTCCGGCAGAGCAGCGACGCCGATCGGCGTCGCTGCAATCGTCTCGTCTACGACCCCGAGCCGCCCTCGCCCACCGCGCTCTTGCGAACCGGCTTGCCCTTCTCGTTCAGCGTGTAGACCTCTTCGAAGGTCGCCTGGTTGCCCCAGCGCGCGTTCTCGTTGCGCGTGGTTTCGAAGAGCACGGGACACGCGTCACAGAAATGCTTCTTCAGGTTGGGCTCGGTTTCCGAACGCGTCGGGTCCGACACGATGCGGCGCGCTTGCTGGTACTCCGGTGAGTTCCAGATCTCGCCGAAGTCTTTCTCGAAGACGTTGCCGAAGACGCGGGCGTCGGCGCCCGGCGAGTACTGCATGCCCTGGCGGTGCGTGCAACACGGAATCACGTCGCCGTTGTACTTGATCACGGTCGAGAAGTACGGCCAGTAGCAGTGCGGCAGGTTCTTCTTCGGCTTCGGGCCGATCACGTCGAAGTTGCCGGGATCGCGATCGGTCCAGTTGTGGAGATCGCCGTAGAAGGTCGTGAACTGCTCGACGCCGAGGTCGTCGCAGAGTTTGCGCGCCTTTTCCACTTCATCGAGGTTGTGCTGGAACATGATGTACTGGACTTCGATCAGCGGATATTTCTGACCGAGTTCCTTGCGCACCTTCGAGACGCGCTCGAGGTTGTTGATGACGCGCGCAATGTTGCCGCCGACGCGCGTGCGCTGATACTTCTCCTGCGAGAGGCCGTCGATGCAGACGGTGAGATGCGAGAGCCCGCTCTCGACGATGCTGCGGATGCGATCGTCCTTGAAGCCGAAGCTGAAGTTGGTGGACGCGTGCACCTGCAGGCCGGCGTCGGCGGCGATGCGACACATCTTGTCGAGATCCGGGTGCGCCATCGGGTCGCCGAGGTAGTAGAGCGACACCGCCGTGGCCTTGCCCTTGATCTTCTCGACGATGCCGCGGAACTGCTCGACCGACATCTTGTGTGCCGGCGCGAACACCTGCTTCTCGAGCGTCGGGTTGCCGTTTGCGTCGGCGTGTACGCAGGCCGTGCAGCGCAGATTGCAGAGCGGCGAGATGTCGATTTTTACGATGGCGGGATACGCGTTCATCTTCTCGCGCTTCAGCGCGAAATCTTTCGCGGCCGCCACCATGTTGAACGCGCGGCGCGCATCCATCCGGCCGAAGAGCCAGGCGCGGCGGCGGGTCACGGCGCTGATCAGCAGCTTGGTATCCAACGATCCACCTCCAAAGGCTCTATGCGAAGACGACCTGGCAGGCTGCCCGGTGCCTAGGGTGAGTGTCAATAGACCCCACCTGGTAACGCGAGCTTCGCATCGGCGGCGAAGAACGCTCGCCTGAGCCCAAGCGACCCGAGCTTGGCACTCATCTGTCGATATACTGCCGGTCCCCGAAGGGCTGAAATTGGAAGGGAGACGCGCTGCGTGTGCGGGATCTGCGGCTACGCGGGGGACCACCGACCCGAGCTTCTCGAAGCGATGTCCTCGGCGATGCTGCACCGCGGCCCCGACGGCGCGGGCACCTGGTTCGACCGCGATGCGCAAGTCGGCCTCGGGCACCGGCGCCTCTCGATCATCGATCTCTCCGAAGCCGGCAAGCAGCCGATGTCGAACGAGGACGGCACGGTCTGGATCTCGTTCAACGGCGAGATCTACAACTACAAAGACCTGCGCGGCCCGCTCGAGAGCAAGGGCCACCGCTTCCAGAGCCACACCGATACCGAGGTCCTCGTCCATCTCTACGAGGAACGCGGCGTGGACATGCTGCAAGACCTGAACGGCATGTTCGCGTTCGCGATCTGGGACGCAAAGAAGCGTCAATTGATGCTCGCCCGCGATCACGTCGGCATCAAGCCGCTCTACTACTGGCAGGATCGCGATCGCATCTACTTCGCATCCGAGATCAAGGCGCTGCTGCGCATCCCCGGCGTGCCGCGCGAATTGAATGTCGCGGCGGTGCCGCAGTACCTGGCCTTCCTCTGGGTTCCCGGCGAAGAGACGCTGCTGCGCGGCATCAAGAAGCTGGAGCCGGGTCACTACCTGCTCTGGAAGGACGGTCGCGCCGAGGTGCGCCCGTGGTTCTCGCTCGCCTACGACCCGGATGAATCCGTATCGGAAGCGGAGTGGATCGAGCAGGTCCACGACACTTTCGTCCGCACCACGCGTCGCCAGATGGTGTCGGACGTGCCGCTCGGCGCGTTCCTGTCGGGCGGCCTCGATTCGTCGAGCATCGTCTCGTGCATGCGCGAGGCGTATCCCGAACGCGACATCACCTGTTACACGGTGCGCTTCGACGCGAACGACATGGCGCGCGATCAGGGCGCCGACGATTACCCCTACGCCAAACGCGTCGCCGAGATTCTCGATGTGCGCCTGAAGAGCGTGGTGCTGAAACCGAACGTGATCCGGCTGCTGCCGAAGATGATCTATCACATGGATGAACCCGACGCGGATCCCGCCATCTTCCCGTCGTATCTGATCTGCAAACTCGCGCGCGAAGATGGGACGACGGTGCTGCTCTCCGGCACCGGCGGTGACGAAGTCTTCTTTGGCTATCGCTCGCACGTCGCGTACCGCACCTACGAGCGCTTGAAGTGGCTCGCGCGATTCCCGGGCGGGCCGCTTCTTTCCGCGGCCGTCGAGGGAACGACGGCCGTGTTCGGCGCGCAGAACCGCACTTCGCGACGGCTGCGCAAGTTCCAGAAGGGTCTGCACCAGACGGCGCTCGAGCGGCATCTCGCGCTCTCGGAATGGTCGAGTGTGCCGATTCGCGACGAGATCCTGCACGGCGACGTGGTCGATGCGTGTCCAGAAGCGCGCACGGAACCCGCGTGCATGCGCAAGTACTATGAAAGCTTCGTCGGCAAGGGGGAGCTGAACCGACACTCGCATCTGTTGATCCAGAGTTTCCTCGCTTCGCACAACTTCCTCTACACCGACAAGACCAGCATGGCCGCGTCGATCGAAACGCGTGTGCCGTTCATGGACGTCGAGTTGATGCGCCTCGCCGCGCGGATCCCGGAGCGGTACAAGCTGCACGGGACCACCACCAAGTACGTGCTGAAGAAGGCGATGGAGCGTTATCTGCCGTCGTCCGTGCTCTATCGATCGAAGACCGGCTTCGGCGCGCCGTTGCGGCAATGGATCGGCGAAGACTTGCAGCACCCGATCGAGGTGCTGCTCGGCCGCAAGCACATCGAGGAACGCGGGCTCTTCGACGCCGACGTCGTCGCGCGCGTGCTCGATGAGAACAAGCGCGACGTCGTCGATCACGCGTATCTGATCTACGCGCTGCTCACGCTCGAACTCTGGCAGCAGACCTACCTCGACCGACCTGGCGAGGAGGTGACGCTCTGACCGCCCAGATCGAGCCGGATGGCGCGTTGCCCAAGGCGCCTCTGGCGCTGCGCAGCGAGCCGAAGGCGAGCGAAGTCCATGAGGACGGAGTGTGATTGAAGAGCGCACGCTCCGCCTCGACAGCAGCACGCGCGGGCGCGCGCTGGCGCTGCAAGCCGACGGCACGCTCTACGCGGCGCAACAGCTCCGCATCCTGCGTTCGCGTGACGACGGGGCGACATGGGAACGCGTCGCCGCGCTGCCGCGCGATCCGCTGCGACGCGCCGCCGAAGTGTCGCGCCTCGCGTGCCGGCTGCTGCGCCACGAAGTGCGCGCGCTGGCGGTGCTCGAGGGCGATCGCCTCGTCGCCGCGAATCGTCGCTGCGTCTTCGCGGGCCGCATCGGCGACGCAATGCTCGCGCCGAGCGAGATCGCGGACGAAGCGCTCGCCGTGCTGCCGCCGCTCTGCATCGGCACGGGACCCGGCGTCGTGCTCTTCGGCGAATACGGCTCGCCGCGCGGGCGCCCGATGCGGATCTTCGCGTCGCGCGATGGTGGCCAGCGCTTCGAAGCCGTGCATCTGTTCGCACCCGGCGAAGTGCTGCACGTCCACAACGTCGTCTACGACGCGACGCAGCGACACTATTGGGTGCTCACCGGCGACTTCGACGCGCAGCCCGGCATCGGCAAGCTCTCGTCCGATCTGCGCCACTTCGAATGGTTCGTGCGCGGCGAACAGCGCTTCCGCGCGGTGGAGATCTTCGACCTCGGCGACCGCCTCGTCTACGCCACCGATACGCAGCTCGAGCCGAACGCACTCGTCACGCTCGACAAGCAGAGCGGAAAGAGCGAACGCCTGCGCGCATTCGAGGGCTCGTGCATCTACGCCTGCCGCTTCGGCGCGTGGTATGCGATCACCACCACCGTCGAGCCTTCGCCGGTGAATCCGTCGCGCGATGCAACGCTGTGGATCTCGCGCGATCTCGAAAACTGGCTGTGCGTGCTGCGCGCGCGCAAGGATCTCTGGCATGCCGACTACTTCCAGTTCGGCTCGCTGGTGCTGCCGCGCGGCGCGAGCGATCGCGATGTTCTCGCGGTGAGCGGCCAGGCCGTCGCGCGCTACGACGGCCGCGTCTGGACGGGACGCATCGATCTGGGAGACGCGGCCTGACGCCCGCCCTCTCGACCGCGTCCGTACTCGCGCGCACGGCGGCGCTCGGACTCGCCTGGTACGCGCTCGAACTCCTTTTGGTATGGATGGGCGGCGGCGCGGTCGATCTCAGTGAAGTGTTGCGGATCTGGCTCGTGCTCTTGCCGTGGCAACTCGCGCTCTTCGCGCTGCTCGGCGTTGGACTCGCGATTCTGGTGCGCATGCTGCGCGCGTCTGCGACGACGTTCTGGTGGCTCGTGATCGGCGCTGCGAGCTTCGCATTCCTCGGCGCGCGCGTTGCCGAGGGCGCCCTGCGCACGAGTTCCGTCGCGAACGCCGGCATCGCGCTCGTAGTGCTCGCCGCCGCAATCGCCACGACGCTCGCGATCGCCGCCACGTGCGGGCGCTGGCTGCCCGCCTCGCTGCAACGCGCCTGGCCCGCTGCGGTGTGGGTGGGCGCGACCTTGTTGATCGTCCCATTCGTGCGACGCGCCGGTGCATCGATCGCGCTCGGCCAGCTTCCGCTGCGCGAGTGGCCCGGATTCGTGTCGCCCGCGTTCGCGGCGCTCGCCGTGCTGGGCGCCGCGATTGCGCTCGGCATCGGCGCGCTGCGCAGCGCGAAGGCGTCGCGGCTGGCGCTCGCGGTCGCGCTCGGCATCGCCGTTGCGCGAGCGGCCGGCGCGCAAGCCGCCGAGGCGCCGGCGCCGCCGCGCCCCGACGTCGTGCTGGTGCTAATCGATGCGCTGCGCGGCGATCACGTCGGCCCGCAGCCCGGCGCGCCGAGCCTCACGCCGAATCTCGACGCGATCGGCGCCGAAGCGATCCGCTTCGAACGCGCCTACGCACCCGCGAATCTGACGCGCAGCGCGATGCCCGGCGTGCTCGCGTCTTCGACCGAGCGCGTCGTCGGCACGCCGGTGTCGCCTGCGGCGCGCACGCTGCCGACACTGCTGCGCGACGCCGGCTACGCGACGGTCGGCGTGTCGGCGAATCCGTTCATCTCCGCGCACTACGGCTACGCCAACGGCTTCGATCTGTTCGCGGATCCGAGCGACGCGCCGACCTTCTTGATCGGCTCGCTGGTGCAGCTTCTTTTTGGTGTCGATCGCGGCATCGCGTATCGCTTCGGCCTCGCCGGCAGCGATCTCTACTACGAGCCGGCCGAGCGACTCTTCGCGCGCGGCCTTCGACTCTTCGACCGCGCGGCGCGGCCGGCTTTCTTGTACCTCCACGCGATGGACGTGCACGGCCCCTATCTCCCGCCGCACCGCTTCCTTCCGGCGACGTATCGCGCCGCCGACTACGTTGGTTACTCGCAGTTCCTGCGTCTCTCGCAAGACGAGGTCGCCGCCGCCTCGTTCCAGCCGTCGCTCGCGAATGTGCGCGCGCGCTATGCCGCCGGCGTTCGCCACGCGGACGAGGCGATCGGGACGCTGCGCGCCGAACTGCAAGCGCGCGGGCGCTGGGACGAAGCGCTGGTGTGGATCACCGCCGACCACGGCGAGGCGCTCGGCGAGCACGGGTATGTCGGCCATGGCATCGGCTGGCTCGGGCCGCCGCTCACGCAAGTTCCGCTCTTGCTGAAGCTGCCGCGCTCGTGGGGGTTCGCGCCGGCGGTCATCGCAGCGCCCGTCTCGACGCTCGACATTCTGCCCACCACGCTCGCGTTGCTGGGACGCCCGTCCCTTGCGGAAGCCTTCGGCGCCGACGTGAGCGAGGGCCTGCGCGCGGGCGCCGTGCCGACGGAGCGCGCACTCGTCTCGTGGTCCGCGACCGAGGCGGGCGATCACTACGCCGCGGTGCGTGGCCGGCTCCAATTTACGCTGCTGATCCGGCGCGACGGTCAGCGCGAGCGCCAGCTCTTCGACCTCGAGGCAGACGCGGGCACCACGCGCGACATCGCGGCCGCGCATCCCGACGTGGTCCGCGAACTCGAAGTGGCGATCGATGCGCATCGCGAGCGCGAGGCCCGGCTGGCGCTGGCTACTAGCCCCGCGGCGATCGACCCGCAGCTCCGCGAGCGACTGCGAGCGCTCGGCTACCTCGACGACGCCCACTGAGAATCCCGTGGACGGCGCCACTCGCAACCGCCAACATCGAGCGCTCCGCAGGGACCGATGAGCCGCGCGGACGGGTCGCGCTTCATCACGCGGGGCAAAGCGCCGATGATTGCGCGATAGGTCCAGAGTCCAGCGATTGAGTCCAGCACTCGGGTCCGACACGAGAGTCGAAGAGCTGGTCGGAGGGCGGTGCCCGTGCCGCAATCAACAGACGCAATCGATCCCCTGCGCTGGCTGGTCTACCTGCTGGTGGGGGGGCCTCTACTCACGTGGCTGTTCCTGACGAAGCAGGAATCGGTGCGACTGCTCGCCGTGCTGGTGACCGTGATCTTTGTGCAAGACTCGCTCGCCGGTCGTCGCTACGTCTCGGCGTTCTCCGTCGCACCGTCGTTCATCCTGGTCTACGTCGCGCTGTTCTCGCAGATCATTCAGCGGCGCATTCCGCGTTTGGGAGTCTTCGGACCGCTGTGGCTGGGATTCCTGTTCCTCGCGGGCGTGGGCGGCGCGGTCGGTTCGCTTGGAACAGGCCTGCTGATTAGGAACATCGACGCCTATCAGGTGGTGTATTTCGAAGGGCTCTTCTTCTTCCTGTTCGGCATGGTCGCGCTGCGACGCGACGCGGATCTGCTGCTCTTCCTGCGGCAGCAGGCGACCTTCATCGGCCTCGCGGTCGCGTTGATTCACTTCGTCGCGATGGCGACCGGCTTCCGCTTCCGCAACGCCAGCGAGTCGAGAGGAGAACTCTATTACGGCGGCGTGTTCGACGACTCCAACGCGCTCGCGGCCTACTACGTGATGTTGATCCCGGTGGCGCTCTCGATGCTAGTGCGGGGACGACTCTCTTCGCTGTGGCGATTTGCGACCGTCGTTGCGCTGGTCGCGATGATAGGCTCTTTGGTTCTCACGGGCGGGCGCAGCGGACTGATCTTCACGGTGGGCATGTGCTTCATCGCGCTGAGCTGGTCACGGATCGGAATCACACGTGGCCTTGCGGCCGTCGCCGTCACCGGCGTCCTCGCCTTCATCGGCTTCGAGGTGATGCAGTCGGTCGCTTCCGACCGCTGGCTCGAAATTCTCGGAATTGCGGAAGAGGAGGGGCTGCAGAGCAACCGCTTCTCCCTGATGCAGCAGTATGGGCTGATGATGCTGCAGCACCCGGTCGGGATCGGGCTCTCGGTCCCGAACTTCATGCTGAAGATCGCCGAGTACGACATCCCGGGCGTCCTCAGTTCCCACAACATCTACATCGACATGGGGCTCCAGACGGGGATTCTCGGGCTGGTCGTGTTTGTAGCGATGATCGGGATCGTGATGATTCGCAACCGGCGCGCCTTCGCGCTCTCGGCTGACCCCGACCAACGCGAGGCGCTGCTCTACCTCTTCCTGTTGCTGCTCAGTTACGTGTCGAACGGAGTCTTCCAGCCGCTCTTCACTGTCTACCCAAAACTGAACAACATCCTCTGGCTGCTCTGCGGGCTCAGTCTGGCCGCCAGCGATCGCGCCTTCGCCGCGCATCGCGGGACACTTCGCGGCGAACGGAACGCCGAGCCCGCATCACTCATTCCCTCCGCGTATGCACAGCGAGCCTGATTGCGGCAGCCCGTCGCGCCCAGCCGCTTCGAGCGGCGCGCCGTGATCGGGGAACGTGAGTTCGCGCACCGGCTGCGATGGGCGCGCGAAAAGGGTTTCGGCGGCTTCGAGCGTCGGCGCGACGGACTCGGTGACGGGGCATCTTTTCCTCTTTCCGGCACGCGCCCCCGGGTTGCGCACGACCTTCCTGACGGGGCACGCGGCTTACGCAGTGCACACGACGCTCGATCCGCGCGTCACCGTCGCGGCACTCGCACAGATTCCGTCAGCGCCGGCTGACGAGCGGCGCGCGCGCGAGAGCCGCGGCCGGCGCGCGGCTCTCGCGACAACGCACCATCCGCGAGATGGCGGCGCTCTACCGGCGCATTGCCGCGGCGCGTTGAGCAGCACGGTGCGAAATGTCGCCGCTGGAATGCTGCTGCTCGCGAACGACGTCGCCGCGGCGATCCGCGCGCGTTTCGGCGCGGAGCCGCTCGTGCCGCTCGACGAGGCCGCCGCGGTGGAGGCCTTCGAGTTGGCCGAGCCGGACTTCATCTACGACAAGTCGATCGAGCGCGGGCGTTAGTTCACCCGCATCGCGACGTTGCGCTTCGACCCGCGCGACCGCCTCGAGCGCGCTGCGAGCGCATTCACGCAAGCCGCTTCGCTGTCGCCGGATCGGGTGGATCCGTATCTCGGTCTCGCGATGATCGCCTTTTTCAGCGCGACGCGGCGGGCGGCGAGCGCGCGTTGCAACAAGCGCGGCAACGCGATGCCGGGGCCGTCGACGAATACCTGTGCACGTCGTGTGTGCGTGCGGTGCAATCCCCTGCGCTGTCGCTCAGCAGGGCCGAGCGACAGCGGGTACTCTCCGGCGCCCTCGTCGGGTATGGAGGATCGATGAAGCGTCGCGCCGCCGGAGTCGTGCTCGCGATCGCATCGACGGGAGTCTGCTTGCTGCTCGCAGAGTGGGTGATCAGCGCGGCGCAAATTCTGGAAGCGCCGCCTCAGTTGACGCGCGGCCATCCGCGCCGCGGCTATCAACTACGCGCAGATTTCGAGGGCGTCACCAAATTCGGCATTCCGCTGCGCATCAACTCGCGCGGCCTGCGCTCTCCCGAGATCGCGGTGCCGAAGCCCTCTGGGATGCGTCGCGTGCTGGTGCTCGGCGATTCGGTGGCCTTTGGCTGGGGCATCGCGGAGGAGCAGAACTTCTCGCATCGCCTCGAGGCTGCACTGCGACAGCAACTCGCGTGTCCCGTCGAAGTCGTGAACGCGGGTGTCTCCGGCTACGGCACGGTCGAGGAAGCCGACTACTTCACGCGCGAAGGTGCCCTGCTCAAACCCGACGTCGTGCTGATCTACTACGTCGAGAATGACAATCAGAGCGTCCCGCACGTGAGCGGCGCCGTCGCGAGCTTTCTCAAAGACTGGGTCGTGTATCGCTCGCATCTCGTCAGCGCCGCGCTCTATGCGTGGCGACTCGGCGCGTGGAAGGTGCACGCGGAGGCCGCCGGCGGGGATCGCGCCGCGTACGCCGCCGAGCAGCGCGCGTGGGATGCGCGATCGGGCACCGCGGCGAGCGCGGCAGCACTGCGAGAGATCGCAGACGTCGCAGCGCATCACGGCATGCGCGTGATTCTCGCGAGCCACTACAACAGCCTCGCCGACCCCTCGCTCGACGTCGTGCGCGATCGCTGGCTGCGCGGCGTCGCGGCTGCGGACGGGATGAACTTCGTAGAGGTCGCGCCGACGCTTCTGCCCTTCCGCGATCGCGAGATCGCCGTTTCGAAGACGGACCTGCACCCCAACGCCTTCGCGCACGGCTTGATCGCCGAGGCGCTGCTGCCCGCGATCCGCGACGCGCTCGACTGTCCGCCCGCCACCGGCGCGGTGCACTGACGTGTGTGGCTTCTGCGGAATGATCGGGCCGGCGCGCGCGGCGCACGAAACTTCGATCGATGCGATGACGAATACGCTCACGCATCGCGGTCCCGACGATTCCGGCACCTACGTCGATCACTTCGCCGTGCGCGGCGACGACTGCGCGCTGGCGCTCGGGCACCGGAGGCTCGCGATCCTCGACCTCTCGCCGCTCGGTCACCAGCCGATGCACACGACCGACGGCTCGCTCTCGATCGCGTACAACGGCGAGATCTACAACTTCCGCGAGCTGCGCGAAGAACTCGTCGCGCTCGGCCATCGCTTCCGCTCCGACTGCGACACCGAGGTGCTGCTCGAGGCCTACCGCGCGTGGGGCGTCGCGGCCTTCGACAAGCTGATCGGGATGTTCGCGTTCGCGCTCTTCGATCGCGCGCAGCAGCGGCTGGTGCTGGTGCGCGATCGGCTCGGCATCAAGCCGCTCTACTACCACTTCGAGAATGGCCTGCTCACCTTCGGCTCCGAGCTGCGCGCGCTGCGGGCTCACCCGGGTTTCAGCGGCGAGATCGATCGCGGCGCACTCGGTCGCTACCTGCGCGGCGGCTACACCGTTGGCGAAGAGACGATCTATCGAAACGCGCGCCGCCTGCTGCCCGGCTCGTATCTCGTCTGGGAACGCGGCGCGATCACGACGCACGCGTTCTGGCGCCTCACGGATCGCGCCGAGACTCCGGCGCCGCCCACCTTCGACGCTGCGGTCGATGCGCTCGACGCGTTGCTTGGCGACGCCGTCGAGCGTCGGATGATCGCCGACGTGCCGCTCGGCGCGTTCCTGTCGGGCGGCGTCGATTCGAGTCTGGTCGTCGCGCTGATGCAGGAACGCTCGCGCGCGCAGGTCCGGACATTCTCGATCGGCTTCCATGAGCCTGCCTGGGACGAAGCGCCGCGCGCGCGCGCCGTGGCGCAGCATCTGAAGACGGATCACACGGAGCTCTACGTCGATCGCGCCGATGCCGTCGCGGTCGCACGCGAACTACCCGACCTCTACGACGAGCCCTTCGCCGATTCGTCCGCGATTCCGACCACACTGCTGTCGCGGCTGACGCGCCAACACGTGACGGTCGCGCTCTCGGGCGACGGCGGCGATGAACTCTTCGGCGGCTACGACCGCTACGCCAAACTGCGGCAGCTCAACGCCGCGATGACGCTGCCGCAGCCGCTTCGCAACACGATCGCGAGCCTCGCAGCGCTGCTGCCGGCGGGATCGCTGCGCAACGGCCTGTCGCATCTGCGCGCGGCGGACGCCTGCGAGCTGGCGCAGCGCCTCACCTCGCATTTCGACGCCGACGATCTCGTCGCCGCGCTCGGCGCCGACGCCGGCCGCCCGCCCTCCTTGTTCGCGGAGACCTTCCACGCCGCGCCCGTGAGCGACCCGGTGCGCCGCGCGATGTGCGCCGATGCGCGTGTCTACATGGCCGACGACATCCTCACCAAGGTCGATCGCGCCAGCATGTCGGTGGCGCTCGAAGCGCGCGTGCCGATCCTCGATCACCGCGTGGTTCGCTTCGCATTCTCGCTGCCCGACGCTTTTCTGAGCCACGGCGGCCGCACCAAGGCACCGCTGCGGGCACTCCTCGATCGCCGCGTCCCGGCCGCGCTGATCGATCGTCCCAAGCAGGGCTTCGGCATCCCGATCCACGTGCTGCTGGAACGCGAACTGCGCGAGTGGAGCGCGCACTACCTTGCACCGGCGCGGCTGCGTGAGGAAGGCATCTTCGATCCGCGCGGCATCGAGCGACTGCTCGCGGCGGCGCGCAGGCCCGACCCGGTCGCCACGACGCGGCTTTGGTTCCTGCTCTGCTTCGAGCGCTGGTACGCACGCGTGCACCGCGGCGAGCGCGACGCGTGAGTGCTCGGCCGCGCGTGCTGATCGCGGGGCCGGCGGCGCCGCCGGCGGGCGGCATCGCGTCGGTGATCGACATGATCTTTGCGAGCGCGCTCGGTGAGCGCTTCGAGTTGCTGCGTTTCGCGACGACGCCCGCGCGCGCGCCCGTGCGCGGGCGCCTCGTGCGAACGCTCGATGCGGCCGTCGCGCGCAGCCTCGGCTTCGATGGCTTCGTCAATCGCGAGAGCTACGCGAAGGTGCGTGCGTTTGTGGCCGCGCTCGCGCCGGCGCCCGATCTGGTTCACCTGCACTGTTGGCACGGCTACGACTTCTGGCTCTCCGCGTGCATGGCGCGCGAAGCGCAGCGCCGCGGTGTGCCGGCGATCCTGCACCTGCACGGCAACTTCGATGTGCTCTACCCGCAGTGGTCGCGGCTGCGAAAGTTCGGCTTCACGCGCGCGCTCCGCGTGGCAGATCGGCTGATCGTGCTTTCGGATGGCTGGCGGCGCTGGTTTGCCGCGCATCGAGCGGATGGCTGCATCGATGTCGTGCGCAACGGCGTCGATGTGTCGCGCTTTCGTCCGTCGCAGCGCAGCAGCGCGCGCGATGTCGTCCGGCTGCTCTTCGTCGGGATGCGCCACGCCACGCTGAAAGGCGCGTACGACATCCTCGCGGTGATTCCAGAAGTGCTGCGCACCGCACCGCAGGCGCGCTTCGTCTTCGTCGGTGAAGACAGCGAGCGCATCGAGGAGCGCTGCGTGCGCGGCACCGCGATCGCGGCGAGCTGCACCTTCGTCGGCTTTCAAGATCGCGACGCGATCGCCGCGGTCTACGCGGACGCCGACGTGCTGCTGCTGCCGTCGCAGATGGAGGCTTCGCCGATGGCGCTGCTCGAGGCGATGGCGGCGGGACTGCCGGTGATCGCCAGCGCCGTGGGCGCGATTCCCGAGATCCTGATCCCGCCGGACAACGGAATCCTGATCGAGGTGGGCGATCGCGCGGCGCTCGCGCGCGCGATCGTCTCGTTGGTGCGCGACGCCGAAGAGCGACAGCGGATCGGGCGCGTCAATCGCGCGAAAGCCGAGGCGGAACTGAGCGTCGCGCACTTCGCGACATCGCTGGCTCGCGTCTACGACGACGTGCTCGCGAGGGCCGCGTGACGGCGCCGCCGCGCATCCTGCTCACGGGTCCGGCACCGCCGCCGCCGGGCGGGATCGCGTCGGTGATCCAGACGATCGTCGATAGCGAGCTCCGTGAGCACTACGCATTTTCGCGTTTCTCGACGAGTGAGCGCCAACTCGCGCTTGCGTGGCAGCCGCAGCGGCTGCTGAATGCGGCGCTCGCGCGCTCGTTCGGCTTCGACGGCGTGGTGAATCTCGAGTCGCGCGCGAAGCTCGCCGCCTACGAGCGCGCGCTCGTGCCGCTCCCCGACCTGGTGCACATCCACACTGCGCACGCCTACGACTTCTGGCTCGGCGCGGTAATGGCGCGGCGGGCGCGGCGCCGCGGCATTCCGGCGCTGCTGCACGTACACGGCCTCTTCGATGTCGTCGTGCCGACCTGGTCGCGCGTGAAGCAGGCGGGCTTTCGGCGTGCGCTGGGCGTTCCCGACAAGGTGATCGTGTTGTCGGAAGGCTGGCAGCGCTGGTTCGCCGGGCAGATGGATCCGGCGCGCATCGAAGTGCTGCGCAATCCCGTCGATGTGCAGCGCTTCCAGCCGCGCCGCGAGACGGAGCCGCGTGACGTCGTGCGACTGCTCTTCGTCGGCACCAACGAGCCGGTTCGCAAAGGTGGCTACGACATCCTCGCGGCGGCGCCCGCAGTGATCGCATCGGCGCCGCAGGTGCGCTTCGTGTTCGTCGGTGAGGACACGGAACACCTCGAAGCGTCGCGCGTGCGCGGAACGCCGCTCGCGCCGCACTTCGAATTCACCGGCTCGAAGAACGCGCAGCAGATCGCGCCTTACTTCGAGAGCGCGGACATGCTGCTGCTGCCTTCGTATTCCGAGGGTCTGCCGATCGCTTTGCTCGAGGGGATGGCGGCATCGCTGCCGGTCGTTGCGTGTCCCGTGAACGGCATTCCGGAAGCGATGCGCGAACCGGAGAATGGGCTCTTCGTGCCGCCCGGTGACGCGGCGGCACTGGCGCGCGCAATCCTCACTCTGGTCGGCGATCCGGCGCGACGCGCGCAGATCGGTGTCGCGAATCGAGAGCATGCGCTCCGAGAATTCGATCGCAGCCACTACGCCCGCGGGCTCGGCGCGATCTACCAGCGGGCGCTTTCGTAGCCAGCCTCAGGGGCGCAAGTACCCGCAGCCCGCGTCGATCCATGCGGTCTGCACGCCTGCGCGCTCGAGGTCGGCGACGAACGCGTCGTAGCCTGCCTGATTGGGATACGGACGTCGCTCGAGCAATACGATGCGCGCGTCGGCGATCGCATCGCGCAGCCAGGTGCCCTTGCCGCGATCTTCCCATGCGCCATAAGCGTGGCTCCAGCGGCAACCCTCTGCGCCGCAGACGGGCGCGCGGTCGTTCGCGAAGAACGCCTCTACTTCGCTCCAGGGGCGATCCGTCGGCAGTAGGAATTCGGCACGAAAGCCGGGGAGCGAAGCAAGCGAATCAGGGACGACGTCGAAGCGGTGCATGTGCACGATGCGCAGCGGCGGGCCATCGCCGCGCAGCTTGCGCAGCTTCGTCACGTAGCGGGCGTTGTCGCCGTGCGACGTCGGCCAACCGCAAGACGAGTTCGCGGGGTGGGCGAAGTGCGGATCGGAGACGTCGTCGTAGGAACCCATCAACACGATGCCGGCGCCGCTGGCAATTTCTTCGTCGCGCCACACCGGCGCGCAGCTGCTGCCGTCCTCGCGGTAGCGTCCGTCGGGTCGCACGACGACTTCGGAGCACCAGTCGTACGCACGGGCAGGCGGAGGCGGCGCCTTGGCGCTCGCCGGCGGCGCGAAAGTCGTGGCCACGAGAAACGCAAAACCGAGCGTCACGAGCGCGGATTCCTTCCCACCGACTCGTGCCAGCGACACATCACCGAGACGGCGCAGGACCACACCAGCCAGGTCGAAGCCGTCGCCATCGCCGCTCCGATCGCGCCGTAGCGAGGGACCAACAACAAGTTGGCCGTCACGTTGTAGACGGCGGCGATGCCGGACGCCCAGAAGTTTCCCTCGACCCACCCGGCGGCGAACATCGAACGCCCCTGCGCCGCGCCGGTTGCGTTGAAGATCTGACCGAGCAGCAGGATCGAGAGCGGCGGAATGCTCGCCGCGAAGTCGGCGCCGAACACGCGCGGGATCAGCCACGGCGCCACCAGCGCGAGCGCGCCCGCCGGTGCGACGGTGATCGCGAGCAGGTGGAGCCTCATACGGCGTCGCAGCGCGCGCAGCGCTGGTAGGTCGTGCGAGACGCGCGTCATCTCCGGGAAACGCGCGTCGAGATACGCGCGCATCGGAATCGATACGACCTGCTGGAACAACGCGGCGAGCGAGTAGACACCGACCGCTTTCGGGTCGCCGACCAGCGCGGACATCGCGAGCACGTCCGTGGTGATCAGCACCATGCCGAGCGCGTTGGTGAGCAAGCCCCACATCCCGAAGCGCATCAGCTCGCGTGACGACACCGATGCAACACCAGCGAGCTTCGGTCGCAGAACGCGCGCGTGCGCCACCGAGATGACGGCGCTCGCCGCATTGCCGACGACGTAGCCGATCGCGCAGCCGCGAAAGCCGTCGAGGTACGCGCCGGTGGCGACCGAGCCGACGATGCAGATGCGCGAGACGAGTTCGAGCAGCGCCTTGTCGCGCATCCGCGAGCGAGCTTGGAAGAAGTGCCACGCACACGACGCGAGCGCCTGCGCGGGCACCACCAGCACGACGAGCGGCATCCACGCGCCGGCGACGGGATCGAAGACCCAGAAGCGCGACAGCGAGAAGAGCGCGATCGCAATGGCCGACGCGATCGAGGTTCCCACCACCAGCGAGATGCCGCTGCGATACACGGCCCACGCGCCGCCTTCCTCGCGCTCCGCGGCGCCGTAGCGCAGGATCGAGCTCGTGACGCCGAAGGTCGCGAGCAGCGCCGCGATGTTCGTGATCGAGTAGATCACGGCCATGTGGCCGAGGCCTTCGGCGCCGAGCAATCGCGCCAGCAGGAAGTTCTGCGCGAAGCCGAGCGCCATCACGAGGATCATCGAAGCCGAGAGATCGAAGACGCCGCGCGCGAACGCCTGGCGCGCTGCGTTCACGGCGAAGTCGATGCCTGACCGCAGACTGGGAGCCAAAAAGCCTCGCGTATTCGGTGCCTGGCGATGCGCGCGCGGGTTCCGGGAGCGTGAGAAGCCGGTAACGTACCAGTCCCTGTGGCATCGGCTTGGGCGAGCCCTCAGTGGAGGCGTGCCCGCCGGTGGCATTGGTTGATCTGTCGATGACGCTCACAAAACGCATCGGCCGTGGCGTGCTCGAGCGCTGGTCGGAACGCCGAATGTGGCTGCGCCTCGCCCGCTCGGTCGAAGGTCGCATCGCATGGGGCGCTTGGATCGCGGTGCATCGCGAGAGTCGGATCGAGGTCGGCGCGCATTCCGCGATCGGCCACGGAACGCTGATCGCCGTGAAGCCTGGCCCGCACGGGCCGGGAACACTGCGCGTCGGGCGTTCAACCCAGATCAACGAGTACAACAACCTGCGCAGCGAGGGCGCCGATATCCGCATCGGCGACCACTGCCTGATCTCGCAGTTCGTATCGCTGATCGCGAGCGGACACGGCTACGTGCGTCGCGATCTGCTCATTGCCGAGCAGCCGCTGCCCGATAAGGTGGGCGTCACGATCGGCGACGACGTCTGGATCGGGGCCCACGCAGTGGTGTTGCCCGGCATCGTCATCGGCACCGGCGCGGTGATCGCGGCGGGCTCGGTCGTGACGCGCAATGTGGCGGAGTACACGATCGTCGCGGGTTCCCCAGCGCGGCCGATCGGCGAGCGGAGCTGAGAGCAACCCGATGCGGCAAGTCTTTCTATCGAAGAGCGGTGCGATCCAGGTCGAAGACGCGCCGGCGCCGGCGTGCGGACCCGGCGAAGTCGCGATCGATGTCGCGTACTCGGTGATCAGCACCGGCACCGAGACCGCCTCGGTCGCCGCCACCGATCTGCGTTCGCGCGTCGCACGCGTGCGCAAGATGGCCCGCCTCGGTGTCGAGCGACTGCGTACCAACGGGCTCGACGAAGTGCTGCGCAAAGCGAAGCTGCGCGAGGGCATCTCTTCGGCGATGGGATACAGCGTCGCGGGCATCGTGCGCGAAGTCGGCAGCGACGTGCTCGACTACCTGCCCGGCTTCATGGAGCACCAGGACGAGCCGGTCGCCGATCCGGTGTGCGTGCCGCTCTACTACGTCTCGAAGCTCGCTGTCGATGCGGGCATCAAGGTGATCCAGGTCGGCGAAGGCAGCGACGAGCTCTTCATGGGCTACCCGCCCTTCTTGCAGACGATCCGCTTCCACGATCGCGTGACGCGCCCGATGCAGATGCTGCCGCGCGCGGTGCGCAGCGGTGTGCACAAGATGCTGTCGCCAGCGATGCTCGCAGTCGATCGTCGCGCCGGGAGCTGGGAAGAATTGCTGCGCCGCTCGGTCGACGAACACCCGTTCTGGGGCGGCGCGATCCTGCTCAACGACGTCGAGAAGGAGCGCCTCTTTCCGAATCGCCCGCCTGGCATCTCGTCGTGGCAGGTGGTCGCACCGTTCCATGCGGAACTCGATCGCCGCTGGCCCGACGCCGACGTGGTGCAGCACATGAGCTACGTGGAATTGCGACAGCGACTGCCCGAGCTGCTGCTCGCGCGCGTGGACAAGATCACGATGTCGGTCTCGCTCGAAGCGCGCGTTCCGTTTCTCGATCACCGCCTCGTCGAGTATGTGCTGCGCCTGCCGGCCGCGCTGAAGATCCGCGGCGACCAGACCAAGGCGATCCTGAAGAAGGCGGTCAGCGACCTGCTGCCGGACGATCTGATCCATCGCAAGAAGCAGGGCTTCCCGGCGCCGATGTCGCAGTGGATCTTCGAAGACGAGTTCGGCCGCTACCTGCGCGACACCGTTCTGAATTCGTCGCTGATCGCGGACGGCCATCTCGACGGCGACGTGGTGCGCTCCTATGTGGACGCCCACTTCAACGGCCAACGCGATCGCGGCACGCTGCTCTGGTCGATCTTCAATCTGACGTTGTGGCACCGCCGCTGGGTTTCTCCGGGCGCGCGCTAGTCGCGCACGATTCATGAACGTGTGTATTCCGACGGACGTGAAGAGGTACGCGCCGGTAGCGCAAGAGCGACTACGCGGATGACGTTCCAGAGCGGGTCTCGGCGCCTCGTCTACGCGCTCGTCGGATTCCTCGCGCTCTTCGGCGCGTGGAACTCATTGGCAACGCGCTTTGGTGAGTCGCAGCGCTCCCTGCAGCGGCACGGCGACGTCTTCGATCTCGCGGCGCGCAACTTGCGGCGCACGCTCGCCGAGCTTCCGCCACCGGAGCTCCCGCGCATCGTCGTGTATGGCAGCTCGCAGATCGCCACCGTACGCGGCGAGAGCGATGGCGGCGTCCACACGACGCCGCACCTCCTATCCGAAGAACTCTCGAAACGCGGGCTTGCAGTCGAGGTCGCCGACTTTTCGGACGGCGGTCAGGTGTTGCTCGAGAGCCTCATCGTCCATTTTGGATCGCGCGCGGTTTCAAAGCCCAGCGTGCTCGTGATCGGAGTCAGCTTGTTCAGCATGCAGCGTCAGGTCGTGCGCCCGACGCTAATCGAAGCGCTGGACGTGGCCGAGGTGCGAGACGCGGTTCGAGCCGCCGTGCCCGATGGCAGGCAAGCGAACGAGGTCGACGCGATCCTCGAATGGAGCGACAGGGCTGCCCCGTCAGCCGCTCCGCGCCACAAGTCGATCCAGCAGCAGCTCGACGTCCGCATCGCCACATGGTTGACCGCGCACGTCCCGGCCTACGCGAATCGCCAGGTGATGTTCAACGAGTTGATCGACACGCCGATTCGGCGCGACCTGCTCCGCTGGATCCAGCGCAGAAACGTCGAAGAGAAGACGGCGACCCACTATCCGATCGGCGATGGCTATCCCATCGCGTTGCTCGCGCTCGAGACGATCGCGCGTGCGGCGCGCGACACGAACACGCAGTTGCTGGTCGTCGTGCTGCCCTTCGACGACGACCGACCGCCGATTCCGTTCGAGCCCGACACGCAGGCGCGCATCCTCGGCGATCTCGAAGCGCTCACCGCGCGCACGGGTTCCGCGCTGCTGGATCTCGGCCACCTGCTGCCGAGCGAGCACTTCGGCGATTTCCAGGATGGTTCTCCCGACAACCTGCACTACGACGCGGACGGTCACGCGCGTGTCGGCGCGCGCATCGCAGAGCCCGTCGCTCGGCTGCTCACCGCGCGAGCCGCGGCCGGCGACTGAGCGGCGACGATGCTCTACAACAGCCTCACCTACGCGCTCTTCTTCGTCTCGGTGCTGCTCGGCTACTGGGCGCTGCCGTCGCACCGCGCGCGCCTCGGTCTGCTGCTGGCGGCGAGCTGGATCTTCTACGCGGCCTGGTACCCGATCTATCTGTTGCTGTTGATCGTCGTGACCGCGGTGAACTACGCCGCCGCACTCGGCGTCGCGGCGACACGCGAGGATCGCCCACGGCAAGCGCGCGCGATCGTCGCGCTCACCGTCACCGCCAATCTGGTGAATCTGGGCTTCTTCAAGTACTGGAACTTCTTCGTCGACAGCTGGGCCGACGTCTCGCTCGCGCTCTTCGGTTCCGTCTCGAATGTGCCGGCACTCGATGTGTTCCTGCCGCTCGGCATCAGCTTTTACACCTTCCAGAAGATCGGCTACGTCGTCGACGTCTACCGCGGCGATGCGCCGGTGATCCGCAATCCGCTGAAGATGGCGCTCTTCGGTGCGTTCTTTCCGCAGCTGATTGCCGGCCCGATCGTGCGACCGAACGAGTTCATCCCGCAGCTCGCGTCGATCCGACGCTTCGACGCGTGGCGCATGCTGCACGGCCTCGATCTGATCGCGATCGGCCTCGCGAAGAAGGTCTTGATCGCCGACCAGATCGCGCCGTTCGTCGACAAGGTCTTCGCGTCACCGGAAGGCGTCGGCAGCGGCCCGCTGCTGCTTGCGGTCTATGCCTACAGCGTGCAGATCTACTGCGACTTCAGCGGCTACACCGATATCGGACGCGGCTGCGCCTACTGCCTCGGCTACGAGCTGCCGCGCAACTTTCGGGCGCCGTACCTGGCGGTGAACCTCACCGACTTCTGGCGGCGCTGGCACATCACGCTCAGCAACTGGCTGCGCGACTACCTCTACATCCCACTCGGCGGCAACCGCGTCGGCCGCGTTCGCACCTATTGGAACCTGATCGTCACGATGGCGCTGGGCGGGCTCTGGCACGGCGCGAGCTGGAACTTCGTCATCTGGGGTCTGCTCCACGGCCTCGGGCTCGCGGGGACGCGTCTCCTCCACGAACGACTCGGCGTCGCGGCAACGACGCCGCTGCTGCCGGGCCGCGCGTACCGCGTGTTCTCGACCGTGCTGACCTTCCACTTCGTCGCGTTCGCGTGGATCTTCTTCCGCGCGAGCGATTTCGACGTCGCGTGGACGGTGATCCGCGGCATTGCCGAAGCGACGCTCTTCGGACCGAACGACCTCCGCGTCTTCGGGCCGTTCCCGCTCGCTCTCACCGCAGCGGGCCTCGTCGCCGCCACGGTGCTCCACCTGCTCGGCACGGCCGCGACGCGCGCGAAGCTACACCGTGGTGTGGCCTGGGCCGCCTCACGTCCGTTGCTCTACTTCGCGATCGCGGTGGCGCTGCTGCTCGTCGGCAATCGCGGGGCGCAGCAGTTCATCTACTTCCAGTTCTAGCCCGCAACTCGCCGCGTCACGCGAGATCGCGGTAGATCACGATCAGCTGCGCGATCACCGCATCGAACGAGAAGAGCGCATCGACGCGTTCGCGCGCGCGGCGGCCCATCTCCAGGCGAAGCGCGGGCGCTTCGATCAAGCGGCGCAGCGCGGCTTCGAGCGCCGCCGCGTGGCGAACGGGGACGAGCAAGCCGGAGCGTCCGTCTTCGACGATCTCCGCAATCGCACCGACCGGTGTCGAGACGACGGGCAGTGCCGTCGCCATCGCTTCGATCACGACGTTCGGAAAGCCCTCGCGCCAGGTCGGCAGCACGAAGATGTCGGCGTCGCGGTAGTGGAGGAAGACTTCGCCGCGCGTCTGCACCGGTAGCACCCGGACGCGATCGCCGAGTGCGCGCAGCTCCGCTTCGATCGTCGCGGTGAAGCTCGGCTCCGGCGGTCCGATCAGCGTGAAGCGCGCTTCGGGCAGCGCGCGCGCGGCTTGCAGGAGTTCGCGCACGCCCTTCGCTTCGATCAGCCAGCCGACGAAGAGCACCTCCACCGGCTTGCCCGCGCGATCGCTGCGGTCGGGCGGCGCGCCGATCGCAGCGAGGCGCACGAAGTTCGGCAGGTAGCGCACGCGCGCCGGCTCGATCTGCGTTTCTAGCCAGCGCTGCGTATGGGCGGTGAGTGCGATCACGCGATCGCAGCGGCGCAGTGTCGCGTGCAAAAAGGCGCGCACCGCGCCGCGCGATGCGTCGGCCCACTCGGGGAAGTCGCCGCCGCGCAGATGCAAGAGCGTGCGCGCACCGCTGAGACGCGCCATCCAGATCGCCACGCCGTCGCGCAGGAACGCCCAGAAGTACGACGTGTTCACATGCACGATGTCGGGACGGAAGCGCGCGAGCGCGATCGCCACGCGCCACAGGATGCGCAGCGCATCGGCAACGCGGCCGATGCGCAGCCGGCTGGTGCCGGTGACATCGACCGCAGACGGCGACGAGTTCACCACGCGGATCTCGAAGCCATCGCGCAGCGCGCTGTCCTGCACGGCGACCATCCAGTTCGAGATCCCGCCCGACGGCGGCGGCAGCGGACTCACGAAGAGCAGGCGCTGGCGGCGCGGCGACATGGCACTCCTAAGGCGTTGCGCGATTGCGGGGCGACGCAGTCTCGCAGCCGCGAAGGCGGGCGCCACGCGCCATCGCGGGCAGGCTGCTAGTTTGCCGCGCTCGCCGCACGGGGCGGCGGGCCCACCACCCGTCGCCCGAGTGCCAACCCAGCTGATGAATCCACCATGTGCGGCATCGCCGGCATCGTATGCCCGCCCGCTCCGGGCCATCCGTTGCGCGCCGCGCTGCGCTCGGAACTCGAGCGCCTCGCGGCGAGCCTGCACCATCGCGGGCCGGACGCCGCGGGCATCGAGGCGATCGATGGCGCCGGCGTCGCGCACGCGCGGCTCTCGATCATCGACCTCTCGCCGAACGGCGCACAGCCGATGTGGTCGCCCGATCGGCGCTTCGTGTTCGCGTACAACGGCGAGGTCTACAACTTCGCGAAGCTGCGCGACGAACTCGCGCAGGCGGGCGAGCGCTTCGCCGGTTCGAGCGACACCGAAGTGGTGCTGCGCTTGCTCGCACGTGACGGCGAGCGCAGCCTCGCGCGCCTCGACGGCATGTTCGCGCTGGCGCTGCTCGAACCGCAGACCGGCGACGTGCTGCTCGCACGCGATCGCGTCGGCCAGAAGCCGCTCTACTGGGCGCCGATCGCCGGCGGCGGCTTCGCGTTCGCATCCGAGATCGCGGCGCTGCTGCGCGTGCCTGGCATCGACACCAGCCTCGATCCGCAGGGGCTCGGCCATCTGCTGACTTTCGGCTTCGTGCCGAATCCGTGGTCGCTGCGCGCCGGCATCCGCCAACTGCGACCGGGAACTGCGTTGCGACTGCGCGCGGGCGCCGCGCCGATCGAAACGCGCTGGGTCGCAGAGCCGGGGCCGAGCGAGCCGCGCCTCGTCGGCGACGTCGAATCGCTGTCGCGCGAACTCGAAACGCTGCTCTCGGATTGCGTGCGCGAACACCTCGTCTCCGACGTGCCGATCGGCGTGCTGCTCTCGGGCGGCGTCGATTCTTCGACGGTCGCGGCGCTGGCCGCGCGCCACGTCGGTCGCTTGCAGACCTACGCCGTCGTGCATCGCGATCCCGCTTACGACGAGCGGCTGGCGGCGCGCGCGGTTGCGGAGCGCATCGGCAGCGAGCATCACGAGATCGAGTTTGCCGACACCAAGCTCAGCGAAGACGAGCTCGATCTGCTCGTCGATCATCACGGCGATCCCTTCGCCGATTCGTCGTCGCTCGCGGTGCTGCGCCTCTCGCGCGAGATGCGCCGCTCGGTGACGGTGGCGCTGTCGGGCGATGGCGGCGACGAAGTCTTTGCCGGCTACCCGCGCTTCGCTCAACTGCGCATGCTTCAGCAGCTCGCACGCGTGCCTTCGTTCGCGCTGCGCGGCGGCGCAACGGCGTTCTCTTCGATCGGCGCGCGGCGCGGTCGCCAGGTCGCGCGTGCCTTGCACGTCGCTGCGATGCCGCGTGCGCGACGCATGGTTGCGTTCACGACGCTCTTCTGGCCGGAGGAGTCGGCGCGCATGCTGCGACCCGAGCTGGTGCCGACCAAGGCTGGCCTCGACGCGCTGCTCGACGAACGCGGCGCAGCGCTCGAAGCCGACGCCGTCGCATCGGCGCATTGGCTCGAACAGCGCTTGATCCTGCCCGACGACATGCTCACCAAGGTCGATCGGATGTCGATGGCGTGCTCCCTCGAAGTGCGGCCGCCGCTGCTCGCCGCGCCAGTGCTCGACTTCGCCGCGCGCTTGCCGTTCGCGGTGAAGAACGAGGGCGCCACCGGCAAGCGCATCCTGCGCACACTCGCGAAGCGGCTGGTGCCGCCCTGGGTGATCGACCGACCGAAGAAGGGCTTTGCGCTGCCGCTCGAAGAACACGGCGGCAAAGTGCTCGACGAAGCCGTGCGCTTCGCGCTCGATTCCGCCGCGTCGCCGCTGCGCGCGGTGTTCCGACCCGAAGCGCTCGCCGCCCTCCAGGTGGATCTCGCGCGACGCGGCGAAGGTCGCGATCCGGAAGACTCGCCGTTCCGGCGCACGCATCGCCGCTGGCTGCTCGCGCTGCTGGCGCGCACGCTGGTCCGACACGGGGGCGCCGGATGAAGACCGAGATCGTTCGCTACACGCCGGAACACTTCGAAGTGATGCGGCGCTTCGCCGAGCAGACCTGGACGCGCCCGCGCACCAGGGCTTTTTACCGCTGGCGCTACGAAGACGCGCCGGAGATGCGCGCCTTTCTCGCGCTGCACGACGGCGAGTGCCTCGCGATGGGTTGCGCGTTCCCGCGCCGCTATCGGATCGGCGACGAGATCGTGACGATTCTCGAGACCTTCGATTGGTACACGCTGCCCGGCCTGCGCAACGCCGGACTCGGCGTACGCATCATCCAGCGCTTCATGGCGGAACCCGAACCGGCTCTGCTGGTGGGCGGCTCCGATGACGCCGTCGGTTTTCTCGCGCGTCTCAAATGGATGCGAGCCGGCACGGCGCAGCGCTTCATCCTGCGACTCGGCGCGCGGCGCATGGCGCAGGCGCTCGAGCGGCGGCTGCGCATTCCGGGGCCTGCTGCGCGCGCGGTCGCGCGTGCGGCGCAGCCGTTTCGGCGGCAGCAGCGGCGGCGCGCACCGCAGGGCGCGCGCATGTTGCCCGTCGCGTGTGTCGGCGACGAAGTCTTCGCGCTCTACGAAGGCAAGGTCGCGTATGAGACGCTTCCGCTCTGGTCGTCCGCGCAACTGCAGTGGATGACGAGCGGCTTCGCGGGCGTCGGGCATTTCGTGCCGCTCTATTTCGCACGCGATCGAGAACTGCACGGCTGGGCGCTGCTGCGCATCTACGAAGCGGACGGCGAGCGCGGCGCCGAGATCATCGAACTCTTCAACCCGAACGCAGACGCCGCTCTCTACACATGGATGGTGTCAGAGCTGGCGTGTCTCGCGGAGGGCTTCGACGCCGACTATCTCGGCGCCAGCACCACCTGCCCCGCCATCACCGCGGCGCTCGGCGCATGCAACTTCGTCGATGGCGGCGCGATCCCGATTCATCTGTGGCGCCCCGGCGGCGCGCCGCTGCCGTCGCCGATGCTCTTTGGTTCGAATACCCGCGACACCCCGATCAACCCCTATGCCACCCACTGGTGGGGCGAGGCGCTGCCGGAAGCGCCGAAATCAGCGGACCAGACGACGGAGTGAGCGGCCGATGTATGTTGGCCGTGCTGTGCGTCGGCCCGCGGCGCCATCGCGAACGCGCAAGTGAAGAAGGGAACTCGTGGTCCAGGCAAGCGAACCCACGGCAAACATCCTGACCGTCGATGTCGAGGAGTGGTTTCACATCCTCGAAGTCGATGGCGGCTACTCGCGCAACGATTGGAGTTCGCTCGAATCGCGCGTCGAGGCGAACACGGAGCGCTTGCTCGACCTCTTCGCGGCTGCCGGCGCCAAGGGAACCTTCTTCGTGGTGGGCTGGGTGGCGTGGAAGCATCCGAAGCTGGTGAAGCGCATCGCCGACGCCGGTCACGAGATCGCATCGCACTCGTTCTGGCATGAAGTGGTGACGCGCCACACGCGCGTCTCGCTCGCCGAAGATCTCAACGCATCGAAGAAGCTGCTCGAAGATCTCTCGGGGCAGGCGGTGCACGGTTTCCGCGCGCCCGGCGGCTCGATCACCAACGACACGGCGTGGGCCTTCGACGTGATCGCGGAAGCGGGCTTCTCGTACGACGCGTCGGTGAACCCGGGCCACTCGAGTCACGGCGGTTTTGCGACGCCGCACTTCGGGCCGCACACGATTCGCTGTCGCAGCGGCGAGCTCGCCGAGATTCCGTGGACGACGGTCGGATTCGCAGGACGCCGCCTGCCCTTCGCCGGCGGCGGCTACCTGCGCCTCTTCCCGTACCCGCTGATCCGATCGTGTGTCGGCGCCGAGAATCGCGCGGGCCGCCCCGCGACGATCTACGTGCACCCGCGCGAAATCGATCCCGACCAGCCGCGCATGGAGCTGCCCTGGCAGCGGCGCTTCAAGTACTACGTCGGGTTGAACTCGACCGCGCCGAAGCTGCGTTCGTTGCTCCGCGATCATCGCTTCGTGACGGCGAGCGAGTGGCTGGAGCGCAATGGCGCGAGCGTCGCCGCGGCCGTATTCGAGGTTCCGCAAGGATGACGCCGATCCGTCCAGACTGTCTGCCCAGATCGCATCACGTTCGCTAGCAAGAGCGGCCTGGACGATGACGCTCGTCGGCTTGCTCAGCGCGTCGCCATTCTGCGTCGCAGCCACGCCAACGCGCTGATGCAGACGAACCCGGATGCGGCGACCGAAGGCTCGGGCACCAGGAATTGGAGTTCCGGCGGAAGCACCGAGGGATCGGGCTCGTCGGAATCCGTCGCAATCTGCGTGATCCAGTCCTGAGACAGGCCCGCATCCCTCATCGCCTGCGAGTAGCTGACGATGCCGGCGTACCCCGCGCCGGCATGTCCGCCTCCCGGCGCGAAGGCGAGCGCTTCGCCGACTTGTTCGAGCCGATTGTCGGTCGAAGACAAAATGCCCAGCGACTCCATCGGCCGCGCTGGGGAGAGAAGTTCCAGGTTCAGATTGTCTGTCTCGTGGGCATACACCGAACCGTCGCAGTTGCGGCAGCACTGCGTCGCGTTCTGGTAGATGTTGCAATTGCCCGACGCTGTGTTGCATTCCGAACAGACGTTCTGCCCGACCGCCAGCGAGCGTGGGCTCCCATTCGCCGGCGCATCCAGCCCGCTCGTGAGTTGCATCGGCTGCATCTCGAAGAGGTCGCCCTCGTCGATCCAAGTGTCCCCTGTCACGAAAAGGTTGTTCCGGATCTCGGATCCGGCAGCCGGGAAACTCAGCGCAGCGTTGCCCTGGATGTAGATCCCACCCGAGCCGGCGGCTGGCGAGTTGCCCGCCGCGCTCGCCTCGGGGCAGAACATCCCGAAGGTGTTGTCGTCGATCGTCAGCTGCCAGCGTGAGTCGGTGCTCGCGCTCGTGCCGAGCAGGTTGATTCCGACCGTTCGCACGAGCGGATCCTGGAAGATTCCGCACCAACGGCGGAACACGTTGTCCTCCATCGTGTAGGGGCCATCCCAGGTGTCTTCTCGATTGACGGCGATGCCCCACTGCGCGCTCGTCGTATTCGCGGCGCTGACCGCCCCGGCTGCCTCGAAAATGTTGCCGTAGTGCAGAACGTCGCCCGTAGGATTCTGCGTATCGAGGTTGATCCCGTAGGTCCACTCCCCGATGTAGTTGTAGGCGACCTGCGTGCAGCCGTTGAAGGCGATGCTGTAGTCCGGCATGGCTCCGTTGTAGTCGATGTCGCTCAGCAGGACGTTGTTCGCGGTATACACCGTCGAAAGTGGCCCTTGTCCGATCTGCGCACAGAGCACGCCCGCGCGAACCCCGGCGTCGGACTCTGCGTCCCGGTGCAAAGGTCCGATCACGTTGGAATGGATCCGTGCGGTGAGCGGCATCATGCCGTAGTCCGAAACGACGATGCCGTTCTTGTCCACGTTGTAGATCAGGTTGTCGTGGACGTCGTAGTCGAAGGTCCCGACGGTCTGGTTCTCGCTCAGCTCGATTCCCGATCCACGGTCCGCGTTCGACGCCGACTGGATCAGATCGTGAACCGTGGAGTTCTTGATCGTGATCGTCAGACCCTCGAAGAGTCGGTCGGACTCACTCGTCTCCTCGACCTGTGAGTGGTGATAGAACCCTTCGTTGTTGATCCACGAGACGTTGACGCCATCGAATGTCAGCGCGGCGTCGTCGAAGAACGAGAAGCCGTGGATCGCACTCGTCTCGTTCCAATAGCTGCCCTGAATCGAAGTGTTCTTGATCGTCATGTTGAAGGTGTTCACCACCTCCATCCCGTAGCCCTGTACGCCGACTTCGCGTTGCGGGCCGATCGCCCAGGGTCCGTTGATCGTGCAATCGATCTGCCCGTAGAAGCCGATCGAAGGCTGGGTCATGTCGATGTAGGGCTCGAGTCCAGCCTGTGAATCGTTGGCCGGCGTGATCATCGGCATCCATACGCGCTCGATCGTGGGACAGAGGCCGTTGACGAAGAGGATCGTGTCGTAG
>JANNKU010000050.1:0-39468 GCA_031396445.1 Deltaproteobacteria bacterium | reverse complement strand
GATCGATGAGCTGGTCGGCGTCGTCGAGTACTGCAACCGGCTGCCGGTGCATCCGCGGCATCCGTATGCGGGCGAGCTGGTGTACACCGCGTTTTCCGGTTCGCACCAGGACGCGATCAAGAAGGGTTTCGCGGCGATGCGCGAAGCGGGCAGCGAGAGTTGGGAGGTGCCGTACCTGCCGATCGATCCGTCCGATGTCGGCCGCAGCTACGAGACGGTGATCCGCATCAACTCGCAGTCGGGGAAGGGCGGTGTTGCGTACGTGCTCGAAGCCGACCACGGGCTGCGGCTGCCGCGCGGGCTGCAGATCGAGTTCAGCCGCGCAGTCCAGATGGTGACCGACGCGAGCGAAGAAGAAGTCTCGTCGACGACGCTCTTCGATCTCTTCGAACGCGAGTACCAACGCGGCGGCGGACGCTTCGAGCTGGTGGACCACGCCGAGTCGCCGCTGGCCGGCGGTCGTCTCGAAGTGCGCGCGAAACTGCGCGTCGATGGCAAGCAGCGGCGCGTGCGCGGCGAGGGCACCGGGCCGATCGACGCCTTCGTCGCGGCGCTGCGCAGTGGCTGCGACATCGACGTGCACGTGCTCGACTACAGCGAACACGCGCTCGGTGACGGCGAAGACGCGACGGCGATCGCCTACGTGCAGGTGCGCGACGCCGACGGGCGCAGCACCTGGGGCGTCGGGCGTCGGCGCAGCATCGTCGGCGCGTCGCTCGATGCGGTGATCGGCGCAGTGAACCGGCTGCAGTCGCTGGCGAGAAAGAGCAACGTTCCCGCGTAGCGAGCCAACGGCGAGCGGCGAGATCCATAAGGCTCGCGGTCCCCAGGGCAGCGAGCCCCGTGATACCGTGCAACCATGCCCTTCCCGCCCAAACCGATGCTCGACGAAGACGACGCATTGCCGCCCGGCTTTCCGAGCAACGAAGAACGCAACTGGGCGGTGTTCTGTCACCTCGGCGGCTTCGCGTTCTATCTGCTGGGCTTCGCGCTCGGACACATCCTGGTGCCACTCGCGCTGTGGATGATGAAGCGCGACGGATCCGCGTTCATCGACGAGAACGGTCGCGAAGCGCTCAACTTCCAGATCTCCGTGACGCTCTACGCGATCGTCGTCGGCGCGCTCTGCTTCGTGCTGGTCGGCTTCCTGCTGATCCCCGTGCTGATGGGCTTCCACATCGTGCTGATGATCATCGCGTCGGTGCGTGCGAGTCAGGGCGAGTCGTATCGCTATCCGCTGACGATTCGCTTGATCTGAGCGCGTGACGCGGCGCCAACTCAGCGGCGAGGTCGAGATCGAAGCGGCGCTCGCGCGCGGCGAGGCGCTGCGCCTCGTGTTGTTGCTGCGCGATGCGGCGCCGAGCGCGCGCACGCTCGCCGAGCGCGCGCGCAGCAACGGCGCCACCGTGATCGAGACCAGCGCCAACGACTTGCGCCGCATGAGCCGCACGCGCGAACCCTGCGAAGTACTCGCGCTGCTCGGCCCCGATCCCCAGGCGCCGCTCGCCGCCGTACTCGCGCGAGCGGGGTGCGCGTGGTTGTTGGTGGACGTCGCCTACCCTGGAAATGCCGGCTACGCGATCCGCAGCGCCGAGGTATCCGGCGCCGAAGCGATCTTCCTCGACGCCGCGATGGATGCGGCTGCGCGCCGTCTGGCGCTGCGCGCGTCGATGTACGCCGATCGCTTCTTCCCGGTGCAATGGCTGCGCGCCGAGGCCGTGCTCGACGCCGCTGTAGCGGCGCAGCGCCGCATCGTCGCGATCGAAGACTCGGGCGCCACGGCGCCCTGGGACGCCGATCTGCGTGGGCCGCTGCTCTTCGTGATCGGCGGCGAGACACGCGGCATTCCGGCGCCGGTGCTCGCGCGCTGCGACACCGTATTGCGAATCCCGATGGCCGGCTTCATTCCCGCCTACAACCTGCAGGCGGCGATGGCCGCGGTGGCGGCCGAGCGGCTGCGCCAGTCGGGCGGCTCATGACTCCGGCGTGCGGCGCACCGCGATCAGCCACGGCTCGCGACGCACGCGAAAGCGGCCGCGCACGACCACCGGTGTGATCGCCTCCACCTCCGCGAGTCGCTCTTCCTCGAACACGACGACGCGCCCGCCGCCTTCGAAGTAGGCGGCAAGTTTCGCGGGCGGGAAGATCGGATCGACCGAGCGGTTGCCGTAGTAGGCGACCGAGTTGGCGATGTCGCCGCCGCGGTAGACGGCGACCTGCTCGTCCGAACGCGTCAGCGCTGCGGTGGCTTCCGCAATCGGCCGCGCCGAGTTCTCGGCGTCGAGCGCCGGCATCACGACGGCGTGGGCGAGCATCTGCAGCGCGAACATGCACGCCGCGAGCAGCGCGATGCGCGATTCGCCGGTGACGTTGCGGCGCGCGAGCCAGAACCAGGTGAGCGCCGTCGCGACGAGGATCGCGACCACCGCGATCACGACCCCGCGCGTCAGGTCCGCATCGCCGAGAGGATTCGAGCGGGCGAGCGCGCCGATCGCAATCAGCGCGGCGACACCGAGCGCCGACGCGGCGATGGCCAGGGCGCGCGGTGCGCGTGGTGAATGCGCGAGCCAGACGCGCAGCGTCGCGGCGAAGAGCAACGCGAAGGCCGGCTCGACCGGCAGCAGGTAGCGAAGCCGTTTGCCCGACACGAGCGAGAAGAAGAGCACGCTCGTCGCGATCCACGCCAACAGGAATTGCCACGGGCGGCGATCTTCTGGCGCCACGTCGGCCGCAAGCATGCGTCGCGCCGCCCACACCGTGACGGGCAGCAGCAACAGCCACGGCAACAGATCCTGCGGAAACTTCTCGAGGTAGTAGAAGAACGATTGCACGTGGGTGGTGCCCGTCACCGCGCGCCCGAAGAGGTTGTCCACCACCGCTTCGTCGAAGAATCCGGGCGGCCCGAGCGACACCGCCAGCGTGATCCACGCGAGGCTGGGCAGGATCGACAGCGCGAGTCCCCAGAGCGGCAACAGTCCGCGCAGCTCACGGAGCCGGCGCTGCCAACCGAGATAGGCCGCGATCGCCAGCAGCGGTACGAGAAAGCCGACCGGACCCTTGGAGAGCACCGCGAGCCCGAGCGATCCGTGCAGCCACACGAGATTGCGCCGGCGCGCGGTGACACTCGCTTGCGACAGAACGGCGCCAGCCGCCTGGCGCGCAGTCTCGATGCGCCAGAACGCGAGCAGCGCCGTGGTCTCGAAGAGCGCGAGCAGCGTGTCGAGCTGCACGCTGCGCGCGCGATCGCTCCAGTCGAAGGTGGTGGCGAGCAGCAGACCCGCGAGCGTGCCGGCGCCGCGACCGAAACAGAGCGTGCCGAAGGCGATCGTCGCGGCGACGGTCGCGATGCCCGCGAGCGCAGAGGGCAGTCTCGCGGCGAACTCGGTGACGCGGCCGAGCGGCGCGCCCGCCGCCGCCGCGAGCCAGTAGAAGAGGGGTGGCTTTTGCGTGTACGGCGCGCCGTGCAGGTGCAAGAGCACGAGACCCTTCGGTCCCTTCTCCATCGCGCGCAGCTCTTCGGCCACCAGCGCATAGCGCGGCTCATCGGGCGGCCACAGGTCGGTCGCGCCGAGCCGCACGAATACGAGCACCGTCGCCGCGATGAGCACCACAGCGCGCGCACGCGGCGTCGCGAAGAGAGCGAGGTCGGGAGCCACGGGCGGAAACTCGCGCAATTGCGGAGCCCGCGCACGCAGGTTGCATTCCTCGCAGCGACGGCGGCTGCTATGCGTCTCGATCGCGATGCCCGACACGCTGTCTCGACACGCCCCGATGCGGACTCGCCAGCGCCGTCGCATGACGCTCGGCTGCATTGCGATCGTCGCGTTCGCGTGGGCGATTCCCAGTCCGGTGATCGCACTCGTGGCGCGCCAGGAACCGCTGCTCTTGGGTCGCTACGGGATGGCTCACTTCGTCGCACTCGCACTCGGCACGCTGCTGCTCGGTCTCGTCGTGGCGCTGCTGTGGAATCGGCGATCGCTCGCGGAGACCGCGGCGCTCGCGGCGCTCGCGCTCGGGTCGACGTTCGCAGGGGTGGTGCTGATCGCGTCGTTCGCACAGATCCGCATCGCGCCGCGCTATCAGTCGGCACCGGTCACGAGCGTCGTGCAGGATCGGGCGTTGCGCGCGCACCTCAGTGGCCGCGTGCTCTGGCGCGATCCGAAGTACAGGTGGGAGCTGCTCCGCGAGGATCTGCCGCCGCTCGGCCGATCGTATCCGCTGCGCGTGCCGGCTCGTCCCGCCGTGCCGATCGTGTTGACGACGGACGACCGCGGCCTGCGCAATCCGCCGCGCACGGGTCGCTACGACATCGTGGTCGCGGGCGATTCGTTCACCGAAGGCTCGATGGTGTCGGACGACGAGACATGGTGGTCGCTGCTCGCGCGCCAGACCGGGGTGCGCATCTACAACACCGGCGTGTCGGGTCTCACGATCCGCGAGTACCTGAACAACTGGCTCGCGTTCGGACTCGACTCGGGCGCGCGCACGCTGATCGTCACCATCTACGAGGGCAACGACTGGAAGCCGCTCGAGCCCGCGTCGCTGACGGCGACCGCAGTTCCCGCAGCGATGCGAGCGGGCGTCGTCGGCGCGGGCCTGCTCGATTCCGTATGGGGCGCGATCTGGAACGCATCACCGCTGCGTTTTCGCGCCGAGCTGGCGCTCAAGCAATTGCTGACGCCGATCGGTGAAGACTGGCCGCTGCCGCCGAGCCTCGGTCTGTCCTGGATGCCCGCGACCATCGAAGCGGGCGGCGTCGCCCGGCACTACGCATGGGAACCGAAGAACATGATGCGTCTCGACTGGGAGCCCGCGGCCTTCGCGGCGTCGCCCGAGTGGACGACGAACGAAGCGGTGTTGCGCCAACTCGCCGACATCGCGCGTGCGCGCGAGCTGCGACTCGTCTTCGTCTACGCGCCGTCGAAAGCGCACGTCGTGCTGCCGCTCTTGCGCGAAACGGTGAGCGCCGAAGCGATGCACGCCTTCGCCCGATTCCGCAATCACGCCGGCGATCTGCTGCCGCCCGACGCCTTTCGCGAACAGCTCTACCGCAATCTCGATACCCAGGAGCACACGCTCCGCGATTGGTGCGCCGCGCGCGGGATCGACTTCATCTCGCTGACGACGCCGCTGCGCGAGCGTGTCGCCGCGGGCGTTCCGGTCTACTTCACCTACGACCAGCACTGGACCGAACAAGGGCACGCCGCCGTCGCGGCGATTCTGGCTGCGTCACTGCGCTGAGCCGAACGCCGAGACGGCCTTCGGTCATCGCGCCGTCATTCGCCTCTCATAGACTCCGCTCACCTCTCCTGCTCACGTTCGCCCGCGCTTGGTCCCCACCAGGCGCGGGCTTTTCTCATCCGGCTTCCGTCCAACCGTCGTCCGGGTATGCTGGGCCGGGGCGAAGCAAGCGAGGGCACGTTGCTGGGAGAGGCGCAGCACCACCGCGACGAGATCGCAGCTTTCGCGTGCCTCGCAATGGCCGCGCTCTTCGCGGCGTCCACTTCTCTCGCGGCGGGGCCGCCGCAAAAGAACGTGGCGCCCAAGGCGGTGCGCGAATCCGGGCTGCCCACCGGCGCGACGCTGATGCGCGATCCCGAGTCTGGCACGGTGCGCTTTTTGAAGGGGCAGAACCTCTCGCGCGAACTCGATGGCGATCCGCTCTTCCGCGCCGCGCGCAACGCGGGAGATGCCGAGGCGGTGGCGCGCTCGTTCCTCACCGCCTACGCCGCACTGTTTCGCCTCGACGATCCGAAGCGCGAGCTCGTGATGACGCGCATCGATGTCGATCGGATCGGCACCACCCATGTGCGTTTCGATCAGCGCTACCGCGATCTCCCGATCCCTGGCGCCGAGGTGATCGTGCACCTCGATCGCGAGCGCAGCGTGGTGCTCGTCAGCGGCGGCTACATCGAGACGCCGCGCGAGCTCGATGTAGCGCCCGCAATCACGGCGGATGCCGCGCGTTCGATCGCCGCGCGCGCGGGCGATCTCGATGCGGCTGTGTGCAGCGCGTGCGCGACGGATCTCGTCGTGTTCGCCGAGCGCGGCGCGCCGCCGCGACTCGCCTGGCGCGTCGCAGCGCCGGCCGGCGCGATCACCGCGTCGGAGCGCTGGATCGATGCACAGAGCGGCGCGCCGCTGCGCGCCTTGCCGGTTGCGACTCCGGGCGCGCGCTCGAAACCGGGAGAGTCTTCGCGATGAAGCGCGTCTCTGAACGCGCGATGGCGGGCGTCGCGCTCGTTGCGATCGCGGCGCTCTACGTCGGGCTTGGCGCGCAGCCCGCAGCGGCGATTCCGCCCGTTCCCCCGCGGCTGCAGCCGATCGCCATCGCGCCCCAACTCGGGTCGCCGCAGCGACCCGTGCCGTCGCAAGACCTGCGCGCTCGGGCCGTCGCGGAGGCGCTGCGAACGCGCGTCGCGGTCGCGCGCGCCGAGGCGGCCGCGCGCAGCGCGGAGGCGCGCGCGACGCGACCGCTCGCGCTGCCGCCGCGTCAGCGCGAGGCGCTCGACGAGTTGCGTGAGGGCGCGCGCGGCAAGGTCGAGATCTACCTGCGTCGCGAGAGCGGGACGCCGCGCATGATCCGCGGCGATGCGCTCGAGCGCGCGGCACGCATTCGTGTCGGTCGCGATCCGGCGCTCGACACCGCACGCGCGTTTCTCCGCAAGCGCGCGGCGCTGTGGAAACTCGACGATCCCGACTCCGAGCTCGCGTTGCAGCGCTCTCGGCGCGATTCGCTCGGTCGCACACAGCTTCGCTTCGGCCAGCGCTACGCAGGGCTGCGTGTGTGGCCGGCCGAGGTGATCGTGCACCTCGATCCGAGCGGTGACGTGGATCTCGTGAACGGCGCCAGCATCGCGACGCCCGCGCTCGCGAGCACGGCGCCGGCGATCGCCGCCGCGACGGCGATCGCAACTGCGCGCGCACGCGTGGCGGACGCCATCGATGCGGTGATCGGAACACCCGAGCTGCTGGTCTACACCGCGCGCGGTCCCGCGCGACTCGCGTGGAAGGTCTTCGTGCCCGCGACGCTGCGAGATCAATGGTGGGTGATCGTCGATGCGCAATCGGGCGACGTGCTCGGCGCGTGGAACACCGCACAGGATGTGGACTTCGCGGGCAGCGGCACGGATGCGCTGAACGGCGCGCAAGCGATCCACATCTGGAACGAAGCGGCGGGCTCCTTCTTCCTGGTCGACAGCTCCAAGCCGATGTTCAACGCGGGCGCGTCGAATCCGCCCGATCCGGATACGACGCTCGGCGGCATCGTCGTGCTCGACGCGGGCAACCAGCCGGCGAGCAACAATCCGCGCCAGTTTCCAAACCTCTTCCATCTGACATCGCCGAACGGCGCGAGCCCGTGGCGTCCGCAGGGCGCGACGAGCGGGCCGAACGTCGGCGACGGCGTCTCGGCGCTGCTGAACCTCTCGCGTGTCTACGACTACTTCCTGTCGGTGCACGGCCGCAACTCGTTGGACGATGCCGGCGCGACACTGCTCGCCGTCGTGCGGCTCGGACAGAACTTCGAGAACGCGTTCTTCCTGTCCGAGAACAACATCATGGCCTTTGGCGACGCACAAAAGTTTGCCGGCGCGCTCGACGTGGTCGCCCACGAGCTGACCCACGGCGTCACGCATCACAGCGCGAATCTGATCTACCAGGATGAATCCGGAGCGCTGAACGAAGCTTTCTCGGACATCTTCGGCGAGATGGTCGAAGCGCACGTCGCGGGCGCGGCGACGCCCGATTGGCTGGTCGGCTCGCCGCCGGCCTTCAATGCGCCGCTGCGCAACATGCAGAATCCCGGCTCGCTCTCGACGAGCTTCGGTCCGTACCCGTCGAAGTACAGCCAGCGGATCCAGACCACGCAGGACAACGGCGGCGTACACCTGAACAGCAGCATCATCAATCACGCGTTCTTCCAGCTCGTGCAGGGATTGCCGAATGCGATCGGCCGCGTGAAGGCGCAGGCGATCTTCTATCGCGCGCTGACGACACATTTGACCGCCAGCTCGAATTTCGTCGATGCGCGTCTCGCGGCCGTGCAGTCGGCGCAAGAGCTCTCGGGTTCGGGGATCACGGCCGCCGACGTGCAAGCGGTTCGCGACGCATTCACGGCGGTCGAAGTCTTCGACGGCGCTGGCGCCGATCCGCCCGATCCGTTTCCCGGTACCGCGGGCGTGGACTCGACGTTGTTCCTCCGCTTCTTGCCGAACCCAGGCACCTACTTCGTCGGTCGTCGCGAGATTCCGAGCGATGGCAGTGAAGGTGCGTTCATCAGCGCCTTCGACGTGAAGCCCAAACGCCCCGCGGTGCTCGGCAACGGCAGTGAGGCTGTCTTCGTCGATTCGATCGACGGGCTCTGCTTCCTGCTCACCGACGGATCCGAGTCGGAGTTCTGTCCCTCGTCGGTGTCGAACGTCGTGTCGTCGGTCTCGATTTCACCCGACGGAAAGCTTTTTGGCTTCGTGCTGCTCGATACGCTGAGCGGCCAGCCGGACAACGTGATCTTCGTCTCCGACGAGACCAAGGCGCCACCGAACGATCTGATGCAGTTCACGATCGAGGCGCCCGCGATCGATGCCAGCACGATCGCGACGATCCGCTTCGCCGACCAGATGGATTTCAGCGCCGATCGCCGCCTGGTGGTCTTCGATGCGCTGACGCGCGTCGGTTTCACGGGCTCGGGATCCGGCGCCGCCGACGTCGAAGTGTGGGCGCTCTACGCGCTCAATCTCGCGACGGGGAATATTTTTGCGATCGTCCCACCGGAACCCGGCGTGGACATCGGCTACCCGTCGCTCGCGCAGACGAGCGACAGCCACCTCACCTTCGACGTCGTCGATCAGGAGACGGGAGACGGCACGGTGTTCGCCGCCAATCTCGATACCGGCGCGCTGGTGGAGATCGCGCAACTCGACGGCGCACCGGGCGTCCCGGCCTTTGGCATCCCGAGCTACTCCGGCAGCGATGATGCTGTGATCTTCTCGGTTCCGGACGATTCCGTGACCTCGGTCGTGTCACTCGTGCGGCAGCCCGTCGCGGCCGATCGCATCACGCCGGTGGGCGCTGCGACGGATTGGCTCGCCGACGCAGACTTCGGTGTGATCTATCGCCGCGGTGTGTTCGTGCCCGAGCCCGAGATGACGCTGCTCGCAGTCGCCGCGTGGAGCGCGATTGCGTTGCTTGCATTGCGACGTTCGCGATCGCGCTGAACGGCGTTTTTTCGTTCCCAGCGCGCGCCTCTCGTGTTCTAATCCGGCCGCCCACAACGGGCACGGGAGGGAACTCGATGCGCAGCTTCATCGTTCGCACCGCCGCTCTGTTCGCGTTGGTCGCCGCCGCCGCAATCGTCGCGCCGCGCCCGGCGTCCGCCTTCTGCTTCTTCAACTGCTCCTACACGAAGACCAAGTACCCGATCGTGCTCGCGCACGGAGCCGCGGGATTCGACTCGCTCTTCGGCGTGCTCGACTACTGGTTCGGCATCGAGTCCGCGCTCGAAGACGGCGGTGCGAACGTGTTCGTCACGCAGGTGTCGCCGCTGAACACGCCGCAAGTGCGCGGCGAGCTCTTGATCGATCAGCTCGAAACGATCGTCGCGGTGACGGGCAAAGCGAAGCTCAATTTGATCGGCCACAGCCAGGGCGGTCTCGACATCCGCTACGTCGCGGCGGTGCGGCCGGATCTGGTCGCGTCAGTCACTACTGTGGGCTCCCCGCATCTCGGCGCCGACATCGCCGGCTTCCTGGTCGGCAACTTCGCGAACGGCGGATTTGGCCAGGTGGTGCTGTCGTTCTTCGGCAACGCGCTCGGCAACATCCTCGGCTTGCTCTCGGGCACGACGAATCCCAACGACGCGATCGCCGCGTTGCAGGGGCTCACGCCGGCCGCGGCGACTGCCTTCAACGCCGCGTACCCGGCGGGATTGCCGGCGAGCTACTGCGGGCAGGGCGCAGCGACCGTCGGCGGCATTCGCTTCTACTCGTGGAGTGGCACGGGCGTGTTGACGAACGCGTTCGACATCGGCGATGCAGCGCTCGGCGTCGCGTCACTTTTCTACGACGAGGCCAACGATGGACTCGTCGAGCGCTGCAGCTCGCACCTCGGCCAGGTGCTGCGCGACAACTACTTCATGAACCACCTCGACGAGGTGAATCAAGTGCTCGGGCTGGTCTCGATCTTCGAGTCGAATCCGAAGACCGTCTTTCGGACCCACGCGAACCGATTGAAGAACGCGGGACTCTGAGAGCCGACGCAGTCCGCGCGCGTTCCCGATGTCTGGGTTGCAGCGCTTCGCGACGCTTCGCGCGATCGGGAACGTACTCGCCGCGGTCGCGGCATTCGTTGCGACCGCGGCGCTCGTGCGCTCGCTCATCCCGTGGCCGGCGGAAGGCGCACTCGCGGCGCGGATCGCGTACTTCCGCGCGCACGCCGACGAGATCGATCTGGTCTTCGTGGGTTCGAGCAACATCGCGCGCTCCTTCGATCCCGCCATCGTCGATGCCGAACTCGCGGCGCGCGGCCATCCGCTCCGCACCTACAACCTCGGCGCCGACAACATGCAGCCGATCGAAGCGGAGTTCGTGTTGCGCGAAGTGCTCGCGCAGGATCCGGCCCGGCTGCGCTTCGCCGTGGTGGAGCTCTTCGACTTCGATCCGCGGCGCATGATGCAGGGCAACGAGTTCAGCGACCGTGCGCTCTACTGGCACGACGCGCCCGCCCTTTGCGCAGCACTGAAGAGTGTGATGCAGGGTCCCGGTGGCCGCCGTGAGAAGGTGCGGCTCGCATGGATCCACATCCAGCACGCAGCATGGCGGGCTGCGAACGCGGGGCAGGGCGAGCGCGCACTCGTCGCGTGGATCGACGGCGCGGATCCGGTGGACACCGCGATCGCAAATGCGGGCGGCTTCGAAGCGATCGACGACCGCGAGGACGAAGCGGCTGCGCGCGTGCATCGGCAATGGCTCGCGAGTCGCAGCAGCTATGAAGGGCTGATCGAGGAGATCGACGCGCAGAACGCGCGCTTCGCCCCCGCGCCGCCTTCGTCCGTGTCGGAGCTTCGAGCGCGTGAGGATCGTCTGCGCGCGGACGGTGTCACGGCGATCTTCGTGATTCCGTCGATGGCCAAGGAGACACCGTCGCTCTATGCGGTGGCCGCCGCAGCGCAGGCGCCGCCGATCTTCGGCTTCAACGCACCGCGCCGCTATCCGGACGTCTTCGCGCTCGAGAATCGCTACGACTCGATCCACGTCAATCGCGCCGGATCGGTTGCGCTGAGTCGGCACTTCGCGGAGCGACTCGCCGAAGTCCTCGCGCAACCGCGCGCCGACTAGCGCGATGCTCTTCACCGAGTTCCGCTTTCTGGTGTTCTTCGCGCTGACCTTCTCGGGGGTGTGGCTGCTGCGCGGCAATCCGGCGCGGAAGCTCTGGCTGCTGCTCGCCAGCTACGTGTTCTACGCGGGCTGGGATCCGCGCTTCTTGTTGTTGCTGCTGGTTTCGACCGCGGGAAACTTCCTCGCCGGCGCGATGATCGCGCGCGAAAATCCACCGGGCGGTCGGCGCGCCTGGCTGATCGCCAGCCTGGTTCTCGATCTCGGTCTGCTCGCGTTCTTCAAGTACCTCGACTTCTTCCTGGATTCGACGACCTCCGCATTCGCGGCACTCGGCATCGGCATTCCCACGCCGGTGCTCGCAATCGCGCTCCCGGTCGGCATTTCCTTCTTCACGTTCCAGACGCTCTCCTACACGATCGACATCTATCGGCGTCGCATCGAAGCGACGCGCTCTCCGCTCGACTTCGCGCTCTTCGTCGCGCTCTTCCCGCATCTGGTGGCAGGGCCGGTGGTGCGCGCTTCCGAACTGCTGCCGCAATTCGCGAGCGCGCGCCGCTTCGCCGATCTGCGATTTCGCGTGAGCCTCGGCCTCTTCCTCGCCGGCTTCGTGAAGAAAGCCTGCATCGCCGATCGACTCGGTACGATCGTCGATCCGGTCTTCGCGGCGCCCGCCGCCTACGCCGCATCGAGTCAATGGCTCGCGGCTGCGCTCTATCACGTGCAGATCTATTGCGACTTCTCGGGCTACACCGACATGGCGATCGCGATCGCGGCGATGATCGGGTACCGGCTGCCGGAGAACTTCGCGTTTCCGTATCTGGCGGGCAGCGTTCGCGAGTTCTGGCAGCGCTGGCACATGTCGCTGACGCGCTGGTTCCGCGACTACCTCTACATCCCGCTCGGCGGGAGTCGCGGCAGCGCGCTGCGCACGGCGCGGAATCTCGTCGTGGTCTTCCTGCTCTGCGGTCTGTGGCACGGCGCGGCGTGGAGCTTCATCGCGTGGGGCGCCGTACACGGTGCGGTGCTGGTGCTCGAGCGGAGCGGCTTCGGCCGGCTCGTCGCGCGCTTCCCAAAATGGATCGGCATCGCCTACGTGAACGGCATCGTGATGGTCGCGTGGGTGCTCTTCCGCTCGCCCGATTTCGGACGCGCGGGCGTGTTCCTGCGCGGCCTCGCGGGTTTCGGTGAGACGCCGCACGCGGCGGTTGCGAAGAGCGTCGATCCGCTCTGGGCGCTCGTGCTGCCGGTGCTGTTGCTCGCGCATCTCGGCGCGCGTGCGAAATGGTGGGAGCGCGCGACATCGAGACTTCCCGATTGGGGATTCGCGATCGCCGTTGGCATTCTCGTCGCGCTGATGCTGCCCTGGATTGCGACCGAGCATCGGCCGTTCATCTATTTCCAGTTCTGATGCGGCGTCGGTGGCGCGTGGGGAATACTGCGCGATTCACGAGCCGGGATGCGACGTGACCTTGAAGTTGGAAGATTCGCCGCTGTTCGCGCGCGCCGCCGAGTGGGCGCTTTGGAGGACGGCGGCGCCGTGGTTGCTGGCACTCGCAGCGCTCTTCTCGCTGCAGGTCTATCTGGTGTCGCTGCAGCTCGGCCGCGACTTCTGGCCCTTCACGGATGCCTTCGAGTACGCGTCGATGGCGCGCTGGATGGCGGCAGGCGAAGGCCCCGTGCTGCGCATCGGGCCCGCGTTCTTCCCGGCGCGCGTGCCGCCGACGCTCTCGGTGCTCTTGCTGCCGCAGGCGCTCTTCGATGATCCGCGGAATTACTGGCGGACTGTATTTGTGATCGGCCTCGCGGGCGTGCTGGGATTCTGGCGACTCGCGCACGCGCTCGGGCTCCGCCGGATCGGTGCGCTGAGCGCCGCCGCGCTGCTCGCCTGCTCTCCCGGCTATGCGAGCTACGCCGGCTACGTGATGAGCGATGTGCCCGCGCTCGCGCTGCTGCTGCTGGTGCTCGGCTGCGCGCTGCATCTCTTTCGTCGCATGGGCGATGCGCGCGTCGCGACGGCGATTTGCGCATTCGCGGCCGGGCTGCTGGTGGCGCTGCGCTCGACCCATGCGCTCTGGCTTCTCGCCGTGGTGGTGGTGACGCCGATCGGCGTCTGGCGCGGCCTCGCGAGGAGACCGCTGCGCGTCACAGCTGCGCTTGCGCTGTGTTTCGTGCCGCTGGCAGCGATCGCATTCCACCAGTGGCGCTCGTTCGGATCGCCTGCGACGACAGGCTATGCGTTCTGGCTCGATTCGACCTTGTTCTTCGCATGGCACCACGTGCCGGAGAACGTCGCCTTCTACCTGCTCGAGGTCGCCGGCGTGCGCAGCGAGTTCCTGGCCCAGCCCTTCGGCTACACGAGCGATCTGTGCTCGCTTCCCGTCGCGTTGCTCGGAGCGATTGGGCTCGCGCGCGTTGCCCAGACCAATCGCTTCGACGCAGCCTCGCGTCGCATCTTTTGCGCAGTCGCGATCGGATCGCTTGCGACAATCGCCGTATTCGCCGCCTACCGTTGGCAAGACTGGCGCTTCCTACTGCCCGTCGCAGCGTGGCTCGCCTTCGGTTGCGGCGCCTTCATCGACGAGATCGCTGCGCGTTTCGGCGAGCGCGGCGCCGCCACCTTCGGCGTCTGGCTGCTGATCGCGACGGAAGTGCTCGTCCTGTTGCCGCTCGCCACACACGCATCGGTGGCGCCGCTGCTCGCGAGCACGATCGACGCCGAGGAGGCGTCGCTGCGTGCGGGTGGCACAGCGGCGCGCATCGAGACGACGCGCTTGCCACTGGCGCTCGCGGCGCTGCTCGCGCCGCGCGACGTGGTGCTGGTGCCGGCGCGCGAAGGGCGCGTCGGTCGCGACATCGAGGTCGAGCTGATCCGGCAGCGCAATTTGCGTCCGCTCCGCATCGATCCGGGCTACGAAGAGTTGTGGCAAAAACTGGCCGCGGGGCGCGACGTCGCTCCCCGATGAAAGGGAATCCCATGTACGAGACGCTCACGACGCTGCGCGAAGGCCATCTGACGTGGCTCACGCTGAATCGCCCGGATTCATTGAACGCGCTCTCGCGCAAGATGGTCGATGAGCTCCGCGATTTCTTCTGGACGCTCGCCGACGATCGCGAAACGCGCCTCGTCGTGGTGCGCGGCGCCGGCCGCTCGTTCTGCGCCGGCCTCGATTTGAAAGAGGCGAGCGCGGGTGGCGTAGCAGGCAGTTCGACTCCCGACTTCCTGCGCTCGCAGCGCCACATCAGCGAGCTCGTGATGTTGATGCGTCGCGCGCCGCAGCCGATCATCGCCGCCGTACACGGCGCTGCGGCGGGCGGTGGCTTTGCGATCGCACTCGCCGCCGATGTGCGCGTGGCCGGCGCGAGCGCGCGGATGAATGCCGCCTTCATCCGGCTCGGCCTTTCGGCCTGCGACGTCGGCGTCTCGTACTTCCTGCCGCGGATCGTCGGCGCGTCGATCGCATCCGAGCTGCTGCTCACCGGTGACTTCATCGACGCCGCGCGCGCCGAGCGAAGCGGCCTGGTGTCACGCGTGGTGCCCGACGATCAACTCGAAGCCTGCGCGCGCACGCTCGCCGAATCGATGTTGCGCAATGCACCGCTCGCGCTGCGCCTCACCAAGGAATGCCTGAAGCACTCGATCGACGCCTGCAGCCTCGAACAGGCCGTCGCGATGGAGGATCGCAATCAGGTGATCGCCGGCAGCACCCGCGACTTCCGCGAAGGCATCACCGCCTTCTTGCAAAAGCGGCCCGCAAACTTCGAAGACGCATGAGCGGGCAGGCGTGCGACAACTCGCCGCACCGTCGGCGCGTCGATCGCAGTCCGCGCAAAAAATCGGCGGTTACGTTTGCGCCGTGCAGAACAAAGAGAACGCGACAGGACGGATGCTGCGCACGCTCGCGGCCCTCGCTGCGTGCGTCGCGCTCGTCGATCCGAACGACGTGCGCGCCTGCTCGGTGTGTCTCGCTGGCGATCCCAATTTTTCGGCGAACGGCACTTCGGCACAACCAGCGGGAAGCGTCAGCGTGTATTTCGAAGTGCGCGGCTGGACCAAGGAGAGCGGCAGCGTCGTCGAGGACGTCGCGGAGCCGGCCCCGGATCACGACGAGGAACATGATCACGACGAAGGCGAGGATCACGGCGAGGAGGACGACCTCGACGCGCCCGCAGCGGAATCCGACGCGGCGGAGGAGGATCCCGACGCGGGAGCGTCCGACCACGAACACGGCGAAGCGACGGAAGAGCGCAACGACAGCCAGCGCCTCGACCTCTACGTCGCGTGGACGCCGGTCGATCGGGTGACGCTCACGCTCGGCGTTCCGTGGGCGATCAACGAGGTCGACGAGAAGGACAGCGAGGGCAAGACGAATTACTCGCTCGCGGGACTCGGAGATGTGTCGCTCGGCGCGAGCGGCGTGGTCTGGAGAAATCGCGATGTGATGCCCTCCACATGGCTCGAGTTGCGCGGGTGGTTGAAGGCGCCGACGGGGCGTTCTTCGAAAGAGGTCGATGGCGTCCTCGATCCGCACGTGCAGCCCGGCACTGGTTCGTGGGATGGCGCCGCCGGCACCGCGCTGGTCCATCGCCTCGATTGGGCCTCGCTCTACGCGAGCACCTTCTACCGCATCAACAGCGAAGGCGGTCTCGACTACGAGTATGGCGATGTCGTACTGGCGACCCTCGCGCTCGAGGTGCCGCTCGGCCATCTGCTCGGCCAACCCCTACTCGATCGTGTGACGCCGGGCTTCGGCTTCGATTTCCGCTGGGCCGCGCGCGATGAATCCGGTGGCGAGAACGTCGCCGATACCGGCGGCTCCGTTCTCTACGCGACACCTTCGTTGCGGGTCGCGTTGCCAGCGTTTCGCGAGACGCAGCGCGCCTGGCTGCGCGCCGGCGTGCAGATCCCGCTGACCAACGATTGGCTCTACGGCGAGCAGGACGAAGGCGTGGTCTGGTCTGCCGGTGTCGGGTACGGCTTCTAGCATGCGCGCCGCGCGCAGCGTTGCGATCACCCTCGGTGTTGCCGCGCTGCTCGCGGCGCCGGCGCGCGCCGACGATGCGTTCGCGCTGGTCGATCTCGAAGGCCGCCCGGTAACGCTCGCGCCGATGGCGAACCGCCCGCTCATCCTTCATTTCTGGGCGACCTGGTGCCCGTCGTGCAAGGGCGAACTCGGCGATCTCGACGCGGCGGTGCGCGCGTGCAGCGATGTCGATGTCGTCGCCGTGAATGTCGCGGAAGATGCGAAGGACGTGGCGAAGTGGCTCGCCGAACGTCCGCTCGCGATGCGCGTGCTGATCGATCCCGACGGCAAGGCCTGGCGCGCGAGCGGCGGTCGCGAGATGCCGGCGAATCTGATCTGGAGCGGCGCGACGCGCACCTGGAGCTTCGGTCCGAGCAGCGTCGCCGAATGGCGCGCGCGACTCGCCGCGCTCGGCTGCCGGATTGCGGGCGACGGCGCCGCGCCGCTGCCCGGCTTCCTCGAGTGACCGCAACTCTCTACGCTCGCGAGCGAAGCATGATCGCGAGCGCCCCCGGATCCCAGATCGAGATCGACGACGCGGACCCCGCCGACGCTTCGCTGTGGTTGCCGTGGCTGGTGCGGATGCGCTGGGCCGCGGTGGGCGGGCAGCTCCTCACGATCGCCGTCGCGGGCTGGGCGCTCGATCTCGATCTTCACGTCGGCTGGTTGCTCGCGATCGTCGCGTTCACCGCGCTGAGCAACGTCGTGCTCGCGACCCATCAGGATCGGCTCGCCGGTCACGCCAACCGGATCGCGGCGGCGGTGATCGCGCTCGACGTGGTGCTGCTGACGGCGCTGCTCGGGCTCAGCGGCGGCGCGGCCAACCCGTTCAGCGTGCTCTATCTGGTGCACGTCTCGCTGGCGGCACTGCTCTTCGGGTTTCGCTGGAGTCTCGCGATCGCCGGACTTTGCGCCGCTTGTTACGCGACGATCTTCCTGGTCCAGGCGCCGCTCGGGATGAATCACGCCGAGCACATGGGCCACGACATGGGCCACGGCGCCGGCGCAATTGGCCTGCATCTGCAGGGCATGTGGGCTGCGACCGTCGTGGCGGCGCTGATCCTCAGCTATTTCGTCGCGCGCACCGCCGCCGCGCTGCGTGAGCGCGACGTGCAATTGCGTACGCTCGAGCGGGCCGCGTCGCGCAACGAGAAACTGGTGGCGCTCTCGGCGCTCGCCGCCGGTGCGGCGCACGAACTCGGTTCGCCGCTGGGCACGATCGCGGTGGCGGCGGGCGAACTCGATCGCGCCGCGCGCCTGCTGCCGGGCGCCGAGCGGCTGGCGGAGGATGCGCGCTTGATTCGCGAAGAGGCGGCGCGCTGTCGCGAGATCCTGGCGCGGATGAGCGGCGAGGCCGGCGCCGATCTCGGCGAGGGACTCGATCCGATCGACATCAAGACGCTTTTCGACGCCGTGCGGGATCGCCTCGATCCGCGCGAGTGGCAGCGCATCGCGGTCGTGTGCGCGGCGCTCGATACCCCATTGCGCGCACCGCGCACGGCGCTCGCGCAGGCGCTCGTGAACCTCGTGCGAAATGGGCTCGCGGCGGTGCCCGAAGGCTCGCAGGTGTCGCTCTCCGCATTCGTACACGGCGACAGCGTGCGCTTCGAAGTGCGCGATGGCGGCAGCGGTATGGCGCCCGCGGTGCTGTCGCGCGCGGGCGAGCCGTTCTTCTCGACGCGCCCGGCTGGCGGCGGCATGGGCCTCGGGCTCTTCCTGTCGCGCGCCGTCGCGGAGCGTCTCGGCGGCCGCCTTACGCTCGAATCCGATCCGGATCGCGGCACGCGCGCCGTGCTCGAAGTGCGGCGCAATCCGCTCGACCGCGGCGCCGCATGACTGCGTCTCCCTACGAAGGCCGCACCTTGTTGTTGGTCGATGACGACACGGTGTTGCGTCGGCGACTCGCACGCGCCTTCCAGGAGCGCGGCTTCGCCGTTCGCGAGGCGGAAGGCGTGGCGACGGCGCTTGCGCTCGCGAGCGAGGAGAGCCCCGAACTCGCGGTCGTCGATTTGCGCGTACCCGACGGCGACGGTCTCGAAGTCGTGCGCGCGCTGAAACGCATCGATCCGACTACGGTCGTCGTCGTGCTGACCGGCTACGGCAGCATCGCGACCGCGCTCGAAGCCGTGCGGCTCGGCGCCACGCACTACCTGACCAAGCCCGCCGACGTGGACGAGTTGATCGCCGCCTTCGCGCGCGACGGCGGCGCGGTGGACGACGTGCCGCGCAGCGAGCACGCGCCGCCCACACTCGCGCGTGTCGAGTGGGAGCACATCCAGCGCGTGCTGACCGACTGCGCCGGCAACGTCTCGGAAGCCGCGCGCCGGCTCGGCATCCACCGTCGCTCGCTGCAGCGCAAGCTCGCGAAGTATCCCGTCCCGCGTTGATCCCGGCGCAGCAACGCGCAACCTGTCCCGCGCGCCAGCCCCTTCGCCCCACTCAACAACCTGACAGCAAAATAACCTGACGCCCGGCCCCGCGTGGACGCGCGTTACCAGTGGTCCCAGTGCGTGAGCTGGGGGGCGGGGAGGCGTTTGGCGGGTTTGAAGTCGCCGCCGGTGGTGTAGGCGACCGGGAGCAGCGCGGTCTGGGTGATGGAGTCGGGGATGCCGAGAATTGAGGCGGCTTCTTTTTCGAATGCGAGATGGAGCGTCGTCCAGGCGGCGCCGAGTCCGCGCGCGCGCAGCGCCAGCATGAATGACCACGCGGCGGGGAGGATCGAGCCATACACCGACGCCTGTCCCAGCACGCCGGCGTTCTCGATGCGACCCTCGATGCACGGGATCACCAGCAGCGGCGCTTCGTGCAGGTGCTCGGCGAGGTAGGTCGCCGACGCTTCGACGCGCGGCGCCTGCGCGGCGCGCAGGTCGCTTGCTTCGAACGCGCGTCGAAGCTGTGGATTCGTGAGGTACGCGGCGAATGCCTTGCGATAGAGGTCGGCGAGAGCCTTCTTCTTCGCTGCATCGGTCACGACGACGAAGTGCCAGCCCTGCGCGTTCGAGCCCGTCGGCGCTTGCAGCGCGATCTCGATGCAGCGCTCGACGATCGCGCGTTCGACGGGGCGAGCGAGATCGAGGCGCTTGCGCACCGAACGCGTGGTGGTGAGCAGCCAATCGCAGGTCGCGAGATCCATGAGACTTCCTCCGGTGAATGGGCGGGCGCCGATTAGAGCACAGCGGCGCGATCCTGGGCGACGCGGCACGAGCTGAAACGAGAAGCCCCCGCATCTCTCGATCGAGGTGCGGGGGCTCGTAGCTTTGCGCTCGCTGGCAGCGCTCTGCGTTCGCTTGCGCGGTTACGCGACGAGGCTGTAGAGCCTCCGCACGCCCATCAAGCCGAGCAGCAGGAACGGCTCGATGCCGGTGAGTCCGCAGCCACCGCCCGGCGCCGTCACGCCGATCGAGGCCAACTCCTGCGATTCGCAGCCTTCCGGGTTCACGATGCGGACCGGGTAGGTCGCGACCGGCGTGCCGGGCGGAACCTGCACCAGCCAGTTGCCAGAGAAGAGGAACGGCGTGACCTGGGTGTTGCCGATGAACACCGAGACCGACGGACCAAAGCCCGTGCCGATCAACTGGAAGTTCGAACCTGGGGCTACAGACGCCGGCGTCACGCTCGTCAGCGTGGTCAGGGCGACTCCGATGCACTGGTTGTCGCAGACGTCGCCCGAACCGTCGGCATCGACGTCGCTCTGGTTGGCGTTCGTCTTCAGTGCGCAGTTGTCGCAGCTGTCGCCGCGAACATCGCCGTCGCCATCCGCCTGTCCGGCGTTGACGACATCCGCGCAGTTGTCGGCGCCGTCGATGACGGCGTCGCGGTCGCGATCGATACCCGCGCGCTGCCCCGATCCGGGTGTCGCGCAGGTGTAGGTCAGCTCTTGACCGGCGACCGTTGCGTTCGCGCGCAGTGCCGCATCGGTGATGTCCGGGCCGCCGTCGCTCGGGCGGAAGCCGGTGCCCGGCAGGTATTGCCAGCCCTTCGCAACGCCGCCGATCGTGCCCTTCACGATCAGATCGCACTCGTTCTGGCCCGCACCGAGAACCTGCGAGACGAACGGCGTGCCGGCGCGCGCGATGAACGTCGCGATGCGCGGATTCACCGCCAGCGAGTTGGTGCTCGAAAGTGTCACCTGCTGGCCGACCACCGGCGCGAGGTCGGTGTCGAATGCGAGCGTGAACTGCTCGACGTCGCGGCGCACGCCGTTGCCGTTGGTGCCGGACGGGAAGCCCACGGTGCCGAGACCGAGCGGGTTGGCCTGGTTGAACACCGTCGCATTGAAGAAGCGGAACAACGTGTCGGTGCTGCCGTCATGCGTGAAGCCGTAGCCGCGCACCTGATTGCCCGCGTGCGGGGTGTTCAGCGCGTTGTTGAAGCCGACGTCCGGCATGCCGAACATGCCGACCTTCTGAACCATGTTGCGCATGTGCGCGATCTTCAGGATCTGCGATTCGTTCTCGAAGCTCGCCTGACCATCCGTCCCGAAGAATCCCTGCGACGCGTTGAGGCCGTGGCATCCCTGGCAGGTGAAGCCGAAGTTGTTGATGTTGGCGCCATCCGAGCGGCGACCGTTGACGTTGCCGCCGCCGACGCCGGTCGTGCTCGGGCTCGGCCCGCCCGACGTGAAGTTGCTGCCGAGGAAGAAGTTGCGTCCGTTGCTCTGCGCCGCCGTCAGCGAGTTGTCGAGGTTTCGCACCGGGCTCGGCGGCAGGATCACCTTCAACTGGAAGTCGCTGAACGACTGCATGTCGGCGTTCGCGAGCAGGGAAGAACGCCCGACGAGGCCCGGGAACGCCACGATGAAGTTGCGGAACGAGAGGTCCTCGTCCGTCGCCGACTGCCCGAAGAAGCCGTTCGAGCGATCGCCGCGCCAGTGCATCGGGCCGGCGTTCGCCATGCCGCGCAGCGTCTGCGTCGTCATCGGCCCCTTCAGCGCGCTGAATTGAGCGACCACACCGGTGCCGTTGATGTCGCCACCCGCGCCGACCGAGAGCCGGATCGGCATCGGATTGCTGGCGACCTCGTCATCGGGGTTACCGAGGTCCCAGGCGAGCTGGTCCATGTCGCCGAAGATGTGGCAGCTCGAGCAGGATGCTTCGCCGTTGCTCGACGTCGCGTTGGCGTCATAGAGGAACGGGCGGCCCGTCACGACAGCGGCGGGCTCGGGATTGAAGAGCGCCACGTGCGCGGTTTCGGTGTTGGTGCCGAGGTCGATCACGGACACCGCGTTGTCGAAGCGCGTCAGCACGTAGAGGCGATTGCGACTCTCGTCGAGCACGAGCCCGCCGGGGCCGCCGCCGCTCACCGTCAGGTATTGCGCGCTCTGGAGCGTCGGGTCGAAGCTGTCGTCTTCGAGTGTCGCCGTGTCGAAGACGCCGACCTTCGAGGAACCGAACGCCGCGACGTAGAGTTTCAAGCCGTCGGACGACACCGCCATCTCGACAGGAGTCGCGAGGCTGTGATCCGAGGTGCCCACGGGCGCCGGCAGCACCGAGTAGTCGATGTGCTTGTTCAGGTGCCGCGGCGTCACCGTCGCGCCGTCGAGAATCGTCACGCGCGACTCGGCGAGGTGACCTTGCACGGTGGCGGGCTCACCGACCGGCTTCGAGCCCTGGTTGGTGACGTAGGTGCCGGGCCCCTCGAATCGAACTTCGTTGAACGCCTCGGTGTTCGAGACGTAGACCTTGTTGCTGATCGGGTTCACGACCATGTTGAAGAGCGTCGTGCCGACGCCGGACCAGATGCTGCCGCCGAGGAGCGTGTCTGCGTCGATCGCGAAGACGTCGGAGTCGGGCAGGTTGAAGCGAACGGCCGCGCTGAAGTCGCGCCCGCGCTCGTCTTCCCACTTGCTGTTCGATTCGTTGAACTTGACGATGACGCCGACTTCGGGCGCCTGATTGCCGAGGTGGTCGGTGCTGGGCGGCGCCACGCCGCCGGGCGTCTGCAGGCCCTGCGAGTTGGTGCAGGGCGCGTTCACGTTGAAGCCCTGGCAGACCATGCCCTCGTTGATCGTCGTGGTCTTGTTGCCCGATGCGAGCACAGCGGCGTAGACGGTGTCGGGATTCCCGAGCGTGCCCTGCTTGACGGCGAGTGCGCGCGGCGCGTCGCCGAAGAGCGTCACGATCTTCAGCGGCACGCCGCCGATCGCGGTTCCGAGGCTTGCGGAATCGAAGACCCACACGTCGGCGCGGCCGACGCCTGCGGTCGTGTACTGCGGATCACCAGCGCCCACGACACCCACGAGCGACGGGTCGAGTCGCTGTTGGCCGCGATGCGCCGTCGTGATGAAGGCGCGCCCATCGGCGGGGCCCGCGAAGACGAGGTCGCGCGGCTCGTCGCCGACCAGCAGCGTGCGCGTCACGCGCGGCGGGCTCGAGGCCACGTCCACGATGCTCACACTGTCGGAGAGGTGGTTCACCACCCAGACTTCGCCGTTGGTTCGCGCCACCACCGTCACCGGCTCGAGGCCGACCGAGACGGAGCCAATCTTTGCGATCCCGCCGGCGCCGATCCCGAAGATCTCGAGCCGCGCATCGGGCGTGTTCACCGCAAAGAGTCGGGTCCCATCCGGCGACATGGCCAGCGGTCGGACCGGTCCCGACTCGAACTCGATGAAATCAGCGGCACTCGCCGTGCTCGCGATCAACACCGCGGCAAGGCAGACCAACAGATGGCGGCAGCTCGACATCCCGCGTCTCCAAATCGATTTGATTGGATCCTGGATAGGATCGACCGGGCCGAGGCGTTGGGGCCCGGGTTGCAGCTTCGTCCCGAGCACCCGAACGGGACTTACCTGCTGTTCAGCATAGTGCCAGCCAAAGCCCACATCGCGCAAGCTAAAGATGGGCTTTCGAACGGATTTCGGCCGCATGACGCGGCCAAAGGCTACGGCAGCGGCGAAGAAGAGAGTTCGATCGTCGCGATGTGGCCGTCGTCGGCGATGTTCCGGCCGCCCATACCGGGGTATTGGCCGGCCGTGAAGTTGTTGTCGATCGTGTCGTTCTTGCCGAGGCGGATCGCCATCTCGTCGCCGTTCGCGGTGGGGAACGCCGTATTCGAGTTGGAGAAGGCCTCGAGGTTGACCTGGAACGTGACCGCCACGCTGGCATCGCCGGTGCCCGAGATCAGCGTGCCGGCGGCGCCGCTGAAGGTCACGTCCTGGCTGTTCGATCCGCCGCCCACACCGTCGGTGATGGTCGTGACGGCCGGCGTGAAGCCGAAGCTCCCGTTCGGGGCGCCGGTGATCGTGTAGTTCGCCGAGATCGGCGTCAGCAGCGTCGCGTTGCCGCCGCCGTCCTGGAAGCCGATGCCGTCGTTGTAGCCGTCGCTGATCCGGTCGAGCGCGCCGCGGACCCTGTGGTCGAGGTCGAGCGTCCAGAGCTCGCCCGGAACCGAGACGATGTCGAAGTTGACGCGATAGGCCAGCGTCGCGACCGAGTGCGCATCGTTCGTGGTGCAGCCCGCGTCGGCGCCGAGCATGCCGCGCAGATTCGCCGAGATGCGGTTGCCGAGCGCGCTGCCCGAGAGCCGATGCCGCCACTCGCGCAGCCAGCAGCCGCCTTGCTGCCGGAAGTCGCCGCTACTGAGATCCGTGTACACGACGTTCGAGATCTGCGTCGTCGGCCGCTGCACCAGATTCGCGAAGAGCCCGATGAAACCGCCGGGCAGTCGCGCCAGCTCCACCGGCTCGAGATCGAGCCCGAGCAGCGACGGCACCGGGAACGCTTCGATCGCGCTCTCCAGTTCCGGCGCGAAGAGCGGGAACAGGTTCCGGAACGTGTTGATCAGCGAAGTCTCGTTCGCGCCGATCAGGTTGCGCGTGAGCGTCACGCCAATGTCGCTGCTCGGCGGTGTCGCGAGGCTGAACTCGAGTCCAGCCTCCGTGAACGCGAGATCGAGCCCGGCATCGAGATCCACCTCGAGGATCAGGAACACATGCGCTACGCGGGTGAACTCGAACTCCACCCGCAGCGACGAGATCTTCATCTCGGCGAACTCGCCATTCGGTCCCGGCGCGCCGGTGAAGACCGGCGCCAGTGTCGGCCGGATGCGAATCACGATCGGCTCGCTGGGATCCGCCGTCGAGAGCTGCGGAATGAAGAGCGAGAAGAGCCCCGCGGTGATCGGCGAGCCGAGGAACTCGGTGATGTCGCTGCGCAGCAGGCCGTTCTCGATCTGCGTCTTCAGCAACTGATTCATCGCCGACGTCGAGATCGCGAACGCCAAGCCGTACGGAAGGCCCTGGTCGGGTGTCAGCGCGCCGAAGCTCGGGAACGGCTCGGTCACCGTGTACGAAGCGGGCAGGTTCGGCGCGCCCGGCGCCGGCGTCGTCGAATAGATCGCGGCATCGGAAGCGAGCGTGAGGCCCGTGCTCGATTCCGTCACCGACCTTATCGGCGCGTCGAGCACACCGCCGAGCGCATCGCCGACGGGTCCCGCGATCGAGATGCCCGCGAGGGCACTCTGGATCGCGCCGGCCAGCGGCGAATCCTGCGGACCCGCGCCATCCGGGTCGGCGAGATTGTCCTGGAAGCCCTGCTGCATCAGATCCTGGATGTCGCCCTGGCCGATGATCAGGTTGACGATGTCGCCGAGCAGCGGGTCGTCGCAGATGCCCGATACGAAGTGGGAGCCGAACCCCGCGAGTGTCACCGTGACGGCCGACACCAGATTGACGTCTACGTACGACGGATCCGCGGCCAGCGGCGCGAGATCGTACGAACCACCGATCGCCGCGCTCGACGTCTCCACTTCGAGCGTGCAGGCGCCGAGCCAGCCGAGGTCGAGATCGATCTCCAGGAAGAAGTCGTCGATCGTGATCGTGGTATCGAGCCCGCTCGCCGTCGGGTCCACGCCGATCCCGAAACCGCCGAAGCCCACCTCTACGACGTTCGCGGTGTAGTTGATGCCGCTCATGCTGCCCTGCGCGATCGGATTCTGCGCGGTGATCAGCGACGAGATGTCGAGCGAATCGCCCGAGAGGCTCTCGACGATTGGCGTGATCTGGTCGAGGCCCGTGTCGGCGATGCGCAGCGCGACACCTTCCGGCGACGCGACGCCGTCCAGCACGAATCCCGTCTGCACGCCGTCGCCGACGACAATCGTGATGTTCTCGCGCAGCGTGCCGCCGCTCGTCAGCACGCCCGTCGCAGTGATCCGATTGAAGACCGCGGCGGCGCTCGCCGGGAGGCTCACCGACCAGGTTGCGGCCGGCGTCACGGCGACCCCGTTCACGCTGAGGCTCTGGAACTGCGCCGGCACGTCGAGCCGACCCTGCACGGTGACGGCCGTGCCGTTGAGGAAGGTCCCGTGCACCGGCGAATCGATGTAGATCTTCGGCGCGGGTCCGCAGGCGGCGCCGAGCGCCAGGCCGAGCGCGATCCACAGCGCGAAGGTCCGAATCGTCAGCGGTCGCGGGATCATCGGGTCGTCTCCGTTGAGGCAATTTCGAGCCGGCGCGTATCGTTTCACAGCGTGCGCCGAGTGTCCATGAATTTGCACACCTGGACGCAACCGGCGCCGGGCATGCGAAGCTGCCAGCCGTGGCGACACTCTCCGACATCGAGGCGGCACTCCGCTCGAGCGGACTCGAAGCGCGCGGCGCGTTCCATCCCGTTGTCGGCGATGGCGTGCCTCCGCTCGAAGTCGGCGGCGTCGCCGGCACGTTGGTGCTCGCCGGCAGCGTCGGCGCGTCGGCCTGGGCGCCGTTCCTCCGCGCGCGTCGCGACGAGCCCGAGCCGCTCGATCGCTGGGCGGCGCGCGTGCTGTCGGCCGTCGCGAATCGCTGCGGAGCGACCGTGCTGCTCCCGAGCGATGGACCCCCGTATCTCCCATTCCAGCGCTGGGCGGTGCGCGCGGACTCGGTTCACGTCTCGCCGCTCGGTCTGCTGATCCATCCTCGCTTCGGCCTGTGGCACGCGTACCGCGGTGCGCTCGTCTTCGCCGAACGCCTGGGGCTGCCGGCGCCCGATCGACGACCGAGTCCGTGCGCGTCGTGCTTCGATCGGCCGTGCCTCGCCGCTTGTCCGGTTTCCGCCTTTACGACGACCGGTTACGACGACGCAGCTTGCGCCGCCCATCTCTATGAGGGGGCCGGAGAGCCCTGCTTCGGCGCCGGCTGTTTGGCGCGGGCCGCGTGTCCGGTCGGTCGCGAGCATCAATACGGGCCCGATCAGGCCCGCTTCCATCTGGATGCGTTCCTGCGAAACCGCTGACGAAAGCTCCCTCTCCGGCTCGGCTCGACAATTCGAGTGAGTACTCTAAGACTCATTGCATGGAATACCGAGTCGATGAGTTGGCGGCGGCGGCCGGGGTCGCGGTCGACACGATTCGCTTCTACCAGAGTCAGCAATTGCTGCCGGCGCCGGCGCGGCGCGGGCGCGTGGTCTGGTATGACCAGACCCACCTCGATCGGCTGCGCCGGATCCGCGACCTGAAGCGTCAGCGACTCACGCTCGACCAGATCCGTCGCGTGTTGGAGCGCCCCGAAGAGCAGCCGCTGCTGACGGCGCTGGTCGAGGAAAGTCGCGGCGGGCAGTTGTTCTCGCGCCGCGAAGTGGCCGCCGCCGCCGCCGTGCCCGAGGCGATGATTCGCGCCGCGGAGACGGCCGGCCTGCTCGAGCCGGTCGTGCTCGACGGCGAGCCGCGCTTCCGCGAGTCCGACATCGAGATGGCGCGTGCGGGCCTGCAGATCCTCGAAGCCGGCTTCCCGATGCACGAACTGCTCGCGCTCGCGATGCGCCATCGCGACCACATCGCCGACGTGTGTGAGCAGGCGATCGAACTCTTCGACACCCATGTGCGACAGCGCGGCGCCGCCGGTCGCGACCCGGAAGCGATCACCGCGGCGTTTCGCGAGCTGCTGCCGCAGGCGACGATCCTGGTCGCGCGGCACTTCCAGCACACGCTCGTCACGCGCGCACTGGCGCGGCTCGACCACGCCGACGAACGCGAGGCGCTCGCCGCGGCGGTCGAGGCGACGGCGTCGGCGCGACTGGAGGTCTCGTGGCGCTGAAGGCCGGACTCGCACACGACGAACCAGGTGCCCGACCCACGGAAGCGCGCGATCCGCTGCCGCCCGCTGACGACAAGCGGCGCGCCGTTCGTGCCATGTTCGATCGCATCGCGCCCCGCTACGACGCGCTGAACCGCGTGCTGAGCCTCGGCCTCGATCGCGGTTGGCGGCGCCTCGCACTCGCCGCGATCGACGTCGGTCCGCGCGATCGCGTACTCGACCTCGCGTGTGGTACCGGCGATCTGGCGGCGCTCGCGGCGCAGCGCGGTGCGCGCGTCGTCGGCATCGACTTCGCGCGCGCCATGCTCGCTGGCGCCGCGGCGCGCGAGATCGACTGCCACCTCGTGCAGGGCGACGCCGCCACACTTCCGCTCCGCGACGGCTGGGCCACCGCGGTGATCTGCGGCTTCGCGCTGCGCAATTTCGTGTCGCTGCCGCCGGTCTTCGCCGAAGTGGCGCGCGTCGTCGCGCCGGGCGGTCGCATCGCCATGCTCGACGTCGATCGCCCGCAATCGGCGCTGCTTCGCGCCGGCCACGCATTCTGGTTCGATCGCGTCGTGCCGCGCGTCGGCGGCATGCTCTCGGATCGCCAGGCCTATGCGTATCTGCCGCGCTCGACGGTCTATCTGCCGCCCGCTGAAGTGTTGCAAGCGCAGCTGGCGGAGTGCGGCTTCGAGCGCGTCGAGAAGCGAAAGCTGCTCTTCGGCGCCGCGCAGATGTGGACGGCACGGCGCCGCGAGGTGACTCGATGACGTGGTTCGTCGAGAGCGTCGCGTGCGACGTGGACCCGCTCACGCTCTTTGCGTCGTCGCGCCAGCCCGAGCGCTTCTTCTGGTCGCACGGTGCGAATGCGATCGCGACGTCGGGCGCGCTGCACGTCGTCGAAGCGCGCGGCGCGACACGCTTCGACGACGCCGCAGCATCGATCGCGGAGCTGCTGCCCTCGATCCATCGCCGGGATGGCGCTCCGATCGACGCGGCTGCGCCGATGCTCGTCGGTGGTTTCGCGTTCACGGATGATCCCGAACGCGATCCGCTGTGGACCGGCTTCGATGCGTTGCGTTTCGTCGTGCCGCCGCTCGCGCTGCTGCGCCGCGACGGTGTCGGCTCGCTGCTGGGCATCGAGCCGGCGGCACCGCACGCGAGCGAAGCCGCTGCGCGCTCGGCGCTGCGGCAGCGGCTGCTGCGCGAGCGCGAACGGCTCGCGCGACTCGGCGCTGTCGCGGTTGGCGGCAGCGCTGCACGCGCCTATCGAGTGGAAGCCGATCGCTCGCATGCGCAGTACCGGGCACTCGTCGCGCAGGCGCGCGACGCGGTGCGCGCGGGCGCCTTCGCAAAGCTGGTCGTCGCGCGCTCGGTGCGGCTCGCGAGTCGCGAGCCGATCGATGTCACGGCGCTCCTCGGCGCGCTGCGCCGCAGCCATCCGTCTTGCACCACCTTCGCCGTCACGCGCGGCGACCGCAGCTTCATCGGCGCTTCGCCCGAGCGCCTGGTGCGGCTCTGCGGTCGGCGCGTCTCCGCCGAAGCCGTCGCCGGCACCGCTCCGCGCGGTCGCAGCCCCGAAGAAGACGAGCAACTCGGCCGCGCGCTGCGCGAGAGCAAGAAGGAACAAGAAGAGCACGCGGCGGTGGTGCACGCGCTGCGCGCCGCGCTCGGCCCGCTCTGCACGGCGCTGGTGGTGCCCGAAGCGCCGAAACTGCTGCGTGTCGAAGGCATTCAGCATCTCGAGACGAAGATCGAGGGGACACTCTTGGGCGACAGGAGCCTGCTCGAACTCGCGGGCCGGCTGCATCCGACACCCGCCGTCGCGGGCGCGCCGCGCGACGCCGCGCTCGCGTGGCTCGCCGCGCATGAATCGCTCGCGCGCGGGTGGTACGCCGGCGCTGTCGGCTACATCGATGCGCGTGGCGGCGGCGAAGTGTGCGCCGCGCTGCGTTCGGGTCTCGTCTGCGGCACCGACGCGCATCTCTATGCCGGCGCAGGCATCGTTGCCGCGTCCGATCCCGAGGCGGAACTCGTCGAGACGCGTCTCAAATTGCGGGCACTGCTGGTGCCGCTGCTGGAACTCTGAGATGCGTTCCGGGGGCGCACGCGCGCCGGTCGCAGCCGCGCCGAATCGCAACATCGCGTTCGCGACGGCGCTCTTCGAGGAGTTCGAGCGCGCCGGCGTCCGCGACGTGTGTGTGTGTCCGGGATCGCGCTCGGCGCCGCTCGCGATCGCCGTCGCACGCAACCCGCGACTGCGCGCGTGGACCCACATCGACGAGCGCGCCGCTGCGTTCTTCGCGCTCGGCATCGCGAAGGCGACACGAAGGCCGGTCGCCCTCGTCTGCACGTCGGGCACGGCGGCGGCGAACTTCCTGCCCGCCATCGTCGAGGCGCATCACGCGCGCGTTCCACTGCTCGTGCTGACGGCCGATCGTCCGCCCGAGCAGCGCGATTGCGGCGCGCCGCAGACGATCGATCAGCTTCGACTCTACGGTTCGCAGGTCCGCTGGTTTGCGGAAGCGGCGCTGCCCGAGGCAGGTGAGGCGTCGCTTCGCTACGCGCGTTCACTCGCGTGCCGGGCGGTCGCCGAAGCGACGGCAGCGATGCCGGGACCCGTGCATCTGAACCTGCCGTTCCGCGATCCGCTGGATCTGCGCGCGGTGCCCGGCGACGTTGCGGCGAGCGACGCGACGCTCGCGATCCGCGGTCGCGCGCCGCACGCCTACACGCGCTCGCGACACGAAGTGGCGATACCGGGTCCCGATGTGGTGGCGGAACTCGCGCTGCTCGCGCGCAGCCACCCGCGCGGCGTGATCGCCTGCGGGCCGCTCGATCTCGACGAGGGTGCGGTCGAGGCGATTGCGCGGCTCGGCGCCGCCACCGGCTGGCCGATTCTCGCCGAAGCGACGGCGCAGCTCCGCTCCGGCCCGCACGTCGCATTCGCGCCGCACGTGGCGCGATCGGATCTATTGCTGCGCGACGCCGCGTTCGCCGCTGCGCACGCAGCCGACGCCGTACTGCGTTTCGGTCCGATGCCGACCAGCAAGGCGTTCCGCCAGTGGATCGAACGCACGCCGCCTGCGCACCTCGTCGTCATCGACCCCGGTGCGGGCTGGGAGGATCCGAGTCACCTCGCGACATCGATCGTGCGGGCGGATCCCGCCGCGCTCGCGGAGCGCGTCGCGCGGCAGCTCGGTGCGTCGCTCGCCGCGCGCGGCGAGGGTCGGTGGCTCGGAGCGTGGCACGCCGCTGAGCGTGCTGCGCAGCGCGTCCTCGATCGCGAGGTCCAGGCGTCGACACGGATGGGCGTTCCGGCGCTGATCGCCGCGCTCGCGGCTGCGCTGCCCGCCGATGCTCTTCTCTACGTCGCGAGCAGCATGGCGGTGCGCGACATCGACCTCTATTGGCCGCTCTCGGAGCGAGGTCTGCGGATACTTTGCAATCGCGGCGCCAACGGCATCGATGGCCTGGTGTCGAGCGCGCTCGGCGCTGCCGCGACGACGCGCCCGACGCCGTGCGTGCTGCTGACCGGCGATCTCGCTTTCCTGCACGACGCGAGCGGGCTGCTCGCTGCGCATCGCCATCGCATCGATCTGACGATCATCGTCGTCAACGACGATGGCGGCGGCATCTTCTCGCTGTTGCCGATCGCGGAGAGCGGCGAGGCCGCTGGCTTCGAGACTTTCTTCCGGACGCCGCACGGCCTCGATCTGCTCGCCGTCGCGCGCGCGTTTGGCGCCGAGGCAACGCGCGTCGAGAGCATCGCGGCGCTGCGAGCGGCGCTCGCACGCGAGGCCCCGCCTTCCGGGCTGCGCGTGATCGAAGTGCCGCTCGACCGCGCACTCGATGTCGCCGCGCGTCGGCGCATCGAAGCCGCCGTCGGCGCCGCCGTCGCGCGCGACGAGCAGGCCGCATGAGCGCGCTGCGCACGCATCGCATCGCGTGCAACGGCGTGTTGCTGCACGTCGTCGAGGAAGGGCAGGGGACGCCCGTGCTGGTGCTGCACGGTTTCACCGGTTCGAGCGCCAGCATGGCGGGTGTCTCGCGGATGCTGCGCGATCGCCATCGCGTGGTGCGCGTCGATCTGGTCGGCCACGGCGACAGCGATGCGCCGCGCGACCTCGAGGCCTACACGATCGAGCGCTGCGTCGCGCACCTCGCGTGCGTGCTGGGTGCTCTGTCGATCCCGCGGGCGCATCTGCTCGGCTACTCGATGGGCGCGCGCGTTGCGCTCGCGTTCGCCGTGCTGCATCCGGAGCGCGCCCTGTCGGCGCTGCTGATCGGCGCGCGAGCAGGCTTCGAGGATCCCGCCGAGCGCGCCGCGCGCCGTCGCGACGACGAGGCGCTGGCCGCGCGCATCGAGCGCGATGGCATCGCCGCGTTCGTCGATCACTGGATGGCGTTGCCGCTCTTCGCGACGCAGCGACGGCTCGGCGCCGTATCGCTCGCTGCAGCTCGCACCGAACGTCTCGCCAACCGGCCGCATGCATTGGCCGCGAGTCTGCGCGGGATGGGCGCGGGCGCGCAGCCGCCGCTGCACACCCACCTCGCGCATCTCGAAGCCCCAGTGTTGCTGGTCGTCGGCGAAGAGGATCAACGCTTCGCCGCGATCGCGCGCGATCTCGCGCAACGACTGCCGCATGCACGCGTTGCGCTGGTGCCCGAGGCGGGGCACGCCGCGCATCTCGAAAACCCCGCGGTGTTCGCACGCTTCGCTGGCGCATTCCTCCGTTCCGCAGACTCCGCGATTTTTCAAAACACTTCGAGCGACCAGGAGAGCCACGTATGAGCACTGTCGATTGGAAATCCGTCAAGAGCTACGACGACATCCGCTGTGAGCGGAGCGACGACGGCATCGGGAAGATCACGATCTGTCGGCCCGAAGTGCGCAATGCATTTCGACCGCGCACGCTCTTCGAGTTGATCGATGCCTTCACGCGGCTGCGCGAAGACCCGCAGGTCGGCGTCGTGCTCTTCACCGGCGACGGCGACGAGGCGTTCTGCTCGGGCGGCGATCAGCGCGTGCGCGGCGACGCGGGTTACGTCGGCGACGACGGCGTGCCGCGCCTCAATGCGCTCGACTTGCAGCGCGTGATCCGCACGCTGCCGAAGCCTGTGATCGCACTCGTCGCCGGCTACGCGATCGGTGGTGGACACGTGCTGCATCTCGTCTGCGATCTGACGATCGCCGCGGAGAATGCGCGCTTCGGCCAGACCGGCCCGCGCGTCGGCTCCTTCGACGCGGGCTTCGGTTCGTCCTATCTCGCGCGCGTCGTCGGGCAGAAGAAGGCGCGCGAGATCTGGTACCTCTGCGAGCAATACGACGCGCAGGAAGCGCTCGCGATGGGACTCGTCAACAAGGTCGTGCCGCTCGCCGAGCTGGAGGCGAGTGGTGTGGCGTGGGCGCGACGCATCCTCACGCACTCGCCGCTCGCGATCCGCTGTCTCAAATCTGCGTTCAACGCGGATTGCGACGGCCAGGCCGGCATCCAGGAACTCGCCGGCAATGCGACGATGCTCTTCTACATGAGCGAGGAAGCGCAGGAGGGCCGCGACGCGTATCTGGAGAAGCGCCCGCCCGACTTCGCGCGCTTTCCGTGGCGACCGTGAGTTCCGCGCACGCGCCGAGCACCTTGCAGGCGTTCGTGTCGGCGGCGCGTCCGCGCACGCTACCCGCTGCGGTGGCGCCGGTGTGTGTCGGCACCGCGATCGCCGCGGCGCACGGCTCGCTGCGACCGCTCGCTGCCATCGCCGCGCTGGCCGTCGCGTTGCTGCTGCAAGTGGTGGCGAACTTCGCAAACGACCTCTTCGACTTCGAGCGCGGCGCCGACACCCACGCACGGCTGGGTCCAGCGCGCGCGGTCCAACAAGGATGGATTTCGCCGGGGCGGATGCGTCTGGCGGTCATTCTCGCGATCGCCGCCGCGATCGTGCCCGGCGTGCACCTGGTGTCGGTGGGCGGCTGGCCGATCGCCGTACTCGGCGTGCTCGCGATCGCAGCGGCGCTGGCGTACACCGGCGGCCCGCTGCCGTTCGGCTACCGCGGGCTCGGCGAAGTCGGCGTCTTCGCGTTCTTCGGCGTCGTCGCGGTATGCGGCACCTACTTCGTACAGACCGGCGCCGTGACCGCGTTGGTCGTCGCGGCTTCGCTTGCGGTCGGTGCGCTCGCGAGCGCGATCCTGGTCGTGAACAACCTGCGCGACATCGACACCGACCGCGTGGCGGGCAAGCGCACGCTGGCGGTGCGCTTCGGCGAGCGCGCCTCGCGCATCGAGTACGCGGCGCTGCTCGGCTTCGCGTACGCGGTGCCGATCGTGCTGGTCGCATCGGGTGCGACGTCGCGCTGGGCGTTGGCGCCGCTCGTGACGTTGCCGCGCGCGATGCTGCTCGCGATCGACGTCGCACGCACCGGCGGTAGCGGCTTGAACCCGCTGCTCGCCGCGACCGCGCGGCTCGAACTGGCCTTCTGCGCGCTCTTCGCGCTCGGACTCGCAGCGTGAAGATCAGCGCCGCGCGCGTCTCGCGGTTTCGGCTGCCGCTCGTTGCGGCGCTCGCGACGGCGCATGGCGAGATCCGAGCGCGCGACGGCGTGCTCTTCGAAGTCGAGACTCGCAGCGGGTTGCGCGGGTTCGGCGAGGCGATGCCACTGCGTGGTTTCGGGCTCGAGTCGCAACGCGCGGCGGACGCCGCGTTACAGGAGATCGCGCGCGCGCTACTCGGTCACGACGTGCGCGACCTCCGTGGCGCACTCGCGTGTTGCCATGCGACGGCGCCGCATGCGCCGTCCGCGCGCGCCGCCGCCGACTGCGCGCTCCACGATCTAGCGGCGCGTTCGCAAGGCGTATCGGTCGCACGGCTGCTCGCAGGCGACCGCCCGCTGCGCGCGTGGTTGCGCGTCGGCGCGCTCGTCGGCGATCGCGAACCGGCGGAGGTCGCGTCGCGCGCGCGCGCGTTGGTCGCGCGCGGCTACGACACGTTGAAGGTGAAGATCGGCACGGATCTCGATCGCGATGTCGCGCGCATCGCGGCGCTCCGTTCCGCCGTGCCGCGCGCGCTGCACTTGCGACTCGACGCGAACGGCGCCTTCGCCGAAAGCGACGCGCTGCGCGCGCTCGACGCCTGTGCGCGCTTCGACCCCGCGTTCGTCGAGCAGCCGATCGCCGCGCGCGACGTGGCGAGCTGGTCGCGGCTGCGCGCGCTCTCACCGGTGGCGATCGCCGCCGACGAGGCGGTGCGCGACCGCAGCTCGGCGCGCGCGCTGCTCGATCGCGGCGCGGTCGATCGCCTGGTGCTGAAACCCGCCGCAGTCGGCGGGCTAGCGGTTGCGTTCGAGATCGCGGCGTATGCGCGCGCCTGCGGTGTCGGTGTCGTCGTGACGTCGTTCCTCGACTCGGCGATCGGGCGCGCCGCGGCGTTGCATCTCGCCGCAGCGATCGACGACGGTGATGCCGCCGCGGGTCTCGCGACCGGATCGCTGCTGGCGTGCGATCTCGCGGAGCTGCCCGACGCGCCGCGCATCGCGCTGCCAGCGGGCGCTGGCCTCGGCGTGGCACCGGATTGCGTCGCGCGCGCGCGCTGCGCGGTGGGAGCATCGATCGAGATGGCGGCGTGAGGAGTCTTCGCGCTGCACTGCGCGCTCGTGCACGGCGCACGCCGGACGCGACGGCGCTCGTCTGCGGCGATCGCGAGATCTCGTTCGCAGCGCTCGAAGCGCGCGCCGCCCGCGTTGCGAGCGGGCTGCGTTCGCGCGGTGTCGAGCCCGGCGATCGCGTGGCGGTGCTGTTGCCGAACGGTGTGGCCTTCGTCGAGGTCTTGCACGGCGCGATCGCTTGCGGCGCGGTAGTGGTGCCGATCAATACGCGTCTCGCAGCGCCGGAGGTCGCGCACCAGCTCGCCGACGCGGAGCCGCGCATGTTGATCCACGGTGGCGGTGAACTCGCGACACTTGCACGCGTTGCGTCGCCCGCGGCGCTGCAGCGGTTGCAGGTCGATGCCGAGTGCAGCTTCCCGCCTTTGGCTGCGGACGCATCCACCGCGCCCGCGCCGACGGGCGATCCGATCGTCGCGTTGCTCTACACCTCGGGAACGACGGGCGAGTCGAAAGGCGTCCTGCTCTCGGACGCGAACTTGTGCGCCAGCGCCGCCGCATCGCAGCGGCATCTCGACGTGCGCGCGGGTGATCGCTGGCTCGCGTGCCTGCCGCTTTTCCACGTCGGCGGGCTCGCGCTGTTGACCCGCAGCGTGATCGACGGGAGCTGCGTGGTGCTGCACGAACGCTTCGATGCGGCGCGTGTCAACGCGGCGATCGACAGCGGCGCAATCGCGTTCGTATCGCTGGTGCCGACCGCGCTCGCGCGTCTGCTGCGCGAGCGCGGTGAGCGGCCCGCAGTGGATTCGCTGCGCGCGATCCTGCTCGGCGGAGCGGCAGCGCCGGCGGCACTCGTGGCGCATGCGCAGCGGCTCGGCCTTCCGATCGCGACGACCTATGGCCTCACCGAAGCGGCGTCGCAGGTAGCGACACGGAAAGCGGACGCGAGCGGCGCCGGACTCACGCCGCTTCCCGGAACGCGCGTGCGGATCGAGGATGCGCACGGACGAGCGTGTCCGGCTGGCGTGGCCGGCGAAGTTCTCGTCGCCGGTCCCAGCGTGATGCGGGGCTACTGGCGCCGTCCCGACGCGACCGCGCGTGCGCTCGCTGGCGGCTGGCTGCACACCGGCGACATCGGTGCACTCGACGCGAAGCGCCGGCTGCACATCTTCGCGCGACGCAGCGATCTGATCGTGTCGGGCGGCGAGAATGTGTACCCGGCGGAGGTCGAGGCGGTGCTGGCGACGCATCCCGATGTCGAGGACGTGGCCGTTGCGGGCATCCCCGATGTCGAGTTCGGTGCGCGACCGGCGGCGTGGATCGTGGCCGCGCGGGCGTCGGCGCCTGTGGTGCTGCGCGACTTCTGTCGCGCGCGGCTCGCCGGTTTCAAGGTGCCGGTCGCGTTCCACTTCGTCGCGGAGTTGCCGCGCAACGCCAGCGGCAAGGTGCTGCGAGATCGGCTCGCCGCACCTTGACAGGGTGCTGACAATCCTCTCCCGTCGCCGTGCACGGATCTTCGAGCCGATCTCTTCGTTGCGAAAGCTCGCCATAGCTCTGCTATGGCTGCGCTTCCGCGCCTCGAGCTCGTCCCGAATCTCCGCGCCCGGCTCGGTCCGAGGTTTGTCAGCACCCTGTCAGTCCGTGTAGTCCGGCTTGCGGCCTTCCTTGCGCGCGCGAATCGCCTCGTCGAGGTTGTTCGTCGTGAGCCGCACCAGCAGTTGATTGCGCGCTTCGAGGTCCATCGCCGCGTGCAGGCTGCTCGTCTCGAGGTTCGACCACAGCACGCGCTTGGTCATCGCGACGCCGTGCGGTGACAGCGCTGCGATCTGCTCCGCCGTATCGAGCGCGAGCGCGAGCAGCTCCGCGTCCGGCGCGACGCGCGACACGAGGCCGATGCGCTCGGCCTCGCGCGCATCGATCTCGCGTCCGGTGAGGATCAACTCGAACGCGTGGGCGGCGCCGATCGCGCGCGGCAGGATCCACGAGATGCCGAGCTCCGTGCCCGTCAGGCCGTTCTTGATGCCCGCGCCGCAGAACGTCGCCGACGCCGCGCCGAAGCGGATGTCGCACGCGACGGCGAGACAGAGGCCGCCGCCATACGCGGGCCCGTTGATCGCGCCGAGCACCGGCTGCGGGATGTTGCGCAGCGCCGGCACCAGATCGGAGAACACCGCCATCGCGCGCGTTGCGATGCGCGACATCGGCAGCCCGGCGATGTTGGGGGGAATGCCGTGGTCTTCGAGATCGAGACCGGAGCAGAAGCCGCGGCCCGCGCCGGTGAGCACCACCGCGAAGCTGTCGTTGTCGGCGCCGACTTCGAGCACCGCGTCGTGCAGCGGCTTCACGGTGTCGAACGACAGCGCGTTCATGCGCTCGGGGCGGTTCAGTGTGATCAGCGAAACATGTGGTCGTGGTTTGGTGATCTCTACGTAGGACATGGCGCGGCAGTCTAGATGGCGATCGGTGCGCTGCTAGCGTGGGCGCAATGGCCAGCCTCGATCACGATACGAAGCTCGTCGGAGGCGACGGGCGCTACGTCACCTCGATCTCAGCAGATTGGAAGATCTGGGGACCGAACGGCGGCTACATGGCGGCGCTCGCATTGCGCGCCGCGGCAACGGCGAGTCGCTTCGAGCGGCCTGCCAGCTTTGCGTGTCACTTCCTCAGCGTCGGCGCCTTCGAGCCGGCGCAGGTTCGCGTCGATCTGTCGCGCAGCGCGCGTACGGCCGAATCGCTGCGCGCAACGATCGCGCAGAACGATCGCGTGCTGCTCGACGCGCAGGTCTGGATGGTCGCCGAGAGCGTTGGCCTCGAACACGATTTCGCGCCGATGCCCGACGTGAAGCCCGCTTCGCAACTCGACTCCTTCGAGACGTTGATGCCCGACGATGCCAGCCCGCACTTCCCGTTCTGGAACAACCTCGAAGGGCGCCCGACGGATTGGGTGCCGCGGGCGCAGTGGCGTCCCGGCGCGCCGCAACTCCGTTGCTGGTACCGCTTTCGCCCCGACGCATGCTTCGACGAGCCGAGTCTCGACGCTGCGCGCGCGTTGATCTTGATCGACACCTTGTCGTGGCCTGCGGCGTGTCGCGCGCACGACGAAGCCACCAATCCGTGGATGGCGCCGAGTCTCGATCTCGTCGCGCGCTTTCATCGCGCGCCGCCGTATTCCGAGTGGCTGCTCGTCGAAGCGCGCGCCGATGTTGCGACCGAAGGACTGATCGGCTTCCACAATCGCGTGTGGGACGAAGCGGGACGCGTGGTCGCGTCGGGCGGCGGGCAACTGCTGTGCCGGCCGCGACCGCCGGCCGTCTAGTCGCGCCGCCGTGACGCCGTCGCTCCCGTTGATCCTGTGGCCGGCGCCGTGCTCGCCCGCGCTGCTCGGCGCCGGCGAGACGACGCTCGATCTGCTCGTCGTGCACGACTGCGACACCGAATCGTTGCGCGGCTTCGCTGCCGAACTCGCGCTGCGCAGCGTCGGCGATGGAGAGCGTGTGGCGCTCGCGGTCGAGAGCATCGAGCGGCCGGATGCGGCGCTCGAGGCGCACGCCGCCGACGCGCTCGCGCTGCCGGACGTCGCAGATCGGGGTCGCGCGCGGATCCGGTTGCGCGCGCGACTGATCCCCGCGCCGCGCGCGCCGGCGCGGGTGCGCTGCTTCGACCTCGTGCGTGGCGACGCGCTGCTGCGGAGTCGCGCCGTCGCAGTGCGCGCGCCGGACGCGGCGACGCTGTCGATTGCGTTCGCCACCGATCTGCATCTCGCGGCGATCTGGGACGAACTCGCGCACGCGATCGCGCGGCACGCGCCCGACCTCGAAGCAACTTTCTTGAATCCGCGCGTGCAGCTCGCGCGCCTCGTCGCCACGCTGAACGCCGCAGCCGACCGCGGTGAACTCGACGCCGTCGTACTCGGCGGCGATCTCGTCGATCACGTCTACCGCGTGCCGCGCGGCCGCATCAGCGGCCTCGGCGACGAATCAAACGTGTCGCTGCTGATTGAAGCGCTGGCGCCGTTGCGCGTGCCGAGCTTCGCGATTCCAGGCAACCACGACTTTCGGCTCTGTCCGTGGCGGCCGCGCAGCTATGGCCTCGCAGAGCTGGGGATTCCGGCCGCGCGGCTGCCGGTCTTGTTGCGCGCAGCCGGCCTGTGGGACGCGTGGCCGATGCGCGTCGCGGATCTCGATGCGCTGCGCTCGCACGAACCGGACGGGCGCAGCGCACTCGCGCAGCATCTGCTCCAGGTTGCGCCAGTGACCGATCAATGTGTGACGCTCGGCGCGCTCACTCTCGTCTTCGTATCGACAGGACGCGATCTACTGCCGCGCTGGCGAACCCTCGAACGCGCGCGCTTGCCAGCGCTTCTTCGTGCGCTGCGAACGACGTGGTCGTACCCGGATCTGGAAGGCTTGCGGGATGCGCAGCTCGGGGCGATCGCGCGCAGCTTCGATGCGGCGGCGCAACAAGGGCGCGGCGTTGCGCTCTTCCAGCACGCGCCGCTCTTGCATCCGCCGGAGCGCGGCGCTGTCG
>JANNKU010000103.1:0-5958 GCA_031396445.1 Deltaproteobacteria bacterium | reverse complement strand
GCCCGAGCACACGCAGCTTCGCGTGAAGCTGCGCGGTTTCTTCCAGCCGAAGTCGATCGGAGCGATCGAGGGGCTCGCGCGCGGCATCGTCGAGCAGTGTCTCGACGAAGCGTTGCCGAAGGGTTCCTGCGACGTGATGGGCGACTTCTCGATGCGCGTTTCGGTGCGCGTCGCGTGCACCGCGATCGGGATCCCGCTCGAGGACTGCGACCTGCTCATGTCGCTCGTGAACCGCTTCTTCGGGCGGGAGCCCGGTGTCGACGGCATGACCGCGGACGGTCTGGCAGCAGCGATGGAACTGATTGGCTACGGCATGGAGCTCGTCGACAAGCGGCGTCGCGAGGGCAGCACCGCGGTCGACGCGATCAACCTGTTTCGCGACGTCGAAGTCGGCGGTCGCAAACTCGAAGACGCCGAAATCGCATCGCACCTGTCGATGTTGATCATCGGCGGCTCGGAGACCTTCCCGAAAACCTTCGGCAGCGCGATGCGCAGGCTCGCCGAGCACCCGGAGCAACGAGCCTTCCTGCGCGCGACGCCGAGCGCGATTCCGGAAGCCTTCCGCGAAGTGCTCCGCTACGACATGCCCACGCAGTTTCTGTGTCGCACCGTGCTGTCGGAGCTCGAAGTCGGCGGCAACAAGCTGACGCCGGGGCAGGGCGTGCTCTTCCTCTACGCGTCGGCGAATCGCGATGAGCTCGAGTTCCCGAATCCGACGACTTTCGATGTGCGCCGCAAGCCGCCGCGCATTCTGTCGTTCGGCGCAGGCATCCACGCCTGCATCGGCCTGCACATCGCGCAGCTCGAAGCGCGCGTGTGTCTCGAGGAAACGCTGCGCCGGATGCCCGATTGGGAGATGGACTGGCAGCAGAGCGAACGCCTGCGCACCGAGTTCGTGCAGGGCTTCGCGAAGCTGGTGGTGAATTTCAAGCCGAGCTGAGTGCGATTCGGAGCCCCATCGATCGCATTCGGGCGTAGGATGGGCGTCGCGGGGAAGGGGTCCGGAGGCATCCTCATGCGCGGACCGTGGCGGATCCTGTCGTTCCTTGGCGCGATCGCGATTTCCCAGCTGCTCGGCCGGGAAGCGCAGGCCGTGGCGCTGCCGGTGGAGTGGGAACTCGAAATCCACTTTGGTGCGAGTTCCGCGCGGATTGCCGTCGCAGGCACAGGTGTCGCCATCGTGAACGGCTCGGGCGGCCTCGGTGCGCTGACGAGTCTCGATCTGCCTGCCGGCATGATCGCTACGACGGGTGCGCTGCTCGACATCACCGATCCGGCGGCGTCTCCGATTCAGGGGATCCTGCTCACGGTCTCGAACCGCGCGGGAAACTTGGCGATCGGCGGCGGCGGAAATCTCGGCGGCGCGATGGCGCTCGTGGGACGCGAACGCTTCTGCCTCTTCTCGAACTGCGATGCAGCGCCTCCCGCCAACGTCAGCGTTCCACTCACACCCATCGGTGTGGGCGGCTTCGCTTACAACGTCGGCCAGGTCAATCTCACCGTCGCGGGCGCTGCCTGGACGACTGGTACCGCCACAGCGGTTGGGCTCGGCACCACGATGTTCACCGGCTACGCGCATGGGCCCGCATCGAATACGGGCAGCACCGCGCAAGTCGGCGGATCGCTGCAGCTGATCACGCCGTTCACGGTCGCGACCAACATCCAGGTCGATGGACCGCTGATCTCCGTCGCTAGGCTGACGTTGCGCTTCGTTCCAGAGCCGGCGTCCGCGCTGCTCGTCGCGAGCGGGCTCGTTGCGCTCGCGCGATGGGGACGATCGCGGGGCTGAAGCGCCGGGGCTGGCATCCGCAGCGGCTCTGCGATCAGCGCGCGGGCGTCGTCAAGAACCACGCGCGCAAACGTCTACGCGCCGGCCGCTCGACGCCGAAGTACGTCAGAACGGAGCCCCCGATGATCACGACGATCATCAACGCGAGCGCGAACCCGCGGCCGCCCAGCCGCATCACGGACGTTCCGATGCTGTACTCGAAAATCCGCAGCACGACCCAATGCAGCAGGTAGATCGAGTACGAGATCTCGCCGAGAAAGACGATCGGAGGGAGCGCGAAGAGCCACGCGAGCGGCCCACGCGCATGAGCCAACGCGAAGATGCCGACGCCGAAGCAGCAGACGATCGGGAACGCAGTGCCAGGCCAACGCGTCAGGAAGCCCGCCGTGCCGAACGCCGCAACCGCGATTGCTCCCCACGGCGCACGCTCGAAACGGCCAATCGCAAAGGCGCGCCACAGCAGACAACCCGCGACGAACTCGCCGCCGATGCGCAGCGCACCCCAGGAAACGCTCGCGGAGAAATCCGCATGGCCGGTCGCGTCGAGTGCGATCTTGGTGGCGCCCAGGATCGCGCTTGCCAAAGTCAACGCGACGACGCCGTCCCCGATGCGCAGCAGCAACGCCGCCATCAGCGGGAAGAGCAGATAGCAGAGCCACTCCGCACTCACGGTCCACGACGGCACGTTCCACGCCAGGTGCTGCGCGACGCCCCAGCCATGCAGCATCAACGCGTGCTGCAGAAAGTCGCTCGCATCCCAGCGTCCGACGTCGATGCCGCGATCTCCGAAACCGGGGATCGTAAAGCGCGCGATCAACAGCACGAGCAGCAGGAACCAGTGAAGCGGAAAGATTCGAGTCGCGCGGATCCACAGAAACACGCCGATCTCGCGAGGCTGCCGGAGATCGACGCGATCGAAGTAGTTGTACGCGATGACGAAGCCGGATAGGAACGCGAAGAGATCGACGCCGAGGTAGCCGAAGGCGAGGAACGCGTGCAGCCCGTGCGCGTCGGGAAAGATGCGTTCGATCGTAGGTCGCAGGTGGTAGAAGACGACCCAGAGGGCGGCGAAGGCACGTACACCGGTCAGCGGCATGATGGGCGGGCGCGCTCGCGCCGCAGGGCCGTGCTCGAATGATGTGGAGACGGCGCGCTCTGAGATCAGATTGGGCTCCCGCGCGATGAATCGATCCTGGCCGGCCGCCGATTCTAGCTGCGCGCACCTCAACACAAGCGCAGCTCGTGCAAGGCTCGCGGTCCATGACCGGGACCCGAGGGATGACGGGCGCGTCATTGGAGCCGGAAGCGAGTCGCTAGGCTGCTAACGCGCCTCCATCGCTTCGCGAGGCGGAAGAGCGAGGAGGCATCGATGACGCGCATGCAGAGTTTCTCTGCGCAACTGCGAGCGCGGGCGGCGTTCGTCGCAGCGCTCGCACTCGCGATTTCACTGCAGGCCTCCGGCGCATGGGCGCAAGGCGAGGCCGTGCGCATCCCGTTCTTCTTCACGATGCCGATCTATGCCGCAGCGCCGCTCGGGGATGCGCGGCTCTTCGTCGTCGAGCGCGCCGGCATCATTCGCGTCGTGCAAAACGGCGCGGTGCTTCCGACGGCGTTCCTCGACATCACCGATCGCGTCGGGTTGCCGTCGCCGGTGCCGAGTGGCTTCGAGGGTGGCTTGCTGGGTCTGGTCTTCGCGCCGGAGTTCGCGCAGAGCGGCGTTTTCTTCGTCTACTACACGCACGACGACGACCCTTCGGAGGGATTCGCAATTGTGAGTCGCGTAGCGCGATTCACCGCGGCCGATCCTGCATCCTCGGACGCCGTCGATGCCGCGAGCGAGACGATCGTCTTCCAGGTCGAGCAGCCCTTCATCAATCACAAGGGCGGTACGGTCGCGATTCGCGAGGGCTACCTCTACCTCGGCCTCGGCGATGGTGGAAGTGGCGGCGACCCCGGCGAACGCGCGCAGGACGACACATCTCTGCTCGGCAAGATGCTGCGCTTCGATCTCGCGCAGCAGGGTCTGCCGTGGACGCCCGAAGTCTGGGCGAAGGGCTTTCGCAATCCGTTCCGCTTCAGCTTCGACCGCGCCAATGGAGATCTCTATGTCGGCGACGTCGGTGAATCGACCTTCGAGGAGATCAACGTCGAGCGCGCCGACAGCCCTGGGTCACTCAACTACGGCTGGGATGTGATGGAGGGAACGGGTTGTCATCCCGACGGCGCCGCCGATCCCGGCGAGCTTCCGTGCTTCGATCCGGCTTTCGTCGATCCGGTGTACGAGTTCGAGAACGGTCTGCCTGACGCCTGCGCGGTGACGGGTGGATCGCGGTCTACCGGGGTTCCGTCTCGGCGCCGTTGCGCGGCTTGTACTTCTTCTCGGATTTCTGCGGCCGCCAGATCTGGAGCTTCCGCTGGAATCGCACGACCGGACTCGCCGAGGAGTTGACCAACCGCACGAGCGAGTTCCCGCCGAGCAGCGGCGGAGCGACGATCTTCCAGCCGGTAGCGATCACCGAAGATGGCCAGGGCGAACTGGTCCTCGTCAGCCTGCTCGGCAACGTCTATCGACTCGCGCCCGAGCCGGTACCCGAGCCTGCTACCGCCCTGCTCGGCGCCGTTGCATTCGCATCCCTGGCGAGGCTCGCTCATCGCGCACGCATGAAACAGGATCGCGTCGGCCGCTAGAGCTCCAGCGTCGAATCCGACAGCGAGGTCTCTCCGTACAGTCCGTACGACGAGACCTTGTAGACGCCCGCGCCGACCCAGTCCAGATACCAGAGCCCGACCGTGATGGTGTCGGGTTGATTCTGCGATCGTTTGACCGGGACCGTGAGCGCGTAGCCCGTCTGACCGTCTTCGCACTCCTGGGTGTATGCGAGCGACTCGATGTCGCCGAATCCCGTTTCACCGCCGAAGAGGAATCGACACGCGCGCTCGTAGCTGCCGGATTGCTCCGACAGCCGCCACAGCCAGACACCTTCGATGATGCCGTCGTCGATCCCGGTGACCTGCAGCCAAAGCCGCTTGGTCTCGCAGCCCACCAACGAAAACGAGCACAACGCCAATGCAACGACGCCCGAACGCAAGTATCGGTTCACAACACAGCTCCTCTGTCCGCGGGGACCGCAGCGATCTCCAAGCGACCCACCACCACCCCCGCGGTGGTGAATCCTGCGCTCTCGTCCTGGTCTAGTGGCCGCGTGAGGGCGGGACGCGTGCGCGCCGCGTCGCCATCGAGACGATGGCGAGACTCATTGACAGTCCTCCGGGAACTCGACGCACGGGTCGGTGAACTCAGGGGCGCTGGTCGGCGGCTGTTGTTCGATGATCTCGACGCCCGCGATCATCGGTTCGCCGACGACGGAATCGAAGCGCAGCGTCAGTGTCCCGTCGTCGACGTTGACGTACAGGATGCGTGAGTAAGCGCGTCCGGATCCGGCGCTCGCGAAGACGTCCACCTCGGTGACCGAGACGACGTCCTCCGCGACCACGTTGAAGACGCGCCGGCCCGCCTGGGCCGAGGCTGCGTCCAACTCGGCGAAGTGTAGACGGACCCGGTAAGGACCGATGCCGGCCACCGGGAACTCCAGCAAGAGCGGAGGACCGCCAACCGTTCCGTAGCGCCGCGACTGGTAGAGCAGGTCGTTGGTCGTCTGTCCGATGGCGACGTTGTCGAAGGCGAGGCGGCCGCCGTTCACGAAGGTCGAGTCGGAGGACCAGATCTTGCCGTTCGTCCCCGTATAGCCATCAGATCCCGTATCGATCAGGTACTCGAGCGGCGCGTCCGGATTCGATTCGACGAGGCAGCTCGCTGAGCAGCCATCGCCGCCGACGACGTTGCCGTCATCGCAGCCTTCGCCGACTTGTTGAACGCCGTTGCCGCAGACGGCGGCGGCGACTTCGATCGCGCAGGACGCGCTGCAGCCATCACCGGAAATGGTGTTGCTGTCGTCGCAAGTCTCGGCGCCTTGCACGTGCCCATTGCCGCAGATCGCAACTTCGACGGCGCAGGTTGCGGAGCAACCGTCCCACGAGACGAGGTTGCCGTCGTCGCAGGCTTCGCTTCCTTGGCGATGCCCGTTGCCGCAGATCGCAACTTCGACCGCGCAGGTTGCGGAGCAACCGTCCCACGAGACGAGGTTGCCGTCGTCGCAGGCTTCGCTTCC
>JANNKU010000095.1:0-46089 GCA_031396445.1 Deltaproteobacteria bacterium | reverse complement strand
CCACGCCGTCACGCCGGCTGTAGATCACCGTGATCGGCGCTTCGATTTCGCGGCGCCCGCGTGATTCGCATTCTGCTTCGACAGCATCGAGGTCATAGCCACGCGCGCGGAAGATCTCCGCGAGAGCGGTGTACTTGGGTCCGCCTACGACGGGCGTGCCCATCGTCACGACTTGCGCCACGAGGTCGGGTCGATCGCGCGCGATCTCGCGTGCCAGAAAGCCGCCCATGCTCCAGCCAACGAGGTGAAGGGGCTTCCCGCTGCGTTGCACGATCCGGTCGGCCACTTCGATCACGCGGGGCAAGAGCGCAGGCGCGTCACCGTGATTGATGCCGAGACCCCAGCCTTCCGCGTTCCAACCAAGGCGGCGCAAGAAACTCCGCAGCAACACCATCGAAGCGTCGCCAGCCGTAAAGCCGGGGAGCAACAGCACCGGCTCTTGGCGTCCGCGCGCCGCGAACATCGCGCGTGGCCAGTGCAGCAAACCTCCCGCGAGATCCGCAGCGATGCGCGCCTCGCGAAGCAGTCCAAAACTGGTCGGGATCGGGATGACGCCGAAGGGCTGCGCGGCGAGAGCCATCTGCTGCTCATTGCCGTGCGCAGGCCGCTCGATTTTGGGCTGACTCATCCATTCTCCTGCGGGCATCCCGTACTGGTCACAGGTGTTGGGAAGAGCAAGGCACGTGCCAACGCGCGCGCGGGTCGACGCCGCTTTCGTGTCTCCCGGAGCGCGAGCCGCCCCGTTGATTCTCTTTCATTTGTGGATTCTGCTGTTCCGAGCGGCCTCAGCCAGCGACGCTCGCCTCGAATCGAGAGCTAGCTTGCGCGCTCATCGCGACGACCGGGAGAACGGAACGCATGCCCGCACGCTGGTGGAGTCTCGGGGTTGCGTGCGTCGCGCTCTTCGTCGACATCTGGTCCGCTAGTGCCGCCGAAACTCGCGCCCAACGCATCATTTCAATGAACCCGTCGCTGACGCGCATGCTCGTCGCGATCGGTGCGCGCGATGCGCTGGTCGGCGTCGATGAGTTTTCGGCGCGCGCGGATCCGGCGGTCGCGTCGCTGCCGCGTGTCGGCGGGCTCTACTCGCCGAGCCTCGAATCGGTGGTGGCGCTGCGGCCGGATCTCGTCGTGCTGGTGCCGAGCTTCGAGCAGCGCGAGTTCCGCACACGCTTGCAGCAGCTCGGGCTGCCCGTCCAGGAATACGATCCGGTGCGCTTCGAGCAGGTGCTCGACACGATGCTCGCGCTCGGGAAGCGCGTCGGGCGCGAAGCCGAAGCGCAGGCGCGCGTCGCTGCGATCCGCCGCACGCAGCGCGCAGTCGAAGAAGCGGTCGCGAAGCAACCACCGCTCACGGCGGTGTTGGTTCTGCAGCGCGAACCGCTCTTCATCGTGGGACGCGGATCGTTTCTCGACGAGATGATCGCGATGGCCGGCGCGCGCAATCTAGGCGCAGAGCTCGGCGAAACGTGGCCGCGCACATCGGTGGAGTGGCTGGTCGGCGTCGCGCCCCAAGTCGTGCTGGACAGCGATTCCGATCCCGCGCCGGCCGCCAGTTTTTGGGCGCGCTGGCCGTCGCTGCCCGCCGTCGCGAATGGGCGCGTCGTCGCGGTCGATGCGGGCGACGTGACTCTTCCCGGTCCGGATCTCGATCGCGCGCTGCTGAAGCTCGCGCGTGCGCTGCACGGCGACGCGTTGCTGCAGGGCATCGAGATCGCGCGGTGAACGTGCTGCGACCCGCGCGCCTCTTCGCGGTGCTCGGCGCGCTGTCGCTGGTGCTGCTCGCGGCGATCGCGGTGGGTCTCGCGTGGGGACCGAGTTCGGTGTCGGTGCGCGAAGCGTGGGGCGTGCTCTTCGACGCCGACGCGACGGGCCCCGCCGCGGACATCGTGCGCCGCATCCGCTTGCCACGCGTCGTCGTCGGCGGGCTCGTCGGCGCGTCGCTGTCGGTTGCGGGCGTCGTGTTCCAGGCGCTGCTGCGCAACCCGCTCGCGGATCCCTTCGTGCTCGGCATCTCGGGCGGCGCGGCGCTCGGCGGCGTCGCAGTATTGAGTCTCGGCGCCGCGATCGGAGTCGGCGCCGGCGCCGTGCCGTTCGCCGCATTCGGCGGCGCGCTCGCGACGACCGCGTTGCTCTTCGGCGCCGCCGGTCTGCGCGGGCGGCTCGCTGCGACGACGCTGCTGCTCACCGGTGTCGTCTTCAACGCCTTCGCGTCGGCGGCGATCGTGTTCCTCGCGTCGCTCGGCGGCATGGCCGAGGGCACCAGCATCTTCCTGTGGCTGATCGGAAACCTCGCATCGGCGCGCACCGAGTTGCTGATCCCGCTCGCAGCGCTCTTCGCGCTCGGGCTCGCCTGCGCGCTGCCGCTCTCGCGCACGCTCAACCTGCTCGCGCTCGGCGACGAGAGCGCCGAGCAGCTCGGCATCCCGGTGGAACTCGCGAAGCGCGTCTTGCTCTTTGCGACCGCGCTGATGGTCGGCGCCGCCGTTTCGGTGTCGGGGCTGATCGGTTTCGTCGGCTTGATCGTTCCGCACGCGCTGCGACTCGTGCTCGGCCCCGATCACCGCTTGCTGGTGCCCGCGTCCGCGCTCGCGGGCGCAGCCTTCTTGATTCTCTGCGACGCCGCAGCGCGCAGCGTGCTCCCCGGCCGCGAACTCCCCGTCGGCGCGATCACCGCGCTGGCGGGCGGACCGCTCTTCCTCGCGCTGATGCGGCGCCAACAACGCCGCGGACTGATCGCGTGAGCGGGCGACTCGAAATTGCTGGCGTCACCGCGCATCTCGGTCCGCGCGCGGTGCTCGAAGGCATCGATCTCGTCGTCGCGCCGGGCGAAGTGCTGGGCGTGCTGGGCCGCAACGGCGCCGGCAAGACGACGCTTCTTCGCGTCGCAGGCGGCGCGCTCGCGCCCGATGCCGGCCGCGTGCTGCTCGATGGTCGCGAACTCGCCTCGATTCCGCGCCGCGAACGCGCCCGCATCGTCGCGGTCGTTCCGCAAGACACGCAGGTGCCGTTCCCGTTCAGCGTCGTCGAGCTGGTGTTGATGGGACGCACGCCGCATCTCGGCTTCCTCGGCTTCGAAGGCGCGCACGATCTCGATGTCGCGCGCGCCGCACTCGATCGCATGGGCATCGCCGCGCTCGCCGATCGCTCCGTGTTGACGCTCTCGGGTGGCGAGCGCCAGCTCGCGATGGTGGCACGCGCGCTGGCGCAGCAGCCGCGCTTGCTGCTGCTCGACGAGCCCACCGCGTTTCTCGATCTGCGCCATCGTCTCGAAGTGCTGACGGTGGTGCGCGAACTCGCCGCCGCGGGTGGCAGCGCGCTCGTCGTCTCGCACGATCTCGGCGTCGCCGCGCGCTTCTGCGATCGCCTCGTACTGCTCGATGGCGGTCGCGTTCTCGCAAGCGGCCCGCCGCGCGACGTGCTCACGGCCGACTCGCTGCGCACCGCATTCGGCATCGAAGCGGACGTCTCGATCGCCGCGGACGGCGTTCCGCTGGTGGTGCCCCGCGCCCTCGCGTTCTAGGTTCCCGCCCCCCAAGAGCGGAGCAGGACGACATGGCGAAGCTTTCGATCCAGCGTGTACTCGGCCGCGAGATTCTCGACTCGCGCGGCAATCCCACCGTCGAGGTCGAAGTGACGACGTCGACGGGCCACGTCGGTCGCGCCGATGTGCCGTCGGGCGCATCGACCGGTTCGCGCGAGGCACTCGAGCTGCGCGACGGCGATCCGCGTCGCTACCGCGGCAAGGGCGTGCGCCGCGCGGTCGAGCACGTGAACGGAGAGCTAGCGCAAACCGTGATCGGCATGGCGCTCGGCGGACTCGATGAACAAGGCACGATCGACGGCGCGATGATCGCGCTCGACGGCACCGAGACGAAGTCGCGCCTCGGCGCCAACGCAATTCTGGGTGTGTCGCTCGCCGCCGCGCGCGCCGCTGCGACCGCGAACGGTGTACCGCTCTACCGCTTCCTCGGCGGCGAAGACGCAACGCTCTTGCCGGCGCCGATGATGAACGTGGTGAACGGCGGCGCGCACGCCGACAACAACGTCGATCTGCAGGAGTTCATGGTGTTCCCGGTCGGCGCGCCGAGTTTCAGCGAAGCGCTTCGGTGGGGCACCGAATGCTTCCACGCGCTCGCCGGCGTGCTGAAGGCGAAGGGCTACTCGACGGCGGTGGGCGACGAGGGCGGCTTCGCGCCGAATCTGTTGAGCAATCGCGAGGCGATCGAGCTCGTGCTCACCGCGATCGAGAAGGCGGGCTATCGGCCTGGCGAGGACGTCGCGATCGCGCTCGATCCCGCCGCATCCGAGTTCCACAAGGACGGCCGCTACGTGCTCGCCGGCGAAGGCGCAACGCTCAACTCGGACGAGATGATCGCGTTCTGGGCCGAGTGGTGCGCGCGTTACCCGATCGTGTCGATCGAAGACGGACTCGGCGAAGGCGATTGGGATGGCTGGGCGGCGCTGACGAAAAAACTGGGCGGCTCTTGCCAGATCGTCGGCGACGATCTCTTCGTCACGAACCCGGCGATCTTGCGCAAAGGCATCGCCCAAAAGGTCGGCAACGCGATCCTGATCAAGGTGAACCAGATCGGAACGCTCACCGAGACGCTCGAAGCGATCCGCATCGCGCAAGACGCCGGCTATGCGGCGATCGCATCGCATCGCTCGGGCGAGACGGAAGACACGACGATCGCGGATCTCGCCGTCGCGACCGGCGTCGGGCAGATCAAGACGGGTTCGGCGTCGCGCACCGATCGCATCTGCAAGTACAACCAGCTGCTGCGTATCGAGTCGGAGCTGGGACCGCGCGCGCGCTACGCCGGGCGCACCAAGCTCGCGAAATGAGCGCCGCGCGCCGACGCAACGCCTGGGCAGCGCCGCTCGTCGCGGTGATCGCGCTGGCACTTTCGAGTGTGGCGAACGCGTGGGTGCCTGAGCCCGAGAGCGCGTGGGGCATCGTCGCGCAGGGAAACAGCAATGGGTTGCGCACGCGTCCGCTGAGCCTCGACGTCTCGCTGGTCGGCGCGGATGGCGCCGTCGCCGCGACGGGCACGGCGCGCATCGAGCCGAGCGGCAACGCGCGCCTCGGCATCACGTGGGCCGATGGCAGTGTCGAGATGCACGAGCGCAGCGCCAGCGACTACAAGGCCACGCGCGGCGGCAAGGCCGTCGATAAGCCACTGCGCCTGCTTCCGCCCAACGCGCTGCTGCAAGCGGCGACGGGCCTCGAAGTTGCCGAAGCGCTGCGCACGATCGGCGGCGATCCGAAGCGCGTCGATCTGGGCATGGAGGGCGCGCACGATTGTTGGGTGCTCGGCGGTCGCGAGATGGGCAGCTTCGACGCCAACACACGCGCGTCGCTGTGGGTCGATCAGGAATCCGAGCTGCCGGTTCGCATCGACGACGGGTCGGGGACGCAATACCGGTTCGGCTTCGCAAAGAAGGGCGAAGGCATCCGCTTCCCCGCCTGGATCGAGGTGCGCGGCGCCAAAGGGCCGAGCTATCGAATCGACATAAAAGCCGTCAACCCCGCCCCCTAAACCCGCAAAACGGATGACCTATCCCCTCAGCTGCGCCATTCTGGGGCCGCCCAAGGGGAGCCACGCCAGGGGGAGGGCCGGACACTGCGCTCTGTCGAAGACACGCGGCCGCGTAAAGGTCTCTCGGTTCCGGTCGTCACGGTGCTGGATGATGCGGGCGCGCTGATCGAAGCGGATCAACGCGCGCTCGTTCGCTACGTGATTCAGGACGGCTACGGCGCGGACGTCGTGTTCGCCGCGGGCACCACCGGCGAATGGGATCGCGTCAGCAACGGCGTCCGCCAGCGCGTGATCCAGGTCTGCGCCGAGGAAGTCGCGAAGGCGAACGCGCGGCTCGCCGCCGGTCGCTCCGAGCGCGACGTGGAACTCTGGGCGGGCGTCACCGCGCCGAGTCCCGAAGAGACGCTCGAGAATCTGGAAGTGGCGATCGCCGCGGGCGCCGCCGCCGCCGTGCTCGCGCCGCTCTCGATCCAGGGCATCGACGATCCGGTCCGCTTCATTGCGCGCGACGTCGCCGACGTGCTCGACGCGCAATCGCGGCGCATTCCCATCTATCTGTACGACAACGCCGACATCGCCGTCGATCCGAACGTGCCGCACATCCGCACGCGCCAGGTGAAGGCGCTCTCGCGCCTCGACTTCGTGCGCGGCATCAAAGTGTCGGCGCCGCGCAAAGTGCTCGGCAACTACACGAAGGCCGCGGCCAGCTTCAACGAGCGCGGCGAATTCGCGATCTACGTCGGCGACGCGATGTTGATCTTCGATCTCTTCCGCCCGCGCACCGGCGCGGTCGGCACCGTCGTCGATCACTGGAATCGCTGGCGGCTTTCGGGCGCGATCCCGGCCGGTGTCGTCGCGGGACCCGCAAATGTGTTGCCGCGCGAGTGGGCGCGCGCCTGGCAGGTTTGCCGCGCCGGCGACGGCGAGCGCATGGAGCAGGTCTACGAAGTGCTCGAAGCCTTCCGCGAAGGCACGCGCTCGACGGGCGGACGGCGCACCATCGCGTGTCTCAAACGTGCGTTGCGCTCGCTCGGCGTGATCTCGAGCGATTGCGTCGCGCCCGGCACGCCATTTCTCACGCGTCCCGACGCGGACGGATTCGACAAAGTCTTCGACCGCGTCCGCGAACTCTCCGCGCGCCGCATCCGCCCGCCGTGGGTGAGCATCGCTCCGAGCGGCGAACCGATCGCGATCGAACGCGAAGGCGGCCTGAGGACTCTGTGACCGGCAAGGCCGGCCGTGTCCCGCGTAGCGAGGCCAAGCCGAGCGGCGACAGCATGAGTTCGCTCGATCTCGTCGGCATCGGCAGCATGGTGGTCGATCGCGTCCACCGCGCGGCGCGCATTCTCGGCCCCGATCAAAAAGGTCCGCTGCAATCCGAACCCGGCGGCGCGTCGGTCCGAACCTTCATCGGCGGCGTGATCCTGAACCAACTCGGCTGGGCCAGCGCGCTCGGTCTGCGCACCGGCATCTGCGGCAAAGGCGCCGACGACGAGAACGGCAGGTTGTTGCGCGCCGCGATGGATCGCGCGGGCATCGAGCATCACCTGGTGCTCGACGGCTCCGCGTCCTCGGTCGCGGCGATCTTCGTGGAACCCGGCGGCGAGCGCGCGATCTACTTCGATCCCGCCGCCAGCGCCGAGACGACGCCTGCGCATGTTCGCGAACACCATGCGGCGTACATCGCCCGCGGCGCACGGCTCACCACCGAAGTGCACCAGGTGCCGCTCGCCGCAGTGCTCGAAGCGCTGACGCTCGCGCGCGCGGCGGGCATGCAGACCACCGTCGATCTCGACGTGCCGCCGTCCGAAGCGGTGCCGAGCCTCGGCGATGAGAAGACGCTGCACGCGGTGCTCAAAGCGGCGGACCTGCTGAAGCCGTCGAAGCGCGCGGCGCTGGAACTCTGCGGCGTCACCGAGGCGGCGCCGCTCGATCTCGCGCGGCGATTGCGCAAGCGCTTCGGCTCCAAAGCGGTGGTCGTGACGGACGGCGCCGCGGGTTGCGCCGTCGCAGCCGATACCTTCGAAGGCAGCATCGCCGCGCCGCACGTGAAAGCCGTCGATGCCACCGGCGCCGGCGACGCATTTTTCGGTGGCCTGCTCGCCGGCTTGCATCAAGGACTCGGCTGGGAAGACGCAGCGAAACTCGGCAACGCCGCGGGCGCCGCCTGCGTCGAGCGACTCGGCGCGTTCCCGTCTGACGCCGTGTGGGCGCGCTGGCGAACCCTCGAACTCTACGAAGGCGCCCGCTTCGAACCGCGCGCGAAGCCGCCCGATCCGACCGCGGACGAGATGCTCGCCGCGTTCGACGTGTTGATCGATGAACTCGCAGCGCAGCGAAAGCGCGTCGACGTCGCGAGCTATCAAGCCGCGCTCGCGTTGATCCGCGATGCCGAGGCGCGCGGTGGGCGCGTGCACGTCACCGGTGTCGGCAAGCCCGAGCATCTTGCGCGCTACGGCGCGTCGTTGTTGTCCTCGACGGGAACGCCGACATCGTTCCTGCACGCGACCGAAGCGGTGCACGGCAGCGCCGGGCAAGTGGTGCCGGGCGATGTGGTGATCGCGATCAGCAACAGCGGTCGCACGCAGGAGCTGCTCGCGGCGATCGGCGCGGTGCGCGGGCTCGGTGCGCGCGTGATTGCGATCACGGGCGATGCGAAGTCGCCACTCGCGAGTGTCGCGGACCTGGTGCTCGATGCGGGTGTTGCGCGCGAAGGCGGTGGGCTTGGGCTTGCGCCGCGCGCGAGCATCGCGGCTGCGCTCGTCGTACTCACTACGCTGTCGGCGGGGCTCGAGACGGCGCGTGGGTTCACGCACGACGAGTATCACGCGCGGCATCCGGCGGGGCGGTTGGGGGAGATGTCGAAGAAGAAGCGGTAGTGGCTCCCGCGGCGGATCAGAACGCTCGGAGCTACTCGTATGCTGGTACCAGGCCGGAGGCCATCATGGCGGAAGTCGCTGAACGAATCACCGTGAACCCGCAGCTCTGCGGTGGGCGGCCCTGCGTGCGGGGCATGCGCATCCGCGTCATCGATGTGCTCGACCTGCTGGCATCCGGACTCGCGCCGGAGCAGGTGCTCGAGGAGCTTCCTGATCTCGAGGCCGAGGACATCGTCGCGTGCCTTCGGTACGCGAGCCGTCGGCTCGATCACCCCGTGCTGGCTGCGTGACGATCTGGATCGATGCACAGCTCTCGCCCGCGCTGGCGAGATAGATCTCCCAGCACTTCAACGTCGTGACCCTCTCCGTCCAGGACTTGGGCTTCCGCAGCGCCATCGATCCCGAGATCTTTTTCGCCGCTCGCGAAGCCAACGCGGTCGTACTCACGAAGGATCAAGACTTCGTCCATCTTCTCGAGCGTCACGGCGCTCCGCCCAAAGTGATCTGGGTGACCTGCGGCAACACCTCGAACGCGAGGATGCGGGAGGTCTAGTCTGCTTCGCTGCCTTCCGCTCTGGAGCTTCTTGCCAACGGGGAGGCGCTCGTCGAGATCAGCGATGCGCGGTAGCTCAACTTGGCGGCAGGCCAGCAACGATCGCTATGGCACCAAGATTCAACGATGGAACGCAAAAGGGGCGAACAATTGAGGCCGCCCCCTAAGCACCACCTACGACGCATTCGCGCTTTTAGTGGTTCGATCGCAGTGTCGGCTGCTCTGATACTCTCGGCAACCACATTTGGTGTTAGCCGGCCGAGTAGGCTACGACGGCCAGCCTCCCGTTTGATAGCCGCACGCTTCACGGCCAGACACGATCACGCTGTGTAGAGGACCGTCACTCACTTCCGTCTGACCGATTCGCAAACTCGGGAGTCGCTGACTCCCGAATTGGGCGTCGCCGGCAGCGATGTCCTGGCCAAGCTTTCGGTCAGCCACATCGCCGAAGTTCTGCGATGCGGCGGCGCGACGAAACTCCTCAGAGTCCGTCATCGCCAGGCGGCATGCGCTCGACGCGGGCTTGACTCGCTCCCTCTATGACCCCGTGTGACACAGAGCTGGAGCATTGTGGCGGCTCGATCGGGGAAGCCAATGCGATTCGCGCGCAAGTCTCTGAATCCTCATCCCCGCGTTGAGGCTTGTTGTTGACGAGGCTGAGCGTCGAGAGCGCTGTGTGGCGGAAGTCGATGGGAACGGCGCACTACTCGCCACCCGAAATGGAGTCGAGCCGCGGGCAGTGTGCGAGTTGATGGTGACGGCTGGAATCGACCGCTCGGCAAATTCCTGTGTACTTAGCGACACGAATCGTCGTAGGATCGCGATCGTTTTCCCGTCGAGGGGGTGCTGAGAATGGTGCATCGCTTTGTCGCGTTGTTGGTTGCAGTTGGTATTGCGTTCATCGCAACCATGGCGACGCCTGGTCCGGAGAGCGACGCGCAAGCAGTCACTGTTCCGTTCACGGGAAGTCTCTCAGTCCAGATCCTGAGGCTGGAACCGGTCGCGATTCCAAGCTCGGGTGCGGCGATCGTGAATGGGAATGGTGAAAGAGGCCATCTGACAGCTCTCCAGATCCCTGCTTCGAACTTCGCGGCTACGCAGTTCATCCTTGATATAACCGACCCGAGCGTGTTCCCGATCGCGGGCGTTCAGGTTACGGCGCACAACTCGGCCGGCTCGTTCGCGGGTTCGGGTGGTGCGGGCTTCGGTGGCGCGATGCCGCTCAACGGATTTGCGAAGGTTTGCCTCTTCGGCCCGTGCTCGGCTGCGGTTTCGAACTTGAACATTCCGCTGACGGTCGTTGGCCAGGGTGGCGCTGCGCTCGTGACGGCAGCCGTGAACCTGACCGTGATCGGCGCTCCGTGGACGACAGGCACGGCATCGATCGGCGCGAACACCGTGATGGGCGGCGTAGGTCCGGCCTCCAATACCGGTGCTCCGGCTGGCACGGTGAACGTGGTCACACCGATCTTCATCAGCACGAGCATTGGTGCTTCGGCCGTTGTCCCGACCTTCTCGATCCTCAGCCTTCACTTCGGCCCTCCAGCGTCGTGTCAGAACGGTGTCGACGATGATGGCGATGGTGCGAGCGACTACCCAGCCGACCCCGGTTGTGAAGCTGGTGATGACGAGTCCGAGCACTCGCCCTCACTCGTGTGCGACGACGGTACCGACAATGATGGCGACGGCGTCGCCGACGCACCCGCCGATCCCGGTTGCGCGAATTTGACGGACGACTCCGAGAAGTCGCCGACACTCGCTTGCGACGACGACGTCGACAACGACGGCGATGGTCAGATCGACGTGCCGAGCGACCCCGGATGCGCCGACCCCGGCGACACCTCCGAGACCGGCGTGCTCGCGTGCGACGACGACAATGACAACGACGGCGATGGCCTAGCCGACTTCCCCGCCGATCCCAGTTGCTCCGGTCCCAGCGACGCTTCCGAAAAAGGAAGCCTCGTCTGCGACGATGGCGCGGACAATGACGGCGACAGCCTGGTCGACTTCCCGCAGGACCCCGGCTGCGACTCTGTAAGTGATGTCTCCGAGCGCTCGCCGAATCTCCCGTGCGAAGACGGTATCGACAACGATGGCGACACGCGGGTCGATTATCCGGCCGATCCTGGTTGCAGCAGCCCGACCGACACCAGCGAGCAGTCCGCACTGCTGGCTTGCGACGACGGCCTCGACAACGATGGTGATGGAACTCGTGACTTCCCCGCCGATCCGGGCTGCGACGCGCCGAACGACGCTTTCGAACTCTCGGCAGCCATCGCCTGCGATGATGGGCTCGACAACGATCGCGATGGGTTGATCGACGCGGCCCATGATCCTGGCTGCACGGGTCCCGCCGACACGTCGGAGCAGTCCTCAGCGGCTCCGTGCGACGACGGTCTCGACAACGACGGCGATGGCTTGGTCGACGTCTTCGACGATCCGGGCTGCGAGAACGTGCAGGATTCGTCGGAACGAAGCGCGAACTTGGTTTGCGACGACGGACTCGACAACGATGCCGATCAGGGGATCGACTTTCCCTCCGACCTCGGCTGCGATTCGCCAACGGATCCCGCTGAGCGCACCGAGAGCTTTGCTTGCGACAACGGACGCGACGACGATGGCGATGGGAAGACCGATTTCCCCGCGGACGCCGGATGCCAGGGAGCCAACGACGCGTCGGAGTTGACGGCCAGCATCGCCTGCGACGACGGCCTCGACAATGACGGCGACGGCCTCACCGACTCGAAGGACGACCCCGGTTGCGATGGTCCTCTCGATGGATCCGAGCAATCTCCGTCACGCATCTGTGATGACGGGGTGGACAACGATGGCGACGGCCTCGTCGATGCGATCGCCGATCCCGGTTGCGATGGTGTGCTGGACAGTTCCGAGCGAAGCGCGCAACTGATCTGTGACGACGGCATCGACAACGACGCCGACCGAGGCACGGACTTCCCTGCCGATCTCGGCTGCGCATCGGTGCTCGACGGCTCCGAGCGCACGAATGCGTTTGCCTGCGACAACGGCGCCGATGATGATGGCGACGATCTCTCGGACTACCCGCTCGATCCGGGTTGCGCTGCGGCCAACGACAACACCGAAACGTCGGCCGCACTCGCCTGCGACGACGGCGTCGACAACGACGGTGACGGTCTCACCGACGCGAAGCAGGATCCCGGCTGCGATGGCCCAGTCGATGGATCCGAGCAATCTCCGTTCCGTGCCTGCGATGACGGTGTGGACAACGACGCCGACGGTCTGATCGACGCGATCGCTGATCCCGGTTGTGACGATGCGGTGGACGCTTCGGAACGAAGTGCGCTCCTGGTCTGCGATGACGGTGCGGACAACGACGCGGACGGGAACCCTGATTTCCCCGCCGATCTCGGTTGCGCGTCGGGGATCGACACTTCGGAGCGGACAAACGCCTTCGCCTGTGACGACGGCGTGGACAACGACGGCGACGGCCTCACCGATTTCCCCGCCGACCCCGGCTGCGCATCGGCCAGCGACACGATCGAAACCGCCGCGTCGCTCATCTGTGACGACGGTGTGGACAACGACGCCGACGGCCTCACCGACCGCATCGCCGATCCGGGTTGCGTCGATGCGCTCGACTCGAGCGAGTTGGCCGTAGGACGCGAATGCGACGACGGCCTCGACAATGACGGCGACACGCTCGTGGATCACCAGTCCGATAGTGGCTGCCGTGATCCGCTCGACCTCTACGAGGCCGTCGATTTCGGCGACGGAGCGACACACGAACTCGGCGCAGAGAACAGCGTCGCCAGTGATTCGGTGCTCGTGCTCGACGATGTGGACGGCAACCCGACAACACTCGTCGTACTCGATGGCAGCCTGATTGGCGGAGACCTCCTTTCGTCAGGCACCTCCGTCACGCGAGTCGATGGCGGAACTCTGCAGAGCGATGCCGTCGCGACCGATGCGGCGCAGCTGCTGATCCTCGACGGGCTCATCCTCGGCGCCGTCCGCGCAGAAGAGCAGGCGCAACTGACACTCGCGGGTGCCGTGTTGTCGGATCAGATCGTCATCGCGGACGAAGCGTCTGCGACGATTACAGGCGGCACGATCGGAGGAAGTCTGCTTGTCCTCGACTCGTCGAGTGTCGAAATCTCGGGCGGGGCCATCTTCGGCCCGATCGACATCGAGGATTCGGCAACCGTCGAAATCAGCGGTGGGTCGATCCTCGACAACCTGAGCGTTCGCGATCTCGCGACGCTTCGCATTCACGGCTCGGGATTCAATCTCCCGATCGGATTGATCGAGGCCAATGCGGGAACGCTCACGGGAGTCCTCGATGACGGGACTCCGCTCGCCGTCGCGTACTTCCGCTCACCGCTCGCAAAGATCGAACTCATTCCCGAGGCCGAGACGACGCTCGCGGCTTCGATCGCGTTGCTGACGACGATCGGCCTCCGAGTCAGGGCGGATCAGCGAAGGAGGATCACGCGCGGATAGGGCAATGCCCGCACGCGCGGCTCCACAACAACCGCATCGCATCTCCCCGCTCGTCGATCCCCCTCCCCGCCCCTAGACTGCCGCCCTCGCAGCACGGAGCCCTCCTTGATCGACGACGTCAAAGAAACTGCCGACCTGTTGCCGCAGCACGATGAAGACGTGCCGCTGCTCTCCGTGATCATTCCCGTCTACAACGAGATGGCGACGCTCGCGAAGTTGGTCGAGCGCGTGCAGCGCGTGGCGGTGGACAAGGAGATCCTGCTCGTCGATGACGGTTCGAAGGATGGCTCGCGCGAGTTTCTGCGCGAGCTCGGCGAGCGCGGCGATCCGCGGTTGCGCGTTTTCTTTCACGAGGTGAATCGTGGCAAGAGTGCGGCGTTGCGCACGGCGATTGCGGCGGCGCGCGGGCGCATCACGCTGATCCAGGACGCGGATCTCGAGTACGACCCTTCGGACTATCCCGTGTTGATCGAGCCGATCGTCGATGGGCAGGCCGATGTGGTGTATGGCTCGCGCTTCCTCGGCAACAAGCGGCGCGTGCTGATGTTCTGGCACACGGTCGGCAATCGCATTCTCACATTGTTCTCGAATGTGTTCACGAACTTGAATCTCACGGACCTCGAGACTTGTTACAAGGCGTTTCGCACCGAGCTGCTGCAATCGATTCCGCTCAGCGCAGAGCGCTTCGGATTCGAGGCGGAGGTGACGGTCAAGATCTCGCAGCTCGGTTGTCGCGTGTACGAGGTGCCGATCTCGTATCACGGTCGCGAGTACTGGGAAGGCAAGAAGATCGGCTGGAAGGACGGCGTGCAGGCGCTGTGGCTGATCATCCGCCACTCGCTCGCGCCGACGGATGCGGGGCTGACGACGCTTCGCCGTGTCGACTCGCTGCGCCGCTACAACGGCTACCTGTGGTCGCGGATGAAGCCGCATGTGGGCAGCCGCGTGCTCGAGATTGGTTCGGGCACCGGCGGGATCTCGCGACACATGCTCGCTTCGCGCCGCCTGGTCGTGACGGATACGCGCACCGATTATCTCAACGTGCTGCGCCGCACGTTCCGGAACTACGAGCACGTCGCGGTGCATCCGATGACGCTCGGCGAGCCGGCGCCGCTGGTCGAGCGCGAGCTCTTCGACACCGTCGTCAGCGCCAACGTGCTCGAACACGTCGAGGACGACGACGCCGCGCTGCGCCAGATCTTCGCGCTGCTCGAGCCGGGCGGACGTGTGGTGCTGGTGGTCCCGATGCTGCGCGCGCTCTACGGCTCCATCGATCAGGCGATCCACCACTTCCGCCGCTACGAGCGCGCGGAACTCGAAGAGAAGCTCGCGAAGGCAGGCTTCGAGGTGGAGACCACCGCGCCGATCAACGCGCTCGGCATCCCGGGCTGGTGGCTGAACTCGGTGCTGCTGCGACGCCGTACGGTGCCGGGCATCCAGGCGCGCGTGAATGATCTGCTCGTGCCGTGGCTGCGCTTCGAAGAGAAGCTCGGGCTGTCGGTCGGGATGTCGCTGCTGGCGGTGGGTCGCAAGCCTGCGGCGGCGCAGCCTGCGACGCCGGCACTCTCTCGCCTTCGCTGAGAAAGTTCGGCAGCACAACGGCAGCGGAATCCGTCTGCGCGGAACGCGTCGGCATACGATCGAGAACTCTTCCTGCATCTGGATCGCAGTCGATGAAAGAGGAGTCACGCGATGGTTGGCAAAGTGCTGTCGGTCATTTGCGCGTTGGTTCTCGTCGAGTCCACGTTCGCAGCGTCGGCACGGGCCGCGACCACCTACTCGCTCACCGATCTCGGCGATCTCCCCGGCGGTCCCGACTTCAGCGAAGCGCTCGATCTCAACGCGAGCGGTGCCGTCGTCGGCACGAGCGTCCGCGCGCCGGGACCCGGTATCGACCAAGCGGCTCGCCGTGGCTTCTTCTGGCAGAGCAACGTCATGGTGGACGTTGGCGATCTTCCGGGTGGTAACGATGAGAGTTGGGCCGTCGGGCTCAACGCCAGCGGACAGGTAGTCGGCTACAGCGACTCCACGACGGGGCGCCGGCCCTTTCTCTGGCAGAGCGCCAGCGGTCTGCTGAACCTGAGTACAGAGCCTGGCGGCGCGCTCCTGACGCAAGCTGCCGACATCAACGACGCCGGACAAGTGGTTGGGATCGGCGCCGGTCTCACCGGCGCGCGCGGCTTTCTCTGGGAGAGCGGCAGCTTGCCCGAGGACCTCGGCGTCTTCGTGGCGCCCAACAACCCCTTCAGCGTCCCCACCGCGATCACCACCAATGGATTCATCGTGGGCTGGGCCAGCGTCGGGACAGGCGACGGCATCCACGGTGTGTCGTGGTCGGCGCCGGGAGCTCCGAACGATCTCGATGAACTCGACGGCGGCGATGACCGGAGCATCGCCTTTGACGCGAACGATGTCGGCCAGATCGTCGGACGCAGCAACGCCAGCTCCGGCGATCGCGCGGTCTTGTGGCAGGACGGCGGCGATCCCATCGATCTCGGTGACTTGGCGGGAGGCGAGGATTCGAGCGAAGCGCAGGGTGTCAACGCGCTCGGGGAGATCGTCGGTGTGAGCAAGAACGCGTCGGGCGATCGCGGCGTGTTGTGGGACAGCACGGGCGGCCCCTACGACTTGAACGATCGCCTCGACGCCAGTGGTGCGGGCTACGAAATCCTGCGCGCCAACGCCATCAACGACGCCGGCCAGATCGCGGCCGACGCAAAGATCGGTAGCGTCACGCACGGCGTACTGCTGACGCCAGCGCCCGAGCCTGGAGCGCTGGCGCAAACACTCACGAGCGTCATCGCGCTCGCGCTCTGGGCCTTCCGGCGGTCTCAGTGAGTTGACATCGGCTGCGCGAGCTGACGACGCGTACTCTCGCTCGGATGCGCGACGAACGCGGTGGCCCGGTTCTCCGCAACGACGCCTTGCTGCTCGACCGACTCGATCCGCCACGCGCCATCCAGCGCCGCGCGTGAGAGTGCGAAGCGCTGCGCGAACGCGGGCGCGTCGTCGGTCTGCAACTGCACCACGATGACGGCGTTCGCGCCGTCTTCCGTCACCACTCCGGGTGTCACGCGGATTCGATCGCGCAACGCGCGGAACGAATCGCGCGACTGCACCGCGAGCCAGCCGAGCTGCAGGCGATCGACGCTCGCGACATCGACCGCGTTCTCCGCGTTCCCCGCCTCTCCGCGCGCCAATCGCTGCGCTTCCGCTGCGGTGACGACCCCGAGCCCGTGCTGCCGATGAAACGCGGGCGCAAGCAGCGGCAGCGAGCGGATCGGATCGCGCGCGAGATCGCGGAAGTAAGCATCCACGGTCGCCGTCGGTGTCTGTTGATCAGGCACGCCGCAGCCGAACGCGACGAACGCCAACAGGAACGCGCAGCGCCGCCACGCGCTCATGTCCACCACCCATACCACGTGACGCCCGTCGCAAATGCGCTGAATAGCAGCAGGAACGCGCGGACGAAGGTGCGCAGCATGCCGCGCGTGACGCCGACACCCACCGCGAGCGCGATCGCGAACGGCAGCAGCGCCGGCAACAAGTAGCTCGCCTTCACCGCCGAGTAGCGCGGCACCACCCAGGTCTGCACCAACAACGCGGCAACGAGCAGCGCCGCGAAGAGCATCGGTGCAAACGCCGCCGCGTACGCACGACGTCTGCGCTCGATGCGGATCGCGCCCGCAATCATCAAACCAGTCGGCACGAGTCCGAAGAGCGAGCAGAGCGCCGCGGCCGTCACGACACCGCGCGACGTCGCCGGCAGGAACTGTCCGTGCCCGTCGGCCCAGGTGGTCGCATAGAGCAGTCCCGGCACCGAGCGCACCATGTCCGGCGCTTGCACGAAGGGCGCAAAGAAGGTGGCGCTCGGCAACAACACGTAGTCGGCGAGATGGCGTTCGCCGGGAGGCTGCGCGGCCATCTCGGAACCCGCGGCGTCGGAGGGCGCGCCGCCGCCGATCACCGCGCGCAGCGATCCTGTGGCGACGGCGAGGCGGCCATAGTGCGGCGCGATCAGCAGCGCGGGCAGCGCCACGCAGAGAAGCGTCACGCGCAGCGCCGTGGGCCGATCGCGGCGGAACGCATGCCCGTACGCGAGCGCAACGACCGCGATGACGCCGAGCCCCGTGCTCTTCGACAGCGCCGCAAGCGCAGCGAGTAGCGCCGTCGGCCACGCGTGCGACAGCGCGCGCGCGCGCTCATTCGGAATCGCGCAGAGCCGCGCGAGCGCCGCGGTTGCGAAGAGCGCGCAAGTCGTCTCGTTGCCGAGCATGCTCGTTGCGATCGCGAACACCGGCGCGCCGGCCACCAGCGCAGCCGTCACCGCCGCATCGGCGGGCGACACGAAACGGCGCAGCGCGCGCCACGCGATCCAGAGCGCGGCGAAGCCCGCCGTCGCCGAAAGGAGTCGCAGCGCGACATGCACCGGGATCGCATCTGGCAGGATCCGCCACAGCAATGCGCCGAATGCGAAGTAGAGCGGCGGATGAAAACCAGACCAGCTCTTCGGATCCGGCAGCCCACCCTGGTAGAACGCGAAGACGTTCAGCGCATGCGGCGCCGCATCGAAATCGAGCAGCGGCGGATAAGCGAAGGCGTTGTGGATGCGCACGACGAAGGCGGCGCAGACGAGGGCCATTGCAGCGAGGGTCCACGCGCGCTCATTCGGGTCGGGCACGACGCTCATGCGCGTCGCGCGCCGCGCAGCGTGATCACGATGGCAGCGACCATGCTCACGAGCGTGACGCAGACACCGAGATGAAACGACGCCGGCAGGTAGCGAAGCTCGAGGCGATGGCGCCCCGCCGCTACCGGCACATCGATGCCGAAGCCGTCGGCGGGAAGCACGGCGACCTCATTGCCATCGAGCCACGCGCTCCATCCTGGATACGCGGGAATCGGGACAAAGACGCGTCCCGCTGCGGGCGCATCGATTTCGACGACTCCTTGCGATTCGCTCGCCGCCCACGGCAGTGCGCGCGCGAAACGCGTCAGCGCGCTCGGGCTCGCTGTCGCAGCATCGACCGGCGCCGCATGCCACTGGTACTTCGGACGCACGGCGGTGTTCTCGAGCACCGCGAGGCGACCGCTCGCATCTTGCCAAGCGACGTGCAGACTCGGCGCGATCGGCAGCCGCGCGACGTCGCCCGCCATCACGATCCAGCGCACGCCGAAGCGATCGATCGCGCGCTCGCCGGGCGCTGTCGCAGAACGGCGTCGAACCTCGTCCTGCATGCCGGCGAGAAGTTCCGGAAAGCCGGCGAGAGGCAGCGCACCGTTCGCCTCGGCGAAGGGCAGTTCGTCGAGCAGGTTCGCAAACGGCGTGCGCGCCGCGATGCTGTTGCGCACGAACGACTCGTAGTTCGGCGATTTCCAGTGCTGCAACACCATTCCGTGAAACGCCGCTTCGTAGGCCTGACTCGGAAAGTGCATCGCCCGCGCATCGGGATCCTCGCGCATGCGCTCCTTCAGAAACGCCGCCATCTCGGCGCCTTCGCCGAGAATCGAATCGGGCAGAAACGCGCGGTGCGCCGGCTTGATCACCGCGATCTCGACGAGCAGGATCGCGACGAAGAGCGCTGGCGCCCACGCAAGCCGATCGGTCGCACGCAGCGCGAGCAACCCGACGATGGCGACGGCGACGAGCCCGAGCACCAGCGCGCGATAGCCGGGCAGCGCCGCGAGCAGCGGCATCAACCACGCGAGCGCGAAGAGCAACGCCGCGACGCCGCAAGCGGCGAGCTGCGCCCGTGTTCGCCCGCCTCGCGTCGCTTCTTGCAACAGCGCGGCGAGCACCACGCCCGTGGGCACCAACACGATGAAGAGAAACGGCGAGAGCAGGCGCAAGCGGTCGAAGCCGGGCAGGATCGCGCGCAGCAGCTCGAAGACTGGCGCTCCGGGCCCCGTGCAGGCCAACACGCAAACCGCAATCGCGCCGAGGTAGGAGAGCACGCGGCGATCGCGCAGCAGCGGCAGGAATGGCAGCGCGATCGCCGCCAGCGTCGTCGCAAGCGGGGCGATGAAGTACGCGTAGTACGCCGGCGCATAACGCTCGGGCGCTGGATCGAAGAGCAGACCGACGAGAAAGTTCTGCCACGGGAACGCGTTCAGCACCGCCACCGAATCCTGTCGCACCGAGTGCTGCGTCAACTCGAAGAGCGGCAGCACTTGCAGCGCGGCGATCGCGATGCCGAGCGTTAGCGCCGCCGCAAAGCCGGGCGCGTGCGTCGCGATCTGGCGCGGCTCGAACGCGAAGCGAATCGCGAGCGCGATGCCGAGGAACAGGAAGAGCGCGTAGGCCGTCGGCACGTAGCCCGCGACCAACGTCAGCGCGATCGTCGCGGCGAACGCGACGAGTCGGCGTCCCGTCGGCGCTGCGTACCAGCGCTCGAACGCGACCAGCGCGAGCGCACTCCACGCAATCGAAAGCGCATAGCTGACGTTGTAGAGGTTCCCGAGCGCGGCGGGTGAGAACGCGATCGCGAGTCCGGCGACCAGAGCGAAGCCGCTGCCCAATCCCAGCGTACGAGCGACGAAGAAGCCGCACGCTGCCGCGAGCAGGAAGCTCGACAGGTAGAGCAGGTCATGCGCGGCAAGCAGCGGCAGCGCGCCGAGCAGCAGCAGCTTCCCCGGATGGAACAACGCGAGTGTCCCCTCCGCGTACACCGGGAAGCCAAAAGACACGTTCGGTTCCCAGAAGCGGAACGAGCCGCTCCGCGCAGCGTGCGCGACGAGTTGATTCATCGGCAGGCTGTGCGTGACGTTGTCGCCCGTCAGCGCCGACACCGAATCGGTGAACACGGGCAGGAAGAAGAGCGTGAGCGTGAGGGCGATCAGCGCGAGCGCGGCCGCCGTCGCGAGATGCGAGCTCGATTCCGCGTCGCGCAACGGCGGCTACTCGGGCGTCTTCACCGCGAGCACGGGACACGGCGATTTCTGGACGACGCGCTCGGCGACGCTGCCGAGCAGCAGATGCTTGAGACCCGAATGCCCGCGTGTGCCGATCACGACGAGATCCGCGTGGCGCGAGCGCGCCTCCTCTTCGATCGCCGTCGCGGGGTAGCCCTCGCGCACGACGGTCTCCACGCTCAGTCCGCGCTCGCGCAACGCCGCGGCGGAGCGCTCGAGATTCGCCGCCGAGTCCGCCTTTACCTGGGTCCAAAAGTCGGGCGGCAGATACGCGCCTTCGAGCTGTTGGAAGTCCACTGGCAGGTGATAGGCGTGGAGCAACACGAGCTTCGAGCCGTGCTCTTCAGCCAGATGCGCGGCCCATTCGAGCACCGCCTCGGCGTGTGACGAGAAGTCGATCGGGACGAGGATCGTGCGAATTTCGATGGTCATGCGAGTAGCATTCCCCGCTCGGCCCCCTTGTGGCAAGTCCCCGGCGCAATGAGCGAAATGCCTTCGCCACAGACGCCGAGTCTGGTTGACGCTGTTGGGGGCCGGCCCTAACGTGTGCCCCCCGGTCCGACTCGGACCGAATCCCAATCGCGTGGGGCCGTAGCTCAATTGGGAGAGCGCCGCGTTCGCAACGCGGAGGTTGGCGGTTCGATCCCGCTCGGCTCCACCACCAACTCCTATCTCCTTCTTTTCCGGATTCGCGAACCGAGGAGCCCCTTGACCCGTGTTGACGCGCGGCCGTCCGGCCGTGGCGCGGAATCATGAGTTGGTCGAGATCTCTACGACTTCGTCACACGGCGCGCATCCAAATCTCACGCGCGTCGGTTCTCCTCTCATTGGGAACCCGGGAATGGCACAGAGCCACCCAAGAGGCGAAACGCGTTCGAGCGATTCCTCGGCGCAAAATCACTGAGAGTTCCAATGTTGATGACGACAGACACCGCCCTCGTTCAGCGCGCAGCCCTCGGCGATCCGGACGCCTTCGCGTCGATCTACGAGGAGAGCTTCCGCTGTGTCTATGCCTTTGCCGCTCGCGAGACGAACGGTCGCGCACACGCCGAAGTGCTGACCGAGCGCATCCTCGTGAAGGTCTTTGCAGCGCTCGGCCGCTATGCCGGCGAAGTGCCGTTCGCGGCCTGGCTCCACGCGGTCGCCAAGACGGTGACCGTGGATCCGCAGCCGCGACAGCGGCCGTCTCGCGTGGCGCCGAAGTCGCCGCACCTGCACAGCCACTCGCGTTAGCGGGCTGCGCCCTCACGCAGATAGGTCGTCGCGAGCGCATCGGCGTACTCGTTCCAGCGCGAGCCGTCATGGGCGCGGATCCAGGCGAGCTTCGCCTTCGGCCGCGAACGCGCGAGTGCGTAGAGTTCCTGCACCATTTCCAGGTTGGCGATCGGCCCGGTCTTGCGGCGCCAGCCGCGCGCGGCCCAACCCGCGGCCCATTCATTGACGGTCTTCACGCAGAGCTGCGAGTCGGAGTAGAGCGTCACTTCCTGGTCGGCCGGTAGCATCTGGAACGCCTCGATCAGCGCGCGCAGTTCCATCCGATTGTTGGTCGTCTGCGGGTCGTGACCATGGGCTTCGCGCACGATGCGATCGTCGTCTACCCACACGACGCCCCAGCCGCCCGGCCCCGGATTTCCCTCGCAGGAACCGTCCGTGAAGAGGCCCGTGCGCGGGCCACCCTGATGTCGCTTCAGCACTTCGGCCGGAGAGATCAGCGCGCCTTGTCGTTCCGCCATGGGCGCGCAACGTAGCCGCGGCTCGCGCGCGTCGCTGCGCTTCGCAATGCTGAGGAACGGAGGAACACGCTTGCGAATCTGGTTTGCGATCAGCGTCTCACTATTCCTCGCGCTCCAACAAACGCCTGCAAGCGCGGGGCTTTCCGACGCGGCGCAGGTGAAGCAGACCTACGCGCGCTTCCTCGCCGCACTCGCCGAACGCGACGCCGATGCGGGGCAGCGCGAGCTCTCGATCGCATCGTTCACAGAATGGGAACGCGCCCGCGAACTCGCCGTGCACGGCACGCGCGCCGAGGTCGCGGCGCTCTCGCCGGGTCGCCGGCTGGTGGTGATGGCATTGCGACATCACCGGCCGAAGTTCCTGTTGCGCTACGGCACGGCGCGCGAGGTGGTCGGCTATGCGCTCGGCTCGGGCATCGCCGATCGCAACTCGCTCGCGATGATCGAGGTGGGCGACGTCGCGGTGAAGGAGGATCGCGCGAGTGGGCAGCTCTTCGCGTCCGGGATGCCGTCGGGATTTCGCGCCGGCTTCGTGCGCGAAGGCGGCGCATGGAAACTCGACCTCGGCGCCACCACCGAAGCCGCGGGCCGCGTCGTCACGCGCGCCGCGAAGAGCGCCGAGGCGAGCGAAGATTCGATCATCGCTGGGCTGCTGATGGTGAGTTCGGGCGTGCGCCCGACGGCGCAGATCTGGGAGCCGCTCGCGAAACCGAGTGGTCCCGAAGCGGCTCCGTAGCGGATTCGCGCTCGACCCGCGCGCGCCGCCTCCCGCTCGTCGCGACTACGCAGCCTCGAGTCTCACCGGTAGAACCTTCAGCGCGTTGCTGAGATTCGAGCGCTGGCGGCACGGCTCGCCCGTCTCTTCGATGCGCGGGAACGCGGCGAGCAGCGCTTCGAAGAACACGCGCGCTTCGAGACGCGCGAGCGCCGCGCCAAGGCAGAAGTGTTCGCCGATGCCGAACGCGAGATGCGGGTTCGGATCGCGGTGGGTGTCGAAGCGATCGGGATCTGCGAACACCGCCGGATCGCGATTCGCCGCGTTGTACATCAGCGCGACGCGACCGCCTTCGCGAATCCCCTGCCCGCCGGGGGTGGTGTCGCGCGTCGCGGTGCGGCGGAAGTAGTGAAGCGGCGCTTCGAAGCGCAGCATCTCTTCGATCGCGGTCGGCAGCAGCGCCGGATTCGCGCGCAGCGCTGCCATCGCGGCGGGGTGATCGAGGAGCGCGAGCGTGCCCGACGCGAGCAGGTTGCGCGTCGTGTCGTTGCCGGCCGTCGCGAGCCGCACCAAAAAACCCGAACTCGGCGTCGGTCATCGTGTGACCATCGATCGCCGCGTTCACCGCCGCGGTGGTGAGATCCGCGCCGTCCTTGCCGCGACGTCTCGCTGCGAGGCCCACGCGCTCAGTTGCGGCCGATCCGCGAGCGGCACGCCGAGCAGCTCGCCGATCACTTGCACGGGAAGCTCCGCCGCCATGTCCTCGACGAACCCGACCTCGCGTTGCGCCGCGCCCCGCTCGATGACTTCGCGCGTGATGGCGCGCACGCGCGGCTCGAGCGACGCGACGATTCGCGGCGTGAACGAGTGCAGCAGCATGCGCCGGTGCCTCGCGTGATCGGGCGGATCCATGCCGAGCAGCGAGAAGCGCATCATCGCGCGCTGCGATTCGGAGAGCGACTCGATCACCACGAAGCCGCGCGCGGAGGAGTAGAGATCGGGCTGCCGCGAAACCGTCGCAACATCCGCGTGCCGCAGCACCGCCCCGTAGCCGTCGCCATCGGGTGTGACCTGCCAGTAGCCAGGACTCTCGCGCCGCAGCTCTGCGAAATCCGCGTACGGCGCTCCGCTCTGAGACAGCACGAAGCCCGCGCGCGGTCGGCTACAACTACGGAACGGGGGTCGTGCCGATGCCGAGTGAGCCCATTCAGCTGACGAGCGCCGCGGGCCTCGTAGCGCAGATCAATGCCAACGGATCACTGCGCCGGATCGATCACCGCGACGTCATCGTGAATCTCTTCCCGGGCAGCGAGATGGAGGGCGGGCCGACCAATCTCTATCTGCGAACGCGCGAGGGCGGCATCGAAGCGACTCCATTGCTCGGCCCGCGCAGCCCGGCCCGCTACCAGCTCAGCGAGCGAGGTTTCGTTGCGCGCGGCGAATGGCGCGGCATCCGTTTTCACGTTGCGCTGCGACTCGCAGACTCGACGCCCGCGTGGTTCTGGCACGTCGCGCTCGAGAACAGCAGCGCTGCGCCACTGACGGTCGATTTGATCTATGCGCAGGATCTCGCGCTCGCGGACTACGGCGCGGTGCGACAGAACGAGTACTACGTCAGCCAGTACCTCGATCACACGCCGCTCGCGCATGCGGAGCGCGGCACGGTGCTCGCGGTGCGACAGAACTTGTCGGTGGGCGGTCGCTTCCCCTGGGCGCTGCTCGGATCGCTGGTCAACGCCACTTCCTTTGCGACCGACGCACTGCAGTTTCACCAGATCGCTGGCCGCAACGGCGACGGGCCTGCCGGATTGCGCAGCGCAAGTCTGCCCGGCACGCGGCAGCAACACGAGCACTCGATGGCGGTGCTGCAAGACGCCGCCGCGACACTCGCGCCGGGCGCGCGCATCGAGCGCGGCTTTTTCGGCTGGCTCGAAGCCGATCATCCCGCGGCGACTTCGGCAGCGGATCTCGCGTTCGTCGATCGCGCGATCGCGCTGCCGGAGGCGACGCACGCATTCGAGGATGCGGACGAGGTGGAATTCGTCGCGCCGTCGCCGACACTCTTCTCTGCCGGCGCGCGGCTCGCGTGCCGCGATCTCGCGGAGAGCGAGATCACCGCGTCGTTCGGCACTGAGTTGCGCCACGTCGAGCGCGAAGCTGGAGCGCTTCACTCCTTCTTCAGCGGCGCGAATCGCCACGTCGTGCTCGCCGCGAAGGAGCGCGCGGTGCTGCGACCGCACGGCCAGATCCTGCGCAGCGGCGATGCGTTGGTTCCAGACGAGTCGGCGCTCACGTCCACCGCGTACATGGGCGGCGTCTTTCATTCGATGCTCACGCAGGGCCATGTGAGCATCAATCGCTTCCTATCGACGACGCACAGCTACCTCGGCCTCTTTCGTTCGCACGGCCTGCGCATCTTCGTCGAGTGCGCGGATGGCTGGCAGCTCCTCGATCTTCCCTCCGCGTTCGAAATGGATCCGAGCGGTTGTCGCTGGATCTACCAACACGCCGGCGGCCGCATCGAAGTGCGCACCTGGGCGACGCTTTCGCAGCACGAGATGTGGCTCGAGGTCGAGTTCGTCGAAGGCGCGGCGTGCCGCATGCTGGTGTCAAGCCACATCGCGGTCGGCGGCGATGACGGCACGGGCGCAGTGCCGCTGCGGGTCGCCCGCGACGAGCGTGGCATCGCGATCGGCATGCCGCCCGACACTGACCTCGGACGGCGCTTCCCGGATGGCTGCTTCCGCATCGACCCGGCGCGCGGCACGACGATCGAGCAGGTGGGTGGCGATGAGATCCTCTTCGCCGACGGCGGCTCGCGCAATCAGCCGTTCCTGACGATCGTCACCGCCGCGTCGCGATCCGTCGGCTTTCGCATCACGGGGCATTTGATCGACGCGAGCCAGAGCAGCGCCGCTGAGATCGCGCCGCAAGCGAGTCGCGTTGCGGAGCTCGCGCGCGCCGACGCCTTTTGGCGTGACATGAGCGGGCCGCTGCGTTTGCAACCCGTTGCGGATGCGCCGTTCGCCGCCGACATCGCGCAGATGCAGGAGATCCTGCCTTGGTTCGCGCGCGACGCATTGATCCACTATCTCGCGCCGCGCGGGCTCGAGCAGTATTCAGGCGGCGGTTGGGGCACGCGCGATGTCTGCCAGGGGCCCGTCGAATTGCTGCTCGCGCTCGGCCGCTGCGAGCCGCTGCGCGAAATCCTGCTGCGCGTCTTCCGCAATCAGAACGCGAATGGCGATTGGCCGCAGTGGTTCATGTTCTTCGAGCGCGAGCGCAGCATTCGGCCCGATGATTCGCACGGCGACATCGTCTTCTGGCCGGTGCTCGCGCTGGCGCAGTATCTGCTCGCATCGGACGACATCGCGATCCTCGACGAGTCGGCGCCGTTTTTTCATCCGGAGGGTGACGCGCACGCCGAGCAGGCGACGGTCTGGCAGCACGTCGAACGCGCGCTCGCTCTGATCGCGGCGCGCGTGATCCCCGACACACACCTCGCGGCGTACGGACACGGCGATTGGAACGATTCGCTGCAGCCGGTGGATCCCGCCATGCGCGAGCGACTCTGCAGCGCGTGGACCGTGACGCTGCAATATCAAACGCTGCTGACGCTCGCCGCCGCCTTGCGCCAGCTCGGACGCAGCGAAGCTGCGCCGGCGCTCGAAGCGACGGCCGCGCAAGTGCGCGAAGAATTCCAGCGCCTGCTGATCGCCGACGGCGTGCTCGCGGGCTTCTCGTACTTCCGTCCCGATGGCGGCATCGATCGCTTGCTGCACCCGAGCGACGCGAGCACCGGCATTCATTTCCGTCTGCTGCCGATGATCCACTCGATTCTCGCCGACCTCTTCACACCGGAGCAGGCGCGCGCGCACGTCGCGCTGATCGAGAAGCATCTGCTTGCGCCCGACGGCGCGCGGCTCTTCGATCGTCCGCCGCCGTACTACGGCGGGCCGCAGCGCCACTTCCAGCGCGCGGAGAGCAGCACCTTCTTCGGCCGCGAGATCGGCATCATGTACACGCACGCCCATCTCCGTTATGCCGCGGCGATGGCGCACTTCGGCGACACCGACGCAGCCATGCTCGCGCTCCGCAAGGCGAACCCGATCGGGATACGCGATACGGTGACGCAAGCGCACGTGCGCCAGCGCAATTGCTACACGTCGAGCTCCGACGCGTGCTTCACCGATCGCTACGACGCGGCCGCGCGCTATGACGAGCTGAAAGCCGGCGCGATCGACTTCGAGGGCGGCTGGCGCGTGTATTCGAGCGGCGCCGGCATCTCGGTGCAGCTGATCCGCGGCGCGATTCTCGGGCTGCGTATTTCACGATCGCAATTCATCATCGATCCGGTGCTGCCGCTTTCGCTCGATGGGCTGCGCGCAACGATCGAGGTCGCGGGTATGCCGATCAAGATCGTCTATGCGATCCGCGAACGCGGCTACGGCCCGACGGCGCTGACGCTGAACGGTGCCGCGCTCGCATTCGAGGCGGAATCGAACCCGTATCGCGCGGGCGGTGCGATCGTGCCGATGGAAGTACTGCGCGCGCAACTCGTCGCGGGCGGCAACACGCTCGTCGTGGAACTTCGCTGATGCGGACGCCGCGATGACAGTTCGGGCACCTGGCGAAACCGAAGCGGGCGAAGTGCTCGACGCGTTCCTCGAGCTGTCGGGCTGGAGCGCCATCGCTTCGGGGCAGGCGCAGCTCACGATCACGCAAGACGACGGCCCGCAGGGCAAGGCGATGCGCCTCGATTTCGATTTCTGCGGCGGCGGCGGCTTCGTCGTCGCGCGGAAGCTCTTCCAGCGCGCGATGCCATCGAGTTGGGCGATTGCGCTCCAGATGCGCGGCGCGGCGCCAGCCAACAAGTTGGAGATCAAGTTCGCCGACCCGTCCGGGCACGACGTCTGGTGGTTCCATCGCGACGCTTTTGTGTTTCCGCTCGCGTGGCTGCCGCTGCGGATTCGCAGCCGCGAAGTCGAGTTTGCGTGGGGGCCGGCGGGCGGCGGCGCGATGACCGAACTCGGCGCGATCGAGATCGCGATCACCGCAGGTCCTGGCGGCAAGGGCAGCATCTGGCTCGCGGATCTGCGCTTCGAAGACCTCGAGCCGAAGTCGCCGCCGATCGTGCAAGCGTCGAGCTCGCTGCCGGCGCACGAAGCGGCCTGCGTACTCGACGCTTCGTCGCGAACGAGCTGGCGCAGCGAGGCGGCCCCCGGCCCGCAGTGGATCGCGCTCGACTTCCAGCAGGAGCGCGAATACGGCGGCCTCGTGATCGATTGGGAGCCGAGCCGCACCGCGCGCGCATTCGAGGTGCGCACGTCGGCCGACGGTCATGCGTGGCAGACCGCATCGGCAGCGCACCAGGCGGATGGCGAACGCTCCTACGTGTCGCTTCCCGGCGGCTCCTCGCGCTTTCTCCGCCTCGACTTGCTCGAGAGCCAGAGCGGGGGGGGCTTCGGCATCACCAACATGGGCGTGCGTCCGAATGATTTCTCGCGCACGCCCGACGCGTTCTTCCAGAACGTCGCGATGGAGCAGCGCCGCGGTCTCAACCCGCGTTGGCTGGTTCGCGAGCAGAGCTACTGGACGCCGATCGGCGTCACGAGCGGTTCGCCCTCGGCGCTGTTGAACGAAGAGGGGCTGCTCGAAGTCGATCGCGGCAGCTTCTCGCTCGAACCTTTTCTGTACGTGGACGACCAACTCGTCACCTGGGCGGATGTCGAGATCTCGCAAGAACTCGAGGAAGGCTGTCTGCCGATTCCGTCCTCGCAATGGCGCGGCAACGGCTTCGTGCTGACGACGACTGCGTTCGCAACGACAGTATCGGGCGATCCGGTTCTCTACGTCCGCTACCGAATCGAGAACACCGGCGACACCGCGTGCGCAGCCCGATTCTACTGCGCGATTCGCCCGTTCCAGGTGACACCGCCGTGGCAGGCGTTCCAGGGATTGGGCGGCAGCCGCGCGATCGAGGAACTGCGCTGGCACGCGGGAGCGGTCTGGGTCGATGCGCGCAAGGCGGTGATTCCGCTCGAAGCGCCCACTGCGTTCGGCGCCGCGGCGTTCGAGCAAGGGGGTGCCGTGCGCTGTCTCGAACGCGGCGAAGTGCCGGCCCGCGACGAGGTGCGCGACGAATTCCGCCACGCTTCGGGCGCGCTGCGTTTCGATCTGGAACTCGCAGCGGGCGACACGCGCGAGTTCCATCTCGCAGCGCCGTTTGGCGATCAGGATCCGGAGGACGCCGACTTCGCAGCGTTGAAGCAGAGCAGCGGCGCGGCGCTCTTCGAGAGCGCGACGTCGGCGTGGCGGCAGAAACTCGGAGCGCTTGCGATCCGCATTGGTGACGCCGAGCATCCGGCCGTAGCCGCGATGCGAACCGCTGCGGCGCACATCTTGATCAACCGAGATGGCGCTGCGCTGCAACCCGGTCCGCGGCGCTACACGCGATCCTGGATCCGCGATGGCGCGACGATGAGCGCGGCACTGCTGCGTGTCGGCTGCGTCGATGAGGTGCGCGACTTCCTCCGCTGGTACGCGCCGTATCAAAAGGCCGATGGCAACGTGCCTTGCCTCGTCGATCAAAGCGGACCCGACTGGTTGCCCGAGCACGACAGTCACGGTGAGTTCATGTTTCTCGTCGCCGAGTACTTCCGCTTCACGCGCGATCGCGCGCTGCTCGATGAGTTGTGGCCCGCGGTGTTACGCGCGGTGGGCTATCTCGAGTCGCTGCGCAACCAGCGACTCGGCGCCGAGTTCAGGTCGGGCGATCGCAAGGCTTGCTATGGAATCCTGCCCGAGTCGGTCAGCCACGAGGGTTATCTCGCACAGCCGGTGCACGCGTATTGGGACGACTTCTGGGCGCTGCGCGGGCTCTGCGACGCTGTGCATCTGGCGCGTGTCGTTGGCGACACCACGCAGGAGCGGCGACTCACCGCGTTGCGCGACGACTTTCACCGCTCGCTCTACGCGTCGATCGAGACGACGATCGCAGAGCGCCACATCCCGTACGTGCCGGGCTCCGTCGAGTGGGCGGACTTCGACGTGACGGCCACCTCGACGGCGCTCACCACCACCGACGCCGTCACGTGTCTGCCGCCCGCGGCGCTGGCCTACAGCTATGACGAATATCTCCGCGGCTTCCGCAAACGTCGCGACGGCGAGATCGATTGGAACAACTACACCGCCTACGAGATCCGCAATCTCGGCGCGTTGGTGCGGCTCGGACGCATCGACGAAGCGCACGGGCTCCTCGATTTCTTCCTGGCCGATCGGCGTCCACGGGCGTGGAATCAGTGGCCCGAAATCTCGTGGCGCGATCCGCGCAGTCCCGGCCATCTCGGCGACGTGCCGCACACTTGGATCGGCGCCGAGTGGGTGCTCGCAGTGCTGGGGCTCTTCGCGTACGAGCATCCGACGAACGAGTCGCTGGTGCTGGCCGCCGGCGTTCCGTCGCGCTGGCTCGACGCTCACAAGGTGCTCGAGGTCGAGAATCTGGCGACCTGGTACGGAGCTCTCTCCTACACGCTCTCGCGACAGGGCGACGACACGCTCCACCTCGTGCTGTCGGGCGAGCTCGAAATGCCGCCCGGCGGAATCGTCGTGAACTCGTCGCTGCCGCGGCCACTCTCGAGCGTTACGGTGGATGGCCTGAGCGTCGCGCACGAAGCGACGAGCGTGAGAATCGATCGCTGTCCAGCGACCATCGTGTTGAAGTGCTGAGCTGCCTCAGCGGAGAATGAGAGCCATGACCGCCCCGTCGCCCACGCCGCTCACCGCTGACGAACTCCGCAAGCTCGATGCGTACTGGCGCGCGTCGAACTATTTGGCGGTCGGGCAGATCTACCTCTTCGACAATGCGCTGCTCCGCGAGCCGCTCTTGCGCGCGCATGTGAAGCCGCGCCTGCTCGGCCACTGGGGCACGACGCCCGGCCTGAACCTCATCTACACCCATTTGAATCGCGTGATCGCGCGTGACGATCTCGACATGATCTACGTGATCGGCCCGGGTCACGGCGGCCCTGCGATCGTCGCGCACGCGTGGCTCGAAGGGACCTACAGCGAGGTCTATCCGGAGATCTCGTTCGATGCGGACGGGATGAAGCGCCTCTTTACACAATTCTCTTTCCCCGGCGGCATTCCGTCGCACGTCGCGCCCGAGACGCCGGGTTCGATCCACGAAGGCGGCGAGCTCGGCTACGCGCTCTCGCACGCATTTGGCGCTGCCTTCGACAATCCCGAGCTGATCGTCGCGTGCGTGGTGGGTGACGGCGAAGCGGAGACTGGGCCGCTCGCCACCAGTTGGCACAGCAACAAGTTCCTGAATCCGGTGCGCGATGGCGCGGTGCTGCCGATCCTGCACCTCAACGGCTACAAGATCGCGAATCCGTGTTTTCTCGCGCGCATTCCCGAAGAGGAATTGCGCAAGCTGCTCGAGGGCTACGGCTACAAGCCGTTGTTCGTCGAAGGCCACGATCCCGCGCTGGTACACCAGGCGATGGCAGCCGCGCTCGACACCACCGTCGCCGAGATCCGCGCGATCCAGACTGAAGCGCGCACGCGCGGTTTCCAGGGTCGTCCGACGTGGCCGATGATCGTGATGCGTACACCAAAAGGTTGGACTTGCCCGCCCGAGATCGACGGCAAGAAGTGCGAGGACTACTGGCGCAGCCATCAAGTCCCGATGGGCGACATGGATCACGCCGGCCACGTCGCGATTCTCGAGGGCTGGATGAAGAGCTACCGGCCGCAGGAACTCTTCGACGCGAATGGCGTGCTGCACGCGGAACTCGCAGCGCTCGCGCCGAAGGGCACGCGGCGGATGAGCGCGAACCCGCACGCCAACGGCGGCCTGCTGCTGCGCGATCTCCGTCTGCCCGCGTTCCGCGACTACGCGGTGGATGTGCCGAGCCCCGGCGCCAGCGACGCCGAATCGACGCGCGTGATGGGCACCTATCTGCGCGACGTGATGAAGCGCAACCTCGATGCCGCGAACTTCCGCCTCGTAAGCCCCGATGAGAGCAACTCCAATCGGTGGCAGGACGTGCTCGACGTGACGAACCGCTGCTACGTCGCCGAGATCTATCCCGAGGACGATCACCTGTCGCCCGACGGACGCGTGATGGAGGTGCTCTCCGAGCATCAGTGTCAGGGCTGGCTCGAAGGCTACTTGCTGACGGGGCGACATGGCTTCTTCTCTTGCTACGAAGCCTTCATCCACATCATCGATTCGATGTTCAACCAGCACGCGAAGTGGTTGAAGGTCTGCAACCACATTCCGTGGCGACGACCGATCGCGAGCCTGAACTACCTGCTCTCGTCGCACGTGTGGCGACAGGATCACAACGGCTTCAGCCATCAGGATCCCGGCTTCCTCGATCACGTCGTCAACAAGAAGGCGGAGGTGATCCGGGTCTATCTGCCACCCGATGCGAACTGCCTGCTCTACGTCACCGATCTCTGTCTGCGCAGCCGCAATCGCGTGAACGTGATCGTTGCCGGCAAGCAACTTGCGCCGCAGTGGCTCTCGATGGAGCAAGCCGTGGCGCACTGCGAGGCGGGCATCGGCATCTGGGAGTGGGCGAGCAGCGACCGCGGTGGCGAGCCCGATGTCGTGATGGCGTGTTGCGGCGACGTGCCGACGCTCGAGACACTGGCCGCTGTCGATCTGCTGCGACACTACGCGCCGGAGCTGAAGGTGCGCGTCGTGAACGTGGTCGATCTGATGACGTTGCAGTCCGCGCGCGAACATCCGCACGCGCTCTCGGATCGCGACTTCGACACGCTCTTCACGGTGGACAAGCCGATCGTCTTCGCGTTCCACGGCTATCCGTCGCTGATCCATCTGCTGACGTACCGGCGCACCAACCACGCGAATCTCCACGTGCGTGGCTACAAAGAAGAAGGCACCACCACGACGCCCTTCGACATGGCGGTGCTGAACGATCTCGATCGCTTCCATCTCGTTGAAGACGTGATCGATCGCGTTCCGTCGCTCGGTGCGCGCGCGGCCTACGCGAAGCAGGCGATTCGCGACAAGCTGCTCGAACACTCGCAATACATCCGCCGCTACGGCGACGACATGCCGGAGATCCGCGATTGGCGTTGGGGCCAGGCAGCGAGCACTGGCCTCGCGCACACATCGACCGAAGGCGACAACGTGTGAGCGGCGACGCGAAGATTCTCGTCGTCAACAGCGGCTCGTCTTCGCTCAAGTACAGCATCTTCGATTCGGCGAGCGAGACGGCCGCTGCGCACGGCGAGATCGAACGCATTGGCGCGCCTGGAACGCGACTCGTGCAGCGCGGTCCAAACGGTGAGGTGACGCGCGAGCTGCCGCAGGGCGGCTACGCCGAAGCCTTCACCGCGATGTTGGAAGCACTCACGGCGCCCGACGCCGGCGTTTTGCGCGACGCCTCGGAGATCACGCTGGTCGGCCATCGCGTGGTGCACGGCGGTGAGCGCTTCGCCAGGGCCGTCGTGATCGACGACGCGGTGCTGCGCGCGATCGACGAGCTGGCGCCGCTCGCGCCGCTCCACAATCCGGTGAACGCCGCCGGCATCCGCGAAGCGCGCCGCGTGTTCCCGTCGGTGCCACACGTCGCCGTGTTCGACACCTCGTTCCACCACACGCTGCCGCCGCACGCGTATCTCTACGGGTTGCCGTACGACTACTACGAGCACAGGGGAATCCGCCGCTACGGCTTCCACGGGATGTCGCACGCCTACGTTTCGCAGGCGGCGGCAAAGCATCTCGGCCGCGACGTCGGCGCGCTTGCGATCGTGAGCTGCCATCTCGGCAACGGCGCATCGCTCTGCGCGATCGATGCCGGGCGATCGGTCGACACATCGATGGGTTTCACGCCGGGCGAAGGGCTGATCATGGGCACGCGCTGCGGCGATCTCGATCCCGGCGTACTGCTGCATCTGCAGCGCGTCGAGGGACTCAGCGACGCGCAAGCCGAGGAGTTGCTCAACGAACGCAGCGGCTTGCTCGGTCTCTCCGGCACTTCGAGCGACATGCGCGAGATCGAGCGCGCGGGGGCGGCGGGCGATCGACGCGCGCTGATCGCGCTGCACGCGTTCAGCTACCGCGTTCGCAAGTACATCGGCGCCTACGTCGCGGCGCTCGGCGGACTCGACGCGCTCGTTTTCACCGGCGGCATCGGCCAGGGCAGCGCCGCGGTTCGCGCACTCGCCACGCAAGGGCTCGGCTGCATGGGCATCGACGTCGATCCGCAGCGCAATCGCAAAGCGCGCGGCTTCGATCAGATCTGCGCGATCGCGACGGACGATTCACCGGTGAAGGTGCTGGTGGTCCCGACCAACGAAGAATGGATGATTGCGCGCGATTCGTTGCACGCGGTTGGTGCGCTCGCATCACAGCAACAGCCTTGAATCGTTGGTGCGAGGCGCGCGGGCGGTGGACTCGTCCGAAACGTCCTCGGCGGGCGGCCGCGGTGGCTTCGCATCGGCGCTTGGATCGCCGCCTGCGGATTGTTTCGGCCAAGTCCCCCGCCCGCGCTGGCACGCGACTTCAGCCGCAGATTCAGAACTGGAACGAATGGCGAGTAGCGGGGGCGGGGCGTTCGGCCAGAACATTCCGCAGGCGGCCCGCCGAGACTCTTTGCAAAGCCGCGATCGTCTTCCGCCGAGGACGTTCTGGCCGGACGTCACGACCCCGCGCCCCGCGCGTCAGCTTGCTATCCGAGCAGTGCGCGGACGGGATCGGAGGCTGCCGCTTCGGCGCGTAGTCGTGCGCCGAGTTCGCTGGCGCGTTCGGCGATGACTTCGTTGTCGAGGATCATTTCGAGCGCTGCTGCGAGTTGCGTTGCGTCGAGGCCGCGGCGTGTGACGCCTGGCGCTGCGATGCCGAGGTGCTCGACGCGTCGCGCCCAATAGAACTGATCCGCGATGTGCGGCACGACGATCTGCGGAACGCCTGCGCGCGCGGCAGTCGTCGTGGTGCCGGCGCCGCCGTGGTGCACGATCGCGGCGCAGCGCGCGAAGAGTGTCGGGTGCGAGACCGCTTCGATCGCGATCACACCTTCCGGCAGCGCTCCGCCGCCGAGTTCTGCCCAGCCCGCGCTGATCACCGCGCGACATCCGACGCGGGTGATTGCATCGACGAGTGCACGCGTCGTCTCCGCGGGCTTCGTGTCGGGCATGCTGCCAAAGCCGAGGTACACCGGAGGCGGTCCCGCGTCGAGGAAGGATTCGAGTTTGGCGGGAAGCGCTTCGCCCACGAGCGGGTGGAACGACGCGACTTGATCGATCGGAACCGGCGCATCGGTCGGTGCGCTGGCGAGCGAAGGATCGACGGCGAGGAGCGGTCGCGTTCCGAAGAGCAGCTTGAACATGTCCGAGCGCGGATCGAGACCGAGGCGGCGTCGCGATGGCGTGAGCGCCTTGCGCACCGCGAAGGTGATCGGCGTCATCACCAGCGGCCACACAGATCGGTTCAGCCAACCGGGAAGATCCTGCCACGGCATGAAGATCGGCCCGTGATCGCGCGACGGGAACATCGCAGGGCAATACGCGACGTAGCGATAGGCGACGCCGCATGCCTCGGCTGCCGTCGATGCCGCCATCTCCGCGCCGCCACCGACGACGAGATCGGCGCCTTGAATCAGATCGAGAAGAATCGCGAGCCGCATCTCCAGACGGTCGCGCATGTAGCGGAAGCCTACTTTCAGTGCGCGAAGCGGGTGACCGTCGAGCACGTCGGCGTGTTCATCCAGGAAATCGCGGAACGACGCGCCGCAAGGAACGAAGTGCACGCCGCGCGACGCCGCTTGCGCCGCGAAATCGGGCGGGCCCGCGAGCACGACTTCATGGCCGGCATCCGACAGCCGAGCGGCGAGTTCGATCAGCGGCTGCAAGTCGCCGCGGGTGCCTTCGCCAGCAAGAACGATGCGCATCGTGGATGGCCTCCGACGCTTCTCTTCGTCGAGCCCGCCCGAAACCTTCGCGGAGAAATAGGAGCGCGGCGTCAAGTAGTTGCTGGTGACAGCAGGGCTCGGGGAGGCAGACGCGACCCGAGCTACGCCGCGCGGCGTCGCGCCAATGCGGCGAGCGCAAGCACGGCGATGGCGGCGCTCGCCGCCGCGCCCGGCTCGGGCAGCGCTGCGAGCATTCGCTGATACGAATTCTGTGTCGCGCCGCCGCAGGTGCAGGTGGTCGGTGACGTCGTTCCGCACGTCGCATGCTCATCGAGGAACGCCTTCGGCAGGCAGGTCGTCAGGTCGAAGGCCATCGCGTCCTCGCAGCTCGTGACGAACTCGAGGCCCACGAGGCTGCCGACCGTCGATGCGGCGGCCGCGCAGATCTGTTGCGGCTGGTCGCCGATCGAGTTGGCGAACGCGAAGGCGATGCCGTTGGGAACGAGCGCGCAGGTGAGCGGTGATACCGCGAAGGGGCCGCTCGGGAGGCCGACCTGCTGCGGGGTGCCAGCCACCGCGATCTCGAAGTGCGACGCGTCGCCGGGATCGACGGTCGTCACGGCGACATCGAAGGGCGCGAGCTCCGTCGCGACGCAAGCGACGACGGCGGCGAAGCTCTCGTCGCCGTGCGTGAACGCGGTGAGCGAACTCGTCTGCGAGACGAGCGACGAATGATCGGTGCGCGAATCCTCGGCGCCCGGCGTGAAAGTGCAGCCATCTACGCAGCGGTTCAGGTAGACCGTCGTCGTCGATTGCGCGGTGCTGGCAACGAGCGTTGCCAACAACCACGCAATCACGATTCGGCTTCGCATTGGCCTCAGCCTAGCAGCCGCTACTTGATGAAGAGCATCTCCTGATACGTCGCGAGCGGCCAGAGATCATCCGCGACGATGCCCTCGAGTTCGTCCACCGTGCCGCGAATCGCGAGCATCGCGGGCAGCACCGCGTCGCAGTAGTGACGCGCGTGCACCAGCAGGCCGCTGTGGTTCTTGAACTCCATTGCCGCTTCGAGCGTCGCGACACCATCCTGCAGCGCCTTCACCATCGCCGTCACCGTGTCGAGTGTCTTGGTGTCGAAGTCGTAGCCGAGCGTCTTCAGACTGACGCAGGTGGCGGCGAGCTCGCCCTGGTAACGAACGGCGGCCGGGAAGATGACGGTCTTCGCCATCTCGATGGTCGTGCGCGCTTCGACGTTGACGCTCTTGCAGTATTGCTCGACGTAGATCTCGAGGCGACTGTGCAGCTCGCGCTTCGAGAGCACGCCATAAGTCTCGAAGAGCGACTTCACTTCGTCGTCGTCGAGCACCGGCAGAGAATCCACCGTGGTCTTGAGGTTCGGGAGACCGCGCTCCTCCGCCTCGGCGTGCCACGCATCGGAGTAGCCGTCGCCGTTGAAGATCACCGCGCCGTGACTCGTGATGATTCCCTTCAGTACGTCCTGCACGGCGGCGTTGAACTCCTTGCCGGCTGCGACGGCGGCTTCGAGCTGCGTCGCGATCGCATCGAGCGACTCGGCGAGGATCGTGTTGATCGCGACCATCGGCCCCGCGATCGACTGCGACGAGCCCACCGCGCGGAACTCGAAGCGATTGCCGGTGAACGCAAACGGGCTGGTGCGATTGCGGTCGCCCGCGTCCTTCGGCAGCGCCGGCAGCGTGTCGACGCCGATCGTCAGTGCGTCCTTCGTCTTCGACGTGGTCGCGCCCCCCTGCGCGATCTGCTCGAAGATGTCGGCGAGCTGTTCGCCGAGGAAGATCGAGATGATCGCCGGCGGCGCTTCGTTCGCGCCGAGGCGATGATCGTTCGCCGCCGACGCAACGACGGCGCGCAGCAGCCCTCCGTACTTGTGCACCGCGCGGATCACCGCGCCGCAGAACACCAGGAACTGCGCGTTCTCGTGCGGCGTCTCGCCGGGATCGAGCAGGTTGCCCTGCGTCGCGTTGCCGAGCGAGAAGTTCACGTGCTTGCCCGAACCGTTGACGCCCGCGAAGGGCTTCTCGTGCAGCAAGCAGGTCATGCCGTACTTTTCGGCGACGCGCTTCAGCGTCACCATCAGCAGTTGCTGGTGATCGGTCGCGACGTTGGCGTTCTCGAAGATCGGCGCGACTTCGTACTGCCCCGGCGCCACCTCGTTGTGGCGCGTCTTCACCGGGATGCCGAGTTTGAAGAGCTCGCGCTCGGCGTCGATCATGAATGCCAGCACGCGCTCGGGGATCGCGCCGAAGTACTGGTCTTCGAATTCCTGGCCCTTCGGCGGCGGTGCACCGAAGAGTGTCCGCCCGCACGAGACGAGATCCGGGCGCGCAAAATAAAAGTGGCGATCGATCAGGAAATACTCCTGCTCGGCGCCGGAGAACGAGAACACCGTCGCGACATCCTTGTGCCCGAAGAGCGCAAGCACGCGCTGCGCCTGCTTGTTGAGCGCTTGTTGGGAGCGCAGCAGCGGCGTCTTCTTGTCGAGCGCTTCGCCGGTCCACGAGACGAAGGCGGTGGGAATGCAGAGCGTCGTGCCGTTGGGATTCTCGAGCAGGTAGGCCGGGCTCGTGACGTCCCACGCGGTGTAGCCGCGCGCTTCGAAAGTCGCGCGGATGCCGCCGTTCGGGAAGCTCGACGCGTCGGGCTCGCCCTGGATCAGCGTCTTGCCGGCGAACTCCGTGATCGCGCCACCGTTGCCGTCGGGCGCGAGGAAGGAGTCGTGCTTCTCGGCGGTGAAGCCGGTGAGCGGATAGAAGACGTGGGCGTAGTGCGTCGCGCCCTTCTCGATCGCCCAGTCTTTCATGGCCGACGCGACGATGTCCGCGACGGCGGGATCGAGCACCGACGCGGTGTCGATGGTGCGCTCGAGCGACTTGAAGACCGACTTCGGCAGCCGCGATTTCATCGCCGTCTTCGAGAAGACGTTGACGCCGAAGAGCTTGTCCATCGGCAACGCCCCGAGCGGCTCCGACGCCGTGCGATAGGTCGTTACCGCCTCGATGGCTTGACGACGAGCAGCAGATCCACTCATGGGGGGACTCCTTGCGACGGCCGGTGGGTGAGAAGGAACCGGCTCGCTCCCATCAATGAGCAAGGTGCATGCCCGCTCGTAAGCGGATCGTTTAGAGCCCTAGCGAGCTGATCCCTGCGCAACTTCTGGGCATGAGCTGCCCACTCTGCAGTCGCTCGCCCGATTCGAGGCACGGGTAACCCGAGAGATCGCCTTGAACCTCCAACGCTCCGAACCCGAACGCAGAGGAGAATGAAATGCGAGGTTCTTGGATGAAAAGGATGGCGGCGCTCGCGCTGGCGCTCGCCGTGGTGACGACGGTCGCGGGGACTGCAGTGGCGAAGCGGCACGGCGGGTCGCCCGGACACGGGAGCATGCTCGGCCGCGTGGAGCGCGGCGTGGATGAGCTCGAACTCGCGCCGGAAACGCGCAAGTCCGTCGATGCGATTCTCGATCAGGCGCGCGCGCAGCGACGCGAGCTTCGCGATCAGCTGCGCACGGCGCGCGGACAGATGCGGGGCATGCTCGATGAGTCGGCGCCCTCGACCGACGCGGTGCTCGCGCAAGCCGATGCGATCGGCGCGCTGGAAACGCAGGCAACGAAGCTGGATCTGCAGGCGATCATCCAGGTGCGCAAGCTCCTCAGCGCCGAGCAATGGCAAGAGCTACGCGCGCATGGTGGTCACGGACGAGCGTGTCGCTCGGATGACGCGGCGAAGCCTTCTTAGCGCCACATGACTTCGAGGGGCGTCCGTCGATGGGACGCCCCTCGAGCTTCCGCGGCGTCAGCGTGTGAACCTGCGGGGCGACTCGCGGGTCACAGTCGTTCGGGAGCATGAGGCGTGACGATGGCGGTGGGCTCGCTCGATGGCGCGGTGAAGATGGAGATCGCTCGGGCACAGGACTTCGAAGCGTTCGTCTCGGCGCATCGCGATCGCGCGGTCGGCCTCGCATGGCGGCTGGTCGGGGGCGATGGCGCGGCGGCGGAGGATATTGCGCAGGAAGCGTTTCTCAGGGCCCATCGCGGGCTCCCGCGCTTTCGGGAAGAGGCGAAGATGTCTACCTGGTTCTATCGCATCCTCGTCAACGAAGCGCAGCGTCACTTGCGCTGGCGTTGGGTACGCCAGCGCGTGTCGGGCGAGATGCCCGATGAGCCGCGCGATTCGCAGCCCGACGCGGCTGGCGATCCTCATTTGCGCGAGCGTGTGGCACGTGCCGTCGGCAATCTGCCGCGCGGTCAGCGCGAGGCGTTCGCGCTGGTGCATCTCGAGGGTTTCACGGTGCGCGAAGCCGCCGACATCACCGGTCGCGCGATCGGTACGATCAAGTCGCACTTGCACCGTGCGCTCGTCAATCTTCGCGAGGTGCTCGCGGATCTCGATCCGCGTGACGAGGCAACCGGCTCATGAGTGATCGACACGACGAAGAGACGCCGCTCTCCCGCGACGACGAGGCATTCGTCCGGAACGTGGCGGATCTCTACGCGGCGCCGCCGATGACGGCCGTGCAGCGCTCTCGCTTCGACGCGCGACTCGAGGAGCGCATCGGCGATCGCGCGGCGCGTCGGCGGCCGTGGTTCGCGGTGGCGGCGGGCGTTGCGGCGGCGCTGTCGCTGCTGCTCTGGCGCGTGACGGAACTCGCGCCGGGTGGCGACGAGGTTGCGCAGATCGCGGTCGCGCTGCCCACGCAGAGTGAGGCGGACGCGAGCGCCGATGAGTGGATCCTCGCGATGACGACCGAGTCCTCGACCGACGCCGACGACACGCTGCCGCCGGATTACCTCGCCATCTCCGACCTGCTGCTCGGCAATTGAGGAAGTGCGCACCGCCATGACGCGACGACTCGCGACGACGGCTCGGTTGCTCTGCGCATCGCTGCTCGCGAGCGGCGGCTTCGCGCTCACTGCGCTGGCGCAGCCGCCGGGACCCGATGCGGGCGAGGGTCCGCGCGGCGGCGGCCGACGCGGGCCGCACGGACCGCCGGCCATCGAGCGCGTGCTCGAACGCCACGCGGATGAACTCGATCTCGACGCCGAAACGCGCGCCGCGATCGGCGCGATCGCCGCGAAGGCGCGCGAAACCGATCGCCCCGTGTCCGATCAACTCCACGCGCTCCATGAAGAGATGCGAAAGGAGCTGGACGGCGACTCACCGAATCAGGATGACGTGATGCAATGGGCGGATCGGATCGGCGCCGCCGAGACCGAGTTGAAGAAGAGCCGACTGCGTACGATGCTTGAGATCCGCACCTTGCTCACGCCCGATCAGCGCAAGAAGCTCGTCGAAATCTTCGAGGAGCGCCGTGGGCGGCGGAAGGGATTCGCGAGGGATGGCCCGCCTCCCGAGATGCCGGGCCCGGGTCCGGAAGCCGAAGGCCGAGGAGAACCGTGATGAGCAAGCTCGCAATCGCGATGACGACGGCGCTGATGCTGCTCGGCGCGGGCGTCGCCGACGCGGGCGGCGGACACGGTCATGGCGGCGGCGGGGGCTACAACAGCGGCGGCAACTACAACGGACGCGGCTTCAACGGCGGTGGCTACCGAGGCGGCGGCTATCGAGGTGGTTATCGCGGTGGCTACTACCGCGCCGGCGGCGGCTGGGGCTGGGGCGGTGGCTACCGCGGCGGCTGGGGTGGCTACGGCGTGTATCCGCGCGTGATCGTCGGCGGACCGGGGCCGTTCTGGTGGGGCAATCCGTATCCCACGTATCCGTTTGGGTATTACCCGCGGCCGGTGGTCGTCGTGCCGTCGCCGCCGCAACCGCAGGTGTATGTGCAGCAGCCTGCGCCGCAGCAATACTGGCACTACTGCGAGGATCCGAAGGGCTACTACCCGTACGTCGAGAAGTGTCGGCGTGACTGGCTGCAAGTCGTCCCGCGAAGCGATGCGCCGAACCAGTGACGATCACGGAGGCTCGGGCATGTTGAAGAGAATCACGATCGTCGCCACGCTGCTCATGCTCGGCGGCTGCATGACGATGCCGATCGGCCCGAGCGTGTTGGTGCTGCCGGGTTCGGGCGTCTCGTTCGAGCAGTTCCAGGAAGACAACGGTGTGTGTCAGGAGTGGGCGGCGCAGCAGAGCGGGAGTCCGCAGCAGGCGGGCCAGAATCGCGCGCTCAGCGGAGCGGCGATTGGGACGGTCGTCGGTGCCGGCGCAGGCGCCGCAATCGGCGCCGCGGTCGGTGATCCCGCGGCGGGCGCGGCGATCGGCGGTGGCAGCGGCCTCGTGCTCGGCACGGCGACTGGCGTAAATGCCGGTCAAGGCTGGTACTACGAAGTGCAGCGCCGCTACGACAACGCGTTCCAACAGTGCATGTACGCGAAGGGCAATCAGATCCCGGTGAGTGTCGCGCCTGCGAACACCTCGCAGGCGCCGCCGCCTCCGCCGCCCGGCTACGAGAACCCGCCGCGCACGGGCGATCCAATTCCGCCGCCGCCGCCCGGCCCGCCGCCGCCGCCGCCGCCTTCATGAGCGACGACTCACGTCGGCGCTACGAGCTCCCCGACGCAGAATTGGAACGCGACCTCGAGTCGCTGCTCGAACGCTTCCAGGCGCGCTTCGGCGCCAGCGAGAGCCCCGAATCGGCGCGGCAGCTTCTCGTCACCGCATTGCGTCTGATCACCGACGGCGCGACGCGCGCCGACATGAAGCTGGTCGCGAACGCGCAAAAAGAACTCCGCCACGCATTCCGCGTCTTCGCGCCCTACGAACACGTGCGCAAGGTGGCGGTCTTCGGTTCCGCGCGAACGCAGCCTGGTTCGCCGGATTGGGTCGCAGCCGAACGCTTCGCCGAACGCATCGTGCACGAAGGCTGGATGGTGATCACCGGCGCCGGCCCCGGAATCATGGAAGCCGCGCAAGGCGGCGCGGGTCGGCAAGCATCGTTCGGTGTCAACATCCGACTGCCCTTCGAGCAGGAGCCGAATCCGACGATCGCCGGCGATTCGAAGCTGATCAACTTCCGATACTTCTTTACGCGCAAACTGATCTTCGTGAAGGAAGCGCACGCGATCGCGCTCTTTCCGGGCGGCTTCGGCACGCACGACGAAGGCTTCGAAGCGCTGACGCTGATCCAAACCGGCCGCAGCGAGATCGTGCCGGTGGTCTTCGTCGATGAACCGGGTGGAAGCTACTGGCGCGACTGGGAGCGCTACGTCGATTCGCACCTCTGCGAGCGCGGCCTGATCTCTCGCGACGATCTCGCACTCTTCCGCGTCACCGACGACATCGACGTCGCGGTGCGCGAAGTCGCCGACTTCTACCGCAACTACCACTCGAGCCGCTTCGTGCGCGACCTGCTGGTGATCCGCCTTCGCGTAGCGCCGAGCGACGCGGATCTCACCGCGCTCAACGATGAGTTCAGCGAGCTCTTGCTCGGCGGTCGCATCGAGAGCAGCGGCGTGTTGCCGGAAGAGGAAGGCGAAGACGCTGCCTTGCCGCGTCTATCGCTGCTCTTCAACCGCCGCCGTGTCGGCCTGCTGCGACGGCTGATCGATCGCATCAACGGCTGGGCGGCGGTCGCCGGCTCGCCGCACGACGCGAGTCCGCGCGCGATCACCGAGACGTCGCTGCCGCCCGAAGCAGAGAACGCGGAAGTGGCGGACGAGCCGGAGCGGGCCTGATGGCGCCGCTCCGAACTCCTCACACTTCACTCTCCTAGCGCGCGCCCGCCTCCGGAATCGTGCCGCGAAACGCGCCCGTCTCGCGGCCACGCCCCTCGATGAACTTCTTGAAGCGCTCGAGATCGGCCGTCGTCCGCCGCGACACCACACCCAGCATGTCGCCGACATTCTCGATCAGACCTTCCGGTTCGTAGTCGAGCTGCAGCGCGACGCGCGAACTCGTATCCGACAGTCGGTGGAAGGTGACCACGCCGGCGTTGGACGCGCCGTCGATGTTGGTCCACGCGATGCGCTTGTCCGGGGTCTGCTCGGTGATGCGCGCGGTCCACTCCTTCGTCACGCCACCGATCGTCGCCTTCCACTGCAGTCGCGCGTCGTCCAATTGCTGCACCGACTCGACGCCATCCATGAATTGCGGGAACTCCTCGAACTGCGTCCACTGGTTGTACGCCGTGGTGACGGGCACATCCACGTCGATCGACTCCATGATCTTGGAAGCAGTCGTCTTGTCATTGTCCATTTTTCGTTCCTTTCGTTGGGGGTTCTCGGAGATGTGGCGAGCGATTCAGACGACTCGCTCCCAATGACGGTGCGCGGCGATGGCTGCGACGAAGGCGGCGAGTGCGGCTTTGTCGAAGCCAGCTCGATTGCTCGCGATCACGCCGACCATCCGGCTCGCATCGTCGACGTCGATCCCGGCGTCACGCAGAAGTGACGACGCATCCGCACCGAATGCCATCGCTTTCAAATGGCGATGCGCTTCCTGCACGAAAGTCACGACTCCCGGCGTGGTCAGCAGTGCCGCAAGACTCGACTTCCCACCCGGCACCGCGATCGCATCGAAGATCGCCGACGGCACGGTGGCGAAGTTGTGATCGGCCGCGACGGCAGCGCCCTGCCGCGGCTTGATCGAACCGAGGCGCGGCGCGACGAGAAGAACCTGCGCGCCCGCCTTCTCGAGCGTCGCGCGGAGCGCCGCCAGATCGGTCCCTTCGAAGCCGTCCGCAACGAGCACGGCGATCTTGCGCGTCGCGATGTCGCGCGCATCGCCGCGAAGCATGCTGAGCGCCGGCGACACATCGATCGGTGACTCGACGTGGAGCGTCGCGGGCGCCTTGCCGAGCTTGATGCCGAGTGCCGCGACCACACGTTCGGCGAGGCCGCGATCGACATTCTGGAGCAGGTCGGCGACGCGCTGGCGCACCGTGGGCGTCTCCAATTTCGCGAGTTCGAACTGGAACGCGCCGACGATGTGATCCTGTTCCACGGGCGTCTGGCTGTTCCAGAACAAGCGCGCTTGCGAGAAGTGATCGAAGAAGCCTGCGCTCCGGTCACGCACCTTCGGCCCGGCCACGGTCGCAGCGAAGCTCTCGAAGCCGCCGTCGGCGGGGCTCACCTGGTGCGGCGATCCCTCGTCGATGCCACTTGGCTCGTAGGCGATGCGACCTTCGTGGATCGTCTGACGCATGAAGCCGTCGCGCTGAAGATTGTTGACGGGCGCATGCGGACGATTGACCGGAATCTCGTGGAAGTTCGGTCCACCGAGTCGGATCAATTGTGTGTCGGTGTACGAAAAGAGCCGGCCCTGCAGCAGCGGATCCTCGGTGAAGTCGATTCCCGGCACGATGTGGCCCGGATGGAACGCGACCTGTTCGGTCTCGGCGAAGAAGTTCTCGGGGTTGCGGTCGAGCACCATCCGCCCGATCGGGATCACCGGCACCATCTCTTCCGGCACGAGTTTCGTCGGATCGAGCAAGTCGATCGGAAACGCCTCGGCGTCTTCCTCGCGAATCAGTTGCACGCCGAGTTCGTATTCGGGAAACGCACCGCTCGCGATCGCATCCCACAGATCGCGGCGATGGAAGTCGGCGTCCTTGCCGGCCAGCACTTGCGCCTCTTCCCAGACCAGCGCGTGCGTTCCGAGCAGCGGCTTCCAGTGGAACTTCACGCGCTGCGCCCGACCGCGCTCGTTGACGAAGCGGAAGGTGTGGACGCCGAAGCCCTGCATCATCCGATAGCTGCGCGGGATGCCGCGATCCGACATCGCCCACATCACCGCGTGGATCGTCTCGGGCATCAGCGACACGAAATCCCAGAACGTGTCGTGGGCAGAAGACGCCTGCGGAATGCCGCGATGAGGCTCGGGCTTCACCGCGTGCACGAAGTCAGGGAACTTCATCGCGTCCTGGATGAAGAAGACGGGAACGTTGTTGCCGACGAGGTCGTAGTTCCCCTCTTCGGTGTAGAACTTCACCGCGAAGCCGCGCAGATCGCGCACGGTGTCGGCGGATCCGGCGCCGCCTGCAACCGTCGAGAAGCGAACGAAAACAGGCGTGCGCCGCTTCGGATCTTGCAGAAAGCGCGCCTTCGTCATCTTGCGCTGCGATTCGTAGACCTGGAAGTAGCCGTGTGCGCCCGATCCGCGCGCGTGCACGATGCGTTCGGGAATCCGCTCGTGATCAAAATGCGTGAGCTTTTCCCGTAGCAGAAAGTCTTTCAGCAGCGTAGGGCCACGCAACCCGGCTTTCAGGGAATTCTGGTTGTCGGCGATCAGTACGCCCTGATTGCTAGTGAGCCCTTGCCCCGAGCCATCCACGCGCACCGCTGCCAAGGAGCCGACCATCGGGCAGCGCCCAGCAGCCGCTGGCGCGCCAGTTTTTGCCGAAACTAAAGACTCGCTGAGCGAACTCGCCCCGACCGTTTCAGAAGCGGGTTGGACCT
>JANNKU010000090.1:0-11613 GCA_031396445.1 Deltaproteobacteria bacterium | reverse complement strand
ACGCATCGTGGTGACGTTGCCGATGCACTCGAACGAGAAGTCGGCGCCGCCGCCGGTGAGATCGACGAGGTAGGGCACGAGATCGCCCTGCACTTCCGCCGGATTCACGAACTGCGTCATGCCGAGGCGTTCGCCGAGCGCTTGCTTCTTTGGATTCATGTCGACCCCGATGATCTTGTCCGCGTTGGCGATGCGCGCGCCCTGGATCGCCGAGAGCCCGACGCCGCCGAGCCCGAAGACCACGACGTTGTCGCCCGGCCGCACCTTTGCGGTGAAGAGCACCGCGCCGATGCCAGTGGTGACGCCGCAGCCGAGCAAACACGCCGCTTCGAAGGGCGCATCGCGGCGGATCTTCGCGACGGCGATCTCGGGCAACACCGTGTAGTTCGCGAAGGTGGATGTGCCCATGTAGTGGCGGAGTTCGCCGCCCTGCGCGTCGCGGAAGCGGCTCGTGCCATCGGGCATCCAGCCCTGCCCCTGCGTCGCGCGGATCGCCTGACAGAGATTGGTCTTGCCCGACAGGCAGAACTTGCATTGCCGGCACTCGGGCGTGTAGAGCGGGATCACGTGGTCGCCCGGCGCGACCGACGTCACGCCCGCGCCCACCTCGACGACGATCCCCGCGCCTTCGTGCCCCAGCACGGACGGGAAGATGCCCTCCGGATCGGCGCCCGAAAGCGTGAAGGCGTCGGTGTGGCAGACACCGGCGGCTTTGATCTCGACCAGCACCTCGCCGGCGCGCGGGCCGTCGAGATGAATCGTCTCGATCGTGAGCGGCTTGCCGGCGGCGCGAGCCACCGCGGCGCGAACGTCCATGCGACCCCTCTAAAAAAAGCTCGCCCGAACGTAGCAACCGCGCTGCTGGTACTTCGTTTTGTCAGCGACCGCGCGTGAGGCGCCCGACGTCGATGTAGCGGCGGATCTGCGCCTTGTTGCCAATCGGCTTGCCGCCCGCGTCCCAGAACTCGATGCGATTGCCGGTGCCGGTCTGCACGTTGATGATCGTGTCGGAGACCACCGAGATGATGCGCGGCTCGGGCACGTCTTCCCAGGGTTCGAACCACTTGCCCGTCAGCGACTCGTCCTGACTCCAGCGGTGGTTGTGATAGATGATCTTCCACAGCTCCTGCTTCTGGTCGTACGCGAACGAGTAGAGCGGCTGCAGCGTCTGCCGATCGAGATAGATGTCCTTGAAGGCGTAGGGGTGATCCTTGTTGCGCGGAGTCATCCGCACGATCACCGCGTGACGCATCTCCCAGCGGTCGGAGGCGAACGACAGCCCGTAGGGGCCGAAGTTCTGATCCTTCACATACGGGTAGCCCTTCACCTTGGTGTTCATCGGCGCGATCACGTCCTGCTCGCCGAGGCACTTCCATTCATATTGGGGCACGACGCCGTTGAACGAGAAGAGATCGTCGAAGGTGAAGTCGGTGCCGGAGATCGCGTCGGTGCGCTGCGCCGTCGAGATGCGGCGCACGCGACGCAAGGTCGGCACGTAGACCCACGTATCGTCGTTGCGCGCGTCGGCGACAGGCTTGTCCGATTCCTTGTAGCGGTACGAGAGCAGCATGATGCCGCGCGCGTCGAAGGGCGCCGTCACTTCGGCGCCGCTCGCGCCGGTGCGCGTCTCGCCGCGGAACATGTCGCCGCCTTCCTCTGCGAGCGACGGCTCCGAGCGGTGCGACAGGATCACACCACCGCCGGTGCCTTCGTAGTAGAGCGGCAGTTCTTCGCCGCGATCCCAGTACGAGTAGTAGAAGCTCGACGTGCCGCTCTGTGCGTTCCAGCGGTAGTGGAAGTTCCAGATGATCTTCGTGCCGGCTTCGGGATCGCCCTTGCAATCGATCTTGTCCATCGGGAAGGGCTGGCCGGCGGTGAAGTTCTCGAGCGAGCCGTCGGGACCGAGCTTTGCCTGGCCCGCGAACTTCTCGGTCGCCGCGAGATAGGGCGGCGCCTGCGCGTAGTCCGCGAAGGGCGGACCGATCTCCATCTGCATGCCTTCGTAAAAGAAAAAATCGCGATTCGCCCAGACTTCCTTCGGAAGGAACGGCTTCAGCGATTCGAGCTTGTCGAAGGAAATGACATCGCCCGGCTTGAAGGTCGGCGCCGACACGCCGCTGTCGTCGGCGGCATGCGCGCTCGGCAACGTCACGGCGAGAAGAAGTGCGGCCGTCGAGAAAAACCGGATCGCAAAACGCTGCATGCGGGGGGGGCCTCCGGGGATGAGGCGTCGGAGCTTATAACGGAACGCACCGTTCCGCATCCCCGGAAACCGCTGCTTCGCAGGCGTCAACTGCAGCCGCAAGCACTCGCAGCCGGCGCGGTCTCGGACACCACTGCGGTTGGCGCGCCGAAGGATTCGCTGTCGGCAATCACGCGATAGAACTCCCAGCGCGCGCCCTGCGGATCAATCGACCACACCTTGTTCTGCACCGCGTGGCAGCAGGTGCGATCCGTCTCGACCTCGCCCGCGATGCCCGCGGCGGTGAGTCGCTCGATCGCAGCATCGACATCGCGCTGCTCGAAGACTTCCACGCCCAGATGATTCAGCCGCTCAGGGGCGCCCGGCACTTCGAGCAGAACCAGCTTCAGCGGCGGCTCGTCGATCGCGAAGTTCGCGTAGCCGGGCTTGCGCTTGTTGACCTTCGCGTTGAAGAACTTCGAGTAGAAGGTGATGGCCGCATCCAGGTTCTCGACGTTGAGAGCGAGTTGCACACGCATGTTCCGATTCTCCTGGTCGCCCGGCCGCAGCCGGTGCGACATATTGATGATCTTCGATTGAATCGTAGTAACCAATCGACATCTGTCAATACGTTTCAGGCTTGGGTAGAGTGCCGCGATGGCGACCCGCGAACGACCTGAAGGCTGCTGCCCCGTGCGGGCCGTCCGTCCGCTTGCGGCCCGCGAGCAGGAGCGACTGGTCACTGTCTTCAAGGCACTGGCCGACGCGACGCGCCTCGAGATCCTGCGCCTCGTCGGCGCGCAAGCGGGACCGGTGTGCGTCTGCGACATCGTCGATCGCTTCGACCTCGCACAGCCGACGATCTCCCACCACCTGAAGGTGTTGCGCGAAGCCGGGCTGCTGCGCACATCGAAGATCGGGATCTGGGCCTTCTATGAACTGGAGGCCGAAGCGAAGGACCTACTCGAAGAGGCGTCCGACCTGCTCGCCGTGAAGCCGGCGCGCGGGCTCCGCGCATGAGTGACGCAGAACGGGAGCGCTGGGCGCCGCTGCTGCCGCGCGAAGCGCTGCGCTTCGACCCGACCTTCGCATGGGGCGTCGCGTCGTCGGCGTTCCAGTCCGAAGGCGGCGACGTCGCGAACGACTGGGTGCGCGCCGCACGCGAAGGCCGCATGCCGCCGAATCCCGGCAACGGCTTCTGGCAGCACGCCGAAACCGATCTGCGTCTCGTCGCAGATCTCGGCTTTCGCCACTATCGGCTCTCGGTCGAGTGGAGTCGCGTCGAGCCCGAGCGCGGGCGCTTCGACGAGGCGGCGATCGATCGCTACCGCGCGATCTGCGACGCGGCTGTGGCCGCCGGCGTGACGCCGTGGGTGAATCTCTTCCACTTCACGCATCCGCGCTGGTTTGCGGAGCGCGGCGGCTTTCTCGAGCCGGCGAATCACAGCGACTTCCTGCGCTACGTCGAGCGGATCGGCCGCGCACTGGCGCCACACGCACGCCACTTCCACGTCGCGAACGAATCGATGGTCTACGTGTTGACCGGCTACATGATGGGCGCCACCCCGCCCTTCGTGAAAGACGCGACGTCGGCATTCGCGATGACGCGTCATGTGCTCGCGCTGCACGCCGATGCGTACCGGATCTTGAAGGCGCAAGAGCCGCAACCGACCGTCGCGACGATCGAGGTCTATCTCGATCCGCGCCCGGAGGATCCGAACGACGGCGGGCAATGCGCGGCTGCCAAGCGCTTCGACGCCTGGTATCACGGCGTGCTGCTCGAAGCGCTCGTCACCGGCTGGGTGCGCGTGCCGCAGCGCGAGCCTGAAGAGATTCCGCATCTGCGTGGCGCGCTCGATCTCTACGGCTTCAACTACTACAGCTCGACGAGTTTCGGCGCGCAAGGTGCAGGCTCGTGGTCGGATCGCGACGATCCGCCGGTCGATCGAATGCATCGCAAGGTCCACCCGGGCGGACTCGAGGACGGCCTCGTGCGCATCGCGAAGGCACTGCCGGGTGTGCCGCTGCTGGTGACCGAAAACGGTGTTCCCACGAGCGACGAGACGTTCCGCATCCGCTACGTCGCAGCCCATCTCGCGGCGCTCGATCGCGCGCGCAAACGCGGCGCCGACGTGCGCGGCTACTTCCACTGGAGCGCCGTAGACAACTACGAGTGGAGCTTCGGCTTCGGCCCGGAGCGCTTCGGGCTCATCGCCTTCGATCCGCAGACGATGGAGCGCAGCGTGAAGGCGTCGGGGCGATGGATGGCAGATGTGATCGCGAGCGGCGTGCTCGATCCGGCGCGGATTCCCTAGCGAGAGCGCTTCCGCATCGAAAGCAGCGTTTCGAGAGTCGGGAGCGCGGCGACGTCCTTGGCGCGGCCTGCCGCACGCTTCGAACGAATCACGTCTTCCAAGGATGCGACCGGGACGACTAGACCGTCGAGGTCGTAGCGCTCGAGATGTCGCAGCAAATCCTCGTAGCCTTCCGTACCGGCCGGCTGAAAGGCGATGTCGAGTTCGCCGAGCGCCGTCGTCAGGTTCAACAGCTGAACGCTCGACAACATCGCTGCATCGCACGCGAAGGGGAGTCCGCCGGGCGCATCTGGAGCGCGGATCTTTGCATCCAACTCCACGAGCGCTGCAGCGAGTCGCGTCAGGTTTTCCCGATCACGAGCGGGACAGATGTCGGCGTCACCCGTTCGAAGCGGCGAGCCGTGCAGCGTTGCGGCGAGACCACCGATGACGACGTAGTGAACGCCGTGGCGTTCGAGCACGCCCAACATGGCTTCGGGTTGGAAGCGGGGCGCTCGATCCAGCGTCACGAGATGCGCTGTGCCAGCCGCGCGCGCGCCTCGAAGTCGAGGATGTCGACGAGGTAGTCGAGCCGCTGCTTGGGAGTCCACGCGAGGCGTTCGGCGATCTGATCGGCATCCACGAATCCCTCGGCGTCGGGCGCGTATCGATCCCGAACGAGCTGGGCTTCGTCTTTCAGCGTGTATTCCATGCCTCACCTCGTGGCCGCGCCCTACCCTGCCTCACGACGATGGGTTCCGCCACCAACGAATTGCCGAGATGACGCCGATGCCCCGAACGCCGCGCGAGCGCTTCGACCCACCGCTGTTGCGCATGCGCTGGACGACCGAGCTGACGCAATCGCGTGACGCATTCCTCGCCGCCGCACGCGCTCGCACGCTCTGGGATGCCGCGCACTTCGACAGCATGTTGTGGCATGGCGGCTTGCACCTCGACGGTCGGCCGCACACGGGCGACGAGGTTCCCGACGCAATTGCTACCGGTACACGCATCGATGCGTACGCGTTCAGCACGGAGCCCGAAGCGATTGCGATTCGCGGCGAGCACGTGCTCGCCGACACCGAGGAATGGCTGGCGATCGACAAACCCGCGTGGCTGACGACGCAGGGAACGCGCGCGAGCCGGCGCCTGTCGCTCGAAGCGGCGCTGCGCGAACGCAGCGGCTGCGCCTCGCTCGTCGCGGTGCACCGACTCGATCGCGAGACCAGCGGCGTCGTGCTCTTCGCGAAGTCGCCGCGCGCGGCCGCGACGCTGGGCAGGATCTTCGCGGAAGGCGGCGCGCTCAAACGCTACGTGGCGATCGTGTCGCCGCAGCCAGCGATCGCGGAGTGGGAGGTGTCGGGGTTCCTCGGCCGGGTGCTCGATCCGCGGCGCTATCGCTTCGCGCTGCGCAACGAGCCGGAGCCCGGTTTCCGCTTCTCGCACACGCGCTTCACGCGAATCGCGGACGACGACGCGCGCGCGGTGATCGCGTGCGAGCCGACGACCGGACGTTCGCACCAGATTCGCGTGCATCTCGCGACGAACGGGACGCCGATCGTCGGCGATGTCGTGTATGGCGGCGCGCCGGGCGTTCGCACATTGTTGCATGCGGCGGAGTTGCGCTTCGTGATCGAAGGCAAAGAGATCGCGTTGCGCGCGCCGATCCCGGCAGATCTGGGTACCGTTGCCAGCGCGCTCGGGGAGGATACGAGATGAAGCTCGGAGCCGTGTTGCGCACGATGGGCGCGCTATCGACGCGCGCACTGCTCACCGAGTGCGCGCGCGCTGCGGAAGACGCGGGGCTCGACGAGATCTGGGTGGTCGATCACATCGCGATCCCGCCCGACGACGCGGAAGGCAGCGACGGACGCTATCTCGATCCGCTCGCGACACTCGCGTTCCTCGCTGGCGTGACATCGCGCATCGGTCTCGGCACGGCGGTGTTGATCCTGCCCTATCGCCCAGCGCTGCCGACCGCGAAGTGGATCGCGACGATCCAGGAACTTTCGGGCGGCCGCTTGCGTCTCGGTGTCGGCGTCGGCTGGATGCACGCGGAGTTCCGCGCCGTCGGTGTCGATCGCGCGCGGCGCGGCGCGATCACCGACGAGACGCTCGCGTTCCTGCACGCCTGCTTCGCGAGCGGCGGCGATGACGTGGTCGTCGCGAACGGCCAGCAATTCCTGTTTCGCCCAAAGCCGCCACGCCCGCCGATTTTTGTTGGCGGCGCGCCGCCGCACGCACTCGAACGCGCGCTGCGCTTCGGCGATGGCTGGATGCCGATGGGGATCGATCCGGAAAAGCTACGCGCGCCGATCGCCGAGTTGAGGCATCGCGCAGCAGCGGCGAGGAAGCCGACACCGGAAGTCGTCGCAATGGGGCGGATCGCGATCGAGGATGCGGCGCGCGCGAAGGATCAAGTCGCAGCGCTCGCGGCGGTGGGCGTCACGCGCTTCGTGCATGCGGCGCAATACGCGGATCGCGCGGGGTTTGCGGAGATCGCGGCGCGCCTCGCAAGCGCTTCGCGGTAGCTACAACCGCGCGAGCAACTCCAGCACCGCCTTCGTCATCTTCTTCCGCGCGCCGAGCTTGATGCCGTGGAACACGAGGCCGAGGCATTCGCGCTGTTCGTAGCCGGCGACGGCGGGCGTCGCGAGTCGCTGTCCCCACGGCAGCTCGATGTCGAGCTCGAACGCTTGTCCGTGTCGCGGCAGTTTTGCGCCGGTGACGAGACAGCCGTTCTCCGACAGCGAGCGCACTTCGAAGTCCCAGTTTTGATCTTCGACCCTTCCCTTGGCGCGCAGCGACGTCGGCACGCGCGGAACCGAACGAGGGTGTTCTTCGAGCGAGGCCTGGATCAGGCGGTAGAGCTCGTGCAGACGCGCGGGGCGCCGCAGTGTTCCTGCGACGCGCGGGTCTTGCGTGCGCACCGAACGCTCGCGCGTGAGCAGGATGATCGGCACGCTCGGCTGCGCGGCGACTTCGGCGTGGCGGTCGTCGCGCACGACGCGCAGCGCTGGCTCGGTCGCTTCACTCGCGGGCACGAGCGCGTAGCCGAGCTTCCAGAGCAGCACGCGCGAAGTCGGCGCGTAGTCGGAGTCGGCGGCGTGCGAGGCAATGCAAAGGCGGGGTTCGCTCATCGAGGTTGAATCGGCGGACCTCAGAGATCAGTTGAGTGGCAGATCGAGTTGCAAGAGGGAGGTGTGTCCCTCCAGTCATCAGCCCGTCAACGGCAGGACCGTCCCCTTTCTCACCCGCCAGGCTTCGAGGGTGTAGAGGGCGAGCGCCGTCCAGATGCAGGTGAAGGAGATGGCGTGGGCGCGGGTGAAGGGTTCGTCGTAGACGAGTACGGCGACTCCGAGGGCGAGACTCGGGGCGAGGTATTGGAGGAGGCCGATGGTGCTGAGACGGAGGCGGCGCGCGGCGGAGGCGAACCAGATCAGAGGGAGCGCGGTGAGGATTCCCGACGCGAGCAGCAACGCTGGTTTGTGTCCGCCGAGCTGCGCGGCATTCGAGAACGCGCCGATGCCGTGCCACTCGCGCCATGCGATGGCGATCGCGGCGATCGGCGCGAGCAGGCCCGTCTCGACGGCGATTCCGGCGATCGACGCGACGGGTACACGTTTTCGGATCAGACCGTAGAGCGCGAACGAGCCGGCGAGCACCAGCGAGATCCACGGGAGCTCGCCGCTCAGCACACTGAACGCGAGGACGCCGAGTGCGGCGATCGCGACGGCGACGAGTTGCAGCGGTCGCAGCCGCTCGCCGAGCACGAGCACGCCGAGTCCCACGCTGACGATCGGGTTCAGGTAGTAGCCGAGGCTCGTCGCGACGATCTGGCCGCGATGCACCGCCCAGATGAAGACGAGCCAGTTGCCCGCGAGCAGCAGCGACGCTGCCAGGAGCGCGAGCAGCTGTCGCGGGGTGCGCAAGATCGACCGCACTTCGGCGCTGCGACCGGCAATTGCGACGAGCAGCGCCGCGAACACGCTGGTCCACAACAGGCGGTGCATCAGGATCTCGTGCGAAGGCACGCCGGCGAGAAATTTCCAATAGACAGGGAGCAAGCCCCAGCTCGCGAACGCCGCCAGGGCGAAGAACACGCCACTTCGAGTTTCCACGCGCGTGGTAGGATGCCCGACCCATGCCGCCCCGTCGCCTGCAATCGCGCGCCGCTCTGCTCGCATTGCCGTTGTTGTCGCTCGCACTCGTCGCGCCGCGCTGCGGTTTTTCGCCGACGCAGACGAGCGTGTTGGCGAGCGCGCTCACTGCGCACGCCCGCTGCTTCGAGCGCTTCGAGACCGCGGGCAATCTCTGGGGTCCCTTCGCGAATCGCTTCGATCCCGCGCAGGTTCGCCTCGATGGCGAGTTCGTTGCGCCGGATGGCAGCACGCTGCTGATGCCCGGTTTCTACATGCAGGATTTTTCGCGCGCGCTCGTCGGCGGCTACGAGCACCTGACGCCGCGCAACCAGGCGCAGTGGCGCGTGCGCATGACGCCGACACAGCCGGGCGTCTGGCAGTGGCGCTGGATCGCGACGACACCCACCGGTGTCGCCACGACCGCGTGGCAAACATTCGAAGTCGATGCGCCCGCGCCGGATCGCCACGGCTTCCTGCACCGCTCACCGCTCGATGGCCGCTACCTGCGCTTCGACGACGGCACGCCGTACATCGCGATCGGCGAGAACGTCGGCTGGTACGACGGTCGCGGCACCTTCGCCTACGACGACTGGTTCGCGAAGCTCGCCGCGCAGGGCGTGAATCACGTGCGGCTGTGGATGCCGAGCTGGGCGTTCGCGGTCGAGTGGATCACGCGCGCGCCGAACGGTGCGGTTGCGAGCACGTCGCTCGGCAACTACCGCGAGCGACTCGATCGCGCGTGGCAGCTCGATCAGGTGATGGACGCCGCCGATCGTCACGGCATCGCGGTGATGCTCTCGATCCAGAATCACGGCGCGTTCTCGCTCGACACCAACTCGGAGTGGGCGGACAACCCGTACAACGCGGCGAACGGCGGTCCGCTCGCCACGCCGACCGCGTTCTTCACCGACCCCACCGCGCGCGAACTCTTCCAGCGCAGGCTCCGCTACCTGGTCGCGCGCTGGGGCTCGGCCACCAACCTGCTCGCGTGGGAACTGTGGAACGAAGTCGATGCCGTCGGCGGGGGGCCTACGGTGGATGCGTGGCACGTCGAGATGGCGAACGCGCTGCGTGCGCTCGATCCCTACGACCATTTGATCTCGACGAGTCTCGCGCGCTCCGCACTCTCTTCGTACTGGTCGCTGCCGCAGATCGACTTCACACAGATCCACCACTACTCGTTCCCGCTCGGCATCGATCTGCCGACCGTCGTCGAGAACCGGATGCGCGCCTATCGCAACGCCTATCCGGGTAAGCCTGTGCTGCTGTCTGAATACGGTGTCGATTACCGCGGACCGGTTGAGACGCTCGAGAACGACCCCGATGCGATCGGCTTCCATCACGGAATCTGGATCGGGCTGCTCGCCGGCGGCTTCGGCACCTGCATGAGTTGGTGGTGGGACAACCTCGTCGATCCGCAGGATCTCTACTTCCACTTCGCGCCGGTCGCGCGCTTCGTCGCGGGCATCGCGTTCGATGCGCAGGGCTTCGCGCCGATCCGTCCGATCGCCGCGGCAGCGGGGCGTCACCTATCGGCGTACGCGCTGCGTGGCACTTCGGTCGTGCTCGCGTGGGTGCAGAACACCGATCACCAGTGGCTCTATCCGCCGCTGCCTGGCCCCGATGAGGCGCCGATCGAGGCGGCGACGCTCGCGCTCACGGGCCTCGCCGACGGCGCGTGGACCGCGCGCTGGATCGACACCTACACCGGCATCGACATCGCGATCGACTCCGTGTCCGTCAGCGGCGGCGCCGTCACACTCGCCGTTCCGATCTTCGCGAAAGACATCGCGCTGCGACTCGAACGTTGAAACCAGGAGAAACCCCGATGCCCGCAACGAATCGCCGCTGGACACTCGCCGCAAGGCCGCATGGCATGGTGAAGGAGAACGACTTCAGCTTCGGCGAAGCGCCGGTGCCGCAACTCGGTGACGGCCAGGTGCTGGTGCGCGTGCTCTATCTCTCCTTCGATCCGACGCAGCGCGGCTGGATCGAAGATCGCCCGAGCTATCTGCCGCCGGTGCAGATCGGCGAAGTGATGCGCGCAAGCGGTGTCGGTGAAGTGGTGGAGTCGAAGCACGCGAGCTTTGCGAAGGGCGATCTCGTGCAGGGACTCTTCGGCTGGCAGGAGTACACCGTCGTCCCAGGCGTGATGCTCGGCGCGAAGCTCCCGACCGGCGTGCCGCCGACCTGGGCGCTCGGCGTGCTCGGCATCACCGGCATCACCGCGTATTTCGGCATGCTCGAAATCGGTGTGCCGAAAGCAGGCGACACCGTAGTGGTGTCGGGCGCGGCTGGCGCCACCGGCTCCGTGGCGGGACAGATCGCGAAGTTGCAGGGCGCGCGCGTCGTCGGCATCGCGGGCGGCGCGAGCAAGTGCGCGTGGCTGACGAAGGAGGCCCATTTCGACGCCGCGATCGACTACAAGCGCGACGACGTCGCCGCCAAGCTGCGCGAGTTCTGCCCGAAGGGCATCGACGTCTACTTCGACAACGTCGGCGGCGAAATCCTCGACGCAGCGCTCGGCCAGATCGCGCAGCGCGCACGCGTCGTGCTCTGCGGCGCCATCTCCGGCTACAACGAAGCGACACCGCCGCCGGGCCCGCGCAACCTGATGAACCTGGTGATCCAACGCGGCCGCATGGAAGGCTTCATCATCATCGACTACGTGGCGCGCTTCCGCGAAGCCGTCACCAAACTCTCCGAGTGGGTGCAGACCGGCGCCATCGTCCACCAGGAAGACATCCAGCACGGCCTCGAAAACGCCCCGCGCACGCTGCTCCGCCTCTTCACCGGCGCCAACACCGGCAAGCAGATCCTGCAGCTCCGCTAAGAGGGGCCGGGCGTCAGGTTATTTTTTGTCAGGTTATTCAAGCGAGTCAGCCGGTACGCCGCCGATGCCGCGAATAACCTGACAAAAAATAACCTGACGCCCGGCCCCTCTTAGCGGAGCTGCAGGATCTGCTTGCCGGTGTTGGCGCCGGTGAAGAGGCGG
>JANNKU010000047.1:0-1551 GCA_031396445.1 Deltaproteobacteria bacterium | reverse complement strand
CTACACGTACGACGCGTAGTCGGGGATGCGGCCTGACGTAGTGATCTACGAGGTAGGCCCGCGCGACGGTCTCCAGAACGAACCCGACACCGTCGCGACCGATGCGAAGGCGGAGCTGGTGCAGCGGCTCGCTGCGACGGGTCTCTCGCGCATCGAGATCACGTCGTTCGTGTCGCCGAAGTGGATTCCGCAGCTCGCGGATGCGGATACGCTCTGCCGCATCGTCGCGCGGCCGCCGACCGCGACCTACAGCGCGCTGGTTCCGAACGAAGCGGGCTACGAGCGACTGCGCGCCGCAGCGCTGCCGGTCGCCGCGTTCTTCGTCTCGGCGAGCGAGACGCACAACCGCAAGAACGTGAACCGCAGCATCGCCGATCATCTCGAACGCTTTCGGCCCGTCGCCGAACGCGCGCGCGCCGATGGCGTGCTGCTGCGCGCCTACGTCTCGACGGTGTGCGGCTGCCCTTACGAGGGCGACGTCGCGATCTCCGCGGTCGTCGATGTGGTGCGCCAGCTCGATGCGCTCGGCGCCGACGAGATTTCGCTCGGCGATACGATCGGTGTCGGCCATCCGAAGCAGGTGCGCGAGCTGGTGCGCGCCGTAGCAGGCGTCGTGTCACTGGAGCGTGTCGCGCTGCACATGCACGACACGTGGGGCCGCGCGCTGGCGAACGTGCAGGCGGGTTACGAGGAAGGCGTGCGCACCTTCGACGCGTCGCTCGGCGGGCTCGGCGGCTGTCCGTACGCGCCGGGCGCGTCGGGCAACGTCGCGACCGAGGACGTCGTCGATCTCTTCGAGCGCGCGGGCGTGCGCACCGGCGTCGATCTCGATGCGCTGGTCGATACCACTGCGTGGCTCGAGCGCGACGTGTTGCGCCGCGCGCTGCCGGGTCGCGTGTATCGAGCCCGGCTCGGAAACCGGGAGCGGTTGCAGAATCAGGCGAAGGGGAGTGCGTGAAGACCGGGGATGATGTGCGCGGGAAGCTCGCGAAGATCGAGCAGGGCGGCGGCCCGAAGTATCACGAGAAGGCGCGCGAAGAGAAGAAGCTCTTCTGCCGCGATCGCCTCGCGCTGCTCCTCGATGCGGGCTCGTTCGTCGAAGACGCCGCGTTCGCGAACAGTCTCGCGCCCGATCTGCCTGCCGATGGTGTCGTCACCGGAACGGGTCGCATCGGCGATCGCGCCGTCTGCGTGATGGCGAACGACTCGACCGTGAAGGCGGGCTCGTGGGGCTGGCGCACCGTCGAGAAGATTCTGCGCATCCAGGAAACGGCCGAGCGCCTTCAAGTGCCGCTCGTCTATCTCGTCGATTCGGCCGGCGCACGCATCACCGATCAGATCCAGATGTTCCCGGGGCGTCGCGGCGCCGGTCGCATCTTCATGAACCAGAACCGCCTTTCGGGCTGGATCCCGCAACTCTGCCTGCTCTTCGGCCCCTCGGCAGCCGGCGGCGCCTACATCCCGGCGTTCTGCGACGCGCTCTTCATGGTCGAAGGCAACGCCAGCATGTATCTCGGTTCGCCGCGGATGGCGGAGATGGTGATCGGGCAG
>JANNKU010000035.1:0-11600 GCA_031396445.1 Deltaproteobacteria bacterium | reverse complement strand
AAACTCGTGCTCTACTGCGGCGGCGGCCATCGCTCCGCGCTCGCCGCCCAAACCCTAAAGCAGATGGGCTTCGACCACGTCCTCTCCATGTCCGAAGGCTGGACCGGCTGGACAAAACGCGGCTTCGAGACCGAGCGCTAGGCGCCGCACTCGCGATTGCTCCCGTCTGCACAAAGCGGTCGCACACCCAGCGCGGGCGGGGGACTCGGCCGAAACATTCCGCAGGCGGTGATCCAAGTGCCTATGCGAAGCCACCGAGGCCGCCCGCCGAGGACGTTTCGGCCGAGTCCCCCGCCCGCGCGTCTCGCAGCCGCGATCAACCGGCGCGAAACGTCACAGGCAAAACCCCAGGAACACGAAAGAGCGACGGCCCCCACTCGATGTGATCGCTCACCAGCGCAATGTCGCGCGCCCGAGAGACCAGAGCACCGATGGCCACCTGCGCCTCCATCCTTGCGAGGTGCGCGCCGAGACACAGATGCGCGCCACCCCCAAACGCCAGATGCTCGCGCGCATTTGCGCGCTCCACATCGAAGAGATCCGGATCCTCGAACACCGCCGGATCGCGATTCGCGCCCCAGAGCATCGCCCACACTTCGGTGTCGCAGGGGATGGTGCGACCGCCGAATGTCGCGTCCTCGTGCAGCACGCGGATCGTCATGCCGATCGGCCCCTCGTAGCGCAGGCATTCCTCGACCGCGTTCGGAACCAGCGCGGGCTTCGCGCGAAGCTTCTGCGCCTCGCCCGGATGACGCGCCAGCGCCGTGACACCATTGCCGATCAGCCCGATCGTCGTCTCGAAGCCCGCGATCAGCAAGCCAATCAACTGCACCACCAGCTCGGAATGCGTGAGCCGATCGCCCTCTTCCTCAGCGCGGATCATCTCGGAGAGCAGATCGTCGGTCTTCGAGTGGCGACGCTCCTCGATCAGCGCCGTGAAGTAGCCAGCGAGCGACATCGCGGCCGCTGCGGCGCGTTGTTGCACCTCGATCGGCGCCATCTTGCCGGCCAGCGCGTGCGTCGCCTGCGCCGTCCACGTCGTGAAGCGATCGCGATCGGCGATCGGCACGCCGAGCATTTCGCAGATCAACAGCGAAGGAACCGGCAGCGCGAGATCGGCGATCACGTCCATGCCGCCGCGCTCGAGCGCGCGATCGATCAGCTCGTCCGCGATCGCCTGCGCGCGCGGTCGCCAGCTCTCGGCGGCGCGCGGCGTGAACGACTTCGAGACCAGCTTGCGCAACCGCGTATGCCGCGGCGGATCCTGCTGCAGCATGAACTCGGACGGACCCGCCGCACCTTCCTCGTCGCGACGCGGATAGCGGCCATCGAGATGACGCACGCCGCAGCGCACGCCGCGCAGCAGCCGCACGCAATCCTCGTGACGCGACAGCCGCCAAAGCCCGAGCGGCGTCTCATTCACCGGCGCGACGCTGCGCAGATGGTGGATCGCCGGGAACGGATCGGCGTAGCGCTCGAGATCGCGCGTGCTGGTGGGATCGATGCCGTGATACGCGGGATCGCGCTCCGGAGCGGGCGCTGCTTGCATGGCCATGGAATCCTCCGCCGGGTGCGCGCGGCCAGCATACCCGAACGACGAGGAGAGTCCCGATGTCCGAAGTTCCGAATCAGGTGTGGCTCGAAGGCGTGTTTCAGGCCACCAAGAACTGGGGTCGTTGGGGCGCCGATGACGAGCGCGGCGCGCTGCACTTCATCACGCCGAAGCTGCGCGCGGCCGCCGCCGCGCTGGTGCGCGACGGCGTCACGGTGAGTTGCGCGCGCGATCTCGCCGTCGATCCCTCGCCCGAGAATCCGCGACCGTCACAGCATCACATGTTGGTGGCGGGAGACGCGGCCAACTCGTGGGGCATGGCGGGCGTCGGCGCGACGATGGACTTCGTCGGCGTCGCGTGTCACGGCATGGCGACGTCGCACATCGACGCCTTCTGTCACATCGCAGTGGAAGGCAGACTCTTCAACGGTTTCCCCGTCACCGACGTGAAGAGCACCGGCGCGCAGCGCGGCAGCATCCTCAACGCGGCGGACGGCATCGTCGGTCGCGGCGTGCTGCTCGACATCCCGCGCTTGCGCGACATCGCGTGGCTCGAACCCAGCGAGGCGATCCTGCCCGAAGAACTCGAACGCGCCGAAGCCGCGCAAGGCGTTCGCGTCGGCGAAGGCGACATCCTGCTGATCGGAACCGGCCGCGACGCGCGCCGCGCAAAGCTGGGTCCGTGGGATCCGAACGGCGTCGGCCTCGCCGGCCTCGACCCGCGCTGCATTCCGTGGCTCGACGAACGCTCCATCTCGGTGTTGGGCTGCGACGGCGTCTCGGATCCGCTGCCGGCATCGAAGATCCCGAACTGGCCGCTGCCGATGCACCAGTGCTGCCTCGTCGGCATGGGCGTGCATCTGCTCGACAACCTGGCGCTCGCCGAACTCGCGAGCGCGTGCGCGGAACGCGAGCGCTGGGAGTTCTTGTTCACGGTGGCGCCGCTGCGGATTCGCGGCGGCACGGGATCGCCGGTGAATCCGATCGCGGTGTTCTAGGCGCGCGTCGGCAGGTGCGCGATCCGGCTGCCGAGCACGCCCTCGGCGTACTCGATCAGTTCGATCAGATTGCCGTCCGGGTCGCGACAACACACCACGGCGACGATCCCGAGCGCCGCGTCCGGCGCATGCGGCTCGCGCACGAATGCAATGCCGCGTGCGCAGAGAGCTTCGTAGGCGGCGCGCACGTTGCGCGTGCGGATCGCGATCACGCGCGGCACGCGTTCCTCGATCGGCACGTCGCTGCGCGGACCTTCCCAGCGCGGTTCGAGCCACTCGATCAGGTCGAGTCGCACGTGGTGCGGCTCCGGACCCAGCGCGAGCAGCGCGCCGCGACCTTGCGCACGGCGCAGGCCGAAGTTCTCCGCGACGAGCGCGGGCCAGATCACGTCGCGGTTGTCGCGCAACAACTGGAAACCGAGCGTCTGGTAGAACGCCAGCGAGCGCTCGAAGTGTGTCGCGTTCACGGTGAAGTGGAAGATCGATTCGAGCGCCCACTCGTTCGGCATGCGTCCTCGCTACGCGGAGAAATCAGGAAGCAGCGTCTCGCCGACGAGATGCAGACTCCGCATCACACTCGCATGCGACAGCGTTCCGAACTGCATCAGACACATCAGCCGATCGGTCCCGAGCTCCGCGTAGCGCGCGAGTTTGCGCCGGCACAGATCGACGTCACCGACGATCACCGACTCCATCGGTTCGAGCGCTTCGTAGACCTCGACCGGATCGAGCGCGTGACCGGCGAGCTGGCGGTTCAACAAGCGGATCACCGGCACCGGGTCGTCGAGATCGAGATCGGTCGCCACCTGCGACGAGGCGACCGCGCGCGTCGCGCTCGGTGCATTGGCCTGCGCCTGACCGCGGATCGCGTCGATCCACACGCTGCGCGGAACGCGGAATACACGGGGTGCGGCGTTCACGAACCACAGCGCGGCTTCGGCCGCACGACTCGCGATCGCGTCCTTCCGCGTCTCGGCGCAGTGCAGGAACGTGAAGACCGCGCGCCGATCATTGACGAAGAGCCCCGCCGGCTGACAGCGCGCAAGTCCCTTCTGATAGTGCGTGAACAACTCCGCGAGCAGCGCGAGCGGCGAGAGCAACGTCGTCGCGAGCGCGCCGACACCGAGTTCGCCCGCCATCTCGAACGACTCGGGGCTCGTGCAGGTCTGCCACAGCGGCGGATGCGGTTTCTGCAGCGGCTTCGGCACCACGTTGCGCTCGGGGATCACCAGGTGCTTCGAGTTCCACGTGAACGAATCCTGGGTCCACATCTGCGGCAGCATGCAGAGCGCCTCGCGGAGCTGCTCCCGTGATGTGTCGGGGTCGACGCCGAAGGCTTCCCACTCGGTGCCGCCGCTGCGCGCGAGCCCCATCTCGAGGCGACCGCGCGACAGCAGATCGACCCACGCCGCGCGCTCCGCGACGCGCAGCGGGTGGTTGATCTTGAAGGGCGCGAGCACGCCCGAGTGCCCGAAGCGAATCCGCTCGGTGTGCTGCGACAGCACCGCGAGCATCAGCTCCGGCGCCGACGAATACGAGAACTCCACCGCGCCGTGATGCTCGACGGTCCACCAGCAGCCGAAGCCGAGGCGATCGGCGAGCTGCGCCTGCTCGATCGCATCGGCGATGACGCGCGCCTCGTGATCCGGCGCGAACGGCGCTGGTTTTTGCAACTCCGAAAAGATGTCGAGGATCACGCGTCCCACCGCGCGACAAGCCAGCGCGCGGCCGCTTCGAGTGAGCGCGCGCCTTCGGGAAGCAGCGACGCCTGGAGGTGCCAGTCGTGAAACATGTCGGGCTCGACTTCGAGCGCGACGTTCACGCCCGCCGCACGCGCGCGCGCTGCGAACGCGACGATCTGATCGTGCAAGACCTCGGCGCCACCCACCTGAATCAAGACGGGCGGCAGCCGATCCAGTTTTGCGTCGATCGGGAACGCGCGCGGATCGCGCGGCGTTCCGCGCGGCACGTAGTCCTCGGCCCAAGCGACGAGCAGCTCGCGATCGCCGAAGTCGGCCGCTGCGTTCGTATCCATCGAGCCGCCGGCTGCGAGCAGATCGACCCACGGGCAAAAGAGCAGCGCGGCGGCGGGCAGCGGCTCGCCGGCGTCGCGCAGCGAACACAGCGTTGCGACGGCGAGATTGCCGCCGGCGGAGTCGCCTGCGATCGCGAGCTGCGCGAGATCGACGCCCTGCGCGTAGAGCCAGCGCGCAGCGGCGAGCGCATCGTCGTGCGCGGCGGGGAAGCGATGCTCGGGCGCGAGTCGGTAGTCGATGCCGAGTACGCGCGCCTCGGCGTACACCGCGAGTCGCGCCATCAGATCGGCGTGCGTGTTCGGCGAGCCGATCACGAAGCCGCCGCCGTGGCAGTAGAGAATCGTGCGCTTCGGCTCGTTTGCGCCGAGCGGAACGAACCAGCGCGCCGGCACGCCGCCGGCATCGACATTCTCCGTGCGCACGCGTTTCAAGAACGGCGCGGACGTCGGTGCAGCTTCGAGCGATGCGCGCAGCCAATGCACGCCGCGACGCTTCGAGCGCATCATGATCGCGTGCTGGCCCGCCGCAATCAGTTCCACCTTCCAGGGCCAGCCAGCGCGCACGGGCCCCGACGCGAACCGGCGTAGCGCCGCGCGCGCCTGCCCCGTCACCATCACAGCGCCCAACTCGGCGAGCAGCGCGGCGCGCGCGCTCAACTCGCCTTCACCACGAGCGCGGCGACCACCTGCTCGAACGCCGCGTCGGCGATCGCATCCATCTCGGCGTCGCTGCGGTCTTGTATGGGGTGCTCGACGTACACCGCGGCCGGATCGGCGCCGAGCGCGCGCGCCTGGTGCACGGCGCCGTCGATGAACTCGGTGGTCGCGACGAACACACCCGGGATCCCCCGCGCTTCGAGGTCGATGATGTCGTGCACACTGCACGACGTACAAGAGCCTCAGTCCGCGAGCGCCTCGACGACGGCCCCACATTGCACGGCGATCTGCTGGCGCAGATCGAGCGGCGCGGGCTTCGTGAAAGTGGGCTTGCGATAGCGATTGACGAGTGCGCCGGCGCTGCGCAGCCGCGCATCGAGGCGATCGAGGAAGCGATCGCCGCGCGGCTTCGCGATGTCGAGCAGGCCGACCGTCACGCCTTCGAGCGTGGTGAGTCGCGGCAGACGCGGGCGCTGCGCGAGTTGTCGCTCGCCGGTCGGATCGAGAACGATGCGCGCTTCATTCATGGCTGTCGCTCCCTGGCCGTGGCTCGATGTCGCGGCATCATAGGCGCAACCGATGGAAGCCCACCACCTCCCCTTCGCAACGCAGGCGCTCCGCTACTTCGGTCGCGATCACGAGAGCGTGCGCCGCACGCCGAGCGAGTCGCCCGCGGCGTGGCGCGGCGCGGATCTCGCGAACGACGACGCGTGGATCGTGCGCCTCACGCCCGCACAGATCGACGAACTCGATCGCGCGCGCGCATCGGTGCGTGCGCGCGGGCTCGCGCTCGCGCAAGTCGGTCGCGACGCGTTCCCGCTGCCGACGCTCGCGCCGTTGATCGCCGAATGGGCGTGCGAACTCGCGAAGGGTCGCGGCTTCCTGTTGCTGCGCGGTGTTCCCGTCGAGCAATTCGGCGACGAGGACAGCGCGCTCGTCTACTGGGGCATCGGCCAGCACCTCGGCGAACCCGGCGCGCAAAATCCGCAGGGCGAATTGCTCGGCCACGTCACCGACAGCGGAGACGATGCGACGCGGCCGCTGGTGCGGCTCTACCGCACTGCCGCCAACATCCGATACCACTGCGATCTCGCCGACGTCGTCGGCTTGCTGTGCCTGCGCACCGCCAAGAGCGGCGGTGCGAGCCGCATCGTCTCGTCCGTCTCGGTCTACAACGAATTGTTGCGGCGGCGGCCCGAACTGGTCGATCGACTCTTCGAACCGTTCGCGCTCGCCACGCGCGACGAAGAAGGCTCGGGCAAGCGCCCGTTCCTGCCGATCGCGCCGTGTCGCTTCGCGAACGGGCAACTCCGGACCTTCTGGCACAGCGATTATTTCCACTCCGCGCTGCGCCATCCCGAGGTGGCGCGCTGGAGCGCGAGCGAAGAGGAACTCGTCGCGCTCTACGAAGAGATCGCTGCCGATCCGTTGCTGCGGCTCGACATGCACTTCGAGCCCGGCGACATCCAGTTGATCTCGAACCACACGATCCTGCACGCGCGCACGGCGTACGAGGATTGGGACGAGCCGGCGCGCAAACGGCACCTGCTGCGGCTGTGGCTCTCGCTCGCGCGCTGAGCGCAGCGACACGAGAGTGAGCCACCTCACATCCCCGTGAGCACGCTCACAGCCGCCTCCGGATCGCACGCGTAGTCTGCCATCAACGCCGACGACGGCAAAAGAGGGCAACATGAAATTCAGAACTCTGGTGACGTCCCTGGTCTCGCTCGCAATGGCGGTGTCGCTCGAGGCGCCGGCTGCGCGAATCGCGACGGATGCGGAGTACACACCGGCGGAGCCGGCTGAGGCGCCGATTCGACCGGGTCGGCCGGCCGTCGTCGTGAGCGGATCCTCATCGGCCGGAACGACGACGGTGCTCCACTTCCCGGGCGGGAATTTTGATACGGGAGTCCTCGACCTTCCGCTCGAGGTGGACCAGCACCCGCGCTGCTACCAGACGGTGTTGCCGCCGCGGCGCCTTGCAAATGAATGGGCGACGCCCGCCGACTACGACGGCGACGGCCACTTCGACGTCAGCACCGTGCGCGCGAACGGCGACTGGTCGATCGACTACGCGAGCGACCTGGGCTTCGCCGCGTTCGAAGAGGTGTATGCCTGGGGAGACGCGCCCGCCCGCTTCGTACCGCTGCCCGCAGACTACGACGGCGACTGCAGGGCCGACCGCGGTGCGAAGGACGTCGCCGGCAATTGGTACATCGACCTCGCCGCCAACGGCTTCGGCGCATGGGACGAGATCCACAGTGGATTTGGCGGCCCGGATTACGTGCCCGTTCCCGCCGACTATGACGGCGATGGCGCGGTCGATCTCTCCACAAAGGGCCCCGACGGCGCCTGGCGCATCGACTATGCCGTGGACGGTCGCGGCGAAGCGCAGTGGGACGCGACCTATGCCGGTTTCGGTGGCCCCGAGTACGCACCCGTACCGGCGGACTACGACGGCGACGGCCAGGCCGACTTCTCTACGAAGGACGACGGCGGCACCTGGCGCATCGACTACACAAGGGACGGTCGCGGCGAAGCGGAGTGGGACGCAACCTATCTCGGTTACGGCGGCCCCGAGTACGCGCCCGTACCGGCGGACTACGACGGCGACGGCGCGGCCGATTTCAGCACGCGCGATGCATCGGACCACTGGTACATCGACTGGTCGTCGAACGGCCGTGGCGAAGCGAATTGGGACGCGATCTACCGGGGCTTCGGCGGACTCGAGCACCTGGCCGTGCCGGCAGACTATGACGGGGACGGCAGCACGGACCTCGCCTCGCACACCGCGGACGGTCGCTGGTTGATCGACTTCGCCGTGGACGGCTTCGGCGCGTGGGATCTCGGTTGGAACTCGTTCGTGTCCATCGGCGCGCGCGCTCCCACCGCGGAGGACATCGCAGAGTTCGATACGACGTGGATGAACTCGCGAGCCCTGGCGAGCGCGACCGGGCACGCCGAGTGGACGCTGTCCGCGCGTTTCGGTGCCGGCGTGTGGCAGAACAGCGAGCGCATGATCGCCATGGCGCGCATGTTCGAGCTGACACGCGATCGCAAGTACCTCGATCATCTCCACGACCTGCTCGCGCGCGCGATCCGCTATCGCGACGACAACCACCCGGCCGGCCGGCCCTACGACGCGATTCGTCGAGCCTCGGGACTGCCGGCGTGGGGCGGCAGCTCGATCGGCTCCGCGGGGCTCCACCACGTGGATGAGACGGTGTCGAACCTCTATGCGCACGCGCTCGCGACATTCGCGCGCATCGTGTTCGACGACCCTTCGCTTCACGGGCAGTACGGTTCGGATGCGATCGAGTACGCGAATGCGGCACTCGAGACCATCTGGGTCTTCCTGCCGCAGGTCCGCCAGCGCCGGGTCGGTCGACACACCGAAGCCTACCTCGTGCAACACCCGCGCATCGCGAACACCTGGACCGCAGCGGACTGCGACGCGGCGCACGCGAAGGAGCTCGCGGCATGGGAAGCCGAGCCCACCGGGGGGCCGAATGACGAGCAGCGGGAGCGCATGGAGCAGCAGGAGACGAACTGCAGGAACAGCACGCTCTTCGCTGGACACCCGATCGCCCACAACGAGAACCACGCGTTCGGGATGGCGCTGATCGAGCTCACGCGCGCGATCGAAAGCCCCTTCTACCGCACCTCCGACGACGAGTTCGGCAGCGCATCGTGGTCTCGCGTGCTGTTTCCGCTCTACGTGGCGCGCATCCAGCGCTACTTCGTCAATCACCTGCAGCAGACCTACGACGTGCCGAGCGCGGGATCGGCGTTCAACCCGGAGTCGTTCCGCTATCGCTGGCATCACGTGGACGATCTGCCCGCGGGCGCGTCGACCCACTACGACGATGCGTCGCATGCATCGCTGTCGATGCAGTACATCGGATTGTTGAACCGCGATCTGTCCCGGTTGTCGACTGCGACCTCCGAGCCGATCGCCCTCCGGCCCCAGCAACGACGCCTGTTCGCCAACACGTTCCTCGCGATGACCGATCGCGGGAATCTCGAGGACAGCGTCGCGGGTACGATCGGCAACCCGAGTAGTGCCGAGAACGGCAGTTGCGACGGTTGGCTGAGCTTCACTGCGCTGGAGTCGCGCACCTATGACCGCTGCCACGAGATGGTGTTGCGGATCCGCGGCGGGGTGCAGCCGAGTCTCGGCGTCGGGAACCAGGCGGCTCTGCTCGCCAACGCGGGGGTGCGGTACCCGAGTCCGCAGCGATTCGATCTGAATTCGGCCGTCAACAGTCGCTGAGCATCCGCGCAACCGCGCGATCGATCCAGTCGACCGCGGCTCAGGGCAGGAAGTTGGTCGAGCGCAGCGGTACGACGGGGTCGCCCTGCCCTACGTTCGGCGGCTCGTAGCACTCGAGCACGTTCGTCTCGTCGTCCGGGTCGATCGCCTCGAAGAGTGCGAGGCTGGTCGAGCCGCTGAACGTGAACTCCGTCTTTTCGGCGAAGTGCAGGTGCGGCCCCGTGGTGTTGCCGACCACACCGACGAAGCCGAGCAGCTCGCCGCGACGGACGATCTCGCCCTCGTCGATGAAGACGCCGAACTGCAGCATGTGGTTGTACTGCGTGAAGTTCCCGTCCTGGTGCTCGATGAAGACGATGTTCGAGGAGCAGCAGCCGGGGCAGTTGCACTGCTCGCTGTTGCCCTCCTCGACGTAGACCACGCGGCCGCCGCGCGCGACGTGAATCGGCCGTCCGAGCTGCGTGACCATGTCGTAGGCAAAGCCGTTGGCGTGGGTGTACGAGCCGCCGTTGCCCTGGCCCTGCGTCCAGGTCTCGTCGCCTTCGCGGAACGGCATCTTGTAGTAGGCGTCGTCGTCGTCGCCGGGGCAGAAGTTCACGACGTCGCGGACGATCTTCGGCGCCTGGCAGGCGTAGCGGAACGGCTGCCCGTTCAGGATTCCGTCGATGTGCGGCCAGCGCAGGCCGCCGGCGCGGAATACGCCGTGCTGTGCGATCAGCGCGGACTGGGTGGCGTAGTCGTCCGTCTCGATCAGCGGCACGAAGTCCACATTGTGGAGCGCGAAAGTGTCACCGAAGTGGATCGGGGAACGAAATGGGTACGACGACGTCGGGTTTGCGCTGTAGCCCTCGCCCTCGAAGACCGGAGAGGTTCCGCCGTCGTAGAACGCGTTCAGGAACAGACCGAAGGGGCTCGCGGTGGCGAAGTCGTCGGCGTCCTGGTCGTCGACGCTCACGACCTCGCGGTCGTAGCTCACCCGACACTGCGTGAAGTTCGAGAGCATCTCGAGCGGGTAGTCGGTGTCGCTCGCGACTGCGCGCGGGCCGCAGTGGACGTTGCCGATGGAGATGCGGTTGCAGTCCTCGCGGTGGATGACGGCGCGCAGCGTCGCACCGATCGACGGCAGATCGGGGGGCAGCGGAACCGGGTCGGAGCCGTTGACGAAGTTCGTGGCGATCACGATGTCGCCAGACGAAGTCGAAACGGTCAGATCCATCGAGTAGCGCGCGAAGAGACCGAGGCTGATGTTCGGCGAGCAGATCGACTCGGCGGCGATTCGCGCGCTGCGCTCGAGGCGATAGCGACCGTTCGCGAGGTAGCCGCGGGGCGCGTGCAGCTCGACATCGGAGACCGCGAAGTCCTGGAATGGTGCGACGCGCAGCTGTAGGCACAGCAGAGACAACACAGGCGCCAGCTCGACGGGTCGAGTCGTCGGACCGGCCGTCAGCGCGACACCACCGTCGGTACCGTACGCGTAGCCGTCGAGATCGACGTCGTCGCCTTCATTGATCGCGTCGTAGCCGGTGCGGTCGAGCGGCACGAGTTCGAAATCGCGCGCCCAGGCGATGACGCTGCCGTCGCCCATCACGAAGCGCCGCTGCGCGCTGTCGATCTCGGCGATGCGGCCGCGCATCTGGAACGGCGTGCGCGCCGCGCACGCCCGGCCGAGCAGCGCGATGACGCCGTCCGCGTGTTCGATCGCGTCGCCGAGACGCCTTTCCCAGTAGCCGTGCTCGTCGGCGAAGGACTCCGGCTCGGTGATGTCGCCGCTTCCGGCGTCCGGCGGGATCATCCGCTCAGCTACACGGCGCAGCGTCGACACGGCGCCCTGTGCCGCGCGGAGCGTCGCCGGAGCGTCGTCGCCGAAGCGCGCGGCCTCGCAGAAGTCCTGCGCGAGAGCGGGCTCGATCACGCCTGCCAGCTCGCCCACCGCCTCCCGCAAGAGCGCGCGCACGCCGGCAAAGTACGGTGTCGAACCGAAGTCGCCGGCAAGCGCTTCGATCTCCTGTTGCACCGGGATCAGCAGTCCATCGGGCCGGCTCGCGACGTCGAGCAGCGAGCAGCCGTCGGCGGCAGCCGGCACGC
>JANNKU010000023.1:0-6052 GCA_031396445.1 Deltaproteobacteria bacterium | reverse complement strand
CCCCGTCGCTACCGCTCCGCCACGCTCGCGCGCCTCGCGGGCGGGGCGTCTGCACGCCCCGCCGCCCGGCACCGTCTTGGGACAAACTCCTAGCGCCGACCCGGCGATAGGCGCGCGCGCGAGATGCGGCGCAGCGCGGCGATGATTCCCCATGCGGCGGCTTGCAGAAGCGTTGCGGTGGGTTCGGGAACGACGAACTCGTCCGCGCCGAGGTCGGAGATTCCCGACACCGAATCCGGTCGGAGATTCTCGTCGAGGTCCACGAGGACGGTGTCGTCGATGATCTGATCGCGTGCCGCGGACGACGCCTGGATGTGGTAGTCGGGCAGCTCCGCAAACGGATTCACGAACTCGGGTGAGCCACTGCGCGGATCGCCGTCCAGGAAGCTCTCCCCCGGCACCACGAAGACCTTGGCTGTGTTGTCATTCCAGAGCGTCGTCGCAAAGGTCGTCGCTCCATACGTCAGCACCGCCTCGCCTCGATCGAAGCCTGGGACGGTCGGCGTCGTGTGTCCGCTCACGATGCTGTTGGACACGTCGACGACTGCGTCGATGCCGACCCACAACGCCCCGCCCTGGTTGTAGTCCGCATTCGAAACGGTGTTGTCGGCGAGCGTTACGTGCGCGAGGTCGGCGGTGCTCGTCGTCGTCGGAGATCCGCAGTAGCTGGGTCCGGGACCACCGCCCGGGCATTGCACGAAGATGCCGCCTCCGAACGCGTAGCCCTTGGTCGCGCCGCTGCCGGCCACTGCATCGTTCCTTGCCACGATCAGATTGGTGGCCTGCAGATCGGTGCCCAAGCCGTAGTTCGTCGTGACCGCATTGGTGTAGATGCCGCCGCCGCCGCCCGTACCGCCGAGATGCGTGCCGTTGCCACCTTGTGCCAGGTTGCCGATCACCGTGCCACGATCGATGTGAAGATGAACGTCCTCCGCAATGATCGCGCCGCCGCCGCCGAGCGAGCCGTCTCCGCCGCCGCCGATCGCGACGTTGTCCTCGAGTGTGATCGATTCCATTTCGACCAGCGGTGCGATCTGGATCATGATCGCGCCGCCGAGGCCGAGTCCGCCGTACTGTGTCGCGTCTCCACCTTCCGCTCGATTGTTGGTGGCGACGAGGCCCGTGATGGTCTGCGTGCCACTCCCCAGGATCAGAGCCAGGAAGCCACCCAGGCCGTCGGCACGCTGCCCGGAGGCCAGACCGACGGAACTCGGCGCGTCACCCGCTCGTGCCACGTTCCCGGTCGCCGTGATCTCGCTCATTGCGATCATGCTCATGAACGAAAAGATTCCGCCGCCCACTCCGAGTCCACCGCGCACCGCGCTTCCCGTGCCGTCTCCACCCTGGGCGGTGTTGTTCTCGAAACGCACGCGAGCGAGCGTGGCAAAACTCTGGCGGAACGAGACGGCGCCGCCTCCCGCATCTCCCGGCAGGCCCGAGTTAGCGCCGACGCCACGGGCCGTGTTGCCGATGAAGGCGACGTCGTAAAGCCCGATGTTCGCAAGGTACGTATCGAGACCGCCGCCGAACGCGTTGAGCGTTCCGATATCCAACGCCGCGTTGCAGCGCGTGACCGTGACACCCACGAGCGTGAATTGGCAGGGGTTCGGCGAAGCGATCGGGCAGTCGACGAGAAATCCCTTGCGCGCGTTCTCGCCATCGATCGTCACGACGTTCGCCGCATAGTTCGGCGCCGTAAACGCGGTCGTGTAGCCACCTTGGATCGTGATCGTCCGCTGCGTGACACGCAGCACCTGACGCGGATCCGAAGACGTGTACGTCCCCGCTGCAACGCGGATGGTGCCGGTGGCGCCGAGCGCGAATTGATCGTTGGCGAACTGCAGCGTCCGGCAAGGCGCTGCGATTGCGCCGCAACCGCCAAAGTCCGAGCCAGAGGGCGCGACACGAATGGTTCCGGTCGCTGCTTGCGCATGCGCTACGTCTGGCTTGCCAATCGCCGCGACTGCGACGGCGAGCCACAGGATGGCGAGGTGGTGAGGTCGTGTTCGGGATCGCGCGAGCGCCATTCGGCGTCCTATCGGACTAGCTCGCACCGCTCATGAGAGTCTCGGCGCGGCATTCGCATCGACTAGCGACAGGATCTGGCGCGCGAAGCGCACCGGCGCTTCGTCGTCGCGATACCGCTCGAGAATGTCGTGCAGCAAATCTCGTGCATCGTCGTTGCGGTCGAGGTAGCGGAGCAGCGAGGCGCGCGAGCATTCGAGGACGCCGCGTTGCCAGCCCGAGAAGCGATCGATCGCGCGATCCATCAGCGACAAGAGCGTCTCCGGATCGTTGTCGCGAAGCATGTCGATCGCTGCGTCGTCCGCCGAGAGCGGCTTCGTGCAGCGGAACACGACGGTCGCGAGCGGGACGTAGCCGATGAACTCGAAATGATCCTTGAAGAACTCCATCGTGATCGGCAGCCACGGATACCACGCATACACATAGTCCTGATGAACGACGAGGCTGCCCTGCTCCGAGAGATTCCGGTAGAAGTGCTGCATCGCGAATGTGTTGATGTCCCACGACCAGAGCATGTCGAGAAACAAGATGCTGATCGGCGCGCCCTTCCACTCGTGCGTGCGCACATCACCGGGGTGAACTGTGACGACGTCGCGATCGGCGCCGAGGTTTGCGAGGAAGAGTTCATGGAAGGAACCGCCAGCCTCGATTCCGGCAGACTTGAAGTAGACCTCCGCCATGTACGCATCCGCCTCGAAGAGATCGTACGAGTGGATGACGTCGCGTTGGCCGCGGAAACCCTTGTTGCGCCGCAGCCCTTCGGCCAATGCGCTGGTCGATGCGCCAAGGAAGCAGCCGCCGTCGATGATGTTGGTGGCCGGATCCCACGCGTTGGCCGTCACGAACGCGAGTAGCCGTCGCTCTTCCAGCGAGATCATGCCGGGCATCGACGCGACGCGTTCGGAGATGCGCTGCGACGCGTAGCGGCCGTTCCGCACGCGATCGACGACCCAGTCCAGATGAGACGTAGCGCTGCTCATGTCGCCCCCCACGAATTGCAGCTTAGTCGCCGCGCGCGGCGAGCTGCCACCCACTGCGCAGCCCTGGCGATCGACGGGTGTGGTGGCTATCCCGACCTCACGGAAGGCGATCCGCATGAGCGACACGGGAATCTCGGTCATCGTCGTGAACTGGAACGGCCGCGACGATGTCGTCGCGTGCCTCGCTTCGCTGCGCGCGCAGACGGATCCCGACTTCGAGACGATTCTGGTGGACAACGGCTCGACGGATGGCTCGGTCGAACACGTCCGCCGCGACTTTGCCGAGGTTCGCGTACTCGAGACCGGCACGAATCTCGGATTCGGCGAGGCGTGCAATCGCGGCATCGAGATCTGCGATCGCCCGTGGATCGCGCTCCTCAACAACGACGCGGTCGCTGATCCGCGCTGGATCGAAGAGCTGCGCGCCGCGGCTCGCGCGTGTGGCGACGACACCGGCGTGATCCAGGCGCGAATCATGAATCGCAACACGCCCGACGTCGTGAGTTCCACCGGCGTCACAATCGATCGTGATGGCACGTTCCAGGATCGCGAGTGCGGCGCGAAGTGGGACGGCCGTGAACAGATCGAGGAGATCTTCTGCGCATCGGCCGGCGCCGCGCTCTATCGCCGCGCAATGATCGATGCGGTGCGACTCCCGAGCGGCGTCTTCGATCGCGGCTTCGGCATGTATTTCGAGGACGTCGATCTCGGCTGGCGCTGCCGACTGGCGGGCTGGTCCGCGTTCCTCGCGCCCCGCGCGATCGTGCTTCACGCCCGGCACGCGAGTTCGCAGCGGCGCGGCGATCGCTTCGTCGAGCTTCAATGCCGGCGCAATCGCATCGCAACGCTCGCGAAGAACGCATCGCCACGACTCATGGCGCGAACGCTGCCCGGCACGATCCGTGACTTGCTCGTGCTGCTGATCAGGCGCGGACCCGCCAGCGCGCGCGACTACCTGCGCACTTTCCGCCACGGCGTTGCGCAGCGCCGAGCAATCGAGGCGTTGACCCGCGTGAGTCGCCGCGACTTCGAGCGTCGTTGGCTGTCGATGCGCAACTAGCCGGCAACAACGCCCCTCCCAAGAGCGATTTCGGCCACGCACATCCTCCGTGGCTCTCTTTGGGCTGCTTTTCCCACGTCACTCCCGCCCTCATCGTCGCGTGGCTTCAAGGATTCCCCTCTCCCTTCCGATGGCTCCAAAGGAATTCCGTCCCGATTCATGCGGGACAGGAAAGGAGACCGGTGCGGCCGACGGGCGCCAGCATCATCGATCACGTTCTGGGCGGGTTTCCGCCCGGCTTGCCTCTCGTCGTGGCGGGGCCGAGCGGCAGTGGGCGCACGGTGCTCAGCTTGCAGCTCGCGAACAGCGCGTTGTTGCGCGGCGAAGTGGTGCAGATCGTTTCGAGCGAGCCGGCGCAGTCGCTGATGCATCAGGCCGACGCGCTCGGCTTCGACTTCGATGCGGCGCTCACGGAAGAGCGCCTGGTGATGCTGGAACTCGATTCGAGCACGCCGTCGCTGGTGCGCACGCAAGGCGTCGAGTCGCTGGTCGAAGCGCTGCGCGCCGAGGCGCCCGAAGTCTCACTGGTGATCATCGATCCCTTTACTGCGATCACGGCCGAGATCGTCGATGAGTCGCGTCTCCGCGAAGTGTCACGCGCATTCGTGCGCGCACTCGGCGCCGAGACGCTGGTGATGACGGTCGAGACGGAGCGCCTCTCGCAGCAACGCGGTCTCGATCGCGTGCTCTCGGAGATGTGCGGCGCCTATCTCGTGCTCGATCGCGAGGCGACTGGACGGCGCACGCTCACCGTCGAGAAGAGTCGCGCCGGACTCGGCGCTGCCGAGCGCGTGGAGTTCGCAGTCGGCCCGCACGGAACGCATCTGGTGGGCGACGCCACGCCGAAGGCCGAGATCGCGATGTTCTCGCGCGCGCGTCGCGTGCCCGAGCGGCGCGCCTCGCAGCCGAGTTGGCAGAATCCCGACGCGGATCTCGCGGCGCCGGTCGGCCCGATCGAGCCGCTGCCGCAGCGCCGTCACGAGCCGCTGCGATCCGCGCCGCGTCACGACGCGACGCAGCCCTCGCTCTTCCCGAGCGCGCCGCCCGAATCGCGCACGCGCTCGCTGATCCTGCTCGTCGAGGATTCGCGCATGCAGCGCGAGCTGGTCTGCGATTGGCTCACACCAAAATACGAAGTGATCACCGCCGTCGATGGTTTCGAGGCGCTCGCGAAAGTCGTTTCGCACAACCCCGACCTGGTGATCCTCGATCTGATCATGCCGCGCGTCAGCGGCTACGAACTGCTCTGCGCGCTGCGCCGCGCGCATGTCGATGTGCCGGTGCTCGTCGCGTCGAGTCGCGTGCAGACTGCGGGCGAACGCCTCGGGCCGCTGGTGCTTGGCGCCACCGACTTCCTGCCGAAGCCGGTGAACCGGATGGAGCTGGAACACAAAGTCGAGACACTGCTGAGGTTGCGCCGCGATCGAGAGACTCCGTTCGACAACACCGAAGCCGAGGCGCTCTTCGGCAGCGTCTCCGCATCGCGTCAGCTCGAAGCGCCGGACTTTCGCGATCGACTCGCACGCGCCTGCAACTTCGGCGAGCGCCATGGCTTCGTCTCGTCGCTGGTGCGCATCGATGCGCCGGATGCGGCGACGCTCGACGGCTTCCTCGACGCGGCCGATCAGGAACTGCGTTTCGAGGACGCGATCCTGCGCATCTCGAAGCAGCGCGCGTTGGTGTTGCTCGTCGCCACCGGACCGGGCGATGCGCCGAAGGTGATCGATCGGGTCTTCAATCGGCGCGAAGGCGACGAAGGCGGCTCCCACGGCTTCACCGTCGAGGCGATGGCGGCGACACCCGAACACGGCGATCCCGACGCGATCGAGCTGATTGCGGCTGCCGCTGCGGGCGACCCGTGATCTGCCGCGGCGCAGTGCTCGCGCTGGCGCTCTGCGCGCTCGTCGCGGGTAGGGTGGCCGCGGAGCCGACGCAGGAACAGAGCGAACGCCTGGAACGCGCCGACGCGCTGCTCGAAGATCGAACG
>JANNKU010000154.1:0-36275 GCA_031396445.1 Deltaproteobacteria bacterium | reverse complement strand
GTCTAGGGCTGGGATGATTCGCGTTTCTTTCTCGCCCGAGGCTTGGGGTTGGCGCCGCTCGCGTGTGGCTCGCTACGCGGGAAACGAGCGCGGATCTGCGAGCGATGCGTCGCGATTCATTCTCGACCGCGAGCTTGGTGTAGGCGCCGCTCGCCTGCGGCTCGCTACGCGGGAAACGGGCGGCTTGCCTCGAAGGTGTCTCGGAGATTCATTTTTCGCCCGGTCCCAGCGGCTTCGTCGCGAGAGCAATGCCCGTCGCGCCGGCTTCTTGTGCCATGTCGAGGATGTTCACGGCGCGACCGAGGACCACGTCGCGATCGCCGCGCAGCACGACGACCTTGTCCTTGGCTTTGTCGAGCGCCGCCTTCAGCGCCGGCTGGATCGCTTCCAGCTTCACGACGACGCCGTCGATCGCGATCTCGTCTTCTGCGGTGATCGTCACGGTGACACCGGCAGGCGTCTGGCTCGCGACCGCCGAGCTCGGCAGATCGACGTTCTTGCCCTGACTCGAAATCACCGACGTCGTGACCATGAAGATGATCAGCAGCACCAGGAAGATGTCGGTGAGCGGCGTGATGTTGATCTCGGCGACGATGTCGTCGCCGGTCGATTCGTCGGCGCTAGGCAGGGAGTGGATGGCCATGGCCGGTCTCCTGCACGCGCGTCGGCGTGTTCGGCTGCGTGGACGACTCGACGTAGAGGAGTCCCTGCACGAGTCGCTCACAGGCGCGCGCGAAGCCGTTGTTGATCAGACCGATCTTCACGTTCAGGTAGTTGTAGAACGCGAGCGCGATGATCGCGACGCCGAGGCCGACGGCGGTCGCGATCAGCGCTTCGGAAATACCGGACGCCACCACTTCGAAGCCGCCCGAACCTTCGGTCGCGATCTGGTGGAACGCTTTCATGATGCCGACGACGGTGCCGAAGAGGCCGATGAACGGCGCGAGCGACCCGATCGTGCCGATCAGCCACAGCCCGCGACGCAATTCTGCGGTGCTCTCCTGGCGCGACGTCGCGAGAATCCGCTCGAGGTCCTCGAGCGCGATGTTCTTCCACGCGAGACCTTCGCGGAAGATCTGCGCGATCGGCGTCTTCGTGGTCTGGCAGAGCGCGTTGGCGGTTGCGTGATCGCGCTTGCCGAGCGCTTCCACCACGGAGCGCGTCAACTCACGCGTGCCCTTCTCGATGCCGCGGTAGCGCAGGAAGCGCTCGATCATCACCGCGAGCACGAGAATCGAGCAGAGCGCGAGCGGGACGGTGGTGAGCCAGCCCTGCTGCAGCATTCTTGCAATCGTGGCGACATCCACAGAACGATCCTCCAACGAGAAGTGGGCTTGTTCGAGCGGCCCATCTTATACGATGAAGTGGCCGGCATTCCAACAACGTGACACTTGCGTTGACACCTTCGGGCCGCAGAGTCTACGATGGTTGCAGTGGAAAATTGTGAAGTGATGACGATGGCTTCCGCGAGTTTCACGGCATTCCGAAAGTGCTGCATGACAGCATCATTTCACGCAATGGAACGGAAGCTTCGGCGCAGGCCGAGTCGCCAAACGTAGGACTCCACGCGCGACGCGAGGCTGCGCAGAACGAGCCCGCGCCGTCGCAAGACGCGAGCAAGTTGCGCGGTGGCTGCAACGCGATGACGGCTCGCGGGTTCGACGAGGACGAGAGATGCAGAGACACGACGCCGCCGAAACAATGCGAGGAACGATTCGATGAGCGGCGCGACGTTCGCGATCCGGCGCCGCGTCGAGCGGCCGTCGCCGCTCCGCGACCTGCGCATCGGAGACGCCGCGCGCTCCGGTCGCCCCGCGCGCATCGCGTTTCCGGGAATCGCGTTTGGGGAGCCCACGGGAGGCTGGCGTCGCACGGTCGCCACTGCGCTCGCGCTTCTCGCACACGTCGCGGTGATCGGCGCGCTCTTCGCGCTGGCCTGGATCGCAACGCCGCCCGAGAAGGACGAGCCGATTCCGATCCAATTGGTCCACGTGAAACCGCCTCCGCCTCCCCCGCCGCCGCCGATCGCGAAGGTCGAGCCGCCGCCGGCGCCCAAGGCGACACCGGCGCCCGTCATCAAGCCGGCCCCGCCGCCGCCGGCGCCCGCCCCGGCTCCGAAGGCGCTGGCCGAGCGGCGCTCCGTGAACTTCGCGCCGTCTGCGCAGACGGTGTCGCCGCAGATCATCAACCCGAGCGTGATTGCGAAGGCGGCGCCCGCCGTTGATACCAAGAGCATGCAGTCGTCGGCGCCGCGCGAGATCCAGAGTTCGGCGATGGCGATCCAAGCCGTGCAAGCGGTGACCAACGTATCGGCGCCGACGCCGACACAAGTGGACATCGGCAACGCGGGTGCGCCGGCGTTGCGGGGGCCGTTGCAATCCGCGGGTGCCGCCGGTCCCTCCGTCGGACCGAAGGCGATCGCTGCGCCCAACGCGGGCGAGAGCGTCGGCACCGGCAAGGTCGTCGTCAGCGGCGACGGCTCGTCGGTGCGCGAAGGCGTCGTCTCGAATCGCGACGTGCTCGGCTCGCCGGATGGCGCGCGCGTCGCGAGCGCCAACACGAATGTCGGTCAGGGCAATCTGCGGGGCAGCGGCGAAGGCACGACGCTCGGCGGTGACACCTCGGACTGCGATGCGCGCCCCGAAGTGCGCGCCTACATGTCGCAGCTGAAGGAGCGAACGCTCTCGCGCTGGGCGCCGCCGCCCGACGCGCCGGGCGGCACTTCGCAAGCGACGCTGCGCTGGCAACTCGACGTCGGCGGTTCCGCGAGCAGCGTCGAGCTGCTGTCGGCGCGCGACAAGAAGGTCGGCGCGACGGTGGTGGACGCGCTCCGCTCCGCATCGCCGTTCCCGCCAATGAACGATCGCGTGCGCTGCCTCGCAGAGCGACGCGTCACTGGCACCTTCTCGCTTCAGGTCACGGCACAGAGCGGCACCGTTGCGAACTAGCGACTGCGTCGCGCTCGGCTTCGTTCTGCTGCTCGGGTCTGCGGCCAACGCCGCGCCGAAGCCCGCCGGCTGCGCGCCCGTCGAGCTCTTCTACGACGACAAGGAAGAGCTGTCGGAGAAGCGCACCGACTCCAACAAGGACTGCAAGCCGGACGAGATCGTCCACTACCTCGCCGGCAAGCCCGCACGCGCCGAGAAGGACACCGACTTCGACGGTCGCATCGACACCTGGATCAAGTACGACGCCGCCGGCCAGACGATCTCGCAAGAACACGACGGTGACGGCGACGGCAAGCCGGACGAGACGGTCGAGTTCTCGGGTGGCAAGGCCGCCGTACAGAAGGTGGACAAGAACAAGGACGGCAAGCCCGAGGCCGTGCTGCACTACGACGCGAGCGGTCAGCCGTCGCGCGAAGAAGCCGACACCAATGCCGACGGCAAGCCGGATCGCTTCGTCACCTATCAGAACGGCAAGCCCGCGCGGACCGAGGAAGATCACGACGGCGACGGCACGATCGATGCGCGCGCCGACTTCGACGCCGAGGGTCGCCCGGCGCGCGAGGAACAGGACAGCAACAGCGACGGCAAGCTCGACGCGACGATCGTCTACGAGAACGGCCAGAAAGTGCGCGTCGAAGAAGACACCGACGGCGACGGCAAGGCTGACGTCTTCACCAGGTACGCAAACGGCGCGCGCGTCGGCCGCGAAGCCGACACCAACGCCGATGGCAAGATGGATACGACGTCGGTCTTCAAGGGCGGCGTCGAGCAGTCGCAGACGCGTGACGTAAACAGCGACGGTAAGCCCGAGTTCGTCGCCGAGTTCGATGCGCAAGGGAAGGTCGAGCTGGAACGTCACGACACCAACGGCGACGGCCGCTTCGATCTCGTCCGCACCTTCCAGAACGGCGTGAAGGTGCGCGAAGAGAAGGACGCGAACGGTGACGGCAAGCCCGATTCGGTCGTCGACTTCGCCGGCGACAACGCCACCACGTCGTCGACGGACACGAACGCCGACGGCAAGCCCGACACCACCGTGACCTTCCGCGACGGCAAGAAAGTGCGTCAGGAAGAAGATCGCGACGGCGACGGCAAGCCCGACGCGATCTACGAATTCGACGCGAACGAGAAGCTGGTGCGCGAGCAGGTCGATGCGGACCACGACGGTCGCTTCGAGACGATCGGCGAATACACGAAGGGGGAGCTCGTGCGCCGCACCGCCGCGTCGAAGGCGGGCACACCGACGCGCGTCGAGGTCCACGGCGAAGGTCACCTGCAACGCGTCGAAATCGACGAAGACGGCGACGGCAAGGTCGATCTCTGGAACTTCTTCGATCCGCAGGGGCGGATGGAGAAGCAGGAACAGGATCGCGACCACGACGGACGCCCCGACAACTGGGTGACGCTCGATCCGGCGACCGGCAAGGAATCGCGCGTGCTCTCCGACGAGAGCGGCGACGGCAAACCCGATTCTTGGCGCACCAACGACGCTGCGGGCAACACCTTGAAGCTCGAAGAGGACAAGAACGCGGACGGCAAGCCCGATCGCGTCGTCGACTTCGTCGGCGGCAAGCCGGTGCGCTTCTCAGAAGACGCGAACGGCGATGGCAAACCCGAAGCACGCGGCGAGTTCGACGCAGACGGCAAGCTCGTGGCCGACGAGAAAGACAGCGACGGCGACGCCAAGATCGATACGCGCACCACCTATCAGGGCGGCATCCCGGTGCGCGAAGAACGCGACACCAACAAAGACGGCAAGATGGATGTCGCGACCGTATTCGAGAACGGCAAGCCGGTGCGCCAGGAGCGCGACACGCAGGGCAAGGGCCGCTTCGACACCGTGATCGGTTTCGAGGACGGCAAGCAGGCCAAGCAGCAGCGCGACACCGATGGCGACGGCAAGCCGGATGCGTGGATCACCTTCGACGCCGCTGGAAAGCCGGCGCGCGAGGAGGCGGATACCAACGCCGACGGCAAGGCCGATGTCGCGCGCGTCTATCGCGATGGTGTGTTGGTGAAGGAAGAGCAGGATCGCGACGGCGACGGCCGCTTCGAGAGCGCGACGACGACGCAGCTAGACGCGTCCGGGAAGCCGCTGAAGACGGAGGCCGACACCAACGGCGACGGCAAGACGGATGTGATCATCGAGTACGCTGCCGGCAAGAAGTCGGAACAGAGCGAAGATCGCAACGGCGATGGCAAGCCCGACGTCATCACCCGCTTCGATGCCGCCGAGAAGCCGACGCGCATCGAAGAAGACGGCGACGGCGACGGCAAGCGCGAACTCGTCACGGTCTTCGAGAACGGCGTGCGCGTGCGCACCGAGAAGGATTCGAACAACGACGGCAAGGCCGACATCGTCATCTCTTATGCGGGCGACCAGATCCTGCGCACCGAGCAGGACACCAACTTCGACGGCGTGATGGACGCCGCGAGCAAGGTGGACAAGGCCGGCGTGCAGACGCAGGAGACCGACTCGAATGGCGACGGCAAGGTGGACACCTGGAGCGGCTTCGACAGCGCCGGCAAACCCGTCCGCGAAGCGCGCGACACCAACGCTGACGGCAAGCCCGACGTGCTGACGCGCTTCGACGCGAACGGACGCGGCATCGAGCAGGACGTGATCGAGGGCAACGCGACGCGCCCCAACAAGAAGCTGTTCCTTGCGCCAGATGGATCCGTCCTCGCCCAGTGCCTCGACACCAACGGTGACGGAAAGTTCGACGCGCGTGCAACGGTCGAGAACGGCACCGTCACCGAAGCGATCCTCGACACCGACGCCAATGGCACGTCCGACCAGCGCGAGATCTACCAGGGCGGCGAACGCGTCCGCCTCGAAGCCGACACCAACAAGGACAAGCGCCCCGACGTCGTGCAAAGCTTCGCCGGCGGCAACGTCGTGCGGCAGGACGAAGACACCAACTTCGACGGCAAACTCGACCGCTCGTTCCAGGGCACCAAGTCCGTCCCCGTCCCCGCGAGTCCCGCCGCCCCCGCCAAACTCCCCGCCCTCGACTGCGGCGCGCTCGATCCCTTCTGGTCGCAGCGCTAACGCATTCCCTCGCGCCACGGCCGGACGGCCGCGCGCTACCGCATGATCTCGCACCACGGCCGGACGGCCGCGCGCCAACACGGGTGAAGACCTTCGAGGTTTGCGGCAGCCGCGGAGAACGGTGAGAGTCGCTCGACTGCTTCAGCCGAGAGGGTCGAGATGAAGATCGGAGTTTTTGCGGCGCTGGCGAATCCGTTTGCGACGCCCGACTACCTGAACACGCTCGGCCCCGCGGCCGAAGAGCGAGGCTTCCACTCGCTCTGGGTCGCCGAGCACGTCGTGCTCTTCGATCAATACGCGTCGAAGTATCCGTACGCGGCGGACGGCAAGATTCCCGCCGGCGGCGAGAGCGGCATGCTCGAACCCTTCACCGCGCTCTCGTTTCTTGCCGCGCGCACGTCGCGAATCCGTCTCGGCACGGGGATCTGCCTCGTCCCGCAGCGCAATCCGGTGTACACCGCGAAGGATGTCGCCGCGATCGACTGGCTCTCGAACGGCCGCTTCGATTTCGGTGTCGGCGTCGGCTGGCTCGAGGAAGAGTTCCGCGCCTGCGACGTGCCCTTCGAGAAGCGCGGCGAACGCACCCGCGACTACCTCGCCGCGATGCAGGCGCTGTGGACGCAGCCGGTCGCGCAGCACAGCGGGCCCTTCTACCGCTTCGAGCCACTGCGCCAGTACCCGAAGCCGATCCAGACGCCGCACCCGCCGATCCATTTCGGTGGCGAGAGCGACGCCGCATTGCGACGCGTCGCCGAGATCGGCCGGGGCTGGTACGGCTTCAACCAATTGCCCGACGCAGTGCCCGCGCACCTCGCGCGGCTCGACGCGCTGCTCGCGCGCGCCGGTCGCAAACGCGCCGAGATCCAGATCAGCATCTCGCCGTACATGCAGCCGATCGACTTCGATGCGGTGCGCCGCTACCGCGATGCGGGCGTCGATCAGGTGATCCTGCTCGTCGTCGCAGGCAATCGCGACGGGTTGCTCGCGCGCCTCGACGATCTCGCGAAGTCGATCGTCGAACCCGCCCGGGCGCTGTGAACCCGATCTACCAGAGCGCGCAGAATCGCGACGTGCCGGTCGCGGCGCCGGGTGAGTTCGCGCCCGTCGTGCTGCGAGGCCACGGTGCGCAGGCGCCGCTGCAGATCTGGCCGCCGGTCGTGCTGGCGCCGATGGCGGGCGTGACGAACATCCCGTTTCGCGCGCTCTGTCGCCGTTTCGGCGCCGGTCTCTATGTCTCGGAGATGATTACCGCGCGCGGTCTCGTCGAAGGCAATGCGAAGACGCTGCACCTCGCCGGCTTCGCGCCGGACGAGAAACCGCGCAGCCTGCAGCTCTACGGTGTCGAGCCGGTTTCGTTGGGCGAAGCGGTGGCGTGGCTCGTCAGCGAAGGCCGCGTCGATCACATCGACATGAACTTCGGCTGCCCTGTGCGCAAGGTGACACGCCGTGGCGGCGGCGCCGCGCTGCCGTGGAAGCGCGCGCTGCTGCGGCGACTCGTGCAAGCGGCCGTGCGCAACGCCGGCGCGATCCCGGTGACGATCAAGTTCCGCATCGGCATCGATGATGCGCACGAAACCATGCTCGATGCCGGCCGCATCGCGGAGGACGAAGGCTGCGCCGCCGTGGCGCTGCACGCGCGCACCGCCGCCCAGCTTTATGATGGCGAAGCGCGCTGGGACGCGATCGCGCGCTTGAAGGCCGCCGTGCGCACGATCCCGGTCTTTGGCAACGGCGACATCTGGGAAGCGCACGACGCACTGCGGATGATGCGCACGACGGGCTGCGACGGCGTCGTCGTCGGCCGCGGCTGCCTCGGCCGTCCGTGGCTCTTCCGCGATCTCGCGGACGTCTTCGCCGGTCGCGAGCCCGCCGATCCGCCGTCGCTGCAGCAAGTGTTCGCGACGGCACTCGAGCACGCCGAGTTGTTGGTGCAGTGGTTCGGCGAAGATCGCGGAGTGAGGATGTTCCGACAGCACGGCGGCTGGTACACCAAAGGCTTTCGCGGCGGCACGCGGCTGCGCCCGCGGATCATGACGGTGACGACGCTGGCTGCGCTGCGGGAAGTGCTGGCGTCGGTCGAACACGACGACGTGTTCCCGCCGGCCGCGATGCGCGTGCCGCGCGGCAAGAGCAGCGGCCGCCAGCGCGTCGTGCTCCCCGAGAACTGGCTCGTCGATCGCGACGACCCGACACCGCCGGGCGCCGAGGCCGAAGACGAAGACGCGACGTCGGGTGGCTGAGGCAAGCGACGACGCCGTGCTGCGCGACGCGTGGCTCACGGGCGATCCTCCCGCCGATCCGCTGCCGCGACTGCGCGAATGGCTCGATGAAGCGCGCGCCCATCGAAGCATCGCCGAACCCCACGCGGCGACGCTCGCCACCGTCGATGAAGACGGGCGGCCCGCTGCGCGCGTCGTACTGCTGCGCGGACTCGAGATCGCGCCGGGCGCCACACTCTTCTACACCAACCGCAACAGTCGCAAGGGTCGCGCGCTCGCGGCACACCCATTCGCGTCGCTCGTGCTCTACTGGGACGGTCTCGGCCGTCAGGCGCGGCTCGAAGGACCGGTGACACTCGCGAGCGACGCCGACTCCGATGCGTACTTCGCAGCACGCCATCCCGACAGCCGACTCGGCGCGTGGGCGAGCGATCAGAGCGAAGCGATCGCCTCGCGCGCCGAACTCGTCGCTCGCTACGACGCGATGAAGACGCGCTTCGGCGATGGCAGCGCGGCGCCGCGTCCGCCGCACAGGGGCGGCTACCGCGTGTGGCTCGAACGCGTCGAGCTGTGGGCCTCGCGACCGCACCGGCTTCACGATCGCATCCAGTGGCAGCGCGAGCTCACGCGCGATGGTGACGGCTTCCGCGGTGGCGCATGGTCCGCGACGCGACTGATGCCGTAGCGACTGGCGATCAGAGCGCGTCGAACTCCGGCCGGAAGTGCACGACGCCGCCGCGGCTAGCGAGCGCGCCGGCTGCGAGCTCGATCACGAAGAACACCGGCGAGTAGTCGCGACTCGTGTCCGAGTAAACGAGACCGCGCGGCGTCGCGCGCTCGAAGCCGAAGCGCGGGTAGTACTCCGCGTGCCCGAGTACGAACACGATCGTGTCACCGCGCGCGCGACACGCCTCGAGACCCGCGCGTACCATCGCGCCACCGATGCCATCGCGCTGGAACGCGGGATCGACTGCAACGGGAGCGAGTCCCAGCGCATCGAACGCGCCGCCCTCGCCTTCCACGCGCACCGGCGAGAAGAGGATGTGGCCGACGACGCGTCCGTCGCACTCCGCGACGAGCGAGATCGTCGCCGCTCCCGCTGCGCGCAACGCATCGACGAGTCGCGCTTCGGCGTCGCTCGGAAACGCGCGTGCGTTGATCTCGAAGATCGCGCGCTGATCGCGCGGCGCTTCGGGGCGGATCGCGAAGCGCGCCATGCTCAGAACGGCACCCCGTGCGTCTTCGTCATCGCGAGAAACGCCGCGCGGATCTTCGCGAAGCCGGGGCCGGGTTCGCCCGCGCCGATCGTCTGTCCGTCGAGCGAACGCACCGGCACGATGCCCGCGCCGGTGCCCGTCAAGAACACTTCGTCCGCGCCGAGAAGATCGACGCGCGACAGCGATCGCTCGCTGGCGCTGTAGCCGAGACCGGGCGCGATCTCGATGACGCTTCGGCGCGTCACGCCGTCGAGTGCGCCATCGGTCGGCGGCGGCGTCGCGAGCGCGCGGCCCCGCAGCACGAATACGTTCGCGACGCTGGCCTCCGCGATCGTGCCGCCGGTGTTCAGGATCAGCGCTTCGTCGGCGCCCTGTCGCCGCGCTTCCAGCTTTGCCATCGCGTTGTTCAGGTAGTTGAGGCTCTTCACGCGCGGATCGACCGCATCGAGCGCGGGGCGACGCCAGCTCACCGTCACCACCTCGAGGCCGAGCGCGAGCTTCTCGGGCGGATAGATCTGCGCTTCGGCCGCGAGGCAGAAGAGCCGCGGCGTCGGGCAGGTCGTCGGATCGACGCCGAGCGCGCCTTCGCCGCGCGTGACGACGAGACGCACGTATGCGTCGTCGCGGCCGAGCGCGCGCAGCGTGTCGAGCACGATGTTGCGGATTGCATCGACGCCGAGCGGCAGCGTGAGCGAGATCGCCTTCGCCGACGTGACGAGGCGCGCGAGGTGATCGTCGAGGCGGAAGACGCCGCGCGCGTAGGCGCGAATCCCCTCGAAGATGCCATCGCCGTACAAGAGCCCGTGATCCAGAACGGAGATACGCGCCTCGGCGGCATCCACGATTGCGCCGTCGATCCAGACCTTCATATCCGTCTCCCTTCCATCGTCGCCGAAATGCGCGCCGCGGCCGCGAGCAGCCGTCGCGCGAGTGCTTCCGTCTTCGCCACCGAGAGCCGCACGGACGGCGCAGCCACCGCAATCGTCGCGTGCATGCGTCCCCCCGCGAGCACCGGCGCCGCCACCACGGCGAGCCCCGCCACCCACTCTTCGCGGTTCTCCGCGAAACCGCGGCGCCGCGCCTTCGCAACTTCGCGTTCGAGCGCGCGCAGCGATGTCGGCGTGCTGGCAGTGAAGCGCGGGAAGCTTCCCTTCGGCAGCGACACCGATTCCGGTGCGAACGCGAGATAGAGCTTGCCGACGGCGGTTGCGTGAACCGGAACTTCAGAGCCGACGCGCGGCGCCGCGCGCAAGAAGCCGGTGCCCTCCGCCTTGTCGAGCACGACGATGCGACCGGCGCGCGCGGCGGCGAGGAAGAGCGTTTCGCCGATCGCCTCCGCTTCGGCTTCGAGCACGGGTCGCGCGGCCGCGACGATCGGCTCGCGCTCGAGCACGCCGAGTCCGAGCGCAAGCAGACGCACACCGGGGCGATAGCGACCGCCCGCGTCGCGCTCGACCAGGCCGCGCCGACCGAGCGCAGCGAGCAGTCGATGCGTCGTGGACTTCGGCAGCACGAGCGCGCGCGCGATCTCCGTCACGCCGGCACTGCCCGCAGCGCTCACGTGGAAGAGCACGTCGAGCGCCTTCTCGATGCTCGAAGTCGCATCGAGTGCGACCTCTTTCGCGCCGTCTTGCTGTTCTGTCATACGGGACGCTGAACTCATATGCGGAACATACTCGCAACCCAGCGGCATCGACAAGGCAGGGGCGCGAGTCTCGCGACGACCGATACGGAGACGAAGGCGAGGGATCCCATGAGACGACAATTTCGATTGCGTTCCGCGATCCGGAACTCTGCCGGCGGCGCGCTGCTCGTCGGGCTCTTCCTCTCACGCGTGTCCACCGCGGCGCTCGGTCCGCCGACCTTCCAGTGGCAACCATGTCCCGAGAGCTATTGCGAGACCGGCTGGTACGCCTCGCCCGCCGTCAGCGACGTGGACAGCGACGGCGTCGTCTAGGTTCTTTGGGGCGGCTACGAGCTGCTGTCGATGCGCGGCGACACCGGCGCGATCGAGTGGGCCTACAGCGCACCCGGTGGCGGTCGGATCTGGCCGGGCGTCGCAGTCGCCGACCTCGACGGTGACGGTGCGCGCGAGATCGTCGTCGCGCAATACGACCGACTCGCGGTGCTGCACTCGAACGGGACGCCGGCCCCAGGCTGGCCCGCACAGCCCTTCGTCGGCGGCGAGATCCGCACCCTCGCCGTCGCCGATCTCGATCTCGACGGCACCCGCGAGATCCTGATCGCGCGCGCCGGCGGCTTCTCCGACGAAAACTGGTTGGTGTTGGAGCCGAACGGCGCCGTGCGACTGGGCTGGCCGCGCCTAGCGCCGTCGGATCCCGGCTATGCGTACGGCGCCTACAACCAGAATCTCGCGGTCGGGGATCTCGACGGCGATGGCGACCTCGAAGTCGCCGCGTCGAGCGACGTGCACTATCTCGCCGCATTTGGAGACGACGGCACGCTACTCGCCGCGTCGTCCGTCTACGGTTCGGGCAAGGTCTGGAGCCAGGTTGGCGCGCACTACGACAATGCGACCGACCTGATCGGCTACTCGGAGTGCAGGCCCGGGCTGCGCGTCGATTCGCGCCCGAACTTTGCAGAATCCGGGCCCGCAATCGGCGATCTCGATGGCGACGGCCGCAACGAGATCGTCGTCATCGGCTCTTTCTACGACTGCGGCACCGCCAACTATGACCAGCTCTTCCAGCTCCCCATCATTCTGGAATCGGATCGAACGCGCTGGGTCGCGCCGGGCTACGACTGGACCGTCCTACCCGTTCCCGATGCGTCCGCCGCACCGATCTCGACCAGCTATCTGGAGATCGAATCCGCGCAACCGAATGCGGTGTTGGCCGATCTCGACGGCGACGGCGTGAAGGAGATCCTCTACGCGTCCTACGACGGCCGCGTACATGCGTTCTGGGCGGCGGACAAGACGGAGCACGGCGCGTGGCCGTTCGTCGTGCACGGCGGCGCCAGCGACAAGCGCTTCGCGTCGGAGCCGGTCGTGGCCGATCTCGACGGCGACGGCCAGGCCGAGGTGATCTTCACGACCTGGACCGCGCATGGCAGCAACCAGGGCGGCGACCTGCTGATCGTCAGCGCGTCGGGCACCGAAGTGTCGCGCGTCGCGCTGCCGCGTTCCGCGCAGAACTGGGACGGCGCGCTCGCAGCGCCGACGCTCGCCAACCTCGACGGCGATCAGAACGTCGAAGTCGCGATCGGCACCACCAATAGCGGCCTCGTCGTCTACGAGATTCCCGGCTCCCGCGCCGATCGCCTGCGCTGGCCGACGGGGCGCGGGAACGTGATGCGAACCGCGCCGGAGCCGGGTTCCACCGCAACTGCAGCAGCAGCGCTCCTCGCGCTGGGAACCGTCGCCCGGCGACGCTCTCGCGCGTAGCGCGGCCACAAGCGGCCGCCGATCGAGGCCGCCGCGGACCAAAAGCGACGACCAGCGCGCCGGCAATCCGTCGTGAAGCAAGAACTCCCTTTGCGCGCCGTGCATCGAGCAATCCCGTTACCCGTGTTGGCGCGGCCGGTTCCCCCGGCCGGCGCGAGATCATGAGTTGAAAGCACGGGCTCCTGTGGAAGCGGCACAACCCTTGCTCTTCACCCTGTCATTGGGGGCAACAAAGGGGATCCAGTGGACCGCATTCGTTCCATTCTCTTCGTCGGTCGCGCGGAAGCGCTGCGTGCGGAAGGCGTCGCCGAATCGCCGCTGCTCGATGTCGCATGGGCGCGCGATGCGGAGGACGCCGTGCAGCTTCCGCTCGCGGCATTCGACGCAGTGGTGCTCGATGCCGACTCCGAGCCCGCCGCGCGCGATTCGCTGCTGCGCATCCGCGACGGTCGCGACGTCTGCCCGCCGGTGCTCGTGCGGTTGCCGGCGACCACGGCGACGAGCGCACTCGCACTGCGCTCGGCCGGCGCGTCGAAGGTTTGCGGACATGAGGAGCGCAGCGATGGCAGCGCCCGCTCGCTGCATCAGCTCCTCGCGCCGCTCTTTGCGAGCCTCGAAGACGAGCCGCCGCAGCGCGGCCACGGCGCCGCGGCGCGACCGGTGTTGATCGCGCGCAGCCCGGCGATGCGAGACGTGATGGCGCTCGTCGAACGCGCGAGCACCTCGCGCGCCACCGTGCTGCTCACCGGCGAAACGGGGAGCGGCAAAGAAGTGTTGGCGCGCGCGATCCACGACGGCGGTCCGCGCCGTCGCAATTCGTTCGTCGCAGTGAACTGCGCAGCATTCCCGGACACGCTGCTCGAGAGCGAACTCTTCGGGCACACGCGCGGCTCGTTCACCGGCGCCGACCGCGACAAACCCGGCCTCTTCGAAGCCGCCGACGGCGGCACGCTCTTCCTCGACGAAATCGGCGAGACTTCGCCGCCGTTGCAGGCGAAGCTGCTGCGCGCGCTGCAGGAGCGCGAGGTGCGTCCGATCGGCGGCGCACGCGCCCGCAAGATCGACGTGCGCGTCATCGCCGCCACCAACCGATCGCTGACGGACGAAGTCGCGAGCAGTCGCTTTCGCGAAGACCTTTTCTATCGCCTCGCCGTGTTCCGCATCGATGTGCCGCCGCTGCGCGATCGCCGCGAGGACATCCTGCCGCTCGCCGACCACTTCCTGCGTCGCCACGGCGAGCGCGAGGAAAAGCGCGGCTGCCGGCTCTCGCGTGAGTCCGCCGATCTGCTGCTCTCGCACGCCTGGCCCGGCAACGTGCGCGAGTTGGAGAACGAGATGCACCGCGCCCTCGCGCTCGCCGAATCGGGCGAAGCGATCGACGTGCGGCATCTCTCCGATCGCTTGCAGGAAACGCTGCGACCGCTGCGCGAACTCACGCAGAGCGATGCGCCCGAAACGCTGCGCGCCCAACTCGGCCGGATCGAAGCGTGGCTGCTGCGCCGCGCACTCGACGCGCACGGCAATCGCCGCGCTGCGACTGCGCGCACGCTGGGGATCACGCGCGAAGGCCTCTACAAAAAGATGCGCCGCTTCGGCATCGAGTGAGGCTTCGACGCGCGACGCGCATTGCGGTCTGGCTGGCCGCTTCGAGCGCCACCGAAGCGGCCAGCGAGACGATCATGCAGATCCAGGGGACGACGCATCGTTCGCCGCTTTCCGGGCAGCGCGTGAGCTCCGTACACGGGATCGTGACGGCGCGGACGGCCAGCGGCTTCTACCTGCAGGACGCGGCGGGCGACGGCGATCCCACCACGTCCGACGCTCTCTTCGTCTTCACGCGCAGCGCGCCGAACGTCGCGACGGGAGACCGCGTCGAGCTCAGCGGCACCGTGTTCGAGTACCGGCCCGATTGCAGCAGCGCGGTCGCGCTCGACGATGAGACGTGCTCGCCGCAGAGTGCGGCGTTCCACAATTTGAGTGTGACGGAACTCGTCTCGCCGTCGATCGAGGTGCACTCCTCCGGCCATGCGCCGCCTGCCGTCGCTTGGATCGGAGGTTCCGACGTGACGCCGCCAACGCAGATCAGCGACGCGGCGGGCGGAAGCGCCGAAGATCCCGATTTCCCCTTCGATCGAAGGCAGCACGCGCTCGACTTCTTCGAGACGCTCGAAGGCATGCGCGTCGCGGTGGCGGCGCCGCTCGTGGTCGGCCCGACAGATGCCTTTGGCGGGCTTCCCGTGCTCGCGGATCTCGGCGCGGGGCAAGGCGCGCTGACGTCGCGCGGCGGCATCGCGCTCACCGCCGCCAGCGCCAACGGCGGGCGCATCAAGCTCGACGATGCATTCGCAGCGATACCGCAGGCGGACGTCGGCGACACGCTCTCGGACGTGGAAGGCATCCTCGACTACCGCTTCGGGAGCTACCGCGTGCTGATCACGAGAGGCATCGGGGCGAGCGAGGGCTCGGCGCCAAAGCAGACGGCTGGCGTGGCGACGCCGGGCTGGCTGAGCGTCGCGTCCTTCAACGTCGAGAACCTGGCGCCGACGTCATCGCGCAAGAAGCGCGACGGCCTCGCCGCGCAGATCGCCACGCACCTCGGCGGGCCCGCGCTCATCGCGCTCGCCGAGATGCAGGACGACAGCGGCGCGACCGACGATGGTGTCACCACGGCGGCCGGAAACTTCGGCGCACTCGTCGCGGCGATCGAAGCGGCGGGCGGTCCTGCGTACCGCTTCGTGCAGATCGACCCCGTGGACGGCGCCGATGGCGGCGCGCCAGGCGCGAACATTCGCGTCGGCTTCCTCTACGACCCGCTGCGCGTGGCGTTCGACGCAGAAAATGCACGACTCGGCGACGCCACGACGGCGATCGGACTCGACGCACACGGACGTCTCGATCTCGACGCGGGCCGCATCGACCCCGCGAGCGCCGTGTGGTCGAGCAGCCGCAAGCCGCTCGCCGCTCGCTTCCGCATCGGCGGGCGGACGCTCGTCGCGATTGCGCTGCATCTGCGATCGAAGAGCGGCGACGGCCCGCTCTTCGGTCGCTTCCAGCCGCCGATCGCAGCGTCGCGCGCCGCGCGCGAGGCGCAGGCCGACGTCGTCGGGCGCTTCGTCGAGGAAGCGCTCGGTGCCGATCCTGACGCTGCCGTCGTCGTGCTGGGCGATCTGAACGACTTCGACTTCGCACCGGCGCTGGTGCGCCTCGAGGCGGCGGGTCTGCGCAATCTGACGAAGCAGCTGCCCGAGGCCGAGCGCTACACCTTTGTGTTCGATGGCAACGCGCAGGCGCTCGACCACATGCTGGTGAGCGCGTCGCTCGCCGCGACGGCGCGCTACCAGATCGTCCACGTCAACAGCGAGTACCGCGCCGCCGATCGTGCGAGCGATCACGATCCAGTGCTCGCGCTCCTCGCGATGCCTTCGCCCGAACCGCATGCGCTCGCGCTCGGGCTCGCGTCGGGCGGGACGCTCGCATCACTCGGTGCGAGCAGGATGCGCAACAGAGCGCTCGGGGTGCCGACTTCGACGCCGCTGTGACAGAATGCGCGCGTGGCACCGCGGCTCGGCATCACGGGACATCTGCATCGACGATGGGTGCACGCGCGGCGCGTGCAGGTTCTCTCGCGTCATCTCGACCCGTTGTTGGCGTCGGGCGCGCGCATCCTCGATGTGGGCGCCGGCGATGGGCGGCTCGCAGCCCGACTCGCCAGCACGCGCGGCGATCTGCGCATCCGTTGCGTAGACATGCAAATGCGTTCGACGACGGCGTTCCCCGTCGAGTGCTACGACGGCAAACGGCTCCCGTTCGAAGACGACGCGTTCGACGCCGTGCTGCTGATCGATGTGCTCCACCACGCGAGCGATCCGGTCGCATTGCTGGCCGAGGCGCAGCGTGTCGCCCGATCGGTGGTCTTGATCAAGGACCATCTGCTCGAAGGCTGGCTCGCCGATTTCACGCTGCGTTTCATGGACTGGGTCGGCAATGCGCGACACGGAATCCCGTTGCCGTTTCGATACTGGCCGCGTGATGCCTGGGCCGAGGCGTTCAAAGGCCTGCATCTCGGCGTGCGAAGCTGGCGATCCGAGATCGGGCTCTACCCGTGGCCGGCCACGCTCCTCTTCGATCGCCAGCTTCATTTCGTGGCGGCGCTCGAACCGATTGCGCGGGAAGCATCGATCGCGCGATGAGTCGGGAGCGCGCGATCGTCGCCCTGCTGGCCGCGCTCGCGCTCGCCCGCGTCGTGGCCTTCGCGTCGGCGTTCCCGTTCTTCAACAACATCGACGAGTACCGTCACACGGACCGCGTGCTGAAGTACGCCCGCGGATACTTGCCGGAAGCCGCGCTTCCAAAGATCGAGCCGCAGCTCGCGGACTGGATGGCTCGCTTCGGATCGCCCGAGTTCATCCGCACCTTGGAGTACGCGCGAACCAAGGCGCCGATGCCCGCTCCGCGCGAGCAGATGTCGAAGCTCGTCGGCTCGTTCTACGACATGAAGTTCGCGCGCTTTCGCGAGTTCACGAGCGTGGACGCCCAACAGCCTCCGGTGTACCCGTGGGTCGCGGGCCATTGGTACCGGCTCGGAACCTGGCTCGGGCTCGGCGGCGCGAATCCGCTCTATTTCGTGCGCTGGCTCGACGGCGTGGCGCTGGCCGCGCTGGTCATCGTGAGCTGGCTCTTCTTGCGCCGCTCACACCCGGACGATCTGCCGATCCGCCTCGGGGTTCCGCTCTGGATCGCGTTCTACCCCAACGACTTCTTGTACGCGATCAGCGACGACATCCTGATGCCGCTGCTCGGTGGACTCGCCTTCGCGCTGACGCTCTGCGCCACCGCGACGACACCCACGCGTACGCGCCTCGCAGCGATCGCCGGCCTCGTCTGCGCGCTGGCGCTGCTCGACAAGTGGACGGCGATGTCGTTCCTGCCGGTCGCGGCGATGCTCGCGGTGGGAGGATTGCTGCGCGCGCGTCGTGCCCGATCGATCCCGGCCGAGATGCGCGCCTGGCTCGCGTTCGGCGCCGCGTGCGCGGTTCCGATGGCATGGTGGATCGCGCGGAACCTCGCGATCTCGGGCGATGCGATGGGGATGGGACTGAAGAACGCATACATCGGCGTCGCGACGGTGCCGATGTCGCGCTGGATCACACACCCGTTGCTCGGCCCGCAAGCGTGGTTCGACTTCTTGCCGAACATCATCCGCACCTTCTGGCGCGGCGAACTCTCGTGGTACGCAGAACCGCTGCGATCCGCTTGGCTCGATGCGGTGTACATCGGGAGCACGGGAGTCGCGCTCGTGTTGACGGCTGTGGCCGTGCATCGCGCGGTACGCGGATCTTTCGTGCGACGCGTCGAAGGCGCCGCGCTCGTCTCGCTCGGCGCCGCGCTCGCGACGCTCGCCGCGATGTCCATCTTCTACGAAGTGGACCCGCGCAACTGGTCGGGCGGGCGCTACCTGTCCTCGGCCCGCTACGCCGCATGGGCCTTGCTGCCCTTTGCCATCTGCTACGTGCGCGGCATCGAAATGGCGACGCGCCGCCTGCCCGAGCGCTGGCGCCACGCCGCGTTCTGGTCGCTGCTCGGAGCGCTGCTCGCGATCTCGACGATTGGCGAGATCGTGCTCAGCGTTCCGGTCTTCCAGAGCCCCTGGAACTGGTACCACCTGCCGACGTGATGCCTGATCCTGGGAGTGGCCCTCCGTTGGAGGCCCGCAGCAGCGGTGCGAAGCTCCGCCGCGGAGTACCAAAATGGATGACGAGCTGGAGACTGACGAGGCCGCGCAGCGCGTCGCGGTGCCGCATGCGGAGTTGCCGCCCGACGTGCTGCGCCGCCTCGTCGAGGAGTTCGTGACGCGTGATGGCACCGACTACGGCGCGATCGAGCGCACGCTCGACGAGAAGGTCGGCCTCGTGATGCAGCAACTCGAGCGCGGCGAGGTGGCGATCGTAGTCGATGCAGAGCACGAGACGATCGACATCGTCGTGCGGGATGCACGCTGAGCCGCGCACATGCTGCGTGGTGTCAGCGCTGCGCGTTGCGCTTCTGCTCGCGCAGCATGAAGCCGTAGAGACCCTCGACCTTGGCGCGCGCCCACGGCGTCTTGCGCAGGAACTTCAAGCTCGAGGCGAGGCTCGGATCGCTGTTGAAGCAGCGAATCGCAATGCGCTGGCCGAGCTCCTCCCAACCGAAGTGCGCCACCAGATCGTTCAGCATGCGCTCGAGCGTGATGCCATGAAGCGGGTCGCGCGACTTCGGTTCGTCCATCGCTCGCGAGCATACGCCAACGCGACCCTTCGCCGGCGCCGGCCGAAGTCGCGGGGCCGCGTGATAGAGTGGCCGCAATGGCAGAGCGCAGTCGATCGCTGCACGCAGAACTGACCCGCGAGATTCGCGAGAGTCCGCCGGGCCCGAAGATCGGCGCGTTCTTCGATGTGGACCGCACGCTGCTCGCTGGCTTCTCCGCCGTGGCCTTCGTGCGCGAGCAATTGCGCTCCGGCCGGATGGGGCGGAGCGAGCTGACCGAGATGACGCTCGGCGCGCTCGGCTTCGCGCTCGGGCGCAGCGGCTTCTCGGGCTTCGTCACGTCCGCCACGGCGAGCTATCGCGGACTCGCCGAGTCCGCGCTCGAAGAAATCGGCGAGGCGGTGTTCGTGAAGCAGCTCGCCGCGATGATCTACCCCGAGTCGCGCGCGATCGTGCGCGCGCACCAGGAGCGCGGCCACACCGTTGCGATCGTGTCGTCGGCGCTGCGCTATCAGGTCGAGCCGCTGGCGCGCGATCTCGGCATCGAGCACGTGCTCTGCACGATGCTCGAAGTCGAAGACGGCGTCTTCACCGGCCGCGTGCTGAAACCGACCTGTTTCGGCGAGGGCAAGGCCAGCGCCGTGCGCGACCTCGCCGACAACGAATCGCTCGATCTCGACGAGAGCTTCTACTACACCGACAGCAGCGACGATCTTCCGGCGCTCGAAGTAGTCGGGCATCCGCGCCCGCTGAATCCCGACGAGCGTCTGATGCAGACGGCCCGCGAGCGCGGGTGGCCGGTGCGCCGCTTCCAGAGTCGCGGCACACCTGGTTTCATCGACATGCTGCGCACCGCATCGGTGTATGGAAGCCTCGCGCCCGCGGCGCTGGCGGGACTGGCGGCGGGCATCGCGAACCAGTCGCGGCGCGCCGGCATCAATCTGTTCGGTTCGTTCTGGGCGGACTTTGCGCTCGCGCTTGCCGGCGTACAGATCGAGATCGAAGGCGAAGAGCATCTGTGGTCGCAGCGGCCTGCGGTCTTTCTCTTCAATCACCAGAGCGCGCTCGACATGCCGCTGATGATCAAGCTGGTGCGCCGCGACATGACGGGCGTCGGCAAAGCAGAGCTGCGCTGGAATCCGATCTTCGGTCCGCTGCTGTGGCTCGCCGGCGCCGCCTTCGTCGAGCGCGGCGATACGAAGAAGTCGATCGAAGCGCTCGCGCCCGCCGTCGAAGCGCTGAAGAACGGCACCTCGCTGCTGATCGCGCCCGAAGGCACGCGCACGCCGACGCCGCGGCTCGCCCGTTTCAAGAAGGGCGCATTCCACATCGCGATGCAGGCCGGCGTGCCGATCGTCCCGGTGGTGCTGCGCAATACCAGCGATGCGCTGCCGAAGAACGGCATCGTGGTGCGCCCGGCGACGATCGAGGTCGTCGTGCTGCCGCCGATCGACACGAGCCATTGGACACTTGCAGGCCTCGATGCCGAGATCGAGGCAATCCGCGCGCGCTACCTCGAAGTGCTCGAAGGCTGAGCCCCCGCAAGCTCGCCCGCGACGGGTTGCAGCTTGCGGAATTCCCATGCAAGACTGCGCGCCACACAACCGAGGGTGAGGCGCAGCGCTTCCGGCTGCGACCAGATGGACATGCAGAGCGATCAACCGAGTGACGGTCCGCCGCCGCCGCGCCAGCCCGACGCGCGCAACGATGCGCATGCGGCGCTGCGCTCGCAGCGCTGGCTCTACCCGCTGAAATGCGTCGCCGCGCTCGTCGGCATCACCGCGCTGGCGCTCTTCATCCTCGATCACGGCGTGCTCGCGTGGATCGAGTCGAGCGACGCGGCGGACGCGAAGTCGGGCGTGCAATTGGCGACGCGGAACTGGCAGCAGGAGAACGCGCTCATCCAAAAGAACAACGAAGCCAAGGTTCTGTCGGACCCAGAGGAATGGATCTGGCGGTCGCAGGCTTTCGCGACGACCGAGCAGCGCGGCAAGACGCATCGCATCCTCGTCGCCGGCGACTCGTTCGTCTGGGGCGACGGCTACGCGAACATGAACGATCTCTGGTGGCGCCAACTCGAACGCGAGCTGCGGCGCCGCGGCTATCGCGATGTCGAAGTGATCGGCCTCGGCGCATGCGGCGCGTCGACCCGACAGCAACTCGATCGCATACGCAAAGTCGTGCCGCGCTACCGGCCTGATCTGGTGATCTGGGGCTACGTCACCAACGACGCCGATGAGGGTCTCGTCAAGCAATTCGACTATGAGCGGCTCAACAAGGACCGCGTGATCCGCTATCACGATCGCGGCGCTGACCACGGCTTGTTGCGACGGCTGAACTTCCAGTTGGAGCAACGGCGCCGCGAGAAGCTGCTGCACACCCTGCCCGGCCCGAAGCGCGGCTACGAATACAGCGAGTGGGAACAGCAGCTGCTCACGCCCGCGAATCTCGTCGCCTACGCGACGACGGTGCGCGAAGTGGCAGCTTTCATGAGCGAGGCGAACACACCCTACTTCTTCATCACGTTGCCCAACTCTCCCGCTGAAGAATCGTTTCGCGCCCGCTATGCGCCGATCAAGCCGGTCTTTGCGACGGCCGGCGTCCCGTTCGTGGACGTGCTCGATGATTTCGTCGCGGCGTATCCGAGCGACACGAAGCTGTCGAACGATCTCGGTTGGGGGATCAATCCCGCGAACGGGCATCCCGGTGTCGTCTCGACGCGATTCTATGCGCGCGAAGCGGCGGACCTGCTCGAACGCGAGCACGCATCCGCGCTCGGACCGCGTGGCGCGCCGGAGCTGAGCGCCGCGCCCGAGATCAACGACTGGGTGCCCGCAACGCTCGCCGTGCAGCAGAACACGACCGGGCAGATTCGCTTCGAGTACCCGCTCGACGACACGAAACTGTTGCGCATGCCGCTCGAGCAGAGCCACGTACGACTGCACCTGTCGATGCCCAGCAATCTGCGTGAGCTCCGCCTTGCCGGCCCCGGCCTCGCGAGTGCAACGCTCTATGTCACGCAGGTGAACCCGGACGACGGCATCGACTACGGCACTCTCGCGAGCCTGCCGGAGCAGAGCGGGAGCGAGCTGAATTGGACATTGCCCGCCGCGATCGGCGAGCTCGTCAACACGGTGCGCGTCACCGCCACCTTCGAGGGCGACGACCGCTCGCTGACGCTCGATCTCGCCCGGCGCACGCAATGAGCCAGCCGCTGCGCATCCTCGGCATCTCGGCGTTCTATCACGATGCGGCAGCCGCGCTGATCGAAGATGGGCGCATCGTCGCGGCGGCGCAGGAAGAGCGCTTCACGCGCATCAAGGGCGACTCGGCGTTTCCGCACCACGCCGTTGCGTTCTGTCTCGACACCGCGGGCATCGACGAATCGCAGCTCGACTACATCGTCTTCTACGAAAACCCGCTCACCAAGTTCGAGCGACTGCTGACGACCTACCACCTCACCGCGCCGCGCTCGTTCGCGAGCTTCTTCGAAGCGTTCCCGTCGTGGCTCACCGAAAAAGTCTGGATGGAGAACGAGATCGCGCGCGAGATGGGCCTCTCGAAGCGCATCTACTTCTGCGATCACCACCTGTCGCACGCGGCAAGCGCATTCTTTCCGTCGCCCTTCGAGCGCGCCGCGGTGCAGACGATCGACGGTGTCGGCGAGTGGTCCACCACCACCTGGGGCGTCGGCGATGGCAACCGCGTCGAATTGCGCGAGCAGATCCGCTTCCCGAACTCGTGGGGGCTGCTCTACTCCGCGTTCACCCACTACACCGGCTTCAAGATCAACAGCGGCGAGTACAAGCTGATGGGCCTCGCGCCGTATGGCCGGCCCGAATTTGCCGACCGCATCCGCGACAACCTGCTGCAACTCGGCGAAGACGGATCGATCGTGTTGAATCAGGAGTACTTCGGATACAGCGGCGGTCTGCGCATGACCAACGACCGCTTCCACGCGCTCTTCGGGGGACCGCCGCGCGAGCCCGAATCGCGCATCACGCAGCGCGAAATGGATCTCGCCGCGAGCGTGCAGGTGGTTCTCGATGAAGCTGTATTGCGTATGGCGCGCCACGTCCGCGCGCGCTCGGGGCTCGAGGATCTCGTGCTCGCCGGCGGCGTCTCGCTGAACGTCGTCTCTGTAGGACGCCTCGCCTCGGCGGGCGTCTTCCGCGAACTCTGGGTGCAGCCCGCATCGGGCGATGCGGGCAGCGCGCTCGGCGCGGCGCTGTGGATGTGGCACCAGAAGCTCGGCCATCCGCGCACGCCGTCGAAGCCCGACGCGATGCAGGGCGCGTTTCTCGGCTTCGAGATTCCGCCCGCGTCGGCCGACGACGACGCGACGCTGACGAAGCTCGGCGCCACGTGGGAGGCGCTCGACGAAGACGCGCTGCAGGATCGCATCGCCCACGCGATCGCCGCGGGCAAGGTGGTTGCGGTGGCGCGCGGACGCGCGGAGTTCGGTCCGCGCTCGCTCGGTGCGCGCTCGATTCTCGGCGATGCGCGACTGCCGCAGATGCAGTCGCACATGAACCTGAAGATCAAGTTTCGCGAGAGCTTCCGGCCCTTCGCCCCGATGGTGCTCGCCGAGGATGCGCGCGACTACTTCGACATCACGCAAGCGAGCCCTTACATGCTGCTCGTCTACCCCGTCGCGAAACATCGGCGTGTCGATGCCGCCGACAGCGATCTCGTCGGCATCGATCGGCTGCAGGTGGCGCGCTCGGAGATTCCGGCCGTGACGCACGTGGATCATTCCGCGCGCGTGCAGACGGTGGATGCGGAGCGCAATCCGTTCATGGTGGGCGTGTTGCAACGATTCAAAGCGCTCTCGGGATGCCCGGTCGTCATCAACACATCTTTCAATGTGCGCGGCGAACCGATCGTGAACACCGTCGAAGACGCGTATCGCTGCTTCATGGCTTCGGAGATCGATTGCCTCGTCGCCGGCAATCGCTTCCTCGAGCGCGAGAAGCAGACGAATCGCCCCCTCAACGACGAGCAGCGCGCGCAGTGGCTGCAGCGTTTCGAGCTCGACTGAGATGGCGGCGAACCTCGCGATGCCTTCCGGCTACCTGCGCCGCCTGCGTGAGCGAAACACCTGGCTCGCGCTGAAGCGACAGATCGTGCTCGGCCTCGTCGGAGGCTGGCTGCTGTTGCTGCTCGGCGGATTTCGCTGGCTCTATGTCACGTCCGCGCGGCGCCCCACTTCGATCGCACTGGTGGTCGCCGGCGCCCTGCTCCTCGCGCTGGGTTTGTTCTGGCCGCGCGGGCTCGCGGGCATCGAACGCGGCATCCGCGCCGCGACCGGCTGGATCGGCAAGACGGTGCTGCTCGTCTTCCTCTCGGTGACGTACTTCCTGATCATCACGCCCGTCGGTGTCGTCTGGCGATCGCTGCGCGGCCACGATCCGTTCTACGCGTGGCAGGGCGAAGCCCCCGCCGGCATGCAGGGATGGGTGCCGAAGGTGGTCGTCGATGATTCGCGCGATGCGGCTTCGGAAGCGCCGTTGCGCGGGCTCTCGAGCCAACTCTTCGTCGTGATCGGCTACTTCGTCCGCAACGGTCACTTCGTGATGGTGCCGGTGGTCGTCTTCTTGCTGCTCGCGGGCCTCGTGCTCTTCTTCGTGAAGAGCTCCGCGCTGGCTCCATTCATCTACACGCTATTCTGAGTGACACCAGAGCCGAGCGGATCCAGTCGTGGAATCCGTGCGGATCGTGCACCGACGGCCCCACGGCCGCATTTGCCGGAGTGAAATCATGAAGCTCCATTGTGCGCATCGAATCCCGCTGTCGGCGGATGCCTTCTGGGAGGTTCTGCACGCGCCGCGCTACGAAGCGCTGGTCGCCGAGGCGGCGGCGCTCAGCGAGTACGCCGAACTCGAACGCCGCGACGAGAAGGACGCGATCTACCGCCGCCTTCACAGCCGCCCCGAGATGCCCGATGCAATGCGCGGCCTGATGCGCCGGATCGCACCGGGTTCGGACGCGCCGAGCTACATCGAGGAGCAGTGGCGTTCGAAGTCGCAGATGGAGGTGCGCTTTCGGATGGTGTCGTCCGTGCTCGCCGATCGGACGCGTATCGAAGGCGTCGTCCGCATCGAGCCACGCGGCCCCACGAGTTGCATGCGGACTCTCGACGGTGTCGTCGAAGTGAATCTATTCGGGCTCGGAACGCTCGTCGAACGCGCCATCGTCGCGGCCGTGATCGACGCCTACGCGAAGGGCGCTGCGGTGGTCGCGAAGTTGTGAGACCGCTTCAGCGGCCCGCTAGACCGCCAAGGTCGCGTGCGGCCGGCGGCCGGTTACACGGAGATAGGCGCCGAGTTCCGTCGCAAGTTCCTCTGCGCTGCACGCGTCGTCGCAGCGGAACACGACGAAGCAGCTGGAGTGGCCGGGCACCGTGCGAAGCTTCGCATGGATCTTGCGCGCCACGACCGCAGCGGCAAAGGCGTCAGGCGTGAAGCGCTCCTCGGCCGATTCGAGTTCCGTCGCTCCGGCCGCGACGGTCGCCCGGCGCAACGCCCTCATCAACCCGGGAATCTCGCCGAGCGCGGCGGGATCACATCCCGAGAAACTCGCAACCAATCGGGTCATCTCCGTGATTCCTCCGCTCGCAGATTTGCAGGCCGGTCGGATCTGCGAGAAACGAATTGATGCGCTCGCGTTCATGCGCCGTTCAACTCACGAGCGTCCGTGGCGGGGAACGTTTGGAGCGCGGCGCGCGATCGCATGATCTGCCAAGGTCCGCGCACCGTGGACATCGGCGACCCGCACTTCTGGCTGCTCGCCGCGATCGTCGGCGCCGCCTTCGCGATCGAAGCGACGAGCGGCTTCGGCGCGACGATCCTGATCGTCACCCTCGGTGTGCATCTATTCCCACTCACGACGCTGCTGCCAGTGATCGTGCCGCTCGGTCTCGTGCTCTCGATCTCGCTCGCGTGGCGGAATCGCGCGCACGTCGATCGCGCGCTGGTCGTGCGGCGCATCCTGCCGCTGATGGGTGTCGGCCTCGCGGTCGGCCTGGCGATCTTCGAGCGCGCATCGAACGACGGGCTGCGCCGCGGCTTCGGCTTCTTCGTCGTCGGCGTCGCGCTCTCCGAACTCTGGCGCACGCTGCGCACCACCGGCGCGCCGCAACCGCTGCCGGAGTGGGCGATGCGCGCGTCACTCTTCTGTGCCGGCGTGATCCACGGGCTCTTCTCGTCGGGCGGGCCGCTGCTGGTCTACGCACTCGGGCGGCTTCCGATCGAGAAGCGAGTCTTCCGCGCAACGCTCTCGACGGTGTGGGTCGTGCTCGCCTCGACACTCACGATCGCCTACGCGTGGCAGGGCCGCGTCGGGCGCGAGTCGCTGATCGCCACCGCGACGCTGCTGCCCGTGCTCGCAGCGGCCTTCGTCGTCGGCGACTGGGCGCACCACCGCCTCGACGAGGCGAAGTTTCGGATCTTGATCTATGTGCTGCTGATCGTCGCAGGGCTGACGAACGCGTTCTGAGGATCTGGCGAGTTGCTGCGATCTGTCAGCCGAACGCGCCGCTCTTCGACTCCACGTCGCGTGTCTGCCCGCCCATCGCGAGGAACGCGGCCATCCGCTCGCGCGCCTCGGGCAGCGCGACGCACGCGTCGAAGGCGCGCGCCTCGGCGACGAGTCCCTCGCGCACGCCGATCTCCGCGGCGAGTACCGACGCTTTCGCGTGTGCAATCGCGGCGGCCGGAAACGAAGCGATGCGCTGCGCGAGTCGATCGACGAAAGGCCCGAGCTCTTCAGGTGGGAGCGCGCGATTCACGTAGCCGTAGCGTTCCGCGACGTCGGCGGGGAAGTCATCGGCGCCGAGTGCGATCTCGAGCGCGCGGCTGCGCCCGACCAGGCGCGGCAAGCGCTGCGTCCCGCTGCCGCCCGGGATGATCCCGACCGCCACTTCGGGCTGAGCGAGCAGCGCGCGGCCGAGCGCCGCAAAGCGCATGTCCATCGAGAGCACGAGTTCGCTGCCGCCGCCGCGGCAGATGCCCTCGATCTTCGCGATCGTTGCCTTCGGCATCGTGCGGAAGCGATCCACCATCTGCTGGAAGAAACTCGGCTCCGTCACCGGCGCGCTGGAGGTGGGGAGACCGAGGATCAGATTCACATCGGCGTGTGCGATGAAAAAGGCCGGGTCCGCGCTCTCTACCACGACGACGCGCACATCGGGATCCGTCTTGAGCGCACGGCCGACGCGATCCATCTCGACGATCAACGTCGCATCGAACAAGTTGATCGGCGGGTGGTCGATCACCACGCGCGCGATCCCCTCCCCCACCTGCACGCGCAGCGCTCGATAGTCGCGATACTCCATCTTTCCTCCTCCGGGTTCGGGCCGCCAAAGCGTGCAGTGCTGCGCACGATACCGCGCGCTGCGCGGTAGCCTGCCGATCCGATGGTCGTCTTTGCGCGTGGCTTTCGTCCGTTCTTCTTGCTCGCGGCCCTGCAGGCTGCCGCGTTCGTACCGCTGTGGCTGCTGGTGCTACACGGGCGGCTGACCGCGCCGGTGTGGAGCGCGCCGATTTTCTGGCACGCGCACGAGATGCTCTTCGGCTTCGGCACGGCAGCGATCGCGGGCTTCCTACTCACATCGGTGCCGGTGTGGACGGGAACGCCCGCCGTTGCGGGAGCGAGGCTCGCGATGCTCGCGGCGCTCTGGATCGCGGGTCGCGTCGCGATCTTCGCCGCAGCAAGCGCGCCGCTGCTCTCGGCGATCGTCGATCTCGCGTTCCTGCCGGCGCTCGCCGCCGCGATCGGGCCTGCGATCCATCGCAACGGCGCGCGCCGCAACTTCGGCTTTCCGCTGGTGCTGCTCGCACTCGCCATCGCGAACGCGTTGACGCATGCGCACGCGCTCGGCGGCGCCTCCACGCTGACGAGCCTCGGTCTGCGAGCGGGTGTGGACGGGATCGCGCTGCTGATCGTCGTGGTCGGCGGACGCATCGTGCCCGCCTTCACCACGAACGCTCTGCGCGCTGCGGGCGAAAGCATCGAAGCGCGCGCGCCGGCGTGGGCCGAGCGCGCAGCCGTGCCGGCGTATCTGCTTTTCGCGATTGCCGACGTCGCCCTGCCCGGATCGCGATGGAGCGGCGCGGCGGCCGGCCTCGCCGCGCTCGTGCTCGCCGCACGAATGGGGGGCTGGCACAGCCTGCGCGTGCTCGGCGATCCACTGCTGGCATCGCTGCATCTCGGTCATCTGTGGGTCGTGATCGGCCTTGCCTGCTTCGCGGCTTCGGACCTCGCCTCCGCGTGGCCGCGCAGCATCGCCGTGCACGCACTCACGGCGGGCGCCTTCGGCACGATGATCCTCGCCGTGATGACGCGCGTCTCGCTCGGCCATAGTGGGCGGCCACTCGTGGCGACGCGCAGCGCGGTCGTCGCGTTTGCGCTCGTGACGATCGGAGCGCTGCTCCGCACCGCCGCGGTGGCGGCACTTCCGAATGCGAGCCTCCTTCTCTGGACGGTGTCGGGTGTGCTCTGGTCGGGCGCCTACCTCGTGTTCCTCCTGGGCTTCAGCGGAATGCTGCTGGCGCCGCGCGTCGATGGCCGCCCAGGCTGATCCGCTGTCGCGAGCGCCATCGAAAGACCCGATGCGAGCCGCCCGCGCCCCGGAGGGTGATTCGCCTCAACGATTTGCCCTCGTTTGCCGAATCACGACGGGTGACTGGCAACCTCGCAGGCATCGACGACGCGACGGCGCAGCGCTGCCTGGCGCTCCCGATCTCGGAGGCCGCCGGCCAGGTCGCCGCCACCTTTGGACGCGCTGGAGCGCTCGCCGTGCTGATCGCAGATGCGGCCAGCCTCGGTGCGCTCGAGCGACGCTACGGGAGCGAGGCGCACGAGCAGGCGCTGACGCAGCTCGCCGCGATCCTCGCCGCCGCCTGCCAGGAGGTCGTGCCGGGACGCGCGGTGATCGCACGCGGTGAAGTCGGACGCGGCGAATTGGTCGCGATGATTCCGTGCGCGCGCGCCGAGGGCGAACTCTTCACGAAGGGGCTGCCCGCGATCGAGCGCGCGATTCGCGTCGCGCTGGCGCGTCAGGGTGCGCGCGCCGTGTATCCCTACCTCCGCGAGTTGCCGCCGATCGCGGTGGGCCGCGCCTACGTGCTGCGCAACCCGCTCTTCGCCGAACTGACGCAGATTCGCGACACCATCGAAGCCGCGCGCAGCGATGCAAACCTGAATCTCCGCATCGCCACGCGCGCGCGCCGTCGCGCCTTCGAGGACGTGCTGGTCCACGAGCGCGTGCACTCGGTCTACGAGCCGATCGTCGATGCGCGCACGCTCACGGTCTTCGGCTATGAAGCGCTGATCCGCGGCCAGGACGGCACTGCGTTCGCATCCCCGCTGCAACTCTTCGATGTCGCCACCGAAGAGGGCCTGCTCTTCGAGCTCGACTGCCTGTGCCGCCGCGCGGCGCTGGTCGGCGCGGACCGCTTTCCGGAGGGCGCGAAGCTCTTCATGAACATCCGCCCGTCGTCGTTCCACGATCCGAACTTCCAGCTCGACGCATTGCAGCGTACGCTCGACGGCTGCGGGCTCGCCCCGAGCGACGTGGTCTTCGAGATCTCGGAGCAGGAGTCGATCGAGAACTACGAGATCTTCCGCGAAGCGCGCGACGCCTACGGCAAGCTGGGTTTCCAGTTTGCGCTCGACGACACCGGCGTCGGCTACGCGAGCCTCGAAGCGGTGGCGGAACTGACGCCCGAGTTCATCAAGGTGGATCGCGTCTTCGTGCACGGCATCGATCAAGACCCCGTGCGCCAGACGATCCTGCGCGCACTGCAGAGCCTCGCGGGCGAGCTCGATTCGCGCATCATCGGCGAGGGCCTCGACACGCTCGAAGAGCTGCGGATGCTCGACACGCTCGGCATCCCGTTCGGCCAGGGCTGGCTCTTCGGCAAGCCGTCGCCGCTGCGCGCGAACGGCGAGCTCTAGCGCGCAGCGCGCCTGCGGCGAGAGCCGCCGTCTTTCTCTCTCCCCTTCCCTCGCATCTGGCGCCCACGCGGTGCGTGCCGCGTTAGAGTCGCCCCGATTTCGTGGGGGGGCTGGGAGCTTGAACGCCAGGCGCGAATGGCTGCTGCATGTGCTGCTGCTCTTCAACGTGGCGATTGCGCAGCCGCTGTACGGAGTGCTGTCGCACGGCACCACGTTCTTCGTCGCCCATGAATTCATCCCGGTCCAGCTCGTGCTCTTCGCGTTGGCGCTCTCGCTCGCGATGCCCGCCGCGCTCGCCGGCCTGGTGCTGTTGTTGCGCCCGATTGGCGCGCGCGCTTTCCGAGCGGCGCAGCTGCTCTGCGTGTGGTCACTCGCGTCGTTGGCGCTGCTCTCCGCGCTGAATCGCATCGACACGAACGCCGCGGTGCCGCTCGCGATCGCCGCGATCGGCGCGCTCCTCTTCACGGCGCTCTATGTGTCCTCGCAGCGACTCCGGGACTTCCTGCGCTTCGCATCGGTCGTGGCGATCGTCTTCCCGCTCACGTTCCTGTTCTTCTCGCCGGTGAGCGATCTGCTCGGGGCGCGCTTCCTGACCGATCTGTACCCACCTACGGTGGAACTCGAGATCCTGGACGCCCCCGTCTTCTTGCTCGTCTTCGACGAGTTGGCGACCGCCTCGCTGGTCGATGGCAATGTCCGGATCGATGCGAAGAACTTCCCCAACTTCGCCAGACTGGCGAAGCACGCGACGTGGTACCGAAATGCGTCGGCGAACGGCATGAGTACGGAGATCGCGATCCCGAGCATCTTGACGGGACGCCATCCCGAGCGGGATCTGGCGCCGAATGCCACCGCGCACCCTGTCAATCTCTTCACTCTGCTCGCACCGGGTTACGAAATAGTCGCCTTCCAGCATCTGATCAGGCTGTGCCCCGAGTCGATCTGCCACGACCGGGAAGCGCGGCGGCTGAACCTCACAGCCGCCGTGCGCGACGTCTTCGTGGTGTACGATCACATCGTGGTTCCGCTGCGACTGCGGGAGAAGCTGCCGCAGATCGAAGGTCGCTGGTCGAAGTTTTCGGAGGACCCTGCGGCGCCGACGGAAGCGCAGGGTGCCCCGTTCGGTCGCAAGGCCAAGCCGCACTTCGAGACGTTCCTCGCCGCGATCGACGCGAGCGCGCGCGGGAAGTTCTTCTTCCTCCATTCGCTGCTTCCCCACATTCCGTACGTGTTCCTCCCCGACGGGCGCAGCTATGCCAGCGACGACAGTTTCTTCCATCTCCCCGGCTGGGAACCGACCCGCAACATCTGGATCGACGACGAGGATCTCGTCGCACAGGGATACCAGCGGGCGCTGTTTCAGACGCAGATGGTCGACGGGCTGCTCGGGCGCTTCCTCGATCGACTCGACGAGTTCGGCCTCTTCGACGCGTCCTTGATCGTGGTCACGTCCGACCACGGTGCCAACTTCACACCCGGCGCAGGCCGTCGCGGCTTCGACGCGGACACCGTCGGTACGGGGCTGATGGTTCCGCTCTTCGTCAAGGTGCCGGGCCAGCAGCGCGGCGAGCGCACCGATCGCAACGTCCAGTCGATCGACATCGCTCCGACCATGCTGGATTTGCTCGGGCGCGTGCCGAGTGGAATCTTCGATGGCGTCTCGATGATCGACGCCGCGAACGAGCCGCCGATGAAGCAACCGCTGCCCTGGAGCGGAGATCGACGTGCCATGCTCGCCAACCAGACCCTGCGACTTCTAGAGGCCGCGACGCACAAGCAGCAGCTGTTTCAGTTCTCTGATAGCGCCGCCGACTACTCCCGACTCGCGAAATTCGGCGACGCGATCGGATTGCCAATCGACCGCTTCGAGATCGGAGCCGAAGAAAATGCGGAAGCCGTTCTGGACGCGCAGCCAACGCAGCCAGGCGTCGAATTCGTCGGGGCTTCGATCGAAGGCGCGATCGAAGGCGACGCCACCGCGCTGCGCTCGCCCTTCGTCGCGATCGCGCGCAACGGCCGAGTCGTTGCGTTCGCCAAGCTGTTCGTGAAGAACGGCCAATCGCGCTTCCATGCGATCGTGCCACCCGAGTTCGTCGGCGCGCCGGACGACGAGATCCGCTTCTACACGATCGCGCAGGGAGATCCGAGCGGCGCGAGCATGCAGCTCTTCCCGCTCAGGCCGCGCGAGGTTGCCACCGAGGCGGACCCGGCGGCACGTTGAGCGCAACTCATGGGGCTCGCTACGCGGGAATGGAGTGCTTGCGGCGCAGCAAGTACAGCGTGCGCGAGGTTTCGCGGATCGGTTGACGCTCGACGGTTTCATAGTGGCGCGCGAATGCCGCTTCGAAATCGCTTTGCGTATAGCCGTCGAAGATGTCCTCGCGCGTCGCGAGCAGGCGCTGCACCTGCGAGTCTTCTTTCGGAACGAACTCGATCAACAGATGCCGAGCGAGCGGCGCGAGGAAGTCGGCGATCCGCTCGAGCGGCACGTTGTTCGAGATCGCGAGGTGGTGGATCAGCGCCAGCGCCATCACCAGATCGACGGGACCGCGCTCCGCAAGCGACATCCGCTCCTCGTTCGCCCAGCCGACGCTGCCGCTCGGATTGGTGAGATCGAGCACCAGCGGCAGCAACGCGCGAGGTCCCTCGCGTTGCAGCTCCAGATAGCTTCGCTCGACCGCAGCGGGATCGACGTCCCAGCTCACCACCTGCGCACCGGCATCGACCGCGAGTCGGCTGAACACTCCGGTGTTGCCGCCGAGATCCCAGACCGTTTTAGGTGTCACCGACTCGACCAGCTTGCGGACGAGCTCTGCTTTGTGCGCGAGCCCGGCACCGCTGTAGTTCGTGTCGCAGTAGTAGTCGGCCCACTCGGTTCCGGCGGGCTTCCAGGCGAGTCCGCGAACGGCGGATTCGAGGCTGTCGAGAAGTCCCAGCAATCCCGCGCGGCTGACCTGCGCGCTGCGCGCCTTTGTGCCGTCCGCCGCCGCATCCGCGTGTCGCGTCTGGCTTCGCGCGTGCAGATGCAGATGCGTCAGCACTCCGAAGCGAAAGCGCGTGCGAAGCGGCAACAGCCCGCTCGCGAGATCGAGCGGAATGCCGTCGATGTAGACGCGCAGCAGCTGGCTGAGCCGCACGTCGCAGCACGCGATGAGCGCGAGCGGCGCGAGGAAGTGCTGGCAGAACTGTCGATACGCGACCCACGGCGCCCCTTCGCGGTAGGGCTCGAACGAGAGCGTGTCGATGAAGATCGGGCGGCCCGCATCGAATTGGATGTTGTAGGCGCTCGCGTCCTTCAGCGTCATCCCGGCTTCGATCGCGAGGCGCTGGATCTGCAGCGTCGCGAGCGCGGCGTCCTTCAGCTCCGAGAACGACCACTCGTAGGGATACGAAATGAACGGAATCGCGCGCGGCCGGATCACGCGATGGGCATTCGGACGCGGTGCCAACGCGATCGACACCTCTTCGTGTTCGACGAGCAGTCCTGCACCGACGAGTCGCGCGTAGAGCCCGCTCTCGTGCAGGGCATCCCAGGATTTTTGATGGCGCGCGTTGACTTGCCGGTGGATCACGCCATCGATCGTGAAGAGGAATCCGTCGGGATCGCGAAACGAAGACGGGATCGCCTCAGGCGACACCACTTTCGTCCTTCTCCGACTTCGCGGCGGCTCCGGGAACGACGGGCGGCTTGCCAGAGAAGAAGCCCTTCACGCGCTGCCAGTACGTCTTCAGCGTGAACGCAGCGCCGAGCGCGACGGCAATCACGGTCTGGAACAAGAAGCTCCCCGTGCCGGGGTCGAGATACGCGGATGCGTCGGCCGTGAGCACGAAATTGATCACGATGGCCAACGCGAGGATCTGGGCATGGCGCCGAAATCGATGCATCACGTGCTCCCCCGACTCGCGTGCGCGCGGTCGCGTCGGAACCTATCCCAGCATCCCGTCGAGAGCCCACCTCGAAAGCGGCGCGGGACGTGGGCGCGGACGCCTGTCATGCTGCGCGCCTCAAATCACACTTTGCTCATCGCTGGACCCCGCATGCCCCTACTCTCCTTCGACTCCGTCTCGATTGCCTTCGGCCCGGAAGCGCTGCTCGAACGCGCGAGCTTTCAAATCGACGCCGGCGAACGCGTCTGCCTGATCGGCCGCAACGGCGCGGGCAAATCCACGTTGTTGAAACTCGCCGAGGGTTCCCTCGAGCCCGACGACGGCGGCATCTGGCGCCAGCCTGCGCTGCGCATCGCACAACTCTCGCAGGAGCTGATTGCCTCCGAGACCGACACCGTCTTCGACGTGGTGGCCGGCGGTCTGCATGAAATCGGCGCGCTGCTCGCGGAGTATCACCACGTCTCGCACGAAGTCGGTCGCGATCCCTCGCTGCTGAAGCGGATGGAGTTCCTGCAACACGAAATCGAGACACGCGACGGCTGGCGCATGCACGATCGGATCGACGCCATCCTCGAGATCCACAAGCTCTCCGCCGATGCGAGCATCGCCGAGCTCTCGGGCGGCTGGCGCCGCCGCGTTGCGCTCGCGCGCGCGCTGGTCGGCGATCCGGATCTGCTGCTGCTCGACGAGCCGACCAACCATCTCGACGTCGAGGTGATCCAGTGGCTCGAAGACGCGCTGCTCGAATTTCGCGGCGGCGTCCTCTTCGTCACCCACGATCGCGCGCTGCTGACGCGGCTGGCGACGCGCATCCTCGAACTCGACCGCGGCGTGCTCAACTCGTGGCCGGGCGACTACCCGAACTTTCTCGCCAAAAAAGCGGCGGCGCTCGAGGAAGAGGCGCGCCACGCCGCGCTCTTCGACAAAAAACTCGCGCAAGAGGAAGCCTGGATCCGCCGCGGCATCAAGGCGCGCCGCACCCGCAACGAAGGCCGCGTGCGCGCCCTCTTCGCACTGCGCGAGGAGCGCAAGCAGCGGCGCGAGGTGCAAGGCCGCGCACAATTCAGCGTCGAGGAAGCGCAGGCATCGGGCAAGCTGGTCGCCGAAGCCGAGAAGATCTCGTTCGGCTGGGGCGACGTGCCGATCGTGCGCGATTTCTCGGTGCGCATCCTGCGCGGCGATCGGATCGCGCTCGTCGGCCCGAACGGCGCCGGCAAGACCACGCTGCTGAAACTCCTGCTCGGCCAGCTCGCGCCCGACACCGGATCGGTACGGCTCGGCACCAAACTCGAAGTCGCGTACTTCGATCAGCTCCGGATGCAGCTCGCGCTCGAAAAGACGGTGATCGAGAACATCGGCGAAGGCAGCGACCACATCGACATCGGCGGCGAGCGCCGTCACGTGATCGGCTACCTCCAGGACTTCTTGTTCAGCCCGGATCGCGCGCGCACGCAGGTGGCGACACTCTCCGGCGGCGAGCGCAACCGCTTGCTGCTCGCGCGCCTCTTCTCGCAGCCCGCAAATTTGTTGGTGCTCGACGAGCCGACCAACGATCTCGACATCGAGACCTTGGAACTGCTCGAAGAGAGGCTGCTCGAATTCAACGGCACGATCCTGCTGGTCTCGCATGACCGCGCCTTCGTAGACAACGTCGCCACGTCGACGCTGGCCTTCGAAGGCGATGGCCAGATCTACGAGTACGTCGGTGGCTACACCGATTGGCTTCGCCAACGACGCTCGCCCGCGTCGGCGCTGGCGGCTGTCGCGCCGCAATCGCGCAGCGCGTCGGCGACCGCCGCCTCGAGCGCACCCGCGCTCGCGAAGCTCTCCTACAAGGAGCAGCGCGAGCTGGAACAACTGCCCGCCCGCATCGAAACGCTCGAAGCGCAGCAGAGCGAAGTGAACGAGACGATCAGCCAGCCCGCGTTCTACAAGCGCGATGCAGCCGATCAGGCACAGGTGCGATCGCGCCTCACGCAGATCTCCACCGAACTCACAGCAGCCTACGCGCGCTGGGAAAGCCTCGAACCGCGGCGCTAGGAATACGGATCCCGATTCGGTGGCGATGCGTGGGGCGCGGGGTCGTGACGTCCGGCCAAAACGTCCTCGGCGGGCGCCCGTCGCAGCTTCGCGTAGGTACCGCCGAGACCGCCTGCGGAATGTTTTGGCCGAACGCCCCGCCCCCGCTACTCGCCATTCGTTCTGATCCGCTTCCTGCAACTCAAATCGCATGCCAAGCGCGGGCGGGGGACTCGGACGAAACAATCCACAGGCGGTTACCAACGTCTCCCAGCGGAGCCACCAACTCCGCCCGCTGAGGACGTTTCGGCCGAGTCCCCCGCC
>JANNKU010000144.1:0-10960 GCA_031396445.1 Deltaproteobacteria bacterium | reverse complement strand
GGCCCGGCGACGCCGCGCCAGGCGAAGCCGGCGCTCGACTTCGAGTACGCGCACACCGAGTACGACGACGCCGGCGGCGAGATTCCGCGCGGCATGCGCGTACGCCATCCGGTGTTTGGCTACGGCACCGTGCTCGATGTCTCGGGCAGCGGCCCGGCGCAAAAGCTACGCATCAAGTTCGACCGCGTCGGCGTGAAGACGCTGCTCACTCGATTTGCGAACCTGGAGCCCGGCTAGTGGCATCGATCTTCGAAAACGCCCGCCATGGTCGCGCGCTGGCGCAGGCGCTCGATGCGTACGCGCAGGTGCCGCTGCTGCGAACGGGGCTGCGCCTGGGGCTCTTCGAAGCGCTGCGCACGCCGCAGGATGCGCAGTCGCTCGCCGATCGACTCGGCCTCGCGCCCGATCTGGTTGCAGCGTGGGCGCGCAACCTCCAGGCACAGGGTTGGCTGCAGAAGACTGGGCGCAACACGCCGGGCGTCGCGGGCGCCGAGAAGGGCGAGGTCTATCGCCTGGCGGCGGGCACCGTGTGGCTGCTCGATGCACCGGAGGCGCAATCGCTGCACGCGCTGCTCGACTACGCGGTAGACACCATGGCGAGTCGCCTCGGCGCGCTGCCGGACATGATGAAGGGCGCCGATCGGCCGCCCTTCGGCGGCGGCGATGAAGCGCGCCGGATGGCTGCGATCACGCGCCTGGTCGAGCCGCGCGCGTTGCGTGCGATCGATGCGATCCCCGGCGCGCACCACCCGCAGCGCGTGCTCGACATCGGTTGCGGTCGCGGCGACTACCTCGCCGAGCTTCTGACACGGTATCGCGACGCGATCGGTCTCGGCATCGAGATCGACGCGGGCGTCGCCGAACAAGCGCGGCGGCGACTCGCCGAGGCCGACGTCACGCGTCGCGCCGAAGTGCGGGTCGGCGACTTTCGCACGATGGAATTGCCGCGCGGCAACTTCGATCTGATCCTGCTGAATCACAACCTCCACTATTTTGCGCCGGCGGAGCGGCCCGCTTTGTTGCGCCGCGCGAAGACTCGGCTCAACGAGGACGGCGTGCTGGCCGTGCAGACGCTGGTGTTGACCGAAGGCATCCTGCCGTCGGTGCTCGGCCTGCAAGCGGGCGCTGCACTCTTCGATCTGCTGCTGCGCGCGCACAGCAATCTGCACGGTCTTCCGACGGCGGCCGACGTACACCAGGCGCTGCGCGACGCGGGCTTCACGCAAACCGGCGAAGTGTCGGTGATACCGGGCGGCGCAGTGCGTTACGTGTGGGGCCGGATGACGCCGCTGTCTGCGCGGGAGACCTCGTGACGCCCGCACTGCGCCGCTGGATCGCAATGAGTGTGCTGGTGGTTTTCGGCGTCGTGTTGCTGCTCTACTTGCTCCCGGTGATCGCCACCGGCCCCGTCGGTGTCTGGTCCTTCGCGGGTCGCCTCGCGCAATGCGTGTTCGCACTCGCGGCGGCGTTCGCGGTCTTCACAAATCGCAACTGGGCGCAGCTCGCGATCATGGCCACCGGCGCAGCCGTCGCAATCACCGCGCTCGGCGACGCTTTCGTGGTCGGAATCATCGCGCCGCTCGCCGCGCTGCTCGTCGCCGTGATCGCCGTCGCCGTCGCGATCCTTCTCATCTGGCTGGTGACGTCGACGTGACGGATCCTCGTCTCCTGCGCTGCGTCATGCGCATGGCCGACGCTCGCAGCGGCGTCTAGAATGCCCAACTTCCCAAACAGATCGATGAGCCTCGCGTTCCCGCTTCCCGCGTAGCGAGGCAACGCCGAGCGGCGAGGCCATAAGGACGGACGATGATGAAGCCGAGTATTCGTCCGCAGCGCCCGCACTTTTCTTCCGGACCTTGCGCGAAGCGACCGGGCTGGTCGCTCGATGCGCTCGCTGGCGCATTTCTGGGTCGCTCGCATCGCGCCAAGGCGCCGAAGCAGCGGCTGCAAGCGGTAGTCGAGCGCTCGAAGGCGCTGCTCGGCATCCCGGCGGATTGGGTGCTCGGCATCGTGCCCGCCTCCGACACCGGCGCGATCGAGATGGCGATGTGGTCGCTGCTCGGCGAGCGCCCCGTCGATGTGCTCGCGTGGGAAAGCTTCGGCCAGGAGTGGGTGACGGACGTCACCAAGCAGTTGAAGCTCGACGCGCGCGTACTCTCGGCGCCGTACGGCGCGCTGCCGGATCTCGCCAGCGTCGATTTCACGCACGACGTGATCTTCACCTGGAACGGCACCACGTCGGGCGTGCGCGTGCCCAACGCAGATTGGATTCGCGACGACCGCGCGGGGCTCGTGCTCTGCGACGCGACGTCCGCGGTGTTCGCGATGGACGTCGCGTGGGACAAGCTCGACGTCGTCACCTGGTCGTGGCAGAAGGTGCTGGGAGGCGAAGCGGGGCATGGCATGCTCGCGCTGTCGCCGCGCGCGGTTGCACGCCTCGAATCATTCACGCCGCCGTGGCCGCTGCCGAAGATCTTCCGCCTCACCAAGAAGGGGAAGCTCGACGCCTCGATCTTCGAGGGCTCGACGATCAACACGCCGTCGATGCTCTGCGTCGAGGACGCCATGGACGGACTCGCGTGGGCGGAAGGTGCGGGCGGTCTGGCTGGCCTCGTCGCACGCTCGGAATCAAATCTCGCGGCGATCCGAAGCTGGGTAGCGCGCACGCCGTGGGTTGCGTTCCTCGCACGCGACGCTGCCACGATCTCGTGTACGTCGATCTGCCTGCAGATCACCGACGACTGGTTCGCCGCGCAGGCGCCCGACGCGCAGAGCAAGACGATCGCGGCGCTGGTCGGGCTGCTCGACAAGGAAGGCGTCGCGTACGACATCGCTTCGTATCGCGACGCGCCGCCGGGTCTGCGGATCTGGGGCGGCGCGACCGTCGAGCGCGCCGACATCGAAGCGCTGCTGCCGTGGCTCGACTGGGCCTGGAGCGAAGTGCGACCGGCGTGATTCGCTCCTGACGCCGAGCCTCTACGCTGCGCCGACGCAGCCAGGAGGCCCACGTTGCCGATCTCGACTTCGAATGCCCTGTTCGGTGCGCGCTTCTTCCGCCATCTCGGTCGGCTGACGCGGCTCTACTGGAGTTCGCCCGACGCGCCGAAGGGCGCCGCGATTCTCGCCGGCACGGTCGCGCTCGAGTTCGGCGCGGTCTACGGAACCGTGCTGCTCTCGGGCGCGCAGCGCGGAATCTTCGACGCGTTCCAGAACCAGGACATGATGGGGTTCTCGAAGTCGATCGCCACCTTCCTGGCGCTCACGCTCGTGTTCGTGTTGGTCGCGACGTACCGCATCTACATGCGCCAGGCGCTCGAGATCCGCTGGCGGCATTGGCTGACGAACCACTATCTCGCGCGCTGGATCGATTCGCAGGCCTACTGCCAGATGGAGCTACACCGAAAGGCGGCCGACAATCCGGACCAGCGCATCGCCGAAGACGTGCGCGATTACGTCGCGAGCGCACTCGGTCTGTCGCTCTCGCTGCTTTCCGCGGTGGCGACGCTCGTGTCGTTTGCCGGCATCCTGTGGGCGCTCTCGGGCGACTGGGGCTTCGAGTTCCGCGGGACGCATTTCCAGATCCCCGGCCTGATGATGTGGGTCGCGATCGCCTATGCGGTGATCGCGACGCTGATCACGCATCGCGTGGGACGCTCGCTGATTCCGATCCAGTACGACCGCCAGCGCTTCGAAGCGGACTTCCGCTACACGCTGGTGCGTTTCCGCGAGAACGTCGAAGCGGTGGCGCTCGCGAAGGGCGAAGACGGCGAGCGCCGCTCCGCGATGAACCGCTTCGATCGCGTCGTTGGCAACTTCTGGAGCTTGATCCGCGCGCAGCGAAATCTGACGCTCGTGACGACCGGCATCGGGCAGACCAACTCGATCATTCCGTACGTGATGGCCGCGCCGCTCTTCTTTGCCGGCAAGCTGACGCTCGGCTCGGTGGTGCAGACCAACATCGCGTACGGCCAGGTGTCCGGCGCACTGGTGTGGTTCGTGAACGCGTACGGCGAAATTGCGAACTGGCGCGCGAGCGTCGAGCGATTGGTCACCTTCGACGAAGAGATCGGCGCCGCCTGCACCGAGGTTGCACCGGCCGAAGGCGTACACGTCGATCGCAGCGGCGACGAAGAACTTCGCCTCGACCACGTGCGGCTCACGCGCCCCGACGGCCACGTGCTGGTCGAGAACGCGAGCGCGGTGATTCGCCGCGGCGATCGCGTCGCGCTGATCGGCCCGATGGGCGCCGGCAAGCGCACGTTGCTGCGCGCGATCGCGGGCATCTGGCGCTTCGGCAACGGACGCATCGCCGTGCCGGCGGAAGCGAAGACGCTCTTCCTGACGCAGCAACCGTATCTGCCGATCGGGACGATGCGTGACGCGGTCGCGTACCCGAAGGCCGGCGACGAGTTCGACGACGACGCGATCCGCGCGGCGCTCACGCAAGTGGGACTCGCTGCCTTTGCGAGCCGACTCGATGAATCCGCGCACTGGCAGCAGCAGCTATCCGCCGGCGAGGAGCAGCGACTGGCGTTCGCGCGCGTGCTCCTGCAGAAGCCGGAGTGGGTGTTCCTCGACAAGGCGACGTCCGCGCTCGATGAGGAATCCGAGCGACGCATCTACGCGACGCTCCACGAAGTACTGCCGCATACCGCCATCATCTCGATCGCCGACCGCCCGAGCGTCGTGCAGCAGCACGATCGAAGCTGGACGCTGGTGCCCGGTCCGGCGGGTTCAGTGCTGCAAGCGGCAAGTACGTGATGTCGCCGCTCGCCGGCTTGATGAACGTCGCCGCTCGCCTCTGGCTCGCTACGCGGGAAAGGTGGCGCGAAGCTCCGAGCCCGGCCCGCGTAGCGAGGCAAAGCCGAGCGGCGACTTCATGAGTTGGTTCTCGCGGCGAGCACCATTTGCGTGCAGCGGAAGAGGGCGATCGCTTTGCCGTTGGCTTCGTCTTCGACCACGACGTCCCACACTTGTGTCGTGCGGCCGCGATGCGCCGGCACGGCGCGGCCGCGGATCGCGCCGCCTTCGCGCACGGTGCCCAGAAAGTTCGTCTTCAGCTCGATCGTCGTGAAGCTCTGGCCTTCCGAGAGATTCGCGCCTGTGCCGACCGAGCAGAGCCAGTCGGCGAGCGTGATGACGACCGGCGCCCACAGGAAGCCGGTGCCGGCGACGAGTTCGGCGGTGACGGCGAGTCGTCCGAGGACTTCGTCCGTTTCGATGCTGAGAATCTCGACGCCGACGATGCCGGGGTGTTTCGGCTTCGCGAACTCGTTGGCGCGGCGGGCGCGCTCGGCGGAACTCGGCGCTTCGGTGGTCATCGGGGATCTCCCTTCGCTCGTTTCATCGGAGCCACGCATCGAGCGTCCCAAACGCGTCCGGCCAGACGAAGTCGCGCCCCACACGGCGCAGCTCGCCAACGCCTACGACTGCGCGAAGATCGAGCGGGCCGTAGAGATGTGGAAAGAGTTCGCCGGAAGCGAGATGCGCGGTGCCACCGCCGGAAATCGGCGCGGGCGCTTCGAAGCGCAGCTCGGCACTGAGGACTGCCGGATCGATCGCGAGCACCAGCAGCGGCGGCGTCGCGTCGTCGAAGTAGTCGCGCGCGACGGCGAGCAGCGTCGCGGGCGTCGCGCTGCAGTGTACGAAGCCTTCGCGTGCGAGAGACGGCGGCGTGTACGCGTCGCCCGCGCTCTGCGTGCGCAACGCGGCGGCCGTCGTGACATGGTAGATCGGAGCCGTGCGCGGCGGCGCCTGCTCGAAACGCGGCAATGCGTCGCTGATCTCGAACCACGGCGCCTTCGCGCTGACCCAACAATGTGCGACTGAGCGGCGTCCCGGATCGCCGTCGAGCGCGCCGAGTCGCACGCGGATCGTCTCGGGCTGGGCGCTCGTGCGGCTGTAGAGCGGCGAACCGCAGCGCGAGCAGAATGCGCGAACCTTGCCCGGCGACGACTCGTACTCGCAAATCAATTCGCGCCCCGCGATCCATTGCAGGTAGTGCGTGCGCACGTCGGCGTTCGCGGCGAATGCGGTTCCGCTCGCGCGCCGGCACTGTGAGCAATGGCAGTAGACGACCGGGCCGATCTTGCCGCTGATCTCGAAACGGACGCCTTCGCAGAGGCAATGCGCGGTGATCACGATCGCGCAGGCCCCTTCAGCTCGACGACGTTGCCGTCGGGATCGCGGACGTAGATCGAGGGGCCCATGCCGTCCGCGCCGTAGCGCTGGCCGACTTCGCCAGGCTCGATTCCGAACGCGTGCAGATGTGCGGCGATCGCTGCGGCGTCGAAGTGCTGCAGCGCGAGCGCGATGTGATCGACGTTGCGTCCGTCGATGCCGGGCGCAGCCCCGCCGAGCCGGCCGAGCGGTCCTGCCACGGGCACCAGATCGATCAAGCTCGCGCCGGCGCGCAACTGGTGCAGGCCGAGCGCTTCGCTCTCGCGTTCCACCGTGCAACCGAGGGCATCGCAGTAGAAGCGCTTCGCTGCGGCGACATCGCGCACGCGCAAGACGACATGATCGAGGCCGCGGATTTCGATTGCTCCCACGCGCACTCTCCTTCGAGCGCCACGCTAGCAGCGCGGCGTGCGCGAATTCACGGCGCGGGAGGCGACGGCTCGTCGGGCGCTGGCGGAACGCGTAGCGCGCGCAGTTTGTCGATCTTGCGGCGCGTCCATACGGCGTTGGGATGAGCTGGCGCGAGCCGCAGCGACGCTTCGAAGTCGTAGAGCGCGAGATCGCGGCGGCCTTCGTTGAGTCGCACGCGACCGAGCAGGTGGCGCACGTGGCCGTCGTCGGGGAAGACCGCGAGCGAATGCAGGTACGAATCCGCGGCGCCGGCGAGATCGCCTTGCTTTTGCAACTCGGCGCCGAGCCCCGTCCAGCCGGAGCGGCCGAGCGGATACGCGATCGTCGCTTCGCGGTAGAGCGACACCGGATCGGCCCACTTTTTCGAGCGGCCGTGCGAGAAGCCGGCGAAAAGCACGAGCACCATCGCGAGCACGCCGAAGACCGCATGCTGGGTACCGAGCCCGCGCCGACGCGCCATCGTGTCGATCACGTCCACGATCAACCAGAGCGCGCCCGGCAGCGCTGCGTAGAGATAGCGATCGGCGAAGAGGTTGATCATCGGGATCACCTGGATCACCGGCAGCAGCATTCCGAAGAACCACGCCGCCATCAGCCAACGCTCGCGCCGCAACAGGCAGACGCGCACGACGAGCAGCGCCACCGCAGCGAGCGTGGCGGTTGGCCACAGCAGGCGCTCGTCGAGCCAGCCCGTCACGGCGGCCGGATGCACGCCATGCACCAGATCGAAGGGCGCGAACACCAGCCGCACATAGCGCCAGGTGATCCACGGCAGGATCTGGATCGTGCCGAGCGGCCCGCCGCCGAACCACGGTGCGACGCCGCCCTGCGTAGACTGCGCGTACAAGCCGAGCGCAAATGCAGTGGCGCCGATCGTCGCGAGTGGGATCAGATCGAGCGCGGCGCGGCGCATGCCGCCGGGCTTGCCATGCGTCCACGCGGCCAGCAGGAAGAGCGCCGGCAGGGGAATCGCCGCGGGCTTCGCGAAGAGCGCCAGCGCGCCGAGCGCAGTGGCTGCAACGACGCGGCCTGCTCGCGGATCCTGCAACCAGGCGAGCCAGCGTTCGAGCGCGCAGAGCGAGAAGCCCACCGCGAGCAGCGTCTTCGATTGGTTGATCCAACCCACGGGTTCGGCCGCCACCGGATGGACAAGGAAAAGCGTCGCCGCCGCAATCGCCGCCGCGCGCGACAGCCCCATGCGTAGGCCCGCCGCCACCATCGCGAGCGCCGTCAGCGCGTGCAGCAACACGTTCACGACGCGATAGGGCATCGGGTTCGCGCCGAAGGCATGCCACTCGGCGAGCAGGAAGACGTGATGCAGCGGCGTCCAGTTCGCGAAGTACGGCTCGATCAGCACCTTCGGCAGCGCCTGCGCCAGCGGCAACGCCAGTACGGGGTTGTTCTCGAGATAGAGCACGTCGTCGGAGATGAAGGGCCCGCGCAAGCCCGGCGACGCGACCAGGAATGCGAGCAGCACGAATGCGGCGGCGAGCAGCAGCGCCTGCTGCTTCGTCTTGACGCCGGAGACGGCGCGATTCATGATCGGCTCCCCGCATGCAATCCGGCGCTTCCGCGAACCCTTCCGCGCACGACCCGTCTCTCTACGAGCGTGAGGTTCGCGCCGTCGATCCGGCGCACGCTACGGCGCGTCGCGGTGCGGCCTGCCCGGTCTGCGACGACACCGAAAGCGTTCCGCGTTTCGAGATCGCGGGACTGGAGTGCCGCCTCGTCGTGTGCACGCGCTGCGGAACCGGCCGTCTCGATCCGCTGCCGAGTGACGCCGAGCTGCGCGACTTCTATCCGCCGCAGTACTACGGCGATCTCGGCAACAAGTTCCGCGCGCCGATCGAGTCGCTCGTGAGTTGGGTGGGCAATCGCCACGCGGCGTTCCTTGCGAGCGGATTGCCGCGCGGCGGTCGTGTGCTCGACGTCGGCTGCGGCCGCGGCGTGATTCTCGGCGCGCTCGCCGATCGCGGCATCGAAGCGCACGGCTTCGAGGTCAGCGAAGCGGCCGCGCGCGGCGTCGATCCGCGCGCAAAGATCTGTGTCGCGCCGCGACTCGAGGACGCCAACTATCCCGACGCGCATTTCGACGGCGTGATCATCTGGCATGTGCTCGAGCACGTGCGCGATCCGCGCGCCACGCTCGCCACGATCCGCCGCATCCTGCGGCCGGGCGGACGACTCGTCGTCGCGGTGCCGAATTTCGGGAGCCCGCAAGCGCAGTGGGCGGGGCCGGCGTGGTTTCATCTGGACCTGCCGCGCCATCTCTATCACTTCACGCTCCCGGCGTTGCGCCAGTTGCTCGAAGACACCGGCTTCGCGATTCGCTCCGAGCACCATTTCTCCCTGCGCCAGAACCCGTTCGGCTGGCTGCAAAGTTGGCAGAATCGCGGCCAGAATTTTCCGCGCAATGCACTCTACACGCTGCTCTATCGCCGATCTCCGGGCGAAGCGCAGCCCTTCGACGCGACCACGCGCCGCCGCTTGCTGACGGGTCTCGCACTCGGCGCCGCACCGGCGCTCGCCGCCACGCTGATCGAAACGGCGGCGCGCAAAGGCGGCACCGTTCACGTCGTCGCCACGCCGCGCTGAGCACGGCCGGGCGGACCTCTCACTAGCGGTCCCGACGCTGGTAGACTCCCGCGCCCATGCAGCGACTCGAAGCCAGCGCGCAGCGACCCGGCAACTACGTCGCGCTCGCGCTCGGCTACGCGGCGCTCGCGCTCGCGGTGTTCTGGCCGGCGCTGCACGGCGACTTCGTGTCCGACGACATCGGCTACGTCGTCGGCAATCCGTGGATCCACACGCTCAGCGTCGAGAACTTGCGCGCGATCCTCGATCCGACCGGTCCGGCTGCGGCGCACACCGCGAACTACGCGCCGGTGCATCTGCTCTTGCACGCGCTCGACTGGCAGCTCTTCGGGGCCGACACATTTGGACATCACGTCGTGAACGTGTTGTTGCACGCCGTCGCCTCGACGCTGCTGGTCGCGCTCTTCGCGCGCGCCGGCGTGCACTTTCTCGCCGCGGCGCTCGGCGGTGCGCTCTTCCTGCTGCATCCGGCCAACGTCGAGGCGGTGGCGTGGGTGTTCCAGTTGAAGACGATCGTCGCGCTGGCGCTCGCAGCGGGCGCGCTGCTGCTCGAGCCGCGTCGGCCACTGCTCGCGACGCTCGTGTTCGCGCTCGCGCTGCTCGCGAAGATCCAGGCGGCCTTCGCGATCCCGGTGGTGGCGATCGCGATCTGGATCGGAGCGCCGACCGCTGCGCGCGCGCGGGGCACGCGTCTCGTGGTGCTCGGCGTCTGGATCGCCATGCTCGTGCTGGCGCTGCTGCCCGGGTTGCTCGCGTTCGAGCGCCTCGGGCATGTGGAACTCGCGACGCCGCTCGAGCCGGTCGAGCGCGCGCGCGCCATCGCGGCCTTCGTCGGGCGCTACCTGGTGATGGCGACGACGTCGTTCGGTGTCTCCGCGTTCCATCAGCCCGCGCTGCCCGCCTCGTGGGCGGATCCGTGGTGCCTCCTCGGTGTCGTCTGCATCGCGGCGATGGCGGCGCGCGCGTTCGTCGTACTCTCGCGTCGCGATCCCGAGGCAGGGTTCTGGGCCTGGACGGTGGGCGGCTTCGCGCCGGTGTCGCAGGTGCTGCCGTTCCTCTATCCGATCGCAGACCGCTACCTCTACTTCATCCTGCCGGGCTTGATCGGCGCGGGACTCGTCGCGAGTCGCGCTCCACAGCTGCGACTCGCGCAGGCGCCGACGTCGTTGCCGTCACGCGTGGCGTTGCTGGCAGCGCTCGCGTTTCTCGCCACTTCGGGCTGGCGCTCGTTCGAGCGCGCCGCCATCTGGCGCTCGGAGGCGACACTCGCACGTGACGCAGCGCTGCACTACCCGGACGGCATTCCCGCCCAGTTGTTGCGCGTGCAGGGCGCGGCGCGCAGCGGCGACGCTGCGGCCGCCGTAGCAGCGCTGCGCGCGGCGAGCCTGCTCGGCTACGACCGCTTCATCGATCTCGAACGCGAGCCGCTCTACGAGACGTTGCGCAACGATGCCGCCTTCCGCGCGGTGATCGCCGAGATCGCCGGCGTCTGGATCGGCCACGTGGCGACGCGCGGCGATCTGACGGCGCCCGAGCTGCGGATGCTCGGCCACGCGCACGCCGCGCGCGGCGAGTGGGATCCCGCGATCGTGCGACTCGAAGAAGTGGCGGCGCTCGGCGGGCCGGGCAGCGAGGGCATTCGCGTCGATCTGGCCGAGGTGCGCGGGAGAAAAGCGCGCGCCGAGCGAGAGGCGGCGCGCAACGGCGCGGCGCCGAGCGGGGAGGGTGATGGCGCGCCGACGCCGTGATGCGTCGTCGGCCGTCGCCGCGCCCG
>JANNKU010000141.1:0-44961 GCA_031396445.1 Deltaproteobacteria bacterium | reverse complement strand
CGATGCGGCGCTCGCGCAGCGGCTCGCCGCCGATCCGCCGCCCGTCTCGATCTACGTCAGTTGCGACGCGCTCTCGTTCCAGCGCGATGCCACGCAGCTCGTCGCGGGTGGCCACATGCGACTGGTGGCGCTCGAAGCCTGGTCGCTCTTTCCACACACCGAGCACGTCGAGACGCTCGCGCGCTTTCATCGCGTCTGAATGGCTGCGCCAGCGCGCGCGATTCCGCGTGAAACTCCGCTCGATCCGCAGCATCCTAAGCTCGTTCGGGTCGACCGATCGCTGGGCGAAAAGCGTGGTGCTTGTCGCAGCCGCGGAACGGCTCCCGACCGAGGAGATTCTGGATGAAGGTTTCGAAGCTCGGGATTCTGGCGGCGAGTGCGATGGCGAGCCTGATCGGCACTGCGACGTTCGCGGCCGAAGACATGGCGGGCAGCACGGACGCCGACAAGGCCTGCTACCGCTCGAGCTGCGGCAAGAGCGTCAAGGGCCACGCGGGCAAATGCGGTGGAACGATGGTCGATGACGTGAAGGACCAGGCCACCTGTGAGGGCGCCGGCGGCGCTTGGACCACTGCGACCGCCGCCGAAGAGCTCAAGAAGAAGTAGCGACGCGATCGCGCGAACCCTCGCTGCTCTGCAGGCGCGATCGAGCTCTCTCGATCGCGCCTTTCATTGCGGGAGCGGATGAGAGCATGCCCGCATTGCACGAATCGATTGCGCCGCCGCGCTTCGGCGTTGGCTTTCGCTCGGCACACTTCGGCGAGATCATCGATACGCCGCGCGCGGTCGATTGGTTCGAGGTCGTCGCGGATACGCTGATCGGCGTCGGTGGCGTGCGGCGCGCGATGGTCGATCGGCTGCGCGCAGATCATCCGATCCTGCTGCACGGCGTCGGCCTCTCGATTGCCGGCAGCGAAGCGCTCGATCCGAACTATTTGCGCGGCCTGCGCGAACTCGCCGATTCGATCGAGCCGGAGTTCGTGAGCGACCACCTCTGCTGGACGGGCATCGGTGGCCGCGAATCGCACGATCTGTTGCCGATCGCGTACACGCCCGAAGTGCTGGATCACGTCGTGTCGCGCGTCGCCGAGGTGCAGCAGCGGCTCGGGCGGCGGCTGCTGCTGGAGAACGCAACGACGTACGTCGCGTTCGGCGGCGATCAGATCGAGGAAGGCGCGTTCTTCGCGGCGCTCTGCGCGCGCACCGGCTGCGGCATGCTGCTCGACGTCAACAACCTGATCGTCAACGCGCACAATCTGGGCAGCGATCCGCGGCGGCTGCTCGCTTCGATTCCCGAATGCGCGGTGGGCTACATGCATCTCGCCGGGCATGCGGTGCTCGCCGACGTGCGCATCGACACGCACGACGCCGAAGTTCCGACCGCCGTGTGGGAACTCTACGAAGTGGCGGCGCGGCGTTTCCCGAGCGCGGGCGTGATCATCGAGCGCGACGACCAGCTTCCGAGTTTCGCGGCGCTCGCGGCCGAGGTTGCGGTTGCGCGCACGCGGCAGCGCATCGCGTGTTCGAAGCCCCCTCTCGAAGCGGCGCAGGGCGCGCCGGCCGAGCGCGTGTTGCGCGACGCCGCGAGCGACGCTCCTCTGTGGCGCACGCTGCAGCAGCGCTTCTTCGAGCGGATGATCGATGCGCCCGCCGCCGTCGATCCCGCGCGCGATCCGGAATTCGCCGCGCTGCTCGATGATGCGCGTCCAGTGCGCGCCGCCCGCGGCATGCGCGTCTACAGCGAGGCCTACCCGACGAGCCTGCGTCGCGCGCTCGAGGAAAACTTCCCGGCGCTCGCCGCGGTGGTCAGCGCGCGTGATTTCAGCGCGCTCGCGACCGCGTACCTGCAACGCCATCCACCGCGGCAGAAAGAGTTCGTCTCGCTCGGCGCCGCTCTCGCGGAGTTCACGCGCTCGCATCCCTTCGCGAACGAGTACGGCGTCGATCGCGCAGTGCTCGCCGAAGTGGTGGCGCTCGAGCAGGCGCAGATCGAAGTGGCGAACGAGGTGGATGCGGCGAATGCGATCACGAACGATGCGCTCGCGGCGATCGAGCCGGCGCAGTGGGACGCTGCGCGCTTCGCCTTTGCGCCGGCGCTTCGCATCGTCGCGGCGACGCACGACGTGTTGCCAGTCGTCGCGGCAGTCGCGCGCGGCGAGGATCCCACGCGACCCGTTGCGTGGCGCGGCGCGTACCTCGTGCATCGCGCGCGGGGCGCACTCCGCACCGAGCCGCTCGACGCCGACGAGGCCGCGGTGCTCGCCGCGCTCGTCGCTGGTCGATGCTTCGCCGAAGCCTGCGCCGTCGCGCCGTCACAGGGCGACGCCGCGCGCGCAGCTCGCGGTGTGCGCGCGCTGCTGCTCGCCTGCGCGCGCGATCTGCTGCTGCATGTGGAACTCGGGAGCGACGCGCGTCGCAGCGGCTGATCGCAGCGACGCGCTACTGCGCTTGATCGCGCTCGCGGTCGTCGCGAGCGAGATCGTCGTTGCGAACGGGCGGCAGCGACGCGAGGTACTCCGCGATCGCCTGCAGGTCCGCCTCGGGCATGTGCTCGTAGCCGTGCTCGATCACCTCGGCCATCAGGCCCTCGGTGTCGTCGCCATTCGGCAACTGCCCGTTCTGGAGAAACCAGACCATGTCGGTCTTCGTCCACAGGCCGATGCCCGTGTCCTTGTCCGGTGTCAGGTTCGGCGCCAGCTCGCCTTCGGGGCCGTCCTTGGAACCCGCGAGCCAGCGGCTGCGATCGAGCGCACCGGTGAGCGTGCGCGGCGTGTGGCACTCGCCGCAATGCGCCACCGCCGAGACGAGGTACGCGCCGCGATTCCAGGCCGGCGTCTGCGCGGCATCGGGCACGAAGCGCCCCGGCTCGAAGAACATCCAGCGCCACGTGGCCGCCGCGATCCGCCATTGGAACGGTGACATCACGTTGAGCGGGTGGTTCTCGCGCTGCACCGGCGGAAGCGTGAAGAGGTACGCCTTCAGCGCGAGCACATCGTCATCGCTCATTCCCGTGAACGACGTGTAGGGAAACACCGGGAAGTACGCGTGGCCGTCGGGCGCGAGGCCCTCGCGCATCGCGCGCACGAAGTCGGCATCGCTCCAGCGCCCGATGCCCGTTTCGGGGTCGGGCGTGATGTTGGTGCTGTAGAAGACGCCGAACGGTGTCTTCATCGCGCGACCACCGGAGAGCGGCCCGCCGCCACCCTTCATGTCGCTGTGGCAGGTGCAGCCGCCCGCCGCTTCGAGCACCGCGCGGCCGCGCACGATCTGCGCGTCGTCGGCGCGCGCCGCGGCGGTGGCGAGCAGTGCAGCGATCGCAACCGCTGCACTGCAAAGCGCTCTCACTAGTCGCCGCCGCTGCGCTTGAACCACTCTTCCTTCGGCTTGCGGAACGATTCGTGGCAACCGCCGCAGGTCTTGCCGGTCGCCTTCAACTGCACGCCGATCGCAGCGGGATCGCCCGCCTTCGCAATCTCCGCGAGCTTCGCCGTCTCGGTCTCGAAGGCCTTCACACGCTTCGCGAACTCGTCGGGCTTCTCCCAGATTGCCGGCTCGGCATCGGTGGGCCCCGCGGTGACCTTCCGCTCGAATGCGGCCGTCACCAGCTTCGCGTGCGACGCGAGTCCGTCGGCATGCACAGAGATGTTTCCGACGAACGGCAGCCCGTACTTCAGGATGTTCGCGATCGACGCCATGTCGCCACCGACCGACTCCATCAAGCTCTGGCGATACTTCAGCGCGCCTTCATCCATCTTTGCGGCGTCTTGCGCCGAAGCGGCGCTCGCGATTCCCAATGCGATCACCAGCGACGCCGGGATCCCAGTCTTCAACGCAATCCAGATCGAATGCATGTATTCCCTCCTCGATGGGCCGGCGGGTGCCGGCGCAGGCCGACGCTAGCAGCGGAGTGGGGTGGGTAGGGCGTGAAGGGATTCGAGCCCATCGAGTCGCGACCGGTTGCGTTCGTGGAGTGCGGGTCCGGGTCGAATTCGAAAAGAGTGCTCGTGATCGACGCGGTCCACTGGATGAGCGATTACCGCGGCCTGCGATTCGCAATCTCCGGCTCGAGTGCGCGCCGCGTGAAACGCGGTCACGCCAACTCGTTGGGCGATCGCACACTCCGTTGCGATTTACTGGGTTGGGTGTCTGCCGAACTCCGTCGAGGAGATCGCCGCGGAGGGCATCGTGCGCCCTGGCGAAGGGCGCTACCGCCAGGAGACTGACTCAAGACTGCTTCCGCGCGTCTGTCCGCGTATCCATCCTTGCCCACTGCGTTGCACTCGCGCGCCTCGCGCCGCGAAGCCCTCCGATCATCGCGCGGGCTGTCTGCACGCCCAGCCACACGGCACAGTCTCGAGTCAATCTCCTAGACGAAGCCGGGCGCCTGGACCATGAGCCAGCGCTCGGGGTCCTTGATCCCGCGGTCGCTCATCGCGGTATCTGCCGCATCCCTCTCCGCCATTTCAGGGTTCGCAGCCACTTCGCTGCGCCGACGTTGCACGTACGCGGCGTGGAGCGGCATCTGCGCCTGCTCATAGCCGCGCTGCGCTGCACTGAGAAGTGTCATCGATTCTGCGACCTGCCCGCGCAGGTACGCGGTCGCTGCTTCGATTCGCTGTGATGCCGCGAGAGCATCGGCGCGCCGCAGGTTGGCAAGCTTCTGCGCCGACTTCCGCGCGATCGTCAGCATCTCTGCACGGCGGTCGGTCGGCGCGAGTGACAGTGCGGCCTGGGCACGCAGCTGGTGCGCATCGCTTGCGAGGAGCGGGTGGCGGAGCAGATTCGCTTCGACGAGGGAATCCCAACTCGACTCGATGCGCTTCCATGCCGACGCCACGTCGCCCTCGTAGAGGTCGCAGCATGCCTGGATGCGCAGCTCGTAGAGGTGCTGGAGCTGGAACGACCCACGACCCCAAAGCGCGATCGCCGTCTCTGCTCCCCGGCGAGCCTCTTCGACCTCTCCGCGCGCAATCTTCCAGAACGCATCGTACAAGCGAAAAGTGACCTCGGCGTAGACGTCGCCGAGCTGCTGTGCCTGCTCGAGCAGGCCGACAGCGCGAACCTGGAGCTCTGGAATGCGCCCGAGTTCTTCGAGGGCGCGAAGCGCACCCATGCTTCCGACATCGCACTCCCAGCGCACCCCATTGCAGTGAGCGAGAAGAATCTCCGTACCGCGGTTGCACTCTGCCAGCATCTGCTCCCAGCGGCCGTCTACGAAATGCGCCTGCGCCTGCGAGATCGCGACCATGCCGAGCAGGTATTGATCCCCGCTCTCGGTCGCAATGCGGTTCGCCCAGCGCAGCATGCCCCGTGCCCACTGCGCCGGCGGACCACCGAGTGGCACCACCGCGGCTCCGACCACGCAGAGCGCGCGCCCGATGCGCCACGGATCGCCACTTTGCAGTGCGGCATTCAGGCTCTTCACAGCGAAGTAGGCGCCGCGCCCTGGATCCACGACGACGAGGCCTTTTGCGGCGGTATGGCATGCGTCGTTCACGAGGCCCGACGCATTGTCGCGACGCTTGCCAGCGCCCTCTTCGTAGCGCCAGTAGCGCAGTGCGAGAGGGGGCAGTTGGCCGAGCGTCGCGAGCAGCGCACGCCCGGAACTCACCGGATACGGGATCCCGATCCCTGCGAGCAGCGGACGCAGCACGCGGACACCTTCATCGACGTAGCCGCTCACCAGGTACTGCTCGGCGGCACGGCAGCGGAGTTCAACCGCGACCGCGAGCTCGGTCGGCTCGGGTACGAGGGCTGCCGCTTCCTCGAAGCTCCGCGCCGATTCCTTGCCGCGTCCCGCGTTGGCGAGTGCTTCCGCGAGTCGCACCAGCGCGCTGTGCTCGTCGATCGCCTTTCGATCGAGTTCGAGGGCGCTTCGGTAGAGATGTGCAGCCTGGTCGAAGGCGAGGTGGGCGGCCGCTTGCGCGCCCGCCTGTACCGCCCAGAGCGCCGCACGATCGAGAGCTCCCGCACCTCGGTGGTGTGTGAAGAGCGCGTGCGCGTCGTGGCTCCCGTGCGACTCGAGCACGCGCGCGATTCCGCGATGGCGCTCGCGGCGGACCTCCGGGATCAGCTTGTCGTCGAGCGCCTCGCGAATTCGATCGTGATAGATCTCGAGCGCACCGCGGACCAACGCCGAAGTGCGTAGAATGCGACCGCGTTCCAGACTCGCGACCAAGTCGGGATCGAAGCTCTCGATCCCTGCGGCCTCGAGGGCCATTCGTCGATCGAGGGGGCCGCCGACGACCGCGATCGTCTCGATCAGGCTACGCGCTTCATCGGTCAGGGACTGCAAACGTTCCCCCACGATCTCCGAAACCTTGATCTTCCGACCGGCGTCGCCGCCGAGGTTCGATCGGCGAGACCGGAGCAACTCATCGACGATGAACGGAGAGCCGCCCGATTCCGTGCAAATCGCCGCGATGGCGTCAGGCGAGAAGGCAGCAGCACCCACTAGTTCCGCGGCGAGCTCGCCGCACTCGTCTTCGGAAAGCGGCCCGAGATCGATGCGCCTGCGGCAAGACTCCGGGACCAGCGACAAGACGTCGCCGAGAGCCGCCAGCACCGGTGAATCGATGCGGTGTTGCTCCGCGCGATACGAGATGAGCCAAAGAATGGCGGGCGCATGCGGAGGCTTGAGCAGCTCGCGCAGCAACGGGGCGCTGTCGTCATCGGCCCATTGGAGATCGTCGATCCACACCACGACGGGTCTGCGATCTGCGATGCGTCCCAGCAGCTCGCGCAGGGCGAGGAATCCTTGCCTGCGGAGCTCATAGGGAGACGCATCCGCCGAAGCGAGCTGGCGGTGTGTCGGACCTGGAACACGCCCGAGCACAGGGAACACGGTGCACAACGCAACCGTCTCCCGCGGCCAGAGCGCCTCGAGCCGCGCGTCGGGCTGCGCCACCAAGAAGCGTGATAGCTCGTCGATGGCGCCGTCGAGCGCCCCGAACGCCACCAGCTCGTGCGGATAGCAACGCGAGCGGAGCAACAGCGCGTCGCTCTCCGCGATCTCCGCCAGAAAATCCTCCATCAACTCGGTCTTTCCGATCCCCGATGGGCCCTCGACGCAAACCGCGACCAGCTCGCCCTGCTGCATCGCAGCGAAGGCACCCCTCAGCTCGGCAAGCTCTGCACGGCGACCTACGAAAGTGGCGCGTGTAGGTGACGATTCGGGGTCGCGATCGTGCGCGTCGGATTCTGCCCGGAGGCATTCCAACACCTCCGAACCGGTGGGGCGATCCGAGGGTTGGGCGGCAAGCAGCGCCATGGCGAGGTCCGCAAGATCGCCGGGACACTCCGGCGCGAACCGCTGCAGTTGCGGCACTTTCACACGGCGCCGATCGAGCAGCTCCACCCGCGTCGCATCCTCCAAGGGCGACCGGCCCGCCAGAGCCTCATAGAGCAACACGCCGAAGCTGTACCAATCGGATGCCGGCGAGATCTGCGAACCGAACGCCTGCTCCGGCGACATGTAAGCGAACGTCCCGACGATCGAACCCGCGACACTCTCGCGTGCGAGCCGCGAGTCGAGCGCGGTGATCAGCCCGAAATCGAGCAGCACCAACCGGCCGTTCGGATCTACGAGCACGTTGTTCGGCTTGAGATCGCAGTGCACCTTCTGCGCCGCGTGCAACACACCGAGCGCCGCGGCGAGCTGCCGGAAGGTCGCGCGAACTTTCGTGGGGTCGGCACCGTGGAGGAACTCGGTCAAGTTGCGACCACCCTCGATGAACTCCGCGGTAAAGAAGCAATCCTCGCCGTCGACGACGAGTTCGTAGAGGCGCAGCAGGTTGGGGTGGACCAAGCGGGCGAGCGAGCGGAACTCGAGCTTCAGGCGGAATAGATCGTCGGGGTCGCTCCGGTGTAGGGACTTCAGGGCGACGATGCGCTGCGATTCGCGGTCGAACGCGCGATACACCGAACCCATGGCGCCGCGACCGATCTGCTCGAGGCGCTCGTAGCGCGCGCGGGTTTGCTCTCCGTTCCCCAACGACACTCCCAAAGGACCGGATGACCCCAGTTTGTTGGAGTGTAGTCCGCGCAAGTGCGAAGCCCCGCACGATGGTCCCGAAGTTGATGGCGAATTTAGAACAGTGTCATTGTGGCGGCGAAACAGCTGGCGAAAGTGCCGCGCTCTCGAATAGACTCGCGACTCGGCTGCGTCGCCGCCTAACTTCGCGAAGGCGCTAACCGCATTAGGAGGGGGATCCCTTTGTCGTTCCTGCGAATTGTCGAAGACCTAATGACCAGCAAGAAGCTGCGTGCCCAATTCAACCAAGACCCCGACGGGTTCATCAAAGAGTATGGGCTCCGCAGTCAAGCGAGAGCTGTACTTCTCACCATGGATTGGCAAGAAATCGCAAAAAAGGTGCCTCCGGAGGTGAGGCCCGATGTGAGTTCATTCCAGATGCAAAACAACGAGTTTCTTCCCGTGAGCGAGGACTTCTTCGCTGAGGACGGAGGGCTCGATCCTCAATATCCGAGTCCGAGCCCGGGGATCTTTCGCTTCCGGCCCCATGCGATCAGCGCCGCCGCAAAGACCACGAAGAGCTTCGAACTCGTGGTGTTCGGGCAGTCCTTCGTCGACGCCAAACTGGAATTAGTGCGGAAGGCTGATGGAGCAATGGCGCCTTCGGCTCACGAGTTCCGCATTGGGACCTTTCGCTGCACAATCTTGCGCGCGATTTTTAGCCCAATCGCGGCCGATGGCATGTGGAAGCCAAATGACAAGTTCGAAGTCCGAGTGATCAACAACCCCGGAGCTACTGGGCTCGAGAAAACACATGTTGCCCAACCGTTGCTCATGGTGGAGGCGTAAACGGGAGCAGCGTTGGTGTGGTTCACTGGGATCGCCGAGCTTGCTTCGCATCTCCCCTCGGAGATCCAGGAAGGCACTGACCTCGAGCCGCTCCGGCGACTCGAAGCATTCGTGCCGGAGGGAGCGCAGGCGATTGGCTTCGAGTGCCGCTTGGCCCACGGGAGCCACGCCATCGATCTCGGCGTAGCGTTGACCCGCGCGCAGGGCGGGCGGGGATCACTGGCGACGCTGCGGCACCCGGAGGCGCTGCGCCTTGCCGCCGAACAGCATCCGCGCTGGCAAGCGATCCACGATTTCGGCGTGTTGTGGCACGATCCCAGATCTGTTGTTCACGCTTGGGTGCCGTTCGTTTTCCTCGAATACGATGCCAGTGAGGCGGCGCGAGCCGTTCCCGTCCCGTCCATCTTTGCGGCGCTGGACTCACCGCTTGGTGACGCTGAATCCCGCGGCTGCCCTGAGCTTGCGGCCGCCCAGCAGGTCGGCGCGGCACTCCTTGCAGGGTCTGCGCAGCCTGCGCACGCGGAACAGCTGGAGCTGTGTTGGCTGTCGCTCCGAGGTGAGTCGCGCGTCCTACACGTGGCGGTGATGCTAGGACGCGCAGTGCGCACGATCCGCCTCTCGGTCTTGCTCCCGATCGATCGGGTACGCCACTACTTGGAGTCGGTTGGTGGTTGCGAAGCTGCTGCGGCGGCGCACGAGATCACCAGGAGGCTGCGCTCGCCGCGCGAGACGCTTCAGCTCGACTTCGAGATCGGGCCACCTGTCCCTGGGCGCGTTGGGGTGGGACTTCGCGCGGACGATCCACACTCTTGGCGGGAAATCCTTGCGGAGCTCGTTGCTCTTGGTCTGGCCGATCGCGACAAGGCGGCTTCCCTGTTGCGCTGGCAAGGGCATACCTCAATCGCGCCCGGCGAATCCGCCGTGCGAGAGTTGAGCCACATAAAGCTGGCTTACGGTCCGACCGGAGCGATCGAAGCGAAGGCTTATCTCGGCGCTACTCGCGCGCGCTCGCCGGCGCCCCCTGAAAGTTGCTAAGGGGGCGGACAGCCGAGTGCAGAGCAGGCATCGAGCCGCATCCCGGTCTTGGTCTTGCCATGGAGCGCCGGTACAGCCTTGCCCTTCAGAAGGCGGCTGACGATCTGCTCGACCGTCTCGTTGGGAAAGGCTGACCTGAGAAGAGCGGCTACCCCAGCGACGTGTGGTGCGGCGAGCGAAGTGCCCGACTTCATCCCGCAAGACAGACCAGCGCTGCTCCAGATCTCTTTACCTGGCGCAGCCAGATGCACCGGAACACCGAAGTTGGCGCCGAACGCAAGATCGTCGTTGCGGGTAGAGGATGTCACGCAGACGAGGTTCGGCAGGTCCCATACGCAGGGATAGGTAGCAATGTCCGTGGGGCCCGTTCCTAGCTGTCTCCCAGCTTTGTCGCCGTACGGGTTGTCACCGGCTGCTGTCACGAAGAGCACTTCTTTGGCATTTTGGATGGCTGCTCGAAGAGGCGATGCGGCATCGGTCGTGAAACTCATATTGATGACTTGCGCGCCATAGTCCACTGCATATGAAATGGCAGACATCAGCCGGTCCAAGGATCCGGTCTCCGCCATCGTGTCGTAAACGCGCAGGTCCATCATCGCCGGCTTCCCGTTGATTCCATCGATTCCGAAGCCGTTGATCTCCGCGCCGATAATGCCTGCGATCATGGTCCCGTGCGTGGCGTTGTCCTCCAGCGGGGGCCGGTTGGAGTAGAAGTCCCAGCCGTGTCTATCGCCGATCCGTGTGTCGGCAGGGTGGCAGTTGGGAATGCGACCGGTTTCCGTGTAGCAGGGGTTGTTCCAGAAACTCTTGAGATCGGGGTTCGCATGGTCGAATCCCGAGTCGATCACACCCACCACGACCCCGCGCTCACCCCTCTCGATTCCCCACGCTTCACGGATGCGAATGGTATTGAGAGCCCATTGTTCTTCCCTTGCTGCATCGCAAGAAAAGTCCGGGTACTGCGGAGAAAACATCTGGGTAAAGACGCAGCTGTTGGCGTAGATCGAATCGACGCGATTCGCTCCCAGCTCCTCGAGCTTCGCGGCGACGTTTCCGAGCTCGATGTCGGGATGCTCGATGTCGGGATCCTCGAAGCGGATGACGTACATCGGAACGGCGGGATCGAAACGAATCACCTTGGCGCCCACTTGCTCGAAGGTCGATTCCCATTGGCCGCGCTCCTCCGCCGATTCCACGCCCTTGGCCTTGGGGAAGACCAGGAGTTCGCGCTGGCGATGGGGATAGCCGACGCCGAAGGGTCGCTTGGTTTGCGCGTTCTCGAGCCCAGGCACTTCGAGTGCAGCCTCTTCGGGTACGGGCTCGAATGACACCGGCGCGAGAGAGCCCTCGAGTGTCGGCACCGGGGCTCCCGCCACGCAAGGGCCGAAGGATTGAGCATCCGCTTCCTGCCGGAGCGAGCGCATCGTCGATGGCGCAGCGCACACGAAACCGCAGACCGAAAACCCCAGCAGCACAACGGCTACGCACGGCGCGATGCCCACTCTGTTCCGCATTTGTCGATTCTCCCATGATCGATGCCTGACCACTCTTGAGTGTAGGATAAGGAACCAACAAGCCGCCAGCGGTCGCGCCGTGCACTACCTCAAATTGCTGCGCCGCGGCCTGCGGTTGCTAGTTGCTGTGGAACATCCCGGGCTTAAAGAAACGGGCTTCGGCAGTACGGTGTGAATGGCGTAATCCGACCGCGTTCTCTCCGTGCCAATGCAGGTCAAGGCGAGGTCAACTTAGGAGTCTCGATCCGGGACGCGTGGCTCGCCTGGGCGGGAGAACGCGCTCCCTACCCAGATGTGCAGCGTGTCGATCAGCCGTGTCAGGTAGGCTCAGACCCTTACTGCGGAGCGACCGAGGCGTCCATGAGGCCGCGCAACAGCCAGCTCGAGAATTGGATTCGAATGAAGGAGGGTGCTGTCACCCTCGTGTTCACCGATGTCGTGCGATCGACGGTCCTGCTCTACGGGACCGGCAGCATCATCTACATGCGGGCCATCCGCTCGTATCGCCGTCGCGCCAAACAGCTTGTCGAGTCGCTCCACGGACAAGTGATCGATACGAGCGGCGACGCCGTCTTCGCGGCATTCCACAGCGCCGCCGAAGCCTTTCGCTTCGCTCAATCGATCATCGAGGACCCTGGCGACGAGCAGGTCCGCCTACGCGCCGGGATCCATCACGGTCTCGTCCACGCGAACGCCGACGGTCTCTTCGGGAAGGCCGTGCATTTCGGGGCCCGCCTTGCGGAAAGTTGTGCGGACTCCGAGATCTGGGCCAGTGACGCAGCGAAGCATGAGCTGGAAGGCGAGTCTCCGGAGCTCGCGCGCGAGATCGACTGGCGCCGATGCGACCAAGACGCACTCGAAGGAATTCCAGGCGTACACACAATCTGGCGCGCTCGCGCAGCGGATTCGGCGCGCGCTGACGGACCTCCGCTCGGGTCGGAGTGAGTCGGGAACCGCGCCGGATTCTCCGGTGGAAACGGATCAGCGCGCGCGACCGCTCCGACCGAGCCGATCTGCGCACTCGCTCCGACGCGCGCGCCCATCTCTTCAGCTTCCCGCTGCCCCACCACAGAGCACGCTGCGCACCGGCTTTGGTGAAGCGGCGTATCACGAGTTCTATCTCGACGATTTCCAGCCGCGGCCGCATTTCGCGCCGTTGCGGGAGCACATCCGTCGTGCGGGTGAGTTTGCTCTCCGAGAAGGGGAGCGAATCGCATTGGACGCTGCAGACCGATGGTGTCACGTTCACCGTCTACGGCGATGACGAAGAGGGCATCGAGCGCGTCTGGCCGCTCGATCTGCTGCCGCGGATCATTCCGGCCGCCGAGTGGTTGCCGATCGAGGCGGGGCTGAAGCAGCGCGTGCGCGCGGCGAGGCTGGCGGCGCAGGGAACGGGAGTGGGGTGAGCCCGCGGCCTCGTTCGCGGTCGATCGCTTCGTGGCTCGCGGCGCTCGCGATGATTTCAGCGGGCGAGAATGCCCGATTCCTCGAGCGCTCGATCGAGCAACTCGGTGAGAGCGAGGGCGGCGGCCCATTGGCGTAGGTGCGCGAGGTCGAGTCGTTCGGCCTGCACCTTGAGGACACCCAGTACGTCGCGCCACTGCCGATCCGAGACGCCATCCGCTTGTCGATACCAGTCGAGCTTCCGAAGGATCAAATCCTCCGGACTCGATACGAAGACGCGCCGATCCGATCCTTCGAGTGCGGGCGATAGACGGCGCCGTTCGAGCTGCGCGCGGTCGAAGTGCGTGACGCCGAGCACGAAGAAGTCGACCTTGAAAATCGTCGGCTGATGGATGGCGTTGAACGACGAGCGTCGTTCGATGGCGCCGCGCATGGCGCCTTCATCGACGTAGAACTCCGGGCCGAGCGCGGCAAGCAGCGCAGGTACGTCGGCTCGGCGCAGCACGATCGCGATGTCGATGTCCACGGTCGAACGAGGTTCGCCCAGCATGGAACTCGCGAGTGAGCCGCCGAGGAAGTAAGGCGTACCGATCTGCTCGAGCAGCTCCGTCACGTGCAACAGCACGCGAATCGGATCGGAGAGCACTCAGTAACCCTGCTTGTCCGGGTCCCACCCGAAGACGCGGATCATCGTGTCGCGGTCGAGGCGCAGTGCGCCGAGGCGCAGCTCGATCTCGCGCTCGGTCGCATGCGGGTGGCGCTCGCGGATGCCGGCGCGAGCCAGCGCTTCGGTCGCAAGCGTGAGCTGCGAGACGATTGCGAGTTTCTGCGCGGCGTTCATCGCGCGCCATGCGTTGATCTGGCGTCGCTCGATGTCGGCGGCGGTGTCGCGTGACTGCGTGCGGGTCGGCATTGGGAGCAGGATACCTGTACAGGTTGCCGTGCGGAACCCTGAAGCAGGGGAAGTGTGGTGAACTGAGCGGCGCTTCGTGTACGCGGCATGACGCATGTGACGTGTACGGACGACCGCTTCTGGCGTTCGACTGCGCCCCCGCGGCAGAACCGGGCTTTTTCTTCACGGCATGAAGCTGGCAGCTCCGCAGGTATGTGTGCCCCGCGAGCCCCTCGTCCACCCGTGCGCTCGGCGATTCATGCGTCGCCGGCGGACGGAGCTACGCGCGCCGCAAGCTCGAAGCGAGCGATTTCTACCAAGTCGTGCAGCAGGAACTCGAGACTTTCCTGGCGAGCGCCGCCGCGCGCGAGCGGCCTGTACCGCGCATCGTGGCGCGTGAGCTTCGGGCGTTCCTCCGCCGCGGGATCCGCGCTCACGGTTTCGTGCGCGTGCACTGCGATGGCGGCGTTCTCGATCGCGTCGTCGGGTTCTCGTGCAAGGGCCGCGGCTTCCGCCCGTCCTGTGGCGGCCGCCGCATGGCTGACACCGCTGCGCGTCTCGTCGACCGCATGTTGCCTCAGGTTCCGGTGTGCGAGTGGGGGCTCTACCTGCCTTTGCGCTTCGCTACTGCCTCGCTTACGACGCACCTCTCGTGCGCGACGTACTCGAGGTATTCGTGCGCTGTGTCTTTGCATCGCTTCGTTGCCGCGCTCGTCAGCACTCGGCGATCGCGCGCGGGCTCTGCGGCGCCGTCACCTTCGTGCAGCGCTTTGGCGACGCGCTGCTCGACGTGCTCGACGGCCTGGTCGGGAAGAAGAAGCGGAAGTGATTCGAGCGGCGCCGGGGATGTGAGCCATCTCACAGGCTGTGTCGCTTTCCAGCACCTCCTGTGGCGCTCCTCACAGCGGCGCCGCCCGCGTGCGCCGAAGATGCGTTCATCACGGCCGGCGAACCGGCCCGGAGGGAACGACATGGTCCGCACGATCCGACGCTTCGCGATCCTCGCTTCGGTGCTCTGCTCGATGACGCCGCCTGCCTTCGCCCAGCCCTTCTTCCCTTCGGCCTTCTTCCACTCGGCCGCGAACACGTCGCTGGTCTCGAGTGGCGTGTACACGTCCAGCCTGTGCGGATTCGTCACGCCCGTGATCCTCGAGCAGTCGGTGTCGGTGCCTGCGGCCGGCAGCGGGAATGTCTGCACCAACGACACGCAGTGCACGGGCGCTGGCGAGGCGTGCACGTTCGCGCTCAACGCGACGACGGGCACCTGCTCGGCGAGCGGCCATCTGCGCCGCGGCGACATCCACTACGTCGCGGGCGGCTCCGTCGACGTCGAGATCACGACGCCGAGTTGTGTGAACGTGACGGACGTATCGATGGACGGCCGTTCGCTCACCGGCAGCGGCTTCGACGTCGCGGCCACGCCCGCGACCTGGTCGCGCCTCTCCTCGGTGTCGACGACGGTCGCCGGCCAGGCTGCAAATCGCCAGCGCATCCGCATCCAATTCCCGAACTTCGGGGATGGGCAGAGCAGCTCGATCCGGATCCGCGTCGCTTCCTACATCGGCGGCGCATTCCTCGATGGTGTTCCCTTCACGCTGTCGCGCGTCGCGGCGGTGAACGCCGCGATCCGCAGCACGGTCGCCGAGACGCGGATGCGCAACGCGTTCGTGACCTCGCTGTACCGACGCTTCGGCGACTACGACCAGACCTTCACGGCAAACGGCGAACGCGCCTACGACCTCGACTGGTCGCGGCTTTCGGCGGTGATGGCGCCCAACGGTCTGCGCTACCGCGGCAGCGACCTGCGCATCGGTACCGGCAGCATCGTGTTCAGCACGCACTTCAAGGCCGACCAGCCGGGCTGCGACCCCGACGTGTATGCCGACGGCCAGTTCCGCATCGTTCCGGACGGCGATGCCGTGCGCCTCGAGTGGATGATGGGACCGCGCGTCGAGGTCGAAGCCGGCGGAGCATGCAATCTGCTTTCGCTCGGCATCTGGGCGCTCATCACCGACGGCATCGCGGACGAGGCGGAGCTCGCCCGGCCGTTCGCCCGAACGCTCTCGAACGGCTTCGATGCCGACGAGAACGGCCGGATCCCGATCTGCGCCCTGTGCCGCGTCGTGGACGTGAAGGTCGGCAGTGGCAAGATCGAGATCTGGACGCTGCCGCCGATCGAGCGCGTGCGTCTCTCGGTCTCGACCCAGTCGCGTACGGACGCGACGGCGGATCCCCGGCGGGGGCTGTTGCTTCCCGCCGGCCAGTGGGCTCCGATTGTGGGCGGTGGCAGCTACGAGTCCTGCCAGACAGTGAACGGCCGCGTGCCGGTCGCGTGCGGAACGACCTTCACGCTCGACATGGACGGCCTCTTCAACTGGTGGGGGAGCGACGTTCCGGTCCCGAACCCGATCGCGTGCAACGGCTACGGCGTGTGCGCGATGCTCGACGGACGTCAGGCCGCCTGGGCGCGTCTCCAGGGCGTGACGCGGGACACCGCGCGGCTGCCCGACGCGCGTTTCCCCGCCGGCGCGCTGCTCGCGCGGCGCACGGGGAGCCGCTTCGAGTCGACGCTCCGAGCGCGCGTCTCGAACGGTTGTGTGATCCCGCCGGACAGCACGGCGTATCGCATCTCGCTCGGTGTGAACGACATCGCCACACCCCCCAGCGGCGATCCGCCGACGCGCGGCAAGCTCGATGCGACCGTCCTGCTCGCGCAGGACGCCGTCGCGAGCGCGAGGCTCTTCGGCACGCGCAAGCGTTGCGAGGGCAACTCGATCCAGAACCTCGTCTGGCAGCGCGGCACGTCGGTGCGCTCGCGCTGAAGCCTGGGGAGATCGAGCCCGGATCGGGCAGATTCCGCGATCTTCGGGGGCGGCTCTCGCGCAGATCGAGAGGGCCGCCCCCCTTCGCGTCGCGGATCCCCGCAATGACCTGGTTCACGCTGCGCTGGCACGACGGCACGGTCGAGAGCATGGGAAGTGCAAGCCGAAATCCTCGCGCGAGACACCTGTGCGTCGCATCGGCGTGCTCGTCTGAAGGCGCGAAGGGCCGCCGCCGCGGGCGAGATCCGCTTCGGTCACAGACCCGGTCGCGACCAGCGAGCCGATCCGAGCACACATCCCTGCGTCTGCGCCCATCTCTTGAGCTTCCCACTGCCGCACCGCTGAGCACGCTGCGCGCGAACCGGCCCGTCGTGCGCGCAGCGTGCGCGCGATGCGGCACGCAGATTGCTCAACACGTGGTCGGGAGCGAACCCCGATGGCGAGTCCGAGCACGCTGCGCACCGGCTTTGGTGAAGCGGCGTATCACGAATTCTATCTCGACGATTTCCAGCCGCGGCCGCATTACGCGCCGTTGTGGGAGCACATCCGTCGCGCGGGGCAGAGCTTGCTCTCCGAGAAGGGGCGCGAGGCGCATTGGACGCTGCAGACCGATGGCGTCACGTTCACCGTCTACGGCGATGACGAAGAGGGCATCGAGCGCGTCTGGCCGCTCGATCTGCTGCCGCGGATCATTCCCGCCGCCGAGTGGTTGCCGATCGAGGCCGGGCTGAAGCAGCGCGTGCGCGCGCTGAATGCGTTCCTGCTCGATCTCTATGGCAAACAGCAGGTGCTGCGCGACGGTGTCGTGCCCGCCGAGTTGATCTACCGCGGCAAGGATTTCCGCCGCGAGATCCACGGCATCCGCCCGCCGCATGATCTCTACATACACATCTCCGGCATCGATCTGGTGCGCGACGCGGATGGCAAGTACCTGGTGCTCGAGGACAATCTGCGGACGCCGTCTGGTGTCTCGTACATGATCGAGAACCGCATCGTGATCCGGCGCACGCTGCCCGAGTTCTTCTCGCGCTATCACGTGCGGCGCGTCGAGCACTATCCGGCGCTGCTGGCGCAGGCGCTGCGCGGTCTCTCGCCGCGCGGGAACGGCGAAGCGGTCGTCGTGCTGCTGACGCCGGGCATCTACAACTCGGCGTACTTCGAGCACACTTTTCTGGCGCGCGAAATGGGGATCGAACTCGCGGAAGGTCGCGATCTCGTCACGAAGGACGACATCGTCTACCTGAAGACGACGCATGGTTTGCAGCGCGTCGATGTGCTGTACCGGCGCATCGACGACGACTACCTCGATCCGCTCTGCTTTCGACCCGATTCGACGCTCGGCGTCGCGGGCGTGATCAACGCATGGCGCGCGGGCAACATCGCGATCGTGAACGCGCCGGGAACCGGCATCGCGGATGACAAAGCGGTGTACCCATACGTGCCGGACTTGATCCGCTACTACCTCGGCGAAGCCGCGATCCTCGAGAACGTGACGACGTACCGGATGACGATCGCCGAAGAGCGCGCCTACGTGCTCGACCACCTCGATTCGGTGGTGGTGAAGGCCGTCTCCGAATCGGGCGGCTACGGGATGTTGATGGGGCCGGCGTCCACCAAGGCGTTGCGTGCGGAGTTCGCGCAGCGCATTCAGGACAACCCGCGCGGCTACATCGCGCAGCCGGTGATTCCGCTGTCGCGGCACCTCTGTCATCTCGATGGCGAGCTCGAGTCACGCCACCTCGACTTGCGGCCGTTCGTGATCCACGGCGGTGACGAGATCCACGTCGTGCCGGGCGGGCTCACGCGCGTGGCGTTGACGAAGGGCTCGCTGATCGTGAACTCCTCGCAAGGTGGCGGTTCGAAAGACACCTGGGTGCTGGCGGATGCTGAGTCGGATCGCTGAATCGCTCTACTGGATGTCGCGCTACCTCGAGCGCGTCGATTCGACCGCGCGGCTGGTCGAGATCAACTTGCTGTATCTCGTCGAGGCGGATCACGCGATCGCCGAGGCGGACGAGTGGCGACCGCTGCTGGTGATCTGCGGACACGAAGCAGCGTTCGCCGAAGTGGCTGGCGCGCGCGAGATGACCAGCTCACGCGTGATCGAGTTCATCACGCGCGAACGCCGCAACGCGGGCTGCATCCGCCACAGCCTGCGCCTTGCGCGCGAGAACGCGCGCGTGGTGCGCGACCGCATCTCGAAGGAAATGTGGGAGAGCGTGAACGAGATGTGGCTGCGCTCGGAAGAGCGCCTCGAGAAGCCGCCCGCTCCGGACTACTACCGATTTCTGCGTTCCGAAGTGGCGCGCTTTCACGGACTCACGACATCGTCGATGACGCGCGGCGAGGCGTTCGGGTACTACCTGCTCGGCTTCTTCCTCGAGCGCGCCGACATGACGAGCCGGATTCTCGACGTGAAGTACCACCTGCTGCTGCCCGACGTCTCGATGATCGGCTCGCCGCTCGACTACTACCAATGGGCAGCGCTCTTGAAATCGATGTCGGGCTTCGAGGCGTATCGCCGCAAGCATCATCAACTTCGTCCGCTCGACGTCGCGGAGTTCGTGATCCTCGATCCGGAGTTCCCGCGCTCGCTGCGCTTCGCGGTCGATCGGATGCAACAAGCTTTGGTTTCAGTCGGCGCCGAAGCGCGCTCGCCGTCGATGGGCGCGGTGATGGAGTTGTCGCGACTGCTCGAGAAAACCGACGCGGCAGGCTTGTTCGAGCAAGGACTGCACGAGTTTCTCGGCGCCTTCCTCGCGCGCGTCTCGACGTTGCACGACGCACTGCAAGACGAGTACTTCGAAGCGCACCTGGGAGAACGTTCGTGCGCTACGTGATCGAACACGAGACGACGCTCTCATTTCCGAAGTCGGTGCGCGAGCACCAATGCGAGCTGCGCCTCGCGCCGCGCGAGAGCGACACGCAGCGCCGCATCGCGTGCGCGATCGAAGTCGAGCCCGATGCGACGCTGCGCACGCACGTCGATGCGTTCGGCAATCTCGTGCACCGCCTCTCGCTGCTCGCGCCGCACGAAGGGCTGCGCGCGCGCGTCTCCGCCGAAGTCGAGACCACGCTCGCCAACCCCTTCGACTACAGCGAGCTCGCGCCGGCCGAAGAGCGCGCCTGGCAGGAGCGCCGCTTGCGCGACGACCCGTCGCTCTACGATTTCGTGCTCCATCGAAGTGTCGCGATTCCCGAGTTGGCCGACGAGGTTGGCGGTTGCAAGCTGCCGCGTTACGCGCCCGAGCAGACGCTGCTCATGAATGCACAGGCGGCAATGGCGTGGGCGGGCGACACCTTCGTCTACGAGTCCGGCGCGACCGAAGTGCACGGTGCCCTCGGCGAGTTCTTCGAGCGACGCGCCGGTGTGTGTCAGGACTTTGCGCACTTGACGGTTGCGCTGGTGCGTTCGTGGGGTTTCGCAGCGCGCTACGTGATGGGCTACGTCGATCCCGGCGTGAGCGAGACACAACAAACGGTGCAAGCGACGCACGCATGGGCCGAAGTGATGATCCCCGGCGCGGGCTGGCGCGGCTTCGATGCGACGGCGGGCCTCGTCGCCGACGGCGCGTACATCCCCGTCGCCGTCGGGCGCGAATCGCGCGATGCGGCGCCGGTGCGCGGCACCTTCAAGGGCGACGACGGCGGCACGGCGCCCCGCGTTTCGGTGCGCGTGACGCGCCAGGAAGCGCAGGAGCAACAAGTCCAGTGAAGATCCGTCAGGAGATCTTCTTCGCGCTCGAGCTTCCGTACCGCGAGCGGCTCGTGCTGGAGCGAACCGTCTACGAAGGCGCAGGGCGCGAAGCGCCTGGCCCTCCGGGTCATCAGGCCGGCGGCCCGCGCGTCGCGGTCGTGTCGGGCATTCACGGCGACGAGCTCGAAGGGCTCTATGTCTGTCATCGCCTCGCCGCATCGCTCGAGCAACTCGGCAAGGAGCGGCCCGAAGCGCTGCTCGGGCAGGTAGAGCTCTATCCCGCGCTGAACCCGCTCGGTCTCGACACGCTGCAGCGTCTAGTGCCGATCTACGACGTCGATTTGAATCGAAACTTCCCCGGTCACGCCGATGGCCTGCTGCCGCATCGCGTGGCGAACGCGGCGATGCGCGCGATTTCGGGCGCGTCGCTGGTGGTGGACATCCACGCCTCCAACATCTACTTGCGCGAGATTCCGCAGGTGCGCATCGCGCGCGATTTCGAGGCGACGTTGCTTCCGCTCGCGCGCGACATGAATCTCGACCTGATCTGGGTACACGGCGCCGCGACGGTGCTCGAGAACACGATCGCGCACAGCCTGAACGTGAGCGGCACGCCCTGTCTGGTGGTGGAGATGGGCGTCGGCATGCGCATCACGCCGGCCTTCGTCGAACAGGTGGTGATCGGGATCCTGCACGCGTGGCAGGCACTCGGCGTGCTGGCCGAAGACGCCGAGATCGAGCCGAACTCGCACGAACCGCTGATCGCGCACGATGGCAACGTTCACTATTTGAACGCGGAGGTATCGGGACTCTTTGTCCCGAGCGCTGCGCACTGGATGGCGGTGGGCGAAGGGCAGCTGCTCGGACGCATCGTCTCGCCGCTGCGCGGCGAAGTGCTCGCCGAGGTCCGCTCTCCCGTTGAAGGCGTGCTCTTCACGTTGCGCGAATACCCGCTCGTCTACGAGGGCTCCCTGCTCGCCCGCATCATGGAGACACAGCGATGAGTGAGACCCCTCGCAGCGAGTCCGACGGCGGCGAGCGTCGGCTGCTGCACATGACGGCGCCGTCGCGCGAAGACTTCGACGTTCCGTATCACGATCTCGGTCCGCAGAACGAAGAGCCGACGCTCGCGCTGGTGGCGGGCGTGCACGGCAACGAGCTGAACGGCGTCTTCGTGCTGGCGCGACTCGCGTCGTTCCTGCGCAAGGTGGTGGCTGGCGAGCGCGCGGGCGCCACCTTGCTGCGTCGCGTGCTGCTGGTTCCCGCCGTGAACGTGCTCGGCGTCAACACGCGCACGCGCAACTGGCCCTTCGACGGCACCGACGTGAACCGCATGTTCCCCGGCTACGACGGCGGCGAAACCACGCAGCGCATCGCCGCCGCGCTCCTCGAGTTGACGACGCCCGCGCGCTGGCGCATCGACATCCACGCCTCGAACGTCGATTTCGAAGAGCTTCCGCAGGTTCGACTCTACGCACCGACGGATGAAGAACGCGAAGCGGCGCGCTGGCTCGGTCTGCCCGCCGTCGTTGAGCGACCCGCGACGCCGGCATTTCACGCGACACTCGCGAGTGCGTGGCGAGAGCGCGGCGGCGGCGCGCTGGTGATCCAGGCGGGCTACGCGGGTTCGATGCAAGCGCTGCACTGCGAGCGCCTGTTCCGCGCGCTCGTCGATTTCCTGGAACGCGCCGGTCTGCTGATCGGCGTGCGTCTCGCCGAGCCCGAGGAAGACGTGCACCACTTCGGCCCGCGCAACTCGTTCCCGATCATTTCGGAACACGCGGGTTGGTTCGTGTCGCGACTCGAAGTCGGCCAGTGGCTGCAAGCCGGCGAAATGGTCGGCTACATCTACGACGGCTTCACCGGCGACCTACGCAGCGAAGTGCATACGCCGATCTCGGGCCTCGTCTCCGGCATCCGCCGCCAGCCGCTGCTCTGCGAAGGCGATCTGGTCGCGCGCATCCTGTCGCGCCAGGAAGTCGGCGACGTCGCGGACACTTATTTGATGGGGCACGGGCAGTAGCGAGCGCTACGGCGGCGGCGGTTCGTCCACGCCGGGCGATTCGACGACGTCGGGCGGCGCGGTCGGCGGTGGATTCACCGGCGGCGACGCGGTGCAGGTGCCGAAGGCGCACGACGGCGGGGGCGGCGGCGGTACGCCCGGCGGCGGGAAGGGCGCGAGGCCCGGGCCTGCCGCGACGTCGAAGGGATCGAACGCATCGTAGTCGGCGACGTCGCAGCGTTCGGCGTCCGCGAGCGACACACCGATGCCAGCGGCCGCATGCGCGGCGAAGTTCGGACCGGTGCACTCGCCCGGTGTGAGCAAGCTGCCACCGATCGTCAGCGGCACTGCGTATTCGCAGATCATGGCGGGCTGCCCGGCGATCGCGGAGAGCTCCGTGTCGCCGCGCCCGATGCTCACCAGGTCGCCGCTCGCGAGGCGGCGGCCGACGCCCGTCGAATCTTCGGGATCGACGACGCGCACGCGACCGCGCAGCACCTCGACATCCGCTGCGCCGCCGGGGCCGAGCGCAACGCGCAGTTCCGAGTTCGGCGCTACGTGCACTTCGCTGCCCGCGATCGTGAACGCGATCGACGCTTCCGAATCGGTGATGACGTGTTCGCCCGCGTAGATCGCTTCGCCGCAGGTGAGTGCGCGACCCGCCGCGGCGTCGCAATCCTCCGATTCCGCCCAGGGCTTGCCCGTGCGCGCGACGACGCTGCCGATGGGCGCACCCGCGGCGCCGGGAACGCAAGCTTCGGGTCCGCCCGGCAATTTGTCGGCGCGCGCCGCGCCGGCGAGGGCGATCGAGATCGTCGCGATGGCGACGCCGAAGACTGCGATCGCGAATCGATTGCGCAGGTCCATCTCGATCTCCTCTCAGCGGTCCCAGGCCCAGGTCAGATACGCGCCGACCACGCTGCGGTCGTAGTCGAAGACCGCGACGTTCGAGTTGTTCCAGGTGTAGGCGTAGCGAAGCGACACACTCAGGCTGTCGGTGATCTCGCGCGCGAGTTCGAGCTCGACGTCGATCACCTCGTCGAGGCGGTTGTCGCTCGAGAGCGCGTATTCCTGGCCGGCGAGGAGCTGCGGATTGTTCGGGTCGGGATACGTCGAGGCGTGATGGAAGGGACGGTGGATGAATCCCGCCCAGCCCGCGAGCGCCCACTTCGGCGCGAACTCCGATCGAAAGCCGGTACGCAGGCCGTAACCGTTGAACTGGTACTCGCTGCCGTCGGATTGGTAGAACTCCCAGAAGAGTCCGCCCCACACGGAACCGCGTAGCCACTCGACCGGCAGCGTGTGGTCGAAGCCGACGCCGCCGCCGTAGCCGTCGCGATCGCGCGCCTCCGCTTCGTTGATGTTGGGCGGACCGCAGCGCGTCGTGCCGACGCAAGGCGCACCGACGACGCCCGGACCCGCGATCTCATCGCCGGAGTCGTCGTGAAATACGTCGTAGGTGAGCAGGCCGTAGGCGCGGAAGAGTCCGTACGCTTCGAACTGGTGGAACCACTGCGGCGAGAGATAGTTCGACGTGACGTACGCGTCGTAGCCGAGCCATCCGTAGTGGAACGCGTAGTCGAGGCGCAGCAGGTTCGCCGCCGAGAGGCGGTAATCGACCCACGCGCCGACGCCCGGGTATTGGAGATCGAAGTCGGTGAGATCGAAGTGGACGGTGCCGAGGTAGTCGGCGCGCACGCCGACCGTCCACGGACCGCTCTGCACGACCTCGCCCGCGAGCTCCGCGGCCAGCACGCCGAGAAAGTCGTCCTCGTTCGAAATGTCGTCCGGCAGCGTCACGCCTTCGCCGCGGAACACGGCGTTGCTGTCCCATTCGATGCCGCTGGTGACGCGCGCCCACATCCGCTTCGCCTGCGTTCCCGAAGCGCTTCCGCCGTCGAGCGCGCGCTGCGCCGCTTGCGCCCACGACGTTCCGGGATTCTCGTCGATCACCTCTTGCAGCGCGGCGCGCGCTCGATCGCGATCGCCTGCGCGCTGCCACGCCATGCCGGCGTAGTAGTTCGCGACGGGGTCGATGCCGCGCGCAGCGCCGCCGACGCCAGCCACACTTTCGAGTGAGCGCGCAGCGGCGGAGTCATCGCGCCCGAGGCCGTAGAGCGCGAGGCCTTCGTAGAGCGCGAGCTCGGGTCGCTGCGAGCCAGCACCTCGTGCCGACGTGACCGCTTCGAGTGTCCCCTCGAAGTCGCCGGTGTGGAACGACGCGATTGCGAGTGACATGTCGGCGTCGTGCAACGTCGGGTCGAGCATGCGCGCGCGGCGCAGCGAGATCACCGCGTCCTCGTACTTCTCCTTGCGGAGCTGGCACTCCCCCACCTGCTGAATCAGTCGCGCGTCACCAGGCTCGGCGGTCGCGATCGTGGTGAGCGCCTGCAGCGCTTCATCGCAGCGGCCAGCCGCCGCGAGCCGCTCCGCGCGCGCGCGCTCGACTACATCGCCGGCCCACGCTTGCGGAGCAAGCGCAGCCGCGACGACGATCGCCATTGCGACGGTGCGTCGCGCGACTGCGCGTTCGTCTATGCGCATGGCCGCCGCCCGCGACGCCCGAGCATCGCGAGGCCAAGCACGAGCAGCGCCGACGTCCCCGGCTCGGGGATGTACGAGCCGCGTTCGAGCGCGGACAGACCGAAGGGGGGCATCACGAAATCGTTCCCCTGAAACAAGAGTGGGTCCGCGACGACATAGCGCACCGGAAATGAAATCTGCTGGTTCACCGCGAGATCGCCGAGCTTGATCGCACCAAAGTAGAGCGTGCCAGCGGTCGTGCTCTCATATTGCATCGTCTCATAGAAGTAGTCGTCGAGCGCCACATCCACGGGCGGATAGCCGGTTGCGCCCGTCGCCTTGGTGAAGAGAAGCAGCACGCCCGGCAGAGCGCGGCCCGAAGTGTTGGTGATCGTCCAGGTCGAATCCGCGACGAACGGAATCGACGTCGTCGGGGAGTTCGGGACGCCGCCGTTGGTGAGCGGATTCTGTGAGTTCGCGGGGTCCTGCGGGTGCTGGTAGACGGGCTTCTGCAAGTTCTGCGAGAGCGTCAAGTTCACGCCCGCCGCATTGCCCACGGAGAGGAACGGCACCGGGGAGATTGCGAGGTAACTCGCGCCCGCGCCGGGTCCCGTGAGACCGAATTCGTTGAAGGCGTTGAAGTAGATCGGATCGACCGCAAAGGCGGGGCCGCCCGCGCCTCCCACGAGGATCGGCGCTGCCGTGACGGGCGTCGCACTTGCCGCGATCGCGAGCGCACACGCCAGAGCCAGATACCAATTCGAGTACGAACCCTGCTCTTGTCTCATCTCGAAGCACCCCCCATTTAGAAGCTCAGCCAAACGGTGTTCACATATAGGATGGCGTCCGCTGTTCGCGGAACCCTCCTCGTGAGGGAGTGAGCGAGGCGAGGAGTTCGTGGCAGCTCTCTCAAAACTGAAACGCGTTTCCGATTGAAACACGTACTAAATCCAAGGTAGAAGTGGGCTTGGCTGAAATCGCTGAGCTGGGACGGGGAGGATGCATGGGCGCGAATTACGGGGTGTCTTTGGTTCGCGCGCTGCGGAGCGCCGCAGCTTTCGCGGTGCTGCTTGCCGTGCTTCCGGTCGCGGATCTCGCGTCGGCCCAACCTACCTATTTCCCTGTCACCGTGGACAAGAGCTTTCTAGGCGCGGGCAGCGACGAGACGTCGGGTTGGAATCCGTGTTCCGCCGGCTTCCCGGTCTTCAATCTTTGCCCGCGCTACGGCAACGATTGGGGCGCCGACGCGCCGATCGCGCTCGCAAGCCTCGGCATCGGCGCGGGCGACACGATCCGCCTGACGGCGAGCGGTTCCTTTCGGGCGGGCCGCTCGGGTCTGCTCTTCTCAGGCGACAGCAACCAGGCCGTGCTCTCGCACCAGGTCGGACTCTTCAGCGCGAGCTCCGCGATCACGCCCTGCGTCGGCTTCGGCGTATCGAGCTGCGCGAACCTGAACGGCTCGCCATTCAGCGCACCGCGCGTCGCGAGCGCGATCGACGCGGGCGCCGATCACAACACCGGCTTGATGGGACTCTCCGAAGCGGCGTCCTTCAACACCGACATCGCACAAGATTTCTACATCCCGACCACCGGCGTCGATGTCGTGGTGCCGGCTGGCGCCAACTATTTGTGGGTGGCGCCGTGGGACAACGTGAAGTCCACCGGTCCCTACGGTCATCTTTATTATGGCAACCAGACGAACGGCGGCTTCAGCGTCGGCGTCGAGCAGCTGACACCGCCGGTCGACACCGACGGCGATGGCGCCTTCGATGACGAAGACAACTGCCCCGCGCTCGCCAACGCCGGCCAGGAAGATCTCGACGCCGATGGCGTCGGCGACGCCTGTGATAACTGCGCGGGCGAAGCGAACGCCGATCAGATCGACAGCGATCTCGACGGCGAGGGCGACGTCTGCGAGTGCAACCCGAATCCCGGCATCGGCTCGATCGAGATTCTCTACAACCTCGCCGGTTCCACCTTCGACATCCGCAACACGCCCTTCGGTCTCGGCGATCAGCTCAACGTGATCGGCCCCGGCACGATGACGCTGCGCTTCGAGGACGACGGCGCCGGCAACGTGCTGACGGGCGGCCCCGCGTCGGTGGTGCAGTACGCGATGACGCAAAACTTCACCGTGTCGGGCAACCCGACGGTGGTCACCAACGTCCAGGTCGCGATCCCCGATGCGCACTGGGACGGCAACCCGAGCGGCGTCGTCGCAGCGGGCTCCAACAGCGGGACACTCGACGGCGACGACGTGAACTTCGCGATCGGCCTTGCCGACTATCACAGCACCGGCTTCGTGCTCTGCAATGGTTCGCTCTGCAGCGCGGGCGGTCTGCCGAACGGCACACCCGTGCCGCAGGACTCGACGATCACGCTCGATCTCGTCGCGCTCGACTACGCCGCTGGCGGACCGCGCCTCGCGCGCAGCTTCGCAACCGACGAGATCGAGATTCCCAACGACAACAGCGCCGACACTTTCCTGGCGCTGGTCGGCGCCGAAGTTTCGCGCATCGCGGTGCCGGGCACACCGGCCGAGATCTGCGATCCCGACAGCGACGCCGACGGCTGGCCCGATTCGCAGGACAACTGCCCTGCGGTCTCGAACGGCAGCCAGAGCGACGTCAATGCGGACGGCACCGGCGATGCCTGCCAACCGGGCGATGGCGATGGCGATGGCTGGCCCGACGGAGACGACAACTGCCCGAGCGTCGCGAACGCCGGCCAGGGCGACATCAACAACGACGATGTCGGCGACGCGTGCCAGACCGACGACGCCGATGGCGACGGCTGGCCCGCGACACAGGACAACTGTCCCTCGCTCCCGTCGCCCGATCAGACGGACAGCGATGGCGATGGCCGCGGCAACGTCTGCGACATCTGCCCGAGCGTCGCCGATCCGGGTCAGCAGGACAGCGACGTCGATGGCACCGGCAACGCGTGCGACAACTGCAACGGTCGCTTCAATCCGGGACAGGAAGACGACGACACCGATGGCGTCGGCAACGCGTGCGACAACTGCCTCGCCGTCGCGGATCCCAACCAGGCAGACCCCGACGGCGACCTGGTCGGCGCGCCGTGCGACAACTGCGCGAACGCTGCGAATGCGAATCAATTCGACGCGGACGCAGATGGCGTCGGCGACGCGTGCGACGCGGCATGCGCGAACGGACTCGACGACGATGGAGACGGGTTCACCGACCATCCCGCCGATGTCGCCTGCTTCAACGCGGCTTGGCTCACCGAAACCTCCCGCTGCGCCGACGGCATCGACAACGACAACGATGGCTTCATCGATCACGACGGCGCCGGTGTCGGCTCTCCCGATCCGCAGTGTGCCGGCAAGCCGTCGCGCGACAACGAAGCGCCGGACAGCGCGTGCGGCATCGGCGCGGAGATCGCAGTGCTGCTCGCGGGAATCGCGACGCTGCGGCGCCGCCGCGGTCAGCTTCCGCGGTAGACCCACGCTGCGGTGTCGACTGCGCGTTCGCGTGCGGCGGTGATCGCATCCCGCTGCGGCGCGAGCGCGCACGCGGGATCGGTGTTCGCCGCATCGCCGGTGAGGCGATGGGCCTGGCAGCGACAGCCGCCGAAATCGCGCGCCCGTTCGGGGCAGCTGCGACACGGCTCGCGCATCCAGCTCTCGCCGCGATACGCGTTCATGCCGGGCGCGTCGTTCCAGCACGCGGCGAGCGAATGCGCGCGCGCGTTCCAGAATTCGAGGCCCGGCAGATCACGCGCCGCGTGACACGGCAGCACGAGTCCATCCGGCGCGACCACGACGAGGCCGCGCCCCCAGCCGCCCATGCAGGGCTTCGGGCGTCCCGAGAAGTAGTCGGGCAGCACCCACTGCAGCTCCGGTCGCTTCGCACGCTGACGCTCTGCGGTGACGACCGCCGACGCCGCTTCGAGTTGCTCGCGCGTCGGCAGCAGCGCGTCGCGATTGCGCAGTGCGAAGCCGTCGTATTGCGCATTCGCGAGTTCCAGCCGATCGGCGTCGAGCTCACGGGCGAGCGCGATCAGCGCCGCGACGTTCGCGAGATTGTGACGATGCAGCACGACGTTCAGCGTGAGCGCGAGACCGAGGCGTCGCGCCTCGCGCGCCACTTCGAGCTTGCGGTCGAAGCTCGCCGTGCCGGCAATCGCGTCGGACGCGGCTGCCGTCGCGTCCTGGATCGAGAGCTGCACGCTGCGCAGACCTGCATCGCGCAGTGGCGCGAGACCCGCCGCGCCGAGCGGCACACCGGCGGTGACGAGGTGCGGGAACAACTCGGCATCCGCCGCGTGACGCACGATTGCAATGAGATCGCGGCGCGCCGATGGCTCGCCGCCGGTGAGTCCCACGTGCACCGCGCCGAGCGCCGCCGCTTCGCGAAACACGCGGCCCCATTCGTCGGCGCTGAGACCGTCGCGAATCGACGCGAAGCCTTCCGGGTTCGAGCAGTACGGACAGCGCAGCGGACAGCGGTAGGTGAGCTCGGCGATCAGGTTCCAGACGCGCGGCGTCGGCGCCGCCGCGCCCTCCTCATCCGTCACGGAGGATCACGCCGAGCCGCTCCATCTGGTCGAGGAACTCGTGCACATCGGTGGTGATGTGTTCGATCTCAGGATGGCGATTGCGCAGCGCGACGGCGATCGCGTCCGACGTGCGCGTGCCATCGCAGAGCTTCAGGATCTCGCGGCCCGACTCCGAAACGCGTACGCCGCGCTCGGGAAGCACGGCGAGCAGATGGCCGGGGCGCTCCTTGTCCTCGCGCAGCAGCGCGTGCGGCGCGAGGCGCGGCTGGCGGTGCGCCGCTTCGACGGCGTCGAGGAGGCCCCAGAGAATTTCGCATTTGCTCGCCAGCGCATCGAGGCAGCGCTGCTGGTCGGCGTGCGTCGCCGCGTGTTCGAGAACGAACGCGAGACCGAAGGCGGCATCGCGCGGCGCCACCGTCGTGCGCGAGCGGAAGTAGGCGAGCCCTTCGGCATCCACCCACGGGTAGTGGCGCTCGAAGGCGGCGATGCGCGCCGTCATGATGTCGCCCGCAAACATTTCGGTGAGCGACGCGGCGACGGCGGTGAGCAGATCCGCGCGCTCGACGAGATCGACGTACGCATCACAGGCGCGCCGCACACCCGGCAACACAAAGGTGAGACTTGTGACCTCGCCGCGCGCGAGGCCGACGGCTTGCGCGAGTCGCAGCCACAGCTCGAGGCCGCCTTCGCCCGGCGCGCGACCATCGTGATCATGCAGTCGCTGCACCCATTCGCGGCGAAACGCCGAGTCGCCCGATTTGCCGAGGATCGCGGCGTCCTTCACCGGAATGCGCGTCTGGTAGTAGTAGCGATTGCGCACCCAGGTGCGGAGTTCGTCCTGCGTGAGCGTGCCCGCATGCATGCGCAGGTTGAACGGATGTTTGTCGTGATAGCGCTCGGTGCCGACCTTGCGCAGCCGCGCTTCGAACTCGACGGGGGTCCACGGCGTGGCGTCGTTGCTCAAACTTCGAGCTCCATCCCGTCCATCGCGATCTCGAGGCGCGCGCGCTGCACCATCGACGCTTCGGGCGAACTCGCGTCGAGGATCGGATTGGTGTTGTTCATGTGGATGTAGACGACGCGGCCGCGCAGCTCCGAGAGAACGGGAAGCGATCCGCCCGGCCCCGAGATCGGCACATGGCCCATCGCCGTCGCGTCAGGCGCACCGGGCCGCACCGCCGAGAGCTCGTCGTTGCGAAAGAAGGTGCCGTCGACGAACGCGCAGCTCGCTGCCTCGAACTCGGCGAGCGTGCCGGCATCGAGTTTCGCGATGCCCGGCGCGTACACCAGGCGGCGTCCGCTGCGCAGATCCGTGATGCGCACGCCGACCGTCGTCTCGGCGTGATTCGACGCGAGCTTCGAGAGCCACGTCGGCACCTTGCCCGGCACCGGGAAGAAGCGCGCCTCGAGGTGCCCGTCGCGATCGAGCATTACCGCCTGATCGAGCTTCGCGATTCCCCACGCAGGTTCGAGCAGTCGCAAGAGCGCGTTGTGATCGAGGAGCGCATCGCGCACGAAGGGCGTCGATACGATCCGATACGGCAGCGACTCGCGCAGCACCAGCAAGCCGAGTACGTGATCCACATCGGCGTTGGTGACGACGATCGTATCGAGCGGGATGTCGCGCGTACCCGGCCGCGGATGCAGGCCGGGGAAGTGCGCGAGCTGATCGCGCACATCGGGGCTCGCGTTGACGATCGACCAGCGCACCCCGTCCGCCGAAACCGCGATCGACGGCTGCGTGCGCGGCGGAACTTGCGGATCGCCGGCGCGCGCACGCACGCAGCGCTCGCAACCGCAGTTCCACTGCGGCAGCCCGCCCCCCGCGGCCGAACCGAGCACGCGGACGCGCAAACTCATGCTCCGACCCCGGCGATCGCCTCCCGAATCTCGCCGGCGCTCTCGAAGAAGAGCGGGAAGTCCGTCTTGCGCCATCGCACGCGCCCGTCGCGACCGACGAGCACCAGCGCGCGCTTGGTGATTCCGAAGAGACCCGCCGCGCCATACGCCTTGCACACGACACCATTCTCATCCGCCGCAACGGGAAACGGCAGCGCGTGCTTCTTCGCAAACTTCTCGTGCGAGGCCAGCGTCTGCGGATTCAGCGCGATCACCTGCACGCCGAGTCCGGCGAAGACCGCGAGGTTGTCGCGATAGTCGCAGAGCTGCTTGGTACAGACGGGCGTGTCGTCGCCGGGATAGAACGCGAGCAGCACGGCGCCGTTCGCGAGCAGCTTCGAGAGCGTGACGTCGCCTTGTGTCGACGCGAGCGTGAAGTCCGGAGCGGAGTCACCGACGTTGGGGAGTTTTGCCATGCGCGGGAGCCTACCCGACGATGCGCGCGACGGCGTGCCAGAACAGCACCGAGCCGCCCCGACTTCTTCGGAGCGGCTCGGCTTTTCCTTCGACGCGTCGCGAACTGCTATGCGCGGCGACGAGCCAGCAGTGCCAGACCGGCGGCAAGCAGCAACGCGGTGGCCGGCTCAGGAACCTGCCCGCGGATGGCGCCACCCGGATGCACCGAATTGTGGATGTTCACGTACCACCCGTTCGGAGCCGCGAGTACGCCGACGAGATCCGCATCCTGCAGACCGCCTCCAATCAACGCTCCGCTGAAGTCGACTCGGACTGGACCATTCACGCCCGCCGCACCCTGGTGGATGTGCGCGCCGGTCGGCGGCAGCACGATGTTGCCGGTCGTGATGTTCCAGCTGATGGTCGGGAACGGCGCGGTAGCGTCGTCGATCGTCAGAGTGGCGGTACCGAAGCCATTGGGATCGCCGACGGTCGGCAGCACCTCATTGGCGCCGTTCAGCGCGACGGTAAACACGAACAACGTGGCCTGAGCCTGGAGCGGAAGCAGCAACGCAAACGCTGCAGCACCGACCCACCATCCTCTCAATTTCATCGGGAATCTCCTTGGTTGGCGGTTGCGCTCCTGGCAACTCCGAGAGAAGGGCAGCAATCCCCATGCCCACGCAACCTTGCTGGAAACTCGATGGCTTGCGGGCCTTTGCAAATCTCACGACATCGGAAGTGGCAACCACTTTCCTCGCCACCGGAACGCCCGTTCCGTGCGGCGATGAGCCACCTCATGAACCTCGCTGCTCGCTAGCGACTCGCGGCGGCGTCGGCCGACCCTTCAGCCGACCTCCCAGCAGCGCGAGACCGCCCGCCAGCAGCAGGGCCGTGGTCGGTTCGGGAACCTGACCGCGGATGGCACCGCTGGGGTACGTCGCATTGTGTACGTTCACGTACCAGCCGGTCGGATCGGCGAGTACGCCGACGAGATCCGCATCCTGCAGATCGCTCCCACTGAGGGCCGCATCGAAGTCGATCCGGACCGGACCATTCGCGTCGACCGCACCCTGATGGATGTGCGCACCCGTCGGCGGCAGCGCGATGTTCTGGGTCGAGATGATCCAGGAGATCGTGGGGAACGGCGCCGTGGCGTCGTCGATGATGAGGACGGCGACGCCAGATCCGTCAGGATCACCGACGGTCGGCAACACCTCATTGGCGCCGCTCAGCGGGATCGTGAACGTGAAAATCGTTGCGAGGGCGGGGAGTGGAAGCAGCAGTGCGAGAGCCATGGCGGCGATCCAAGATCGTTCGATTTTCATCGGGAGAATCCTCCATTCGGTCGTGCGCATCGCCCGTGTTGGAACGGAAACAGTTGCGCACGCTCTACAGGGAAGTTGCCGCCCGCATGAAAGCGTGGCATTCGGCGGCATTCGCGGCACGGAAGCCCTGCAGATCGCGGCATCGTGCACTGCGTCGAGCAGGCGTGCTATCAGCGAGGTGCTGCAACCGAGGTGTTCTCGTGCCCGCTGCCGTTGTTTCGCGCTCGCCTGCAATCGCTTCGTTCCTTGCGCTGGTGATTGGGCTCGCGTCGCAATGCGTGCCCATCGCGGAAGTGCGTCCGCTCGCGGTGGTCGCTCCGGATCGCAGCGCGCACCTGCTCGATCGTCCGTATCCCTCCGACGAACTCGTCGGCGAAGCGGGCACGATCGCGCTCGAAGGCTATCCGCGCGTCGCGCCGTTTCCGGGCAACAACTTCGTCGGCGGCTGGCTCGGTCAGATCGAAGCAACGGTGCGCGGCTTCTCGACGACGACGCCCATCTATTTCCGATTCGAGAGTGCGCCGGCGCTCGCCGCATCCTATCCCGGCACGCTGCTCGATCCGGTCGTCCTGCTTTCGCTGACCAGCGGCGCGACCGTGCCGATCCACGTTCGCTTCGTCGCAGACGCGCAGGGTGATCCGTATCTGCCGGATGGCACGCTCATCGTGACACCCGATGAGGAGCACCCGTTGCGCGCCGGCGAGACTTATCTGGCGTTCGTCGCGAAGCGCGTCGCTGCGCCCGCGCCCGGTTGGACGCCGCCGCCCGAAGCCGCTCCCTATGATCCGGCGATCGCAACGGTGTTCACCGTGCAAGATGTTCCTGCCGAGCTCCGTCAGCTGCGTGCTGCCGCCGACGCTTTCCTCGACAGCGATCCGGGTCTGCTGACGCCCGCTGCCGGGCTACGCGAAGTCGCGTCGCTGCGCTACGCGCCGGGAACGACGCCGACCGGGAAGGCGGCGACCGTGGAGACGGTGACCTTCGCGGACGGCGGTAGCGAGATCACCCATCTCGACAATACGGACCAGCCCGGGCAGACGATCGATCTAACGAGTGGCCCGATGGCGGTCTACCAGGCGACGATCCACACCGCTGCGTTTCAGCCCGCGCAGGGGCGTCCCTATCAGAACGCCGGACTCGCGATCATCGTCGACACGTTCCGCACGGATGGCTGGATCGAGTTCGACGGCGCCGGCACGCTGCTCGCGACGCCGCGCGCCGAGGCGATGCGCATCGTCGTGCAAGTGCCGCGCGACCGCACCGGCCCCGTCGCCGTCATCGATTGGGCGCATGGTTCTGGCGGCGACGCCTACGAGTCGGTGGCGCGCATCGATCCGCGCAACGACATGCTGTCGATCCGCACCCGGCTCGCCGCGGCGGGCGCCGCGATCGTCGGCGGCGACCAGCCGCTTTTCGGGCGCCGCTTCGAGTTCCAGGATCGCGGCTACGAGGACACGCTGCTCGTCGTCAACATCCCGAACCTGCCGGCGTTCCGCGCGAACGTGCAGCAAGGCGCGATCGATCAGCACGTGCGACTGCGCTTCGCGCGCGAAGTGCTGCCTGGCCTGCTCGGCGAAGGCGTCGTCGATGCATCGCGCGTCGGCGGGTTCGGCCACTCGATCGGCGCGCAGATGGCACTGGTCGCGGCGGGTATGCAAGAAGTGGGTTCCTCCGCACCGAACGCGCTGCTGACGAACGGCACCGGAGGCTTCGTCACGCACTCGGTCGTCGCATCGGACTTGTTCGAACTCGACGGCGGCGTCGGCGCGGCACTCTTGAATCTGATTGGCCTCGATCCGGCGCCGGACGCCACGCCCGCCGACATCCTCGGTGCACTCTTCGGCGTACCCGAAAGTGCGTGGGGCAACATCGATCGTCATCACCCGCTCGCGCTGCCGTTTCAATTGGTGATCGAGGGCGCCGATCCGCTCGCCGTTGCCGGCGCCCACACGATCCCGGTCACGGTCTTTGCTGGCGAGGGCGATTCGTTCGTTCCGATCGATGGCTTCCGCTGGCTCGCCGCGGCTACACCGTTCGGCATGTTGCAGCCGTGCGTGCCGTCGGAGAGCTACGACGGTCACTACTGTGTGTTTCGCGAGGAAACCGGCCGCGCCGCCTTCGAAGCGTTGGTCGGCGGGCTCTGAGCGCGGCGAACGTTCGACGTTTCGCAAGCGTGCACGGAAGCCCGGGAAAGCTCCGCGAGCGCCGCTCTACTCCTCGTACGGCGCGATCCTCAAGAACAGTCCGAACGCCGCCCAGCGCGCGACGAATGCCGCGCGACCATTTGGCACCGCGCGCGCTTCCGCGCCCCAGCACGCAGCGAGGTGTCGCTGTACGCCGAGTCGTGGATGGCGCGCGATCGTGCTGCGCACGAACACGGCGTCGAGATCCCAGAGTCGCATGCCGGCGAGGTCGACGAGCGCGCCCGCCGAGAGCATCGGCCCGATCGGCCCGCGCTCGAAGCCGACGCCGGGCGTCACGTGCATGCAGATGCCTTCGGCGATCGCGCGCGCCGTCGCATCATCTGCGCCCGCGCGCTGCGCAATCGCAAGCGCGCGCTCGGCGCCCACCACCGCGAAGCAGCGCTGCGGTGTCGGCGCTTCGAGCGCGATGTCGTGCAGCAGAGACGCCACATAGAAGTGCTCGACGTCGAGGTGCACGCCATCGAGATTCGCGAGCGCGAGTCCATACGCGAAGGTTCGCAGCGAGTGATTCTGCATCGACGGCGTCAACGTCTCGCGCGCCGCTTGCAGCGCATTTGCGACGAGCTTCGAATCGGGCAGCACGAGGTGATCGAGGTCGAGCGTGCCTACGCGGGCAGGGCGCAATCCAAGCAACGTGCGCAGTCGGCCCGCGGTGTAGGCCGCGGTCGTACGCAGGATGGGTGCGAGGAATCGACGGCGCTCGGTGTTCGTGAGATTGCCGGAGGTGGCGGTGGCCCATGCGAGGGAGCCGAGGGTCGGGTTGCTCACGCGGCGCAGACTACCTTGAAAATCCGAACTCGGAGTTCGGATTTTCAAGGTTGAGAGAGAGGCGGAGATGGGGCGGCGCGGCGGCTGCGTGACTAGTTCGAATGCATTCGGGGGACCTGGGGAACATCCATGGCGCGAACGCCGTTGGTCGCCGGTTGGTGTCGCCACCACAATTGTTCACTCTGACGCCTCTATCTAGCCAGCCAACATTGTGGCCCCACGGACTGAGTGACTGATGCGCGTGTATCGGGCGAGAACTTTGATATGAGGCGATAGGAGGCTATGCGAAAAAAGAGCGAGGGGCCGCGAAATAGTTTCGGTGTGGCAAGGAGGATTGCGGCATTCGGAGCGTAGTATCAGCGGTGGATCCGACTTGATGGATCTGGTTCCGCTGTGACCGAATGTGTCAACGCTCGATGGCAAAGTGCTCGAAACTCGCCGTGATTCTAGCGGTCTGAAACCTGACACCTGACGACTGAGGGGAGGCACGACTGGAATGAGCCATCCCAATCCCTCGCCGGGCGCCCTCCCGACGGCTGGTCGCCTGCCTCATCCGATCGCTCATCTCGCGGACGACGGTCGCGAGCACCTGCTTCGAGATCACCTCGAATGCGTCGGCGAGTTGGCACGAGAGTTCGCCTCCAAGTGGAACGCCGGCTCGTACGGTGAGATTGCAGGACTTCTTCACGACCTAGGGAAATACGCTCCCGACTTCCAGGCGTATATCCGTGCTTCCAGTCGAAGCACTGAGGAGCGTCGTGATGCACATATCGAAGCAGAGGAGACTGCGAGCGAGCCGCGCCGAGGTCGAGTCGATCATTCGAGTGCGGGCGCGTTGAAGGCGCGAGAGTTGTATGGGCCTCTCGGTGAAATGCTCGCTTTCGTCATTGCGGGGCATCACGCCGGACTCGCGAACCACTCGAATCTACGCGGCCGAATGGAGAGGAAGAAGCATCGACTTGGCGACGCGCTCACAGGCGAACCGCCTTCTGAGATCCTCGGGAAGCGCGGACTCGCGTCACCCTTCGAGACCAAGCCGGTCAACGCTGAGGAAGGCGACCGGATCAAGCGTCGCTTCGAACTCTGGATTCGCATGCTCTTTTCGGCGCTCTGCGACGCCGATTTCTTGGATACCGAAGAGTTCTTTGATCGAAGCAAGTCGCAGGTTCGAAGCGACGCTAAGGCGCTCTCGATCGAGACACTTCTTGTTCGGCTGCGGGCTCATGTCGATGCGAAGCAGGCGAGCGCACCGGGAACGGCAGTCAATGCCGTTCGCCGCGTCATCCGCGCCGCTGCCGTCGGCGCTGCGTCTGCTCCTCCGGGAGTCTTCACACTCACAGTTCCGACCGGTGGAGGTAAGACGCTCGCTGGGATGGAGTTTGCGCTCGAACACGCTCTAATCCATGGGCTGCATCGCGTAGTCGTCGCGATCCCATACACATCGATTCTCGAGCAGAATGCAGATGTCTATCGCAAAGCCTTCGGCGACGATTCGGCGGTTCTCGAACATCACTCGAGTTTCGATCCCCGGCGCGAGACGGCACTGTCTCGGCTCGCCGCGCAGAATTGGGATGTCCCGGTCGTCGTCACCACGACAGTCCAGCTCTTCGAGAGCCTATTCGCGCGCCGAACTTCGGGCTGTCGCAAGCTTCACAACTTGGCTCGAAGCGTGATCGTGCTCGACGAAGCACAGACAATGCCGCCGCACCTCCTAGAGCCGACGCTGGAGGTACTCGCCGCGTTGGTCAGCGAGTACGGAGCGAGTCTCGTCATCTGTACTGCAACGCAGCCCGCCCTTGGCCGCGCATCGCTCGGTCGCTTTGGCTTCGAGTCGATGAGAGAGATCGTTCCGCCGGACGTACGCGCCTTCGAAAGTCTCAAGCGAGTCGAAGTACGGTGGCCCGCGAACTTCGAGCCGGCAGCCTATGCGGAATTGGCCGACGAGGTGGCTGAGCAGCGCGACGTTCTCGCCATCACTCATCGCCGGCGCGATGCGAGGCAACTCACTGAGCTGCTGGATGCTCGGCTTGGCGACCTTGCGACGATTCACCTCTCCGCGCTGATGTGCGCAGAACATCGCAGCCAAGTGCTCGCAGCGATCAAGCAACGCAAGAAGCAGGGTGAGCCAGTGCGCGTAGTCTCGACGCAGCTCGTCGAGGCGGGAGTCGATCTCGTCGAGGCGGGAGTCGATCTCGATTTCCCGATCGTGTATCGCGCGCTTGCAGGTCTCGACTCGCTCGCGCAGGCGGCAGGGCGTTGCAATCGAGAGGGGCTATTGGCTCGCGGTGAGCTTCGCGTCTTCGTAGCGGAGACATCGCCGCCGCCCGGTGTTCCCCGTAAAGGTCTCGCGATCACACAGGGCCTGCTGAACGCCGATCCCGCACTCGACATCTCATCGAGTGCACCCCATCGGACCTACTTCGAGCGCCTCTACAGCGCCTCGGATACAGACGCGAAGGCGATACAGGCGTCACGCGCGAGGCTGAACTTCGAGGATGTCGCCGCCCAATACCGGCTCATCGAGGACGATTGGTCGCAGGCCGTGGTCGTGCGCTTCGGGCGCGCGCCTGATCTGCTCGACGATCTGAAAAGGAACGGGCCCTCGCGATGGAACCTTCGCGCACTCGGCCGGTTCTCAGTCAACGTGCCGAGGCTATTGGTTGCGGAGTGGCTTGCGCACGGCAGCGCAACACTGGACGAGGCGACGGGAGTTGTCGCACTCGCCGAACACGTTCACGCGTATGATGACCGGTTCGGTTTGATTCTGGAGCACGGATCGGGACCGGCAGATGTGAATGCATTGATCATCGACGGCTGAGCTGCGTCGGCGCCTGGTTCGAACCGCATAGACCGACGAATGAGAAAGGAAACGAGATGCCTGATCAAGCGAGACCGCCGGTGGAGAGCCGACACTTCCGCGTTCGTGCGACGGGAGACATCGCCTGCTTCACACGACCGGAGATGAAAGTGGAGCGCGTCAGCTACGAGGTGATGACGCCCTCCGCCGCTCGCGGCCTGCTCGAAGCCGTGCTGTGGAAACCAGCGATCGAGTGGCGCGTACATGCGATCGAGGTGCTCGCTCCGGTTCGATGGATCAGCGTGCGGCGCAATGAAGTGAACGGTCGTGCTTCGCTCGAAAAGAAGATGATCGTTGCCGATGAAGACCGCGCGCAGAGAAACACAGTCGGTCTGCGAGATGTGGACTATGTGGTGCAGGCCAGTTTTGTTATGACGGCGCGAGCCGGCCCAAGCGACAACGTCCGCAAGTTCGAGGAGATGTTCGAGAGGCGACTCGACCGGGGTCAACACCACCATGCGCCTTTTCTGGGTTGCCGAGAGTTCGCGGCCGCACTGCAACCTGCGAACGGAACGCCTCCGCCGATCGACACTCAGGTGGATCGGCCCCTTGGCTGGATGTTCTTTGATTTCGATTGGAGTGGATTCGAGGGCGGCGCCGACCACAAGACGAGCGAAGCGCGCAAGCCGCTGTTCTTCGAGGCACGGCTCACTAGTGGAGTACTCCGAGTGCCGCTCCGCGAGGTTGTGCGCGCAGTCGGGATGGCGCCGCAATGATGCTCGAAGCGCTCGTGTTGCTGGCGGAGCGGAAGGGACTTCTCGACGACCCGAGCTTTGGCAAGCGACCAGTCCACTATCAACTGCGGATTTCGGATGACGGTCGCCCTCTAGAACTAGTCCCGCTTGGTGAGGCCCGTCGAGGATTGAAGCTAGAGGTTCCAGTCGCACCGAAACGCACGGTCGCAGTGACGCCAGCATTTCTTGTCGACAACGCGCAGTACGTCTTCGGACTACCAAAGAAGAAGAAGGGAGAGGCTGCCGACCAGCGCGCTACGGACCGAGCCGCTGATTGCCTGGCAGCCTTCGCGGTCGAGATGCTTGCTGCTGCCGACTCAACCGGTGACGAGGGTCTGCTTGCTGTGAGAGCCTTTCTCTATCGGCTGCAGGCGAATCACGCGGCAGAACTGATGCGCATCACTGAGATGGACGCCGACCACGAGTGGACGGGCGACGAATGCATCGCGTTCATTCGAGACGGCGACGGCACTACATGTGTGCACGATCGGCCTGCCGTCCGAACGTACTGGAGAGATCGGCGCAATACCGCCACTAGCGATGGTGTTGGCCAACGATGCCTCGTAACGGGGAGGATGGCCTCGGCCGCGCGCCTTCATGATGTCGTGAAACGCGTGCCTGAATCACAGAGTTCAGGTGCGACCCTCGTCTCATTCAACGCTGAGGCATTCACATCGCAGCATTTGGAGCAGGGCGAGAACGCACCAGTCTCGCAGTACGCGGCGGACGGCTACGTGCGCGCGCTCAACTGGCTCCTAGAGAAGGAGGGCGAACGCCGCTTTCGTTCTGGTGTTGCAGTAGGCCCCGAGTCGGTCCTCCTCTTCTGGACCCGCGAGGACAACTCCACGGCCGATGTCCTCCTCGCCTTATTCGCACCGGAAGCTGCGAACGACGAAGACCTTCGTGCTTCATTTGATGCGGCATGGAAGGGGCTCGCGCCGCGAGATGTCGATGCGACGAAATTCTATGCGCTCACGCTCAGCGGGAACGCGTCGCGCGTCGTCGTGCGCGACTGGCTCGAATCCACCGCAGCCGAAGTGAAGGCAAGTGTTCGCCGTTACTTCGACGACCTGGCACTCGATGGCGACGATGGCCCGCTCTCGATTGGCCGCCTACTGCGAGGTCTCGAGGCGAGGCCCGGCGCCGCAAAGGACAAGCGCGGTGTGTCATCCACGCTCTCAACTCGGCTCATGAGTTCGGCGCTCCGAGGCGCGCCGTTTCCCCGTGAATTGCTTCACGCGGCACTCGCTCGACTTCGGGTTCCGCCGAGCGAGCGCGAGTGGCGTGGGACGCTCCGCGCTCGCGTCGCTCTCATCAAGGCAACTCTCATTCGTCTCCATCCCGATCAGGAGGTCACAGTGTCGCTGGACGAAACCAATCAATCGGTTCCCTATCTACTTGGCCGGCTTTTCGCGGCCGTCGAAAAACTGCAAGCCGATGCACTCGGCGACGTGAATGCAAGTTTGCGCGATCGCTACTTCGGCTCCGCGTCTGCGACGCCCGCATTCGTCTTCCCGCGCCTTCTGCGTGCTTCGGCGCATCACGCGAGCAAAGCGGAGTCCGAAGGCCGCGGCTGGGCGGAGCGCATCAAGGCCGAGATCGTGAATCGGCTTCCGGCTGAAGGTGCTTTCCCGCGCACGCTCCGCCTGGAAGACCAAGGGCGATTTGCCGTCGGGTACTACCACCAGCGACAGGCGTTCTTCACACCGCGCAGCCGCCCTGATAGCGAGGCGACCATCTAGTCGGTGTTGCTCGCCTACTCCCGTTCCAGTCACCAATTCCAAGAAGGAGCCTCAGATGGCCATCTCCAAGCGCTACGACTTCGTTCTCCTCTTCGACGTTCAAGACGGCAACCCAAACGGTGACCCCGATGCGGGAAACCTGCCTCGCCTCGATCCTGAAACCGGTCAGGGGCTCGTGACCGACGTCTGCCTCAAGAGGAAGATCCGCAACTACGTCGCATTCGCGAAGCCCGCAGAACCCGGCTTCGACATCTTCATCAAGGAGAAGGCGATTCTCAATGTGTTGATTGAGCGCGCTCACGAACTCGTTGGTAGCAAGATCGAGATCGCGCCGGCGGAAGATGGGAAGAAGGGGAAGCCGAAGAAGGCAAAGGGTACGGCCGCTAGTGTCGAGGCCGCGCGCGTGAAGATGTGCGAGCTCTACTTCGATGTCCGCACCTTCGGGGCCGTGATGAGCACGGGCGCAAATGCCGGGCAAGTTCGCGGCCCGGTGCAGCTCACCTTCGCTCGCTCGATAGATCCGATTCTCACGCTGGAGCACTCGATTACACGAATGGCGGTTGCGACGGAAGAAGAGGCGGAGAAGCAAGGCGGTGACAACCGCACGATGGGCCGCAAGAACACAGTTCCCTACGGCCTCTATCGCGCTCACGGCTTCGTCTCACCGGCGTTCGCGAGTCAGACCGGCTTCTCGGACGCAGATCTCGGACTCTTCTGGCAGGCACTGCAAGACATGTTCGAGCATGACCGCAGTGCGGCGCGCGGTCTCATGGCGACGCGTGCAGTGATCGTGTTCGAGCACGAGTCCGCCTTGGGAAATGCGCGTGCGGCGGATCTATTCGAGCGCGTCACGGCGCGGCGAAAGTCGGATGAAGCTCCGAGGTCGTTCTCTGACTATGAGATCTCGGTGCGCGAAGCGGATTTGCCGGCCGGGATCGGCATTCAGCGGCTGGTCTGAGCGGCGCGATGCCGGGAGCCTCCGAAGATGATGATCTCGTTCCCATCTCCGCACTCCAGCATTTCGCTTTCTGTGAGCGGCAGTGCGCGCTGATCCATATAGAGCGGACCTGGGCTGAGAATGAGTTGACGGCTGAAGGCCGGATCGTGCACGAGCGCGTGGACCTTCCTGGTGTATCCGGGCACGGTCGCGTAGTCCGATCGGTCCAGCTTCGGAGCGATCGGCTTGGCGTGTCCGGCATCGCCGATGTCGTCGAGTTTCTTCCGCCGGCGCGCCCAGCTGAGCCCGAAACTCCGTATCCCATCGAGTACAAGCGCGGACGCACGACCGAGCGTCTTCCGGATCGGATTCAACTCTGTGCACAGGCCATGGCGCTCGAGGAGATGATGGGCGTATCAGTGCCGAGGGGAGCGCTGTTCTATCACGCATCGCGCCGCCGAGTCGAGGTCGTGTTCGATGCCGAGTTGAGGTCGCAGACAGAGTCACTTGCGGCGGCGACGCGAGAGATGTTGGCGTCCGGAAAATTGCCGAAGGCGACACTTCAACCGAAGTGCCGGCGCTGTTCGCTGATAGAGGCATGCCAACCGGCGCCGGCTGCTGCAACCGGCGCGGCGCACTACTTGATTCAAGTAGAGCGCGAACATGGAAGTTCAGGCCCACGATGAACGTGCTGAACACATTGTTTGTTCTCGCACCGGGCGCGTATGTCTCGAAGGACCACCGGAACCTCGTCGTAAAGATCGGCGGTGAGATCCGCGTTCGAGTTCCAATCCATGGGCTTGCCTCGGTCGCATGCTTCGGTCATGCAATGATGACTCCCGATGCGATGGGTAGTAGCGCCGCGGCGGGCGTCCACGTCTCGTTCTTTTCCGAGAGAGGGCGCTTTATCGCGCGCGTTGAAGGGGCGGGACGCGGAAGTCTCGCCCTTCGCCGTTCTCAGCTCGCCGCGACCGACGACAACGCAAGGGCCTGCGGCATCGCCAAGTCGATCGTTCTTGGGAAGATCGCCAACAGCCGTCAGCTCCTCCTTCGGCGTGCACGCGAGAGCGATGATTCGGAACGTTCCGCGCGCCTTGCGGCCGCAGCGGATCACCTATCCCGTTTGCTCCCCTCGCTGCGGGGAGCGGAGACACTCGACGAGATCCGTGGCTACGAAGGAGATGCGGCCGCTCGGTACTTCGCCGTCTTCAGCGATTGCATATCGGCACCTGGCTTCACGTTCGAGCGGAGGTCGCGGCGTCCCCCGCGTGATCCTGTCAACGCTCTCCTGTCGTTCGCTTACGCCATCTTGTTGAACGATTGCGTGTCAGCTCTGGCAGGGGTCGGACTTGACCCGGACGCTGGCTTCCTGCATCGCGATCGCCCGGGGCGCCCATCGCTTGCGCTCGATCTGATGGAAGAGCTGCGCTCGCCGTTCGCCGATCGGTTGGTGCTTGCGTTGCTGAATCGTTCGCAACTTCGCATGGATGATTTTGTTTCGCAGCCTACCGGCGCCGTCTCGTTGAGCGATTCCTCTCGCCGCGAGTTCCTCGCGAGTTATCAAACGCGCAAACAGGAGGAAGTAAATCACCCATTCCTCGATAGGACCGTTCCGTGGGCGCTGATTCCACATCTCCAAGCGCGCCTTCTCGCCAGACATCTCCGCGGAGACCTTGATGCCTATCCGCCCTTCACCGTAAAGTGATGATCTCGTGTTCGTACTCGTGACCTACGACGTTTCCACCATCGACAAGGCGGGGCGGTCACGGCTCAGGAAAATTGCGCGCGCCTGTCTCGATTGGGGTCAGCGTGTCCAGCTCTCAGTCTTCGAGATGGAACTCAGCAAGGCGCAATGGATCGCGTTGCGCGCCCGCCTGCTAGATATTCTCGATGAGAAGCAGGACAGCATTCGATTTTACGTGCTCGACGCCGACGTTCGGACAGCAGTCGAGCACCGTGGCACGAAACGCCCGGTTGATCTTGCCGGGCCGCTGGTGATCTAAGAATGAATGGCAAGGCGTGCGCGAACCCCATGCGGTGTTCAATCGCCGGGAGGATCGCGAGTGGAGCAAAGCTGGCGATTTCGCGAAGGAGGTGCGCACGTATGAAGGGGATCTGCATGTGGCAATCGGGGGTGCGCGCAAAGTCGCGGATTTTCCCCTGCCGGATGCACAGTTAGCGTGAGGGAGTCGTCGCTCTTCCAGAAGAGCGACGTGGATTGAAACGCTCTACCGAGAGCCGTGGCCGCGCGAATTGAAGTCGTCGCTCTTCCAGAAGAGCGACGTGGATTGAAACCACGTCGTCCAGGTCAGTCGCTCCGCAGTAGGCGGTCGTCGCTCTTCCAGAAGAGCGACGTGGATTGAAACCTCCAGTCCTGCACCACTTCGCCCACCCCGCGCCCCTCGTCGCTCTTCCAGAAGAGCGACGTGGATTGAAACACCCGTCGCGGACGTGTTCCGGCGGATGCAACGCGCGTCGTCGCTCTTCCAGAAGAGCGACGTGGATTGAAACGTCTCCAGCGTGTTGTACGCGAGCACGACGCGCGGTCGTCGCTCTTCCAGAAGAGCGACGTGGATTGAAACTACAGCGCGAGTTGATGCGCGAAGCCGCCGACCGTCGTCGCTCTTCCAGAAGAGCGACGTGGATTGAAACCGAGTTGCGCCGAGATGGCGCAGCGTGCCGCATGTCGTCGCTCTTCCAGAAGAGCGACGTGGATTGAAACAGGTGCCGACCCTAACCCTATCGAGGTGCGAGTGTCGTCGCTCTTCCAGAAGAGCGACGTGGATTGAAACGCCGAGCAGCGTGTTGGACAACGCGCCCGCCGCAAGGTCGACGCTCTTCCAGAAGAGCGACGTGGATTGAAAC
>JANNKU010000083.1:0-1715 GCA_031396445.1 Deltaproteobacteria bacterium | reverse complement strand
GACCGTAGGCGTGCAGCTTCGAGGTCGAGATGCCGATCTCGGCGCCGAGCCCGAGTCGGTAGCCGTCGGCGAATGCGGTGGAGCAGTTGACGCCGACGGTCGACGAATCGACGCGCCGCACGAACTCCTGCGAGTTGGTGTAGTCGCTGGTGATGATCACTTCGGTGTGATTCGAACCGTAGTGGCGGATGTGCGAAATCGCTGCGTCGAGGTGATCGACCACGCGCACCGCGAGAATCGGCGCGAGATACTCGGCGTACCAGTCTTCCTCGGTGGCAGGCTTTGCCTGCGGGAACACTTCGCTGGTTCGCGCGCAGCCGCGGATCTCGACGCCTTCGCTCGTCAACGCTTCGAGCACGAAGGGAAGCACGGTGCGCGCGGCGTCCGCATGCACGAGCAGCGTTTCGAGTCCGTTGCACACCGCCATCTGGCGGATCTTCGAATCGCGCACGATCGCGCGCGCCATCTCGCGATCCGCCGAAGCGTCGAGGAAGATGTGACACACACCCGCGTCGTGTTTGACGACTGGGATCCGCGACTCCGCGGTGACCTTGCGAATCAGCGACGGGCCGCCGCGCGGAATCAGCAGATCGACGTAGCGATCGAGCGTGAGCAGGTGATCGACCGCAGCGCGATCGGTCGTCGGCACCACCGCGATTGCGTCGGGGGGCACGCCCGTCTCGCTGGCCGCGGCGCGCAACTCGTCGCCGAGCGCGAGGTTCGAGCGGATCGCCTCCGAACCGCCGCGCAAGATCACCGCGTTGCCCGACTTCACGCAGAGCGCCGCGGCGTCCACCGTCACGTTCGGTCGCGACTCGTAGACGATCGCGATCACGCCGAGCGGAATGCGCATGCGGCCGACGCGCAGCCCGCTCGGGCGCACCGTCATCTGCGCGATCTCACCGACGGGATCGGGCAGCGCCGCAACATCGCGTAGCCCGGCGATCATCGAGCTCCACTTGCCGCCTTCGAGCACGAGGCGCGCGATCAGCGCGGCATCGACGCCGCGCGCTTCCGCTTCGCGCACATCAGTGGCGTTCGCATCGAGCACGCGCTCGCGCGCCGCTTCGAGGCGTTCGGCCGCGCGCAGGATCCAGCGATCCTTCACTGCGCGTGAAAGACCCGCCGTCTCATGCGACGCCTCGCGCGCCGCACGCGCGAGATCCTCGACTTGTTGTTCCAGCGTGGTGGTCATCGAAGCGCCGTCTTCACTTGTTGTTCACGACGACGAGATCGTCGCGATGAATCAATTCCGGACCGTTCGAGTAGCCTAGCACCGGCACGATCTGTCGCGTCGAGACGCCGCAGATGCGCGCGACCTCGGCTGCGGAATAAGCGACGAGTCCGCGCGCGACTTCGCGTCCCTTCGGATCGACGCAGCGAACCACGTCGCCGATACCGAACTTGCCACGCACACCGGTGACACCAGCCGGCAGCAGCGAACGGCCGCGATCACGCAGCGCAGTCGCGGCGCCGGCATCGACGAGCAGATCGCCGCGCGGTCGCGCGGTGAATGCGAGCCAATGCTTGCGGCTGCCGAGTCGCGTCTCGGGCGGACCCGGCAGGAAGAGCGTCCCCTCCGCTTCGCCCGCGGTAATGCGCAGAACTGTGTTGCGCCGACGTCCGTTCGCGATCACCGTCGCCGCGCCAGACAGCGCCGCCTTCTGCACGGCTTCGAGTTTCGTGATCATGCCGCCGCGCCCGAAGGTGTGTCC
>JANNKU010000074.1:0-27683 GCA_031396445.1 Deltaproteobacteria bacterium | reverse complement strand
GCGCCTTTCAACTACGAATGGGAAAACGATCCCTATCCGTTCTACCAGCAGTATCATCATCAATAAGTAGCCGTCGGCTTAGTGTGTAGCGCCCCCCCCCCCCCGGGTGAGCTAGCGCTCGCCGACAAGCGGTTCCGCTTTCGCAACTCGGTTCACCTGCTCGATGACGCCGGAATCTGTCAGCGCGGAATCGATCAGGTGGTGCTTCACAAAGATCTGGGCGACGAGATCGGGCAACCCGTCGATCGGGCGTCTCCCGAGAACATCGCGGCACTTCTCGCGCACTACGTCCGCACGTACGGCCGCCCCGTATTTGCAGACGCTCAGCTTGTCGTCTTCGATGTCACACGGAGTTGTGAAGCAATGCACACCGACTCGGTCGGATCAGGCTCTTAGCGAGTCTCCTCGGCGTTCTTCTCGGAGTTCCCCGGATCCGACGCATTCGCATTCTCGCGAATTTCGCGCTGCCGGTAGCGCAACTTCATCCAGCGCGGAATCGCGTCGCTGCGGCCGACGTCGATCTCGACGCCGCGAATTTCCTCGACCGGTTTCGCGATCCGGTTCAGCTCGCGGTTCAGCGGGTTCAACACCGTCATGCGTCCCGCGACGTCGCTCGGCGTGAACGGCGTGCCCAGCGCCGAGCGCAGGCCCCAGCCAAAGTAGAACGGCGGCAGCACCAACTGCGGAACGCCGCGCAGCACCAGGTCGCTGCCGTCCGGCACTTGCTGCGCCTTTGCTTCGATGTCCGCGCGCAGCGCGGCCACCATGCGGCTCGCGTGGCGATACTCGCGGATCGTCGTGATCGATGGCGGCAGGAACGCCAGCGCTCCGAGCGCGAGGAACGCGAGCGCCACGCGACGCTCGCGGCGCAGCGCGCCGAGATCGAGCAGCGTCGCGAGCGCCACCGTCTCCGCCATCACGAGCCCCAGCACCGGGAAGATGTGGTGGCGCGACGCGAACGGGACGCCCGCGTAGAGCGCCGTCGTTGCGAGGTACCAGAGCGGTCCGATGAAGAGCAGATCGCGCCGCCGTGCGATCGGGATGCGCTTCCATTGCCACGCGACGGCGATCGCAGGCGCCAGCGCCAAGAGCGCGAAGACCAGCCCCGCCTCTCGCACGAAGCCGACCGAGAGCAGTGTCGGGTCGAGCAGCGACGCAAAGAGCCGCGCGTGGAAACCGATCACCTGCGCCGGCAGGAAGCTCATCTCGCTGCCGTCGCCGCCGGCGAAGGAGCCGAACGCGAACCAGCGGAGGCTGAAGTAGAGGACGAGCACAATGAGCGCGGGCCACCAGATTCGCGCGTCGCTGCGGAAGCCGGGGCTCCACGGGCGCATGCGGCCGTGGACGAGATCGTGACTCGCCGCGAGCGCCACGATCGCAACCGAGGATTCCTTCACGCCGAGCGCGAGCGCGAGCAGCAGCGCGAACGCTGGCGACGCATTTCCGTCGTCGCGCGAGCGGATGAACGCCAGCAGCGCGGCGAGCCCGAACGCAATGGCCAGCGTTTCCTCGCGCGCTGTCAGGAACGGAACGATCTCGGCGCAGATCGGATGCATCATCGCGACGCCGGCGCCGGCGACCGCGAGCACGCGATGGTCTGGCAACAGGCGCTCGAGCAAGCGCGCCGCCGCCACCACCATCGCGACGAAGCAAAGCGTCGCCGTCACGTGATAGCCGATCGGATTCGTGCCCCAGAGTGCCGAGTCCAACGCGAGCAACCAGATCTTGACCGGCCGCAGATAGCCGAGGCCCTTGGCGGGATCGAGGCCCCAGTCCTTCCAGACGTCGCCACTCTCGTTCGACCACAGGAGGCTCACCAGATACGAGAACGGCTTGCCGTGAAATGAGCGGATCAGGTCGAAGTCGTCGCCGATGAAGGAGTCGGCGAGATTCGGCGCGTAGAGCGCGGCCGCCGCGATGGCAAGCGCGAGCTGAAGTCCGTGGCGCGCGAATGCGGACCCTGAACTCGCAGGCTTGCGATCGCGATGCTCCACTTCGGATCCGCGCATTTCACCCACCTGCGGCCGCGCGCACAGCGGCGGCATCGACATCGAAGACCAGAACATCGCCCTCCTGCGCGACGAGCACGAGCCCGGCGACACGCGGCTCGAGCGGCAACTTCCAGCGCGCGCGTTCGGCAACCGGCAACTGGGACACGCGCACGACGACGGTCGCAAGGCCCGTCGACTGCACCAGTCGCGCCAGCGCGGCGCCGTCCGGGAGTCTCGCGGCATCCTCCATGCGCGCATCCCAACCCGCCGGCCAGAAGCTGGCGTAGCCGTTCAGCAGCGGGCGCCAATGCGACAGCGAGCGGTGCATCGCCCAGGGATCCGAGGGCAACTCGAGCACGGGCCCGCTGCCCGTGCGCAGCAGCGCCGCCACGGTCGGTTGCGCGCCGCGCTCGGGAAAGATCGGGAGCGCGAGCGGTGGGAGGACGAGGCCGTGCCAGAGCAGCGCCAACGCCGCGCCGAAGATCGGGGCCGCGATCGCGAGGCGCCCACCGTGCGCGGCTGCCGCCGACGCAATGCTGTGCCACGCGAGCCCGCCAACGAGCGCCACGCCGATGAAGCCGCCGAGCACGAGCCGCTCCGGCACGCGCAGCAGCAGCGGCAACGTCTCGAAGCCGGTGACGCTCGCCAGCGCGATCGCCGCCAACCAAAGCGCGAACGGCAAGACGGCGAGAAGGCCGGCATCGAGCCACGTGATGGCGTGTACCGTCGTCGCGCGGCTCCGATCGAACGCGCGGATCAGCGCAACGGCCGCCAGCGCAGGAACCAGGAATCGAAGCGGAAGTTCTTGCGGCAGGTTCTGCAACCAGACCGCCGCGACCTCCGTCGGGCTGGCGACGTACTCCGTCGTCGGCCACAACGTCTGCGCCGCGAGCGCCGGATTCGCGAGACGCACGCGGAGGAAGCCGATCACGAGCGGCAGCAGCAGCGCGACCGAGGCTGCCGCGGCGACGAGCAGTCGAATGCCGGTGGGCCGCGTCTTCGTCGCGAAGAGCCGCAGCACGCCAGCCGCGCAAACGAGCCCGATCACCGCGGGCGCAACGTACACCGGCTCCGTCAGACACTGCGCGGTGGCGAGCAGCGCCACGATCGCAGCGCCGCGCCAGGTGGACGCCCGATCGAGCGCCCACACGAGCGGGGCGAAGAAGGCGAGCGCCGCCCACTGCGGCGCGGGCGCCGTCATCGCAATCGAACCGTCGCACGCGAACAACGTCGCGACGGCAACCGCGCCTGCCGCCCACGAACGAGTCCACGCTCGAACCACGAGATGCACGCTGACACCGGTCAGCATCACCGCGAAGAGGTACGCGACCTCGACGGCGAGGAGCGCGTTGCCCGATGCCCAATAGACCGGCGCGAAGAGCGGCAGCAGTCCCGTGCAGAGCGGACCGTAGAAGAGCGCATCCGGCGCCGGGTGATAGATGTTGGCCGCGGCGAGCGGCGCCCCGATTGCGATCGCATGCACCTGCCACGCGAGCGTCCAGGACGTGTAGATCCAATCGAAGTAAGTGAGCGTGGGCGCGCCGGCGCCGAGCATCGAAGCGAGCGGCCAAGTCCGCCACAGCGTGAGCGCCGTCGCGAGCGCGATGGCGCCTGCTACCGGGCCGATGCTGCGCGTCATGCGCGCGGCGCGACTGGAGCGCAGCGCGTCCATTACCGAGCGAGCAGCTCATCGTTGCGGAGCACGAGACACTTCCAACAGGGGCCGGCTGCGCGCACGCTAGGCGTTGATCACGACTTCGGACAGCAACGCGCGCGCCTCGCCGAGGTGGCGCGTCGGGCCAGTGAGTTCGAAGGCGCCGCGGACGCGCGCATCGGCGCTCGACGCGCCCACCGCAACCTCGATGCGTCCCGCTTCGACGATGCGCGTGAGATCTCGACCGGTGAACGAGCACAGATCCGCGTGGACGCGGAACACGATGCGCGCCGCTGCACCCGCCGCGAGCGCGACGCGCGCGAAACCGCGCAGTTGTTGCACCGGTCGCGTGACGCTGGCCACCGGATCGCGCAGGTAGAGCTGCACGATCTCCTCGCCGTCGCGCGTGCCCACGTTGCGCAGCGTGAACGCGATCTCGACGGCGCCATCGGTCGCGACGCGATCCGGCGTCACCAGCAGCGCATCGTATTCGAAGCGCGTGTACGAGAGCCCGTGGCCGAAGGCGAAGACCGGCTCGCAGGCCGGAAATTTCGGAACGCCGCGCGCGAGCGGTTTGTGATCGAAAAAACTGGGCTGTGCGCCCGCTCCGCGCGAGAACCCGAGCGTCGTCTTGCCGCTCGGGTTGACGTCGCCCGTGAGGATCGCGGTGATCGCGGCGGCGCCGTCTTGACCCGGGAACCACGCCTCGACGATTGCGGCCGCGCGGCCGGCGATCTGCGACAGATCGAAGGGGCGCCCGTTCACCAGCACGACGACCGTCGGGGTTCCGGTCGCGAGCACGGCTTCGACGAGTTCGGCCTGTACGCCGGGAAGCGTCAGGTCGGAGGCGTCGGTGCCCTCGCCCACCGTGCCGGTGCGGAAGTGGCCCGCCTTGTCGCCCACCACCACGATCGCCAGCTCCGACTCGCGCGCGCAGGCCACGGCGGCGGCGATGCCGGAGCGGTCGTCGCTGAGGACACCCTTCGCTTGCATGATCTTGCAGCCTTCGGCGTAGCGGACGCGCTCGTTGCCGAGCCGCGCGCGCAGTGCATCGAGCACGGTCGGCGCCGCCGCCATCGCGTGCTTCGGGAAATGCGACGCGACGTGATTCTGGAACGAGTAGTTGCCAAAGAGCGCCATCGGATCGTGCGCATTGGGACCGATCACCGCGATCCGCTGCAGCGTCGCCGCGAGCGGCAGCGCGCCGTCGTTCGCGAGCAGCACGATCGACTTCTCCGCCACCTCGCGAGCCAACGCGCGCTCGTCGGGGCGATCGAGCTCGATCGCGTCGAGCTCGACGAATGGCGACTCGAAGATGCCGAGCGCGAATTTGAGGCGCAGCACGCGCCGCACCGATTCGTCGATCGTCGCGAGATCGAGGAGGCCGCGATCGAGCGCTTCGCCGAGACCCTTGGCGTAGCACTCGGCCGTCGGCAGCTCGACGTCGAGTCCGGCTGCGAGCGCCGCCCCGGCCGACTCGGTGGGGCCTTCGGTCACGTGGTGCAGGTGATGCAGCATGCGCACCGCGAAGTAGTCGGCGACGACGATGCCGTCGAAACCCCAGCGCTCGCGCAGGATCCCGGTGAGCAACTCGCGCGACGCGGCACACGGAACGCCGTCGACGTCGATGTAGGCGTTCATCACCGACTTCGCGCCGGCCGTCTTGATCGCCATCTCGAAGGGCAGCAGGAACACGTCGGCCAGCTCGCGCGGGCCGGCGTGCAGCGGCGCGAAGTTGCGCCCGCCCTCGCTGCCCGAGTAGCCGCAGAAATGTTTCAGCGTGGCGACGATGCCGTCGCGCAGATCGTCGCCCTGCAGGCCCGCGACGTACGCGGAGACGATCGTGCCGACGAGGTACGCGTCCTCACCGACGCACTCTTCGTCGCGACCCCAACGTGCGTCGCGCACCACGTCGGCCACCGGCGCGAGCGCCTGGTGCGTACCGACGGTGCGCATCTGGCGGCGGATCACGTTCGCGACGCGGCGGATCAGCACGGGATCCCAGGTGGCGCCGTAGTTCAGCGGCGACGGAAACTGCGTCGCGCCTTCGGTCATGAAGCCGGTGAGCGCCTCTTCGTGCGCGATCGCCGGAATGCCGAGCCGCGTCGTCTCGAACAAGTGCCGCTGAAATGCGTTGAGCGCGCGGGCGCCGTCGCGCGGCGCGACCGGCCGGCTGCCGAAGGGCCGCGTGATCTGCCCGATGCCATCGCGCAGGAGTTCGCGCTGGTCGATCGGGTTGTTCATGAACATGCCCTGGAACGGCGAGAAGTCGCCGCTCGCGGGATCGAGCGTCAGCCACACCGAACAGAGCTGCGCAATCTTTTCGTCGCGCGTCATCCGCGCGAGCAGATCCTCGCTGCGCTGCTCGGGCGACAGCGACGCATCGCGAAACGCGGCAGAACTGAGCGAAGAATCCAAGGCGCCACCTCCCGAGGAGGCGGATCCTACCGGCGCGCCGCTGCGATCGCTGCGATGCCGAGCGCCAACGTCAGCAGCGACGCGGGCTCGGGCACCGCGACGGGTGCGAGGCGGAGTCGGAACGTCGCGCCGTCGCCGGCTGCGACGCGCCAATCGAAGCCCGTACCGAAGGGCGCACCGAGATCGATACCGGCGGCTTCGGCTGGATCGAAGTGAATCACCGCGCTCGTGGCGGTTGTGTCGATCGACGCCGCCGCGCCCGCGTTCGCAACGACGCTCCCCGCGTCGAGTCCCGTCGCATCGAAGACCTCGATCGAGAACGCGCTCCACACCTCACCGGTGAGATTGTCGATCAGCGCGTTCCAGTCGAGCGCATCGCCATCTTCGGCATCGAGCACGATCGCGAGATCGATCGGCGCCGCGCTATTGAATTGCGGATCGATCGCGAGCAGACCCGGCCCGAGGTTTGTCGCGGTCACCGTGTTGCCGCGCAACTCGCTCGCAGCGAAATCGATAGACGCCGCGTGTGCGGCGCTTCCGATCGCGAGCATCGCCATGACCAGCAGAGTGTTGAACGCGCCGCGCATCACAGCGGCCCCCGCGCCCACGGACCCGAAATCGCGTAGGTGACGCCGGGTCGCTGCGTGTTGGCGAAGAGCCAGCGCCCGCTCGGATCGAAGCAGGCGCCGGCGAACTCCGAGGATCGGTAGTCGCCCGCAAGAATGGCGGGCTTGCCGGGAACGCCGTTCGGGAGCTGCAAGCGATTCTGCGCGAACGGGAACGACGCACCCTCGCGCGTGAAGCCGACGAGGTGCGTGCCGCTCGCCGAGCCACCGTCCTCGCAGCACAACAAGCCACCGCGCGGACTCACGGTGATGTTGTCGATGTTGTCGGCGGCCGCAGCCGACTCCGCGACGAAGAAGCATTCGAGCAGACCCGGCGCGCTCTCATCGGCCGCCGGTTCGTAGCGCCACACGACGCCGTTGCCGTCGGCGCCGCCGCTGGTGTCTACGAACCAGATCGAGCCGCCGCCGTACCAACAGCCTTCGAGTCGTTTGAAGCGCGCGCCGCCGCGATCACGGCCTTCGGTGTAGGGCGCCGACGGCCCGTCGTACAAGAGCTGGCCTTCGGCATCGGGCGGCACCGTGTCCGGGAAATCGATCGGCACCCAGTCCACCGCAAAAGTCTGGCCGGCCTCGGGTTCATCGAGATCCGCGCCCTCGCTGCCGATCACGCGCAGCATCTCTAGCGCGCCGCCGTTCTCGAGCGAACCGACGCGCCCGCCTCGATCGGTCGGGCGGAAGCGATAGAACCCCGAGTGCGGATTGCTGTCTTCGGTTTCGTAGACACAGCCGCTGCGCGGATCGACCGCCGCAGCTTCGTGTCGCATCAAACCCATGTCGTAGATCGGCACGGCGCTCGCCGGGCCGAGCGACGGCGCGGGCACCTCGAAGACGTAGCCATGCGGCAGCGCGCCGACAGCGGTGCCATCGATCAGCGACTCCTCGCAGGTGAGCCAGCTTCCCCACGGCGTCACGCCGCCGGCGCAGTTGGTGGACGTGCCCGCGAGACTCGCCACGCTGCTGATGAATTGACCGCGCCGAAACGTCAGCGTCGTGGTGCCGCCACCGACACCGCCGCGCCCGAGTCGCGTCGCGTCGTAGATCGGTGTCGTGGCGCCGCCGATCACCGCGCCGAACGCGACCTCGTGATTGCGCACCAACACCAGATCGCCCGCGCGGCCGGGCAGTACCTGCACGACGCCCATGCCGTCGTGGTTCGGCGGCGTCGGGAAACCGTCCGACATCAGATCGCCGGTCCAGCCATGGGAGCGGTAGGTAAAGTCAGGTGGCAGCGCGAGCAGCGCGAGGCCGGTGGTCTGATCGATCGCCGGGATCGGCTCGCCATACGGATTCGCGACGGGGCTCGACGGCGCTCGCGACCGGCCGCCCCACGCCTCGCGCGCGAGCAGCGTCTGAAACGCGGCCGGAACGGCCGTGGTGCCGAGCAAGGCCGCGCCGCTGCGCAAGAACGACCGCCGCGAGAATGCAGAGCTCAAACCATCCCCTTCCGGTTGCATCGATTTCCGGTTGCGTCGGAGGGTTAGGTGGGCGAATCGGGGGGAGCGTGGCGATGCGGGCGCAGTTCATCGACGCGCCGCCGCGTCGTCACGCGGCCAGCAACCACGCGTAGCCCTGGCGCAGCGCCTCGTGGCCGCCAAGTTCCAGCACATCGCCATGCGCAACTACGACGCGGTCGAAGTCCCAGGCGAGGATGCGCTCGAGGCTCGCGCGCGCCGCCTTCCGATCGCGAATCAGGAACGGATCGAGCTTCGACGGGCCGAAGCGGCCGTAGCTCCGCAACAAACGCATCAACACGCGCGTCGGCGCCGCGGAGCGCGGCCCGAAGTTGAAGGCCGTATCGCAGAGGATCAGCGTCCGGCTCGCGCGATGGAAAAACGCCACCTCGTTCTCGTAGGGGCGCCCGCGACAGAAGGTCTGATCGACCTGCCCGCTCCACTCTGCGGGCGCGTCGTCGCCGAGGATGCTGACGAACACCAGATCGGGTCGCTTGCTCTCGAGCCCCGGCGCGATCCAAAGGCGCGACTCCGGATATGCGTCGGCGACCTTGCCAGCGTAGAGGTGGTGGACGCGATTTGGCGCGACCGTGAAGCGGACGGGGCCGAGGGCATCGAGCTCGCGACGCAGATCGGCGTCTAGCGCGATGGGGGAGTGCAGCAGCAAGGAGCCATCGGCGAGGCGGATCACCGTCATGCGCGTGCCGACTTCGAGGCCGTAGAAGCGCTGCGGGCGGTCGGCGACCCAGATGTTGTCGGCTAGTTGGCGCAGCGGCTGCATCAGTCAGTCCTGCACAACTTGTGAACCACACGTGTCGGGCGGCTCTTTGCCAGGTCATGGTTCGCCGGCAGGTTGAGCCGGAATGCGGGCGTGGTTCCAACGACCTGCGTGATGCCGAGCGGGACGAGGAACTCTTCGAGGAGCACTTCACCACGGTGCGTGGGAACTCGGTGTTTCGGATGCATGACCGCGACCTTTCTAGCTGACGCCAACATCGCGGAATGAAAACCTACGATTCCGCGCGCTCTCAACGCCGCAGCCGGGCGAGAACCTGGTTTCGAGCCTTGGTGTGAGCGACGCCCTTGCCCGCGACGAGTTCCTTCTCAGCCTGGTGGACATCTCGGAGAACTTCGAGCTCCTCGACGACTTCCTCGTATGCATCCACATCCAGCAGAACGGCTGCACTCCGCCCCTGTCGAGTGAGAAGGACGGGGCGCCTGCGCCGTTGCACTTGTCGCACGACATCAGCGACGTTGGCGCGGAACTCGGAGAGCGAACGAATGTCTTCGCTCGGTCGTGTCTTCGCCATGCTTCTGAACCTCGTTGTACTGAGGTTTGTATGGAAGTGGTCTGCTGGTGTCCAACGAGCCGGCGCTCGGCTCGTCGCAGCACGAGCGAGCAGAGTGAATCAAACCGGCAACTCAGCGCCACACAGGCTTGCCTGCTACACGAACCGCCCCACCCAGTTCTCGAGCATCTCCTGCCTCCCCGACCGCGGCTGCGGCTCCAGATCATTTGCGAGCACATGCCCCGCGAGATCTTCGAGACTCTGCCGCCCGCCGAGAATCTCGCGCCCAAAGGCGCCCTTCCATCCCGCGTAGCGCTCCTCGACGAAACGCTGCAAGCGACCATCCTCCAGCATCGCCTCGGCCGCGAGCAGCCCGCGCGCGATCGCGTCCATGCCGCCGATGTGCGCGTGGAACAAGTCGGTCGCTTCCACGCTTTGGCGACGCAGCTTCGCGTCGAAGTTGAAGCCGCCCGCGTGCATGCCGCCGCTGCGCAGGATTTCGCACCACGCGAGCGCCCACTCGCGCGGATCGTTGGGGAACTGATCGGTGTCCCAGCCGAGGCGCGGGTCGCCGCGGTTGGCGTCGATGCTGCCGAAGATGCCGTTGGCGATCGCGTAGGCGACTTCGTGCTGGAAGTCGTGGCCGGCGAGCGTCGCGTGGTTGACTTCGATGTTGAGCTTGATCTCGCGTTCGAGGCCGAACTTCTGCAGGAACGCGTAGACGGCGGCGGCGTCGAAATCGTATTGATGCTTCGTCGGCTCGAAAGGCTTCGGTTCGATCAGCAGCGTGCCTGTGAAGCCGATCTTGTGTTTGTGCTCGACGACCATCTGCAGGAAGCGGCCGAGTTGCGTGAGTTCGCGCGCGAGGTCGGTGTTGAGCAGCGTCTCGTAGCCCTCGCGTCCGCCCCAGAGGACGTAGTTCGCGCCGCCCAGTCTTTGTGTCGCTTCGAGGCAATGCTTCACCTGCGCTGCGGCGTACGCAAACACCTCCGGATCGGGATTCGTCGCGGCGCCGGCTGCGTAGCGCGGGTGACCAAAGAGATTTGCCGTGCCCCAGAGCAAGCGCGTGCCACTGCGCGACATCTGCTTCTCGACGCGTTCCAGCAGACGATCGAGAATCGCGTGGCTCTCGCGCAGCGTTTCGCCTTCGGGCGCGACGTCGCGATCGTGGAAGCAGAAGAACGGCGCGCCGAGTTTGGTGAAGAACTCGAAGGCGGCGTCAATCTTCAGCTCGGCGAGCTCGAGCGCGTCGTCGCCGCCGGTGAGCCATGCGCGTTCGAAGGTGCCTTCGCCGAAGACGTCGCTGCCGGGCCAGCAGAAGGTGTGCCAGAAGCAGACGGCGAAGCGCGTGTGCTCTTCCATCCGTTTGCCGAGCACGACGCGATCGCGATCGTAGTGGCGGAAGGCGAGCGGGTTCTCGCCCTTCGGCCCTTCGAAGCGAATTCGTTCTACGTCCGGGAAATGTGTCATCGCGATTCTCCTCGATCCGGTCCGGCCTGCGCTTCGGCGAAGGCCGGGCGCAGCCGAGCATAGAGCGAACGCCAGCGTTCGAGCGGCGCGCGGTAGTGATCGCGCAGCGCCGCATCGGGTTCGAGCACGCGCAGCGTTGGCGGCGGCGTGCAGACCGCGTCGGCGCGCTCGCCCGAGACGGCGAGTCGCGCGAGGCGTGCGGCGCCGAGCGCGGGTCCGACGTCGGCGCCTGCGCGCACCACCAAGGGGCGATCGAGAACGGACGCGAGAATGCGCACCCAGAGCAGGCTGCGCGCGCCGCCTCCGACCACCGACACTTCGCGCATCACGGCGCCTGCTTCGAGCAGCGCCTGCTGTGCATCGGCGAATGCGAACGCGACGCCTTCGAGCACGGCGCGGGCGAGCATCGCGCGATCGGTGTCGTGCGAGAGCCCGAAGAACACGCCGCGCGCGGCGGGATCGTTGTGCGGCGTGCGCTCGCCCGACAAGTACGGGAGGAAGAGCAGCGCGCCCGCGGCGGGACGATCCTGCGCTTCCACTTCGGCGAGCAGCGCCGCTTCGCTCGCGGCGCCGCAGAGCTGCGTCACCCAAGAGAGACAGCTCGCCGCGGAGAGCAACACCGACATCTGGTGCCAGCGCTCCGGCAGGCAGTGGCAGAAGGCGTGCACGGCGCGCGCTGGATTCGGGCTGAAGCGATCGCCTGCGACGAAGAGCACGCCCGATGTGCCGAGTGCGAGCGACGCATCGCCCGCGCGCACGACGCCCGCGCCGACGGCACCGGCTGCCTGATCGCCCGCGCCCGCCGCGACCGGCACGCGCTCGACGCCCCACGCGTTCGCGACGTCGGCGCGCAAGCGACCGGTGACTTCGCTGCCTTCGAAGACGCGCGGCATCGCGCGCTCGTCGAGTCCGCAGGCGTCGAGCATTGCGGGCGACCACGCGCGCGCGGCGACATCGAGCCACAGCGTGCCGGACGCGTCGGAGCAATCGGTCGCGGCGTCGCCGGTCATCCGCAGGCGCAGCCAATCTTTCGGCAGCAGCACGCGGCGCACGCGAGCGAACACAGCCGGTTCGTGCGCGCGTACCCAGAGCAGCTTCGGTGCGGTGAAGCCGGGCATCGCGAGATTGCCGGTGATTGCGCGCGAAGTCGGCACCGCGCGCTCCAGCGCTTCGCACTCCGCGGCGCTGCGGCCATCGTTCCACAACATGGCGGGACGCAATACGGCGTCATGCGCGTCGAGCAGCGTCGCGCCGTGCATCTGTCCCGACAGACCGACGGCGCGCACGGTGCGCAACGCCTCCGGCGCCTGCTCGCGGACGGCGTGCACGGCGGCGTTGGTCGCGCTCCACCAATCTTCGGGGTCTTGCTCAGACCACGTCGGCTGCGGGCGCGCGACTTCGAGTGGCGCGCTCGCCGCTGCAACGACGCGGCCCTCGCCATCGACCACCACGACCTTCACGCCCGAGGTGCCGAGATCGATGCCGAGCGTAGTCGGGGTAGACGCCACGATTCTTTCTACCAGAGTGCCGCCCGCTCTGGCGAGCGCTTGGTTGCCTCGATCAGATTGGTAGACTGCGAGTTTGGGAGGCCCACCATGAACTCGGTTCTTCGATCCGCGCTTCGAATTTGCACGGCGATCGCGCTCGGCATCGCGCTGAACGGATTCGCTGCGACGACCACGCAGGCCGACGAATCCAACGATCAGGTGGGCGTTCCGATTCCCGAACGGGTGAGCGCCGAAGAGCCGGCCGCGGAGCCGACGATTTCGACCTCGACGCCGACGGGCCTGCCCAGCTACGTGACGACCGAAGGACCGATCGAAGCGGTGCACCGCCCGAGCGGCTTCTGGGGTCCGTTCGCGATCGCGGCCGACGTGTTGGTGATGCGCCCGATCGGCTTCCTATCGCTGGCGGCCGGCGGCGCCGCTTTCGTGATCGTCTCGCCGGTCGCGGCGGCGACACAGACGATCGGCAGCCGCGTCGATGCGCTCGGCGAACGCGCGAAGGATGTCTTCACGCGCCCGCTCGGCGCGCTCTAGCAGACCGAGAGCCAACACTTTCTAAAGCCGGCCAGCAGCCCACCCGATCCGCCCTGGGATCGGAGGGTTCATGCAGCTACTCGGCGTCCTCGGTGTGTTCGCGTTCTCGCTCGCGTGCGCGGTGGTCGGCGTCCGCTTGCTGCGCGTCGCCGCTCGCACGCGGCAGGCGCCGGAACTCTCGATGGGCGCCGCGCTGGTTTCGTCCGGCGCGATCGGCTTCCCGCTCTTGATCGCCTCGCAGGTGCTGGCGCTGCAAGGCTCGACGTCGCTCGCTACGCATCTGGTCTCGGCCTTCGGCGCCGTCTTTACCTTCCTCGGCTACATCGGACTCGTGATCGGAACCTGGCGGATCTACCGCCCCGCCGCGCGGTGGCCGGGCGCCGTGCTGGCGATCGCCACACTCATTCTTGTCGGCGCCTGCGCGACGCTCTTCTCGGCGCGTGATGCGACGCCCGGCGGTCTGCGCGAGATCGCGCTCTGGACCGGCGTCGCCGTCGGCGTCAGCACCTTCGCGTGGAGTGCGGGCGAGAGCTTCGCGCTGCACCGCCGCATGCAGCGACGCGCGCGCATCGGGCTCGTCGAGCCCGCCATCGTGAACCGCGTCCTGCTCTGGGGCATCGGCTCGCTCGCGGCCTTCGCGATGTCGGGGTACGGACTGGGGATGCGAATCGCGCTCGGCCCCGTCATGGGCGACGGCCAGCGCCTGGTGAGTTCCGCGCTCGGCATGATCGCAGCGATCGCGATCTGGCTGGCGTTCTTCCCGCCCGCCGCATATCGGCGTCACGTCGCGCGCAGCACGGCGAGCTGAGGCGTCAGCGCAGCAGCGGCGCCATAACGTCGGCGGCGAAGCGCTCGACCTGATCCATGTCCGCGCCCTGGATCACGACGTACGAGATGCCGGTCACTTCGCGGCGCTTCACGAGGCGATCCTGGATCTCCGCGGCGGTGCCGGTCAGGAAGAGCGGGCAATCGGCGACTTGCTCGGAGGTCATGCCGCTCGAACGCGCGAGCGCTTCGCGCAGACCATTCGGCGAGTCGGTGATCGCGAGCACGAACGAGAGCGCCTGCAACTCGATCGCGTTCGGATCGCGACCGGCCTTCTCGGCGGCGGCGCGCACCCATGACACTTTTTCGCGCACGCGCTCGGGCGTTTGATCGGCCGGCGTCGTCGCGGTGACCTTGCCTTCGGGCAACGACGGATTGATGCCGACGATGTCTGCGTAGCGACCCGCCACCGAAAGCAGTCGTTTGCCGCCGCCGCCCACCAGGATCTGCGGGCGCTCGCCGGCGGGCAACATGGCGGCCTTCGGCACGTCTTTGATCGAGTAGTGCTTGCCTGCGAACGAGAAGGTGTCCTGGCTCCACATGCCGAGCGCGATCTGCAGCGTCTCTTCGAGTCGCTCGATGCGCGTGCCGGGCGAGTCGTACTCGATTCCGGCCTGCTCGTAGTCCGTCTCCATCCAACCCGCGCCGATGCCGAATTCGTGACGGCCGCGTGAAAGCAGATGCAGCGACGCGGCTTGCTTCGCGAAGATCACCGGATGGCGGTAGTCGACGCCGTAGACCAGCGCGCCGACGCGCAGTCGCGTGGTCACCGCTGCGGCGCCCGCGAGCAGCACGGTCGGATCCCACTGCGGTGAGAAATGATCTGGACAGAAGAGTGTCGAGTAGCCGAGCGCCTCGATGCGCTGCACCTGCGCGGCAAAACCGTCGCGCGGCAGACTCGCGCACTGAACGCCGAAGCGGAACGGTCGCATCGCGGACTCCTTCTGAGAAAGCGAGCAAAGGGGATCGACAGAGCGGGCGGCGAAACTAGCCTCGCTCGCGTCGAGGCGCCGGCCGACCGAACGGAGCTCGCAGACGGAGGTTCGATGCAATCGAGTTGGCAGCGCGCGCGTGCAATCACTTCGCTCGCGGGGATCGCGATCGTTCTTGCGTGCGCCATCGCAGAGGGGGCCGCTGCCGAGATTCCGTTCGTCGCGCCGAGCGGTGGCGGCGGCGCACCCGTCGTTGCCGAGGAGCCGCCCGATCCGGCCGCGCGCGCGGCGATCGAAGCGCGGATCGAGATCGCGCGCGCGGAACTCTTCGGCGGGAGCGCAAAGCCGTACGAAGACGGTGCGCCGACTCCGCCCGCGTTCGAGTGGCCGCTGCGCGTCCGCGACGGCTTTCCGTATCCGAGCTATTTCGGTGTCAGCAACTTCGTCGATCTCGACGCCGCCTACCCCGATCAACTCCTCGACTACAACTGCGGCGCACGCACCTACGATCTGGCGGTCGGCTACAACCACGCCGGCACGGACTTCTTCCTGTGGCCCTTCGCGTGGTCGAAGATGTTCGCGGAGGACGTCGAGATCGTGGCGGCGGCGCCCGGCATCATCGTCGCGAAGGACGATGGGCACTTCGACCGCAACTGCGCGTTCAACAGCGATCCCTGGAACGCCGTGTACGTGCAACACGACGATGGATCGACCGCGTGGTACGGACACATGAAGCTCGGCTCGACGACGAGCAAGGAGATCGGCGCCGCGGTCGCCGTCGGCGAGCGACTCGGTCTCGTCGGCTCCTCGGGTTCTTCGACGACGCCGCATCTGCATTTCGAAGTGCACGATGCCGCCAATCAGATCATCGACCCGTTCGCGGGCGATTGCCGCGCCGGCGCTTCATTCTGGGCCGAGCAGCCGCCCTACTACGATTCGACGCTGAACCAGATCTCGACACATGCTGCCGGCCCTGTCACCGACTCGTGCAATACCGACGAGCCCAGCCATCAGCGCGATCACTTCGATCCCGGCGAGACGGTCTACTTCGCGACCTTCTACCACGACCAGCTCGCAGGGCAGATCACCGAGCACGACGTGCGGCGTCCGGACGGCACGCTGTTCTCGACCTGGCAGGGATCGTCACCGGAACCGCACTACCCGGCTTCGTATTGGTACTGGGCGTTGACGCTTCCGCAGAACGCGGCGCTCGGAACCTGGAGTTTCGAGGCGCGCTACCTGGGACAGCAGGAATTGGCTTCGTTCACCGTGCCGGAGCCCGGCGCTGCGGCGCTCGAGGTCGCCGCGCTCATCGCGGTGATCGCATTGCGAGCGCGGGCACTCAGCGCGGCGTGAAGAACGGATTCCACGGGTGTTCGCGCGCCGCGAGTACAGCGTCGAGCGTGGGCGTGCGGTCGCGACCGGCGGCCAGCGCGGCGCGGGTCGCCGCGCGGTTGTTGCGATAGACGGCACCGTCATCGCTCGCATCGGGGCTCACCCAGACCGCGACGATCAGCGCCCACTCGTCGGCGCGCTCGGCTGCGATCACGCCGTCGGCCACGGCATCCGCCACACCGCCTGCGACACCGGCCTGCGCCGCACCCCAGGTGAGGCGCGCGTGCACGTCGCCAGCGATCGCCGCCTTGTTCACGAAGAGCGTGAGCGGCTTCACCGGCAGACTCGGTTGCAGCACGACCACGAACGGCGTGTGTCCAGCCGACGGCGATGCGAGCGCGGTGGCCCAGGCAGTCCCGACTGGCCCGTCGCGCGGACCGAAGACCGTGTTGATGTGCGCGGCCTCGGCGCTGTCTCCGACGAAACTCTCGCCGATCTCCATCTGCGCCACGCGCGTCAGCCGTTTCGACCGTAGCGAACGCGGCGCAGCAGCTCGCTCGATACGGTGTCGGGCCGCGTGTCGTAGGCGAGCAGCGCGACGAGTCGTTCGACGCTGCCTTCGATGGGTGTCACGCGGTGCATCGAGTTGCGGCCTTCGAAGAGCAGCAGCGTGCCGGGCGTCATCGGGATCGTGCGCACACGCGCGCGATCGCCATCGAGCACCGCCTGCACGGCGTCGTAGTGCTCGTCGTCGCACGAGCGGATCAGCGGGGTGTACTCGAAGTCGCCGCCGTTCTCGGCGTCGCGCAGCGCGATCGACACCACGAAGTCCGTCTGATCGAAGTGCCACTGCAACTCATCGCCCGCCTTCATGGCAGCGACGTTCAGCGCGCCGCACGGATCGGCGTAGCGGTAGAGCGTCGGCTTCGCGAGCGCGGCCGCGACGAAGTGCAGCAGACCGTCCCATTCGTAGAACTGGCGCAGCGCATGCGCGGGCGGCACGAGGTCATACGCGATCGCTTCGACGGCCGAGCGCCCGCCGATCCGACCGCGCGGATGCTCTTTCGCGAGCGCCGGGTCGGGCAGACCGAGATAGACCGTCGCGCGCGTCTCGGCGAAGTGGCCGGCGCCGACCAGCGTCTCCGACTCCTTGACCATGCGCTCGGTGGCCTCCTGCGAGAGAAAGCCCGGCAGCTCGCAGGCGCCCGTTGCGGCGAGCTCCGCGCGACACTGTTCAACGAGCGCGCGGCCGGCGCCATCGAGATCGAGAATCGGGTAGGTGCGCAGATCGACGAAGTGCGCGGGATTCGCGGCGGTCATCAACGACTCCTCGCTGAGAGAGCGCAGATCCGCTGCGACTACGTGAAGAGACCCGGGTAGCGCTGCGTGTCGAGCACGTAGTTCGGGAACACCGGCGAAGGATCGTTGAGACCCATGTGGCGGTCGAGCACTTCAGCGAAGACGTCGCGGAAGTCCGTGGTGCCGGCGAGATCGATGCTCTGGTAGAGCTGCGCCGGCGCGAGGCCCGGCCAGATGTCGTCGCGCAGCAGCACCTGGCCGCCTTGCACGGCGCCACCGAGCGCCAGCATCACGCCGCCATGACCGTGATCGCAGCCATGCGCACCGTTCTCTGCGACGCGCCGGCCGAACTCGCTCATCACCAGTACGACGGTGCGATCGAGATCGCTCCCAAGGTCTGTCGCGAACGCGGCGAGGCTGCTGCCGAGATCGCCCGCCATCACCGGCAGCGCGGTGGTTTCGTTGGCGTGGTGATCCCAGCTCGCGTGATTCACCGCCGCGACGCGCACGCCGATGTCGGCCTTGATCAGCGCGGCGAGATCCTTCAGCGACGAGCCGAGCTTGGTGACCGGATACACGACGTTCGTCGTCGCGTTCACCGTCTGCACCAGGTCGAGTACGCCCAGCGTGTTGGCGCCCATCGCGCTGAGCACCGAATTGGCCGTCGCGCTGGAGATCGTCTGGATCGCCTGCCGTCGCTCGGTCTTGTAGGTGCCGTTGAGCGAGAAGCGCGAGAGCGCCGGGATCGCCGTCGTCGCGACCGGCCCGACGAGCGCCTTCACCGGCTGATTCTCGATCGTGACGGCGTTGATCGGGGCCGTCGTTCCGGCAGCGGTCAGGAAGCGATTCAGCCAGCCGACCTGGATCGCCTTGTCGTCCGGGGCCGCGAACTCCATGAAGTCCTGTGCATCGAAGTGCGAACGCGAGCCGCTCGCGCTGCCGCAGGCGTGCAGAACCGCGAGCTTGCCGTTCTGATAGAACGGATGCAGCGGCGCCAGCGATGGATGGAAGCCGAAGAACCCATCGAGATCGATCTCGGTGCCGGCCGTGACGCGAATCGTCGGCCGCACCGCGTAGTAGCCGGCATCACCGTGCGGCACGACGAGGTTCAGCGCATCGGCGCCGCCGCGCAGATAGAGCGCGACGACCACGGGATCCGTGCCCGCGGCGCGCGCGGGTCGCGCTCGCAGCAGCACGCCCGGCACCGCGAGCGCACCGAAGCTCGCCGTCGCCGTCATCAGAAAATCGCGTCGAGACATCGCCATCGGGAGCGTCTCCGGAGTCCGCGTCGCGCGGCTAGTGAACCAGGAAGTCGGGAGTCGTCAGCAGCGTCGCTGCCGTCTCTTCGATCTGTGCAGGCGCCGGCAGGCTTTGCACGAGCGTCTGAAGCGCCGTTCGCGTGGAAGGCTCGAGCGCCACGCGCAGATACTGCACGCGGAGCTGCTCGACGATCTGATCGGGTGCGGTTGCCGTCACCGCGAATACCGGGTTGAAACCGACCTGCCCGTGCATCGCCGACCACGCCAGATTGATGCCCACCACGAACGGCCCTTCGCCGGCCCAATACCGCGACGAATCGGGGTAGCCGGTCGGCGGTCCCGCGCGGAAGAGGCCCTCACCCATCGTCTGGAGCCTGCCATCCATCTCGTGGGCGAAGAGCGCGTCATCGTCGATGCCGACCCCGCGCGCCAGGCTCGCGACGTACACGAAGGGTCGCTTCACCTTGGTACCGAAATAGGCGACGTTCAAGAAATCGGGCGACAGCAGGATCGTGCGCATCACCTCGCGCAGATCGCCGTTGGTCGCGAGGAACACCTGCGCGGCCGCTTGCACCAACGGCTCGGGCGGCGTCTCCGACACAAAACGCTGGCAGAGCTTGCGGCTCACCCGCTCCGCCGTCTTCGGATGCGTCGCGAGGAAGTGGATCACGTCGTCGCCGTCGATCAAGTTGCGATTCGCGGGCAGATTCAGCACGCCCATGATGTTCTTCTCGGCCCTGTCGTGCGCCTGGGAGAGGAACTGAAAGCCGTTGGTGGTGGTCGAGATGAACGCGGGAATCGTCCAGCCGGTGAAGGCGCGCGCCACTTCGCGGACATCGGCCTGCGTGTAGCCGCCGTCCACGCCGAGCGTGTGCAGCTCCAGGAGCTCGCGGCCGTAGTTCTCGTTGATGCCGTAGGTGGCGCCGAGGTAGACGAAGCCTTCCTTGAAGTTCAGCGAGTTGTCGAGGTAGTCGAGCATGCCCGGATTCTTCGCTGTGGCCTTCAGCATCGTCTCGAAGCTGCCGAGCACGTTCGGGCGGATCGCGTCGCGCTGCAGTGTCACGAAGCCCCAGCGCGCTTCATCGACCCCCGAATCGACGTTGAAGTGGTTGTACCAGAAATCGACGAGCACCTGCTCGAGCTGCTTCTTGCTCTTCACCGCGCGCAGCATCTTCGCGCGCGTCGCATCGCGGATCGGCGCGAAGGGTCCCGTCTCGGGGTTGCCCGTGTACTCGTTGTAGAGGTTGCGCGAGTAGCCGTACGTCATCGTCTCGACCGGGTAGAGCGACGCGATCTGCGCATCGAGCGCCGTGTCGTCGAGCAGCTCGGGATGGAGCTGCTCTTCGATGTAAGCCTCGAGCGTGCCGAGCTGCTCGACCCGCGCCACCGACCATGCGTCGGGCCCGTAGCCGATGCGGTTCAGCACGTGCAGTTGCTTGGTCTTGATCGGCGCGCCGACGCAAGCCGCGTGCGTCAGCAGCGCGAGAGCCAGCAACAGCATCGATCGGCGCGTCGCGCGCATCGCTCTCATTCGAGTCTCCGCAGGCCTCATCAGGCAGCCGGTCCCACGAGGCAGCTCATACAGCGGCCCATGGGGCAATCCATCGGGAAATTCTGGCCATCGCACCGCGAGCGCGGCGTCTTCCCTGTCGGTGAGTAGCGCGAACGTGGCCTTGGTGGCCGGACTCGCGTCGATTTCTGCTCAGAACGCACGAGCGCGCTCCAGACCTCATTGAGGTACCTCGACGCGCCCGGCCTGGCGCGCGATCCACGCCGCTCGTGCGCGCACGCGCCCCGAGGGCGCATCGACGCGCCGCGTGATCGGGTTCGGCAACACGGCGGCAAGCAGAGCCGCCTCGCCCGCCGTCAGCGCGGAGGGCGGCTTGCGGAAAAACGCGCGACTCGCGGCGCCCACGCCGAAGGTGCAGCGCCCGAATTGCGCGACGTTCACGTAGACCTCGAGAATCCGCTGCTTCGGCCACAGCGCTTCGATCCAGATCGTCAGCCACGCCTCGAGCCCCTTGCGCACGAAGGAGCGACCCGGCCACAGGAAGACGTTCTTCGCGACTTGCTGCGAGATCGTGCTCGCCCCGCGCGAGTTCCCGTTGGCGTCGCGATCTTCGAGCGCGTCTTCGATCGCATCGAAGTCGAAGCCGGGATGCCCGGCGAAGCGCTGGTCTTCGGCGGCAATCACCGCGCGAAACATGTTCTTCGCGATCTCGCGGCGCGGCACCCACTCGTAGAGGAGATCCGCACAGGCATCGTTGCCGCGCGCGAGTGGCCACTTGTGCGCCAGCATGAACGCCGTCGTCAGCGGCGGCACGAAGCGCAGCGCGGCGATCGGCAGCGCGGTCGCGACGACGATCGCGAGCGCGACGCGCAGCGCGAGTCCGCGCGCCGTCACAGCAAACGCTGGCTCGCGAGGTCCGCGCCGGCTCGCAGCGCGCGGAGCTTCTCCCACACGACGCCCGCCGCCACCTGACCCATACCGGCGGCGGTGTCGAAGCCGCAATCGGTGCCGGCGAGCACGCGATGCGGATCGCCGATCGCGCGCGCCGCGAGCTCGATGCGATCGGCAACGACTTCCGGATGCTCGACATAGTTGGTGGTGGTGTCGATCACGCCCGCGATCAGCAGCCACGACGCCGGCAGCGGCGATCGCGACAGCGCGCGGTGTTCGTGCGCGTGGCGCGGGTTCGCCATCGAGAGCACCAACGCGCCGACCCGCGCCGGCGCGAGGTGCGGCAGCAGCGTCTCGAGCGCGATGTCGCAGGTGTGCGGTCCCTCGTAGTTGCCCCAACACAAATGCAACCGAACGCGATCGGGCGGCACATTCACGAGCGCGCGATTCAGCGCGGCGACGGTGGCGTCCACGAAGTCGAGGAACTCGCGCTCGGGGCGATCGGCGAAGAGCGTGTGGCGTTCCATCGCGAGATCGGGCGCGTCGATCTGCAGCACGTGGCCCGCGGCGACGACGGCTTCGTATTCGCTGCGCAGCGCCTCGGCCACGGCGTCCACGTACGCGCCGAGCGACGCATAGTGCTCGTTCGTCATCGCGCAAGCGACGATGCCCGGCGACGGCACCGTCCAGAATGATTCGACGAAGCGCTGCGGCTGCGCGGCCATCACGGTTTCGAAGCGCGCGAGATCGGCGTCGAGCGGCGCGCGATTCTGGTACGACACCGCGCCGATCGCCTTCGGCGCCGAGAGCAAGCTCACCGAATCGCGCCCGTAGTGCGGCAGCATCAGCGCGAGGAAGTCGGGAAAGAGCGCGAGATCGCGCATCAGCGGTCGCTGCGCGACGCCGCCAAAACCGCTCATCCGGTCGCGCACGTAGGTGAAGAAGCTCTCGCGCGCCTGCTCGCCGTCGTTGCCGACGTCCACGCCGCATTCGCGTTGTTGCGCGATGGCGTGCTCCGTTGCGGCGAGCACTTCGCGCCCGAGCGTGGCGGCGTCCACCGCTTCGCCGCGACTCGCGCGCACGAAGCAATCCACCAGCGCGCGCGGTCGCGGCAGAGAGCCGGCGTGCGTCGTCAAGATGCGCGATTCGCTGCGCTGCATGAGCCCTCCCGCGGCGTCGCAAGGTAACCGCAATGTCATTGCCTCGCGCTTTTCGATGCGACAGCATCGCGCGCCCGGAGGTGTGCGTGGCGGACTTCGCCGTCGATACAGCCGTCCATCTCGTGGACGCAGGCCGCTACCGCGCCGAGCTCTCATCGGCGTGGGAGGTATGGGGACCCGTCGGCGGTTACGTCGCGGCGATCGCATTGCGCGCGATGGCCGCTGCGAGCGAGTTGTCGCGCCCGGCGAGCTTCCACTGCGACTTCTTGTCGGTGGCGCGCTTCGGCGCCGTCGATCTCGATGTCGTGACGCTGCGGCGCGGCAAGCGCTCGCACGCACTGCGCGTCGCGATGCACCAGAACGGCACGCCGATTCTCTCGGCGACGGCGTGGTTCGTCGCGGATCGCATGAGCGGCCTTGCGCACGAGCACGTCGCGTTCCCCTCCGTGCCGCAGCCGGACGCGTTGAAAAACTACGCCGCAATCGCCGACAACTACGCCGAGTGGTACCCGTTCTGGCGCTCTGTCGATGGACGTCCGGTGCAGGGTGAAGAGCCGCATCCGCCGTATTGGCAGACCTGGATGCGCCTACTCGATTCGCAGCGTCCACTCGATCCCGTCACCGAGGCGGGTCGCATGTTGCTGTGGCTCGACATGATGATGTGGAACGCTGCGGACGCGCCGCACCCCTGGCCTCCTCCGTATCTCGCACCGAATCTCGATCTCGCCGCGACCTTCCACGAACTCGCGCCCGACCAGGAATGGCTGCTCTGCGACGCCTACGCGCCGGTCGCGCGCGAGGGCATCATCGGCTGCCGCGGTCATCTGTGGACGCAGTCGGGACGCATGCTCGCGTCGGCCAACGCCACGTTGTTCTGCCGCCCGAACCCGCAGGCCGCGCCGCCCACCGACGCGAGCGCGTGAGTTGAAGCGCGCAGCCGGCGGCTTCGCGGTGCTGGCTTTCGGCGTGTTGCTGCTCGTACCCGGCCTCGGCAGGATGGGCGCGCTGGATTCGACCGATGCGCGCTACCTCGCGATCGGTCGCGAGATGTGGGCGACGGGCGATTGGCTCGTGCCACGGCTCGGCGGCGTCCCGCATCTCGACAAGCCGCCGCTCACGTACTGGGCCGCTTCGCTCGGCTACACAGGATTCGGTCCGGCCGAATTTGGCGGTCGCATCGTCGAACAACTCGCACTGCTCGCGACGGCGTTCGTCGTCTACCGCGCGGCGCGCCGTTTCGCTTCAATGAAGTGGGCGCTGCCGGCGGCGCTCGTGTTGCTGACCTCGAGTCTGCCGTTCCTGCTCTCCCGCGGGCTCGCGACCGACTTGTTTCAGCTGCTCTTCGTCACCGCGGCGCTCGTCGCGATGCTCGACGCCGCGACGCGTCGCTCGGCGCCGCATGCGGCCGCCGCCGGTGCGCTGCTCGGCGTTTCGATGCTCGCGAAAGGACCCATCGCGCTCTTCGTCGCGGCGAGCATCTGGCTCGTCTTCGCAGTCGCCGCACGCAGCCGCGCGCGGCTCCCGTGGCGCGGCGTGGCGCTCGGCGCCGCACTCTTCCTCGCGATCGGCTTGCCGTGGTACGCGCTGCTCGTGCGCTCGCACCCGGGCCTCCTCGACTGGTTCCTCAACACGCAGCTCGCCAATCGCGTGACCGGCGCCGACCGCGGTCACATCGAGGGCGCCACCTACTTGCTCCGCATCTGGGTGTTGGGCTCGTTGCCGTGGACGCCGCTCGTCGCGCTCGCGATCGCGCGGCTGCGTCCGCGCGGACGCCTGCGCGACGCCGACCCGGTCGATCTCTTCCTGCTCGCATGGGCGATCGTCCCGGTCCTTCTCTTCTCGCTCTTCGCGACGAAGCTCGCCTCGTACATCGCACCCGCGTTTCCCGGCGCCGCGCTGCTGGTGGCGCGCGCGGGCAGCCGCGGTTTGCTCGACGATCGCCGCGCGCGGCGCACGCTGACGGCATGCGGCGGTATCGCGGTCGTCGTGGCGATCGTCGCGGGTGCGGGCATCAGCGCCGAGAGCGGACTCGGCTTCGCTGCGGTTCCCTCACTCGCGTTGCACGGCCGTCGCGCCTCGCTCTTCTTCGGCTTGCTGCTCGTCGCCATCGGCGCACTCGGCGTCTTCGCGTTGCGGCGAAACGCAAAGCGGGAGACTGCGTCCGCGGTCGTCGCGACGGCGATCGGCGCCGGCTGCGTACTCGCGCTGGTGTTCCACGCGGTCTCACCAGCCATGCCGACGTTTCGCGAACAGGCGCACATCATCTCGAGCGTTCCGGGCGCGCGCCTCATCGAGTTCAGCCTGAAGCCGAGCTTCTTCTTCTACGCCGACGACGCGCGCAACGTTTCGGTGGCGGGAGTTCAAGGTGTCGTCGATCCGTTCGTCGATCCGGACGAGGCGCGACGCCTGACACTCTCGCGCGACGACGCAGTGGCGCTGCTGCGCGAAGACGCGCCGACCTTCGCGCTGGCCGGCGACGGCAAATCCGCCGCGCTCGAGGTCGACACCGGGGCGCTCGAGGTGTCGCGGAGGGGCCGTTACGTGCTGCTCGCGAATCCTGCGGCGCAGCGTGCGCTCGCCGCGAATCCGGGTCGCTTGCCATGAGCGCGCCGGGCGGCGAGATTCCCTTCGCAGCGGCGCTTCGCATCTGGACGCGCATCGGCCTCGAGAGCTTCGGCGGGCCGGCCGGCCAGATCGCGGTGATGCATCGCATCCTGGTCGAAGAGCAGCGCTGGATTTCGGAAGAGCGATTCCTGCACGCGCTCTCGTATTGCATGTTGTTGCCGGGTCCCGAGGCGCAGCAACTCGCGACCTACATCGGTTGGCTGCTGCACCGCACGAAGGGCGGCCTTGCGGCGGGCGTGCTCTTCGTGTTGCCGGGCTTCGTGACGATCCTGTTGCTGAGCCTCGTCTATGCGGCGTATGGGAATCTGCCGCTCGTCGCGGCGATCTTCTGGGGCATCAAGCCCGCCGTACTCGCGCTGGTGCTCGAAGCACTGCTGCGCATCAGCCGCCGCGCGCTGAAGCACCGCTTCCACTGGTGGATCGCAGCGGTCGCCTTTCTGGCGATCTTCGTGCTGCGGGTCCCGTTCCCGCTGATCGTGCTCGGCGCCGCAGCGCTCGGCCTCGCGCTGCAGCGCCTCGTGCCTGCCTTCGTGCCCGCCGACACGCCGACGACAGCGCCGGGTGTCGCACCCGCCGTCGTCGACGCGCTGCTCGATCGCGAGATACCCGAGCACACGCAGCCATCGCTGGCGCGCGCGCTGCGCGTCGCCGTGCTGTGGGGCGCGCTGTGGGCGACGCCGGTCTTGATTCTCTTCGCGACCGTGGGCGAGGCGAACGTCTTCACCCAGCTCGCGGTCTTCTTCTCGAAGATGGCGGTGGTGACCTTCGGCGGTGCGTATGCCGTACTCGCCTACGTCGCACAACAAGCCGTTGAAACCTACGGCTGGCTCGCGCCCAGCGAGATGCTCGACGGACTCGGCATGGCCGAGACGACGCCGGGGCCGCTGATCCAGGTGGTGCAATTCGTCGGCTTCCTCGCCGCCTACCGCCAACCGGGCACGCTCACGCCGTGGGTCGCAGGCACGCTCGCTGCGCTGCTGACGACGTGGGTCACCTACGTGCCGTGCTTCTTGTGGATCTTTCTCGGCGCGCCGTATGTGGAGCGGCTGCGCTCGAGCCGTGCACTGCGCGGCGCGCTCGCTGCGATCACCGCGGCGATCGTCGGCGTGATCCTGAACCTGACGCTGTGGTTCTCGCTGCACGTACTCTTCGGCACCGTGCGCGACGTGCAGATCGGACTGCTGCGCTTGCAGATCCCCGCGTGGGAGACGGTGGACTTCGCGGCAGTCGCGATCGCCGTCGTCGCCGCGGTGGCGACGCTGCGCTTCCACGTCGGCATCTTCGCGCTGCTCGGCGGCTCCGCGATCGCGGGACTGCTCTGGCGCCTTGGGTTCGGTGGCTGATGTCGCAGAGAAGAGCTCGATGAGCCGCCCGCTGCCCGCCGTCGCACCGATGCCGCCGCTCCTCAGCGGTGTCGTGCCGTGGCTCGGCGCCGGTGCGTCGCTGTTGCGCAACCCGACGGCGTTCCTGCAAGCGGCGCGTGCGCGCCACGGCGACACCTTCGTCACCGACGCCTTCGGCTTCCGGCTCTTTTGTGTGTTCTCGCCAGCGGGAGTGCGCGCGCTCTACGCGTTGCCGGAAAACCAGGCGAGCTTCGGACTCGCCACTTTCAATCTGGTCTTCAAGCACAAGGCGCCGCTCGAGTTGATCGCGGGGCGCCGGCATCGACCGCACGATCTTTTTGGCAGCCAGGATGTCGAGGGCTATCTCGGCGAAGTCGAACGCGCCGTTGCGCTGCAGCTCGACGAACTCGGCGATTCGGGAAGCTTCGAGAGTTTCGCGTTCGCGCGGCGGCTCGGGCATCGCCTCGGGCTCGGTTGCTGGGTCGGTGAAGAGGCGGCGTCCGCGGCGTATCTCGACCGACTGATCCCGCTCCTCGATCGCCTCGACACCGCGGAGTCGTTCGTGAACCCGGCGCTGCTCTTCGTCGCGCGCGCCACCGGCAAGCGGCGCGAACGCGCTGCGATGCACGGGCTCGACGCGCTGCTCGGCGAGATCATCCGCAAGCGCGATGCGAGCGGCATCGATCGCGGCGATTTCCTCGACCAGATCCGCGCCGCGTGGAGCGACACCACTGGGACTGCGCGCGAGCAGGGAATCGCGCGCGACGTCGTGCTGATCCACCTCGGCGCGCAGTCGAACCTCTACGCCGCGCTCGCCTGGACGCTGGTGAATCTGCTCTTGCATCCCGATGTGCTCGCACGCGTGCAGGCTGGCGACGACGATCTGCTCGAGCGCGCCGCGTCCGAATCGATCCGCCTCGCGCAGCGCTCGCTCACGCTGCGGCAGGTGCTGCGCCCGCTCGACTTCGACGACGGCACCCGCTCCTACCACCTCGCACCCGGCGTGCTGATTGCGACGATGCTCTCGGTGACGAACGCGAGCGCCGCCGCGGGGCTCGACCGCTTCGACCCCGATCACTACGAAGGCCGGCGCCTCGCGAAACACATCGATGTGCCGGCGCGCGAACTCGTCAGCACCTTCGGCCACGGTCGCCACGCGTGTCCCGCGCAGCGCTTCTCGATCACCGCGATCCGCGTCTCGCTGCGGCGGCTCCTCGAACGCTTCGATCTGACGCCCGCGTTCACCAGCGCGCAGCCGCGCGCGCGCCAGCTCGGCGCCGTGGCGCGCGCGGCGGGGCCGTGCGTCGTCGCCTATCGGGCGCGGTGACGAGCGCGATGCCGTTCCGCTGCCTGCTTCGACGCCAGCACGGAGAAGGCGGCCAGACGTGCGGAGGCAGTCTTGGGTCAGCCTCCTAGCTTCTCAACTGGAATCTCGATCGCGTAGCGCTCGTCGGCGCCCGCGTTTTTGCGGAGTTCGGAGCGCGTCGAGTGCAGCACGCGCTCGCCGCTTGCGTCGAGGAGTACCAGGTAGAGATCGGGCCGTGACTCGGTGAAGTCGCGGAACGC
>JANNKU010000031.1:0-114407 GCA_031396445.1 Deltaproteobacteria bacterium | reverse complement strand
GCCATACTGCTCGTGCGCCTCGGCCACCAGCTCAGCCGTCCGCTTCTTGCGCTTTCGGTTGCGCACCGGTGTGACCACGAGGACGTCGCCGTCCGTCGACAGCTCGAGCTCCGTATCCACGTCGATCTCGAGCGCCTCGAGCAACGGACGATCGATCACGAGGGCGAGGCTGTTTCCGGATCGCGTGAGTCGCTTCGACATGTCCGTACGGTAGCACTGGTTCGTCCTTACGAGCGCCGTGTTGTCGCACGCGTCGCGCGAGCTACCCGACGAGTCCGGACCCAGGCTCTCGAGGACGCGCATTTTGATCGTTCAAGTATCTGATTATAAAAGAGAAGTGGTGGAGGCGCCGGGAATCGAACCCGGGGGCGGTGCTTGATTTTGCTGGGCTTTTCGGGTGTTTTGGAGGCTGCACGGAGGCTGCAGCGGCGTTCCCTTCTCCCCGTAGCACCTGCTTGTCGCGACGACGGATTCGACGGAAATCGTCTCGAATTCCACGGTCCGAGGAATCAAGAGCGCGTCAGTCCAGGTCCTCATCACGAGCCACGCCGTAGCGCAGGCTGCGGCGCTCGGTCTCGGTGTTGCACGGGCGAAGCCGTTGCGACGAGGTTCAGCGCACCGCCGCCGCCAGCACGCGCAGCTTCTCGGCCAGGGCGCTCGCGAGCTCGGGCTCCACGTCCGCCAGGTCCCGCGCCTCCCGCGGATCCGCAGCGCGCTCGAACAGTTCGGCCGGCCGCCCGTCGTACTCGACGTACTTGTGCCGCCGTGTGACGACCGCACGCGACGTGGGCACCGGGTAGGGAGGTTCGAAGAAGTACTCGTACAGCAGCGCGTCCCGCACCTCCGCCTCTCGACCCTCCAGCAGCGGCACGAGACTCCGCCCCTGCATCTCGTCGGGCACCGCCATGCCAGCGAGCGCGAGCAGCGTCGGCGCCACGTCCACGTTCGCGACGAGCGCCTGCAGCGTCGCACCCGCCGGATGACTCGACGCCGGGTAGCGCAGCAGCATCGGCACGCGGATCGACTCCTCGTACGGCCAGCGCTTGTCGACGAGCCCGTGCTCGCCCCACAGGTAGCCGTTGTCGCTGGAGTAGATCACGACGGTGTTCCGATCGAGGCCGTGCTGCGCGAGGTAGTCGAGCACGCGACCGATCTCGCGGTCCATCGAGGTGATGGTCTCGGCGTAGCGGCGCACCGAGTCGTCCAGCGGGCGGAAGCCCAGGTGCACATACTGCGCGTCGATCACGTGCGTCCACGGATGAGCGTCTCGTGGCAGCGGCACTTCGGCTTGCGCGTAGCGGCCGCGCTCGAGCGCGTCCGGCGTGAAGTCGGCGTGCGCGTTCTTGTGCGAGAGAACCAGCGCGAACGGCCCACCGCCACGCGCACGCTTCTGGTCGAGCCACGCGAGCGCCCGGTCGGTGAGCTCGGTCGCGATGTAGCGGGTGCGCGACGGTTCCTCGCGGCCGTCGACGACCAGCGGGCACCACTCGTAGCTGCCCTGTCCGCCGAGGTGCGTGAAAGTGACGAAGTGATCGACGCCCCGCAGCTCGGGCAGCCGTCCGGGCATGTGCCACTTGCCGATGAAGGCGGTGGCGTAGCCCGCGCGCGACAGGTGTTCGAGGAAGGTGCGATTGCCGTCCGACCAGGGCGTGAAGTTGTTCCACACCCCGTGGCGCTCGGGGTAGGTCCCGGTCAGGAAGCTCGCGCGCGACGGCGAGCAGAGCGACGAGGTCACGTACGCGCGCGAGAAGCTGATCCCCTCGGCCGCCAGCCGATCGAGCGACGGCGTCTCGACGAACGGATGCCCCGCGTAGCCGGCGAAGTCGGCGCGGTGATCGTCGGAGAGGATGAAGACGATGTTGGGCGCGTCCGCCGCGAGCGCTGCATCCGCGCTTTCGTCCACGGGCAGCGGCCCGGGAAACGATGTGGGCATGGGGAGCAGATCGCGTTGGAACAACGCGCGGTAGCCCCCGAGAAATACCGGCTCCCATTCCACCACGAGCACCGGACCGAGCACGAGCGCCGCCACCACGATCACGGCGGGCATGGTTCGCAGCCCGAGCCCGCGCCCCGCGCCCCGCGCGCGCCGCGAAGACGCGGCACACGAGGTCTGCGCACGCGACGGCAAGCAGCGAGATGTACAGGTGCGCGAGGCCGACCGGCGATCCGGCAAGCCACAGAGCCTCCGGCAGGCTGTGCCCCTGCAACCGGAGCCGAACCTCCGTGAGCCACCACAGGAACGCCGGCAGGAGCGACAGCGCGATACGGATTACGGGTCCGCGCCCATCTCGCCAGGCGAAGGGATAGATCACGAGCGGCGCGCCGAGCAGCAGCGTGAAGTACGCGCGCCCCACAGCCTCGAGGACTGCGGGCCCGAACCCGAAGTCCGCACCGTGATCGAGCGTCAGCGAGAGGAGGCCGAGGACCGCGGCGACAGCGACGGAGGCCGCAACGGGCGCCTCCCCAGAGCCTCGACCCTGACGGATGGAAAGAGGAAAGCGGAAATTTCTACCCTTGATAAAAGCGGACATCTGTACCTTGCCCCAACACCGGCCCCCCCAACGGGGCGCAGGTTTCCCGTCGCCACAGCTCCGCCGACAGCACGATGCGTCGCACGACCTCCTTGCGTTCGACGGCGCGAATCGCGAGCCGGTCGAATCGGGGATGGGGCTTCACGCATTTTCCTTCATCGCACACGGGGACGTCGAACGGCCCCACCTCGAAGCCGCAGCCGAGGAGGCCGGCCCGAAACGGCTCGCTCACCGCGCGCTTCTGCGGCTTTCGAGCTGGCTCTCGAGTAGCAAACGGCGCGATGCATCGAGATTCGCGATGCCCTCGCCGCCCGCTGCGAAGTTGAAGATGTAGGCGCGGCGCGGCCGGTCGGCGCTGCGGTTGGGCGGCGTCCAGTGCGGGGTCCCGTAGTCGTGGAGCGTGCAGCCCCCCGCGCGCAGCAGACACGCGACCGCGGCGCCGAGATCCACCTGGCGCTCGACGTCCACGATCGCGAGGAGCCGCCCGTCGTCCTCGGGGTCGCCCGACGCCACGCGGTGCTCGAGCAGCGGCTTGCGGTGCCAGCCTGGCAGGAAGTGCATGCAGCCGTTCTCGACGTCGGCGTCGTCGAGCGCGACCCAGAACTGCACGAAGCCCTCCGGGATCGTGGCGCCCGCGCGTGTGAAGGGCGAGGAGGTGTAGGAGTGATCCTGGTGCCAGGGTGTCTCGTGCGGATGCCCGGGCGGCTTGAAGATCAGCATGTCGAAGGTGCGGCCGATCGTGCGGCCCGGATAGAGCTGGGCCGTGATCGCGCGGCCCGCTTCGAGCGCCGCGTTCGCATCGAATACCGCGTGGCGGAAGGACGGATGCATCACCTGGCGCGTGATGCCGCCGAGCTGGCGGTCGAAGGGCGCGTCCGCGCGGCCGTCGAGGATCTCGTCGTAGGCGGCGCGCAGCGCCGCAACGGTAGCCGCGTCGACGAGCTCCTCGATGCGCAGGAAGCCGTCTCCGTGGAAGCGTCGGACGTCGGCATCGGTGAGGTTCACGGGGACGCTCCTCTCATGCGCGGTAGGCGACCGGGTTGTCCGGGCCCGCGGCGAGCTCGCCGGGCTCGCAGCCGGACGCCGCATCGGGTCACGCTATCACGACCACGACGCCCTCGTTGCCCGCAAGCTCGACCGCGCGCAGGTCGCTTGGCAGGGCGCCGCCGCCGCTGCGCACGCCCGCGCGCGCCGATCCCGGGCCGAGGTCCACGACGCGCGGCGCGTCCGTGAAGTTGAGCGCCACGCGCGCGACCTCGTCCCCGCAGCGCCGCTCGAAGGCGAAGACGTCCGCGGGCGCGTCCTGCGCGCGGAAGCTGCCGCGATGCAGCGCCTGGTGCGCGCGGCGCAGCGCGAGCAGCTCCTTGTAGAGCCAGAGCAGCGAGCCGCGATCGGCGCGCTGCGTGGCGACGTCGGTGCCGGGCGGCTGCGGGCCGAGCGGCAGCCACGGCTCCGTCGCGGTCGTGAAGCCGGCGCCGGCCCCGGCGTTCCAGCGCATCGGCGTGCGCTCACCGTCGCGGCAGAGCTTCGGATGCAGCGTGCGCGCCAGCGGATCCTGCATGCGCTCCACCGGGATCTCGACGTTGCGCATGCCGATCTCCTCGCCGCAGTAGAGGAACGGCGTGCCGCGCAGCGTGAGCAGCATCGTTGCGGCGAGGCGGGCGCGTGCGTCGCCGTGCGTGGGATGGTCGTAGCGAGTCGCGTGGCGCGGCACGTCGTGGTTCGAGAGCACCCAGCACGGCCAGCCCTCCGGCGGACACACCGCGGTGAAGCGCTCGATCTCGCGGCGGAAGTGCTCGGCGCCCCAGGCGGCGCGCAGGAACGGAAAGTAGAAGGCCAGGTGCAGCTCGTCGCCGCGACCGAGATAGCTCGCGATCTCGGCGGGGTCGTTGCGGATGATCTCGCCGACCATCATGCGCTCGCCGTAGGAGTCGAGCAGGGTGCGCATCGCGCGGAAGGACGCGTGCACGTCCGGATGGTGCTCGTCGTGGATGTGGAGCTGGCCGAGGAAGCCGTCGCGGTACTGCTCCGGGATCGCGGGATTGATCGGGTTGTCGCGGAACTCCGGATCCTTCCCGATGCGGTGGCCGACGTCGGTGCGGAAGCCGTCCACGCCGCGATCCATCCAGAAGCGCAGCACGCCGTGCATCGCTTGCACGAGCTCGGGGCAGCGCCAGTTCAGGTCGGGCTGCTCCTTCAGGAACGAGCGCAGGTAGTACTGGCCCGTCTTCTCGTCGAGCTCCCACGCCGAGCCGCCGAAGCTCGAGAACCAGTTGTTCGGCGGCGAGCCGTCGGGCTTGGGATCGCGCCAGACGTACCAGTCGCGCTTGGGATTCGTGCGCGAGGAGCGCGACTCGACGAACCAGGGATGGCGGTCCGAGGTGTGGTTCGGGACGAAGTCGACCACCACGCGGATGCCCTTGGCGTGCGCGTCGGCGAGCATGCGGTCGAAGTCGGCGAGCGTGCCGAACAGGGGATCGACGTCGCAGTAGTCGGCGACGTCGTAGCCGAAGTCGGCCATCGGCGACGGGTAGAAGGGCGAGAGCCAGATCGAGTCCACGCCGAGCCAGGCGAGATGGTCGAGCCGCTGGCGGACACCCTCGAGATCGCCGACGCCGTCGCCGTTCGAATCCTGGAACGAGCGCGGGTAGATCTGGTAGACGACGCCGTCGCGCCACCACTGCCAGTCGGACATCGGGACTCCTCCTTGCTTGCCTTCTGAGCTTCGCTCGCCTGCGGCTCGCTGCGCGGCGCCTACGGCGCCTCGCGTCGGCGGATCAAGCCTTCCTGCGCGACCGACACGGCGAGCTGGCCGTCGCGCGTGAAGATGCGGCCGAGCGTGAAGCCGCGCGCGCCGGACGCGTTCGGGCTGTGCAGTTCGTAGCGCAGCCACTCGTCGGCGCGGAAGGGCCGGTGAAACTACATGGCGTGGTCGAGGCCCGCTCGGCTATCCCGCTCAGCGAGCAATCACCATAGAGCCCGTTGTCGTACAGGGAGCCCGCTTGAACCGCTCCAGTTCTGGCTCATCGAGCCAATCAGTGCCGCCTGACGAATACCGCGACCTCCGCCCTGTTGACCTCGCCGGCTGCGACTCCATCGACCAATGCGTACAAGTCGTCCGGATCGGTGCGCAGGCGCGCGCCGTTCAAGCCGAGGGGCACTAGCGCGCACATCAGTGCCGTCCGCTTGTTTCCGTCCACGCACGGACGATTCCGCGCCAGGTGGAAGAGATAGGCGGCCGCCATCTCGAAGGCGCGCGGATGCAGATACTCGCCATCGAAGGTCGTCTCGGGCATCGCGATCGCCGACCGGGGCAACGCGAGATCGCGAAGCCCGTTCGCTCCTCCATACACTCGAATCAGATCGGCGCGGATCCCGAGCAACTCGTCGAGGGTCAGGAACTCGGGCTCTCCCACTCGGCGAGACGGCGGAACACCCCGCCATATTGCTCGTGCGCCCCGGCCACGAGCTCCGCCGTCCGCTTCTTCCGCTTTCGGTTGCGCACCGGTGTCACCACGAGGACGTCGCCGTCGCTAGACAGCTCGAGTTCGGTGTCCGCGTCGGTCGCGAGCGCCTCGAGAAGCGGGCGATCGATCACGAGCGCGAGGCTGTTTCCGGATCGCGTGAGTCGCTCCCGCATGTCCGTACGAACGCCTTGTGCGACCGCGCCGGACCCGGGTTCTCTGGGACCGGCATCTTAGTCTGTCAAGTATCTGATTCTAAAGGACAATGGTGGAGGCGCCGGGAATCGAACCCGGGTCCGCATGGTGTCCAACGAGCGCGTCTACGTGCGTAGCCTTCGTTCGATCTCGGTGCGACTAGTCACGAAGACGAGAGCGCCGCACCCAGCTCCACATGGTTCTCATCCCCGGCTACGGTCGAGCAGCGCTCCGGGAACCAGCCTTCTGATGACGTCCGCGACCCCGTAGAAGGCGTCCGGGACGGACGTCGCGCACCTAGTTTGTGCTAGGCCGCGAGAGCGTAGTCAGAGTCGGCAGATTTTGGCTACCAACATTGCCACCTGTTTAACGAGGTGTTGCGGCGACCTCGGCACGCAGCGTTCGACTTCAACCACCCGTCGAAGCCGATCGCCCCCAGCCTTATCTGTGACTTTCCAATCGGAATCGGAAAGTCGCGATAGGGTTTCGCGATCCTAAGACAGACATTCTGAGTGTCAAACGGGGACGGTTGATGGGCGACTCGATGGCAACGTCGCCGCAATCACCGGAGCCGCCTCGGGGATCGGCACCGCGTGTGCGTTGCGCGGGCACGCGCTCGTCGTCGATGGCGGCATGACGGCGGGCAGGAAGCGCAACGCTCCGGGCGCCCCAGTCGCCTGAGTCGACGGTGCGGCTTCGAGGTCAATTCCCTGCGGCTGGCGGCCGATAGGCAGCCCGCGATGGGCGACTCCAACGACGCGCTGCTGGGACGGATCGCCGTCCACACCAAGTTGATCTCGCAGGATCAACTGAGTCTGGCGATCGGGACCCAGGGCCAGGGCGGCGGGCGCCAACGCCTCGGCGAGATCTTCGTAGAGAAGGGCTTCATCAACCCTGCGCAGTTGCAGAAGCTGATCGCCGCGCAGAAGCAGGTGCTCGCGAAGCAGGCGGCGCAGCGCGCCGCGAAGACGGTAGAGGCGGTGTTGCCAGAACCGGAGGTCGATGCGGCCGCTGCAACGACGGCCCTGCCCGCGCCGACGACGCCTCCCGCAGCGACGCCGAATCGCGTCGCTGCGCAGTCGCGCACGCCCGTCGCGCCCGCGGCGCCTCACGCGGAGACGACACCGAACGAGCGTCGAGGCCCTGCCCTCACTGGCGATCCGCAGGCGCGCGAGGCGTTGCACACGATTCTTCGCGAGGCCGTCGCCGCCGGTGCGAGCGACATCCACCTGCACGCGGGCGCCCCGCTGCGCCAGCGCAGAAATGGCGCGCTCGAAGTACGAAGCGAGTCGCCGCTCGATCCGGCGCGAGCCGACGCGATGCTGCGCTCGATCCTGACGGCGGAGCAGGCCGCTACGCTCGACGCGGAGGGCCAGGTCGATCTCCCCTACACGCTCCCCGGTGTTGCTCGCTTCCGCGCGAACTTGTATCGCCAACAGCGCGGCACCGATGGCGTGCTGCGCGCAGTGCCGGATCACCCGCCTTCGCTCGAAGAACTGGGCCTGCCGAACACGCTCGCGCGGCTCACCAACTACCACCAGGGCATGGTGCTGGTAACCGGCCCGTCGGGTTGTGGCAAATCATCGACAATGGCGGCGTTCCTGAATCTGGTGAACGAGGAGCGCAGCGATCACATCCTCACGATCGAGGATCCGATCGAGGTGTTGCACGCCGCTAAGTCGTGTCAGGTGAATCAGCGCCAGGTGCGCTCGCACACCGAGAGCTTCGGCCGCGCGCTGCGGGCGGCGCTGCGCGAGGATCCCGACGTGATCGGGATTGGCGAGCTACGCGATCTCGAGACGATCTCGCTCGCGCTCACCGCCGCCGAGACCGGTCATTTCGTGCTCGGCACGCTGCACACGTCGAGCACGATCCGCACCATCGACCGGCTGATCGGGGTGTTCCCGCCCGATCAACAGACACAGGTACGCACGATGCTGTCGGAGTCGCTGCGCGCGATCGTGTCGCAGCGCCTGGTGGTGCGCGCCGATGGAAGCGGTCGCGTGCCGGTGATCGAAGTGCTGATCGTCAACAAGGCCATCTCGAACCTGATCCGCGAGAACAAGACCTTCCAGATCCGGTCGGTGCTCCAGACCGGCGCCTCCCAGGGCATGTGCCTGCTCGATTCATCGCTCGAGGCGCTCGTGAAGCAAGGCGTCATCACCAAGGAAGAAGCGCTCCGAAACGCCGAAGAGCCCAAGCGCTTCGGCGGCAAAGAGCGCTGAGAGGCACGCCGTGGGACGCATGGAATCGATGCTGCGCCAGCTCCAGGACGAGCGCGGATCCGATCTGCATCTCGCCGCTGGCCAGCCGCCGCGCATGCGTCGCAAAGGCTCGCTCGCTGCGATCGAAGGCGAGGCTGCGCTCACCGACGCGGCGCTGCGCGCACTCTTGCGCGAGATCACGAGCGACGAGCAGTGGACCAGCTACGCGGAGCACTTCGATCTCGACTTCGCGTACGGCATCCCCGGCGTGGCGCGCTTCCGCGCCAACTACTTCGAGCAGGAGAACGGCGCGGGCGCGGTGTTCCGCATCATCCCGGAGGAGATCCAGACGCTCGAGGATCTCGGGTTGCCGTCGGCGATCCGAGAGTTCGCGCACCTCGATCGCGGGCTCGTACTGGTGACGGGGCCCACCGGCTCGGGCAAGTCCACGTCGCTCGCAGCGGTGATCAACGAGATCAACGAGCACCACGCCAAGCACATCCTCACGATCGAGGACCCGATCGAGTTCGTGCATCAGAACAAGAAGTGCGTGTTTTCGCAGCGCGAGGTCGGCGTGCACGCCACCGGTTTCGGACCGGCGCTGCGCGCGGCGTTGCGCGAAGACGCCGACGTGATCCTGGTCGGCGAAATGCGCGACTACGAGACGATCTCGCTGGCGCTCACCGCCGCCGAGATGGGTGCGCTGGTGTTCGGCACGCTCCACACCAACGGCGCCGCCAAGACGATCGACCGCGTGATCGACGCGTTCCCCGCCGACGAGCAATCGCAGGCGCGGCTCTCGCTCTCGGAGTCACTGGTCGGTGTCGTGTCGCAGCAGCTGCTGCGCACCTCCGACGGCAAGGGCCGCTGCGCAGCGAACGAAATCCTGATCCGCACCAGCGGCCTCGCGAACGTGATCCGCGAGGGCAATACGCCGATGCTGATGAACATCATCCAGTCCGGGAAGTCGATCGGCATGCAGATGATGGACGATGCGCTGATGGCGCTGGTCCAGGCCAACCGCGTCCAGCCCGAAGACGCCTATCTGAAGGCGATCGACAAAGCGCGCTTCGAGAAGTTCGCGCCGACAGAGTAGATGGCGGGAACCTCCCGCAACTCGACCACGCACCCTGACCCGTGTTCGGCTCGGTCGCGTCCGCGATCGAGCGGGATCATGAGTTGAGACGATCGACCTCAGCGCGCCGGCGGAGCCACCGCTCCTATCTTCGTCACTTCGAGCGAACCCAGCATTGCGTCGAACCAGGGGCCGAAGTCCTGCCGGAGTGATCGCGGCGCTTCCATGATCACGATCACGACGCGACCATCGCCCGACTCGAGAAAGATGTGGTCTTCCAGCATCTCGCCCTCGAGTGGCACGACGCGCATCCAGTGGGCGCGGCGGCCGCGCACATCCATGGGACCCTGCTGCACGACCTTGCCTTCGCGAACGTGCGCGTTGGAATGGCGCGCGAGATAGCTCGCGATCGTCGGGTAGCTGCGCACGATGATCTGGAACGACGCTTCGTAATCCCACGCGACCCCATCGATCGCCACGACACCATGCGGAGACGGCACCAGATTCCAACCGACCGCGGGCCGCAGCGAGATGCCGAGCCGCGCGTCCCGGTAGACTTCGGCCGCGAGCTGCACAGGACCGGCGGGCGCTTGCGCGGCAGGACGAGCCGCCTGCCCGCCCCGCGGCAGCGTCGCGTAGATCATTCCGTTCGGCAGCCGGTACAGCGCGCGGAACGAGTTCACGTCTTCGGTCGAGAGCCGATCGACGCGGCGATCCCGCGCGACGGCGTACATCAGGTCGGCGGGAATCGGGCTGTGGCCATGCATGCCGAGCGCATGGCCGAGTTCATGGAGGACGTTGCGCTCGACCTGATCGGGCGGCAGCAATCCGTGATCGTCGGCGACGTAGATGTGGATCTCGGGCACGGCGAATTCGACATCGAGACGATCGGGCCACATGCTGCGACCCCGCACCTTGCAGGCGTCGTGCATCGGTGTCGTCCCGAGGACTTGCACGCCCGCTTCGGGCGCCGGCCCCACTTGTCCGACGAGCAGGATCCGCAGATCTGCATCCTCATCGCTGCGCACGCGCCGAAAGCTCACGACACCACCGAGTGAACGTTGCCAGCTATCGAGTGCGCGCCACGCCGCTTCGGTGAACGCCGTCGGCTCCTTGCTGGCGTTGAACTCGTCCTTCAGCGCGGGATCGAGTTCCGGCGGCTGCACGTAGACGGTGAGCGGAAACTTCGTCACGTCCCAACGACACAGCACGACGACGTCCTGCTCTTTGTCGCGCAGCGCGAAGCGTCGGCCCATGAATGGGAGATAGTTCGGGTCGCGGATCTCATCGGGGGCGCGTGTGCTGCGGAACGCGCTGTAGTCGAAGCGTGTCGGATGAAACGGATCCGACGACGGCGACGCCATCGGGCCACAATGCAGGGTCCCTGCGGCGGCGCACGCGAGCGCCACCGTAAAGGCCCTTCGCATCTCCCGCTTCACTCGCTCTCCCGGTCGCGCGAGGCGCGCGTGGCGCGCTCGATCTCGCGGTCTTGTTCGCGCTTCTTCAGCGTCTGCCGCTTGTCGTACTGCTTCTTGCCGCGCGCGAGACCGAGTTCCACCTTCGCACGTCCCGCCTTGAAGTAGAGCGAGAGCGGCACCAGCGTGAAGCCACGCTCCGCCAGCTTCGGCCGCAGACGCGAGATCTCGGCGCGGTGCATCAGCAGCTTGCGCTCGCGACGCGGCTCGGAATTGTCACGGCCCGCCTTTTCGTAGGGGCTCACGTGCGCGTTCACCAGAAACGCTTCGCCGCGTCGCAGCACCGCATACGAGTCGGAGAGGTTCGCTCTACCGTCGCGCAACGACTTCACCTCTGGACCGAGCAGCACGAGGCCCGCTTCGAAGGTCTCGAGGATCTCGTAGTCGTGCAGGGCGCGCCGATTCGACGTGATCAACTTGCGGCCGCCCACCTCCGTCATCGCGGCCAGCCTAGCAAGACGACAGCTCAGCGGTGAGGCGGCACGTCCCGCGTAGCGAGCCAAAGGCGAGCGGCGAGTTCCATGAGGCCTAGTCGCGGATGCGGTTGTGCGCATCGACGAACACGCGCTTCGCCTCCCAGCTCTGCGCTTCGGCGTCGTCCACTTCGGTCCAGGTCGCAATGATGACGAGATCGTGGGGCTTGATCAGATGCGCGGCGGCGCCGTTCACGCAGATTTCGCCGCTGCCCGCCTCACCTGGAATCGCGTAGGTGCGCAAGCGCGCGCCGCTGGTGCAATCCCAGATGTCGACGGCCTCGTAGGGCAGGATGTCCGCGGCGCGCAGCAGATCGGTATCGATCGACACGCTGCCCTCGTACTCGAGGTTCGCCTCCGTCACGGTCGCGCGGTGGATCTTCGACTTGAGCATCGTGCGTTTCATCGGGGGGGATCCTCGGCGTTGTGCTGCAGCTGCAGCACGCGGTTGTCGATCAAACGAATCTCACCGCTGGCAGCGCGCGGTGCGGGGAAGCGGACCGCGAGCGCGAGCAGCGTGGGTCTCGCGATCGTCGTCACATCGATGAGCGTCTCGGGATCACGCAGATCGGCGTAGTCGATCGTCGCGTGCGGCGCGCAACCGATTTCCTTGCGCACCGACTCGAGCAGCGCGGCAGCCGAGCGCTCGCCTGCGCCGACGGCTGCCTCGGCGACGTCGAGCGCGTGTACGAGAACGAGCGCCTCGGCGCGCATCGCCGCATCGAGATAGACATTGCGACTCGACATCGCGAGCCCGTCTCGCTCGCGCACGATCGGAGCTCCGACGATCTCTGCGTCGAGCAACAGATCGCGCACCAGGCGGCGCACGACCTGGAGTTGCTGGAAGTCTTTTTCTCCAAAGACCGCAACGTGCGGACGCGCCGCGACGAGCAGTTTCGCCACGACCGTCGCGACGCCGCGAAAGAAGTGCGGGCGCGAGCCGCCACAGAGCGGTTTCGCGAGCTCCGTCACTTCGACGAAGGTCTGCGCGCCGTCGGGGTAGAGCTCGATCGCAGCCGGCGCGAAGACGGCATCGACGCCCGTCTCGCGACATCGCGCCAGATCAGCCTCGAGCGTGCGCGGGTAGCTCGCTAGATCCTCGCTCGGTCCGAACTGAGTCGGGTTCACGAAGATCGACACGATCACGCACTCCGCGCGCTGCCGCGCGAGCGCAACCAGCGCGAGGTGGCCGTCGTGCAGCGCGCCCATCGTGGGCACCAGCGCCACCCGCCGCCCCGCCGCGCGCGCGCCGTCCGACAGCGCGCGCAGCGCATCGACGCTTCGCACGAGCTCCATCAGCCGGCCTTGATGCGCGCTGCGCCGTAGCAATGCTCATCCGCGGGAAACTTCTGCGCGGCGACATCTTCGGCGAAGCTGCGCGCCGCCTTCGCGGCCGCGGCGCCGAGATCGGCGTACTGCTTCACGAAGCTGGGCGTCCAGTCGTTCAGGCCGAGCATGTCGTGCATCACCAGCACCTGCCCGTCGCAATGCGGACCCGCGCCGATCCCGATCGTCGGGATCTCGAGCCGCGTGGTGATCTCGGCGGCGAGATCCACCGGCATGCCCTCGAGCACCACCGCGAACGCACCCGCGCGCTGCACCGCATCGGCGTCGGCGAGTACGCGCGCGCGCTCGTCCTCGGTGCGCCCCTGCACGCGAAAGCCGCCCATCCGGTGTACCGCTTGCGGTGTCAGCCCGACGTGACCCATCACCGGGATCTCGGCGCGCGCGATGCGTTCGATCGCCTCGGCGACGGCGAGACCGCCTTCCAGTTTCACCGCTTGCGCACCGCCGTCCTTCACCAGCCGGATCGCGGAGCGCACCGCGTCTTCGGACGACACCTGATACGAGCCGAACGGCATGTCGCCGACGACCAACGCGTGACGACAACCGCGCGCGACGAGTCGCGTGTGGTAGACGACCTCGTCGAGCGTCACCGGCAGCGTCGTATCGTGACCCTGCACGACGTTGCCGAGGCTGTCACCGACGAGGATCACGTCGATGCCGGCCTGGTCGAAGATGCGCGCGAATGCGAAGTCATAGGCGGTGAGCATCGAGATGCGTTCCGCGCGCCGCTTGCGAGCCGCGAGCGTGCGCACGGTGATGCGATGTTCGCGCGAGGAGGAGACGGAAATCGTCGACATGGGGGGCTGCCTCCGGCAGACCACCGCGACGAAACCCCGGCACGTTGCGCCGAGGCTCCTGGCCCGAGACACCGGAAACAAAAAACGCGCCCGCCGGTCAATGCCGGAGGCGCGTGTCGGATCACGCTGCTACGCCGCGGGTCGCATCGAAGACGACGACGCTGCGTGCGAGATCCGCTCCGCTTACCTCCGTCTCGGTCTGCCGGAGCAGATCCAAGCGATGGTTCCAGAGCTTGATTCGCGAACGAACGTTCGCGTGCGGGACTCGTCCTTCGTTTCGTCGGGCCGATCGCGAGGGCCCGAAACGTCCTTCGTGTAGGCGCTCGTTGAAGATCGCACCATGCGATTCCCCTCGAGCCGGGCGGGAGAGTAAGAGCCCCTTCGCAACCGTGTCAACTCGAACCCGATGGAGCCGCTTTCACGAAGCGCGCGATGCGCGCGCGATCGCCTTCCTCGAGCACTTCGAAACGCACGCCAGTCTCGAGAAAGCAGGCGGCTTCGATGGGTTCGTCGTCTTCACACCAGCTGACGCGGCCGCGCGCCTCGATGCGGCGATCTTCGCCCGGCAACACGAACGCAACGGTGACGTCATCACCGACGCGAAGTCGCAGCCGCGCGTGCAGGCAGATTCCGCCCGGCGAGAGATTCGTCGCGTATTCGCGCGTCGCCTCGGCGCCGCGACGCGCGACCTCCACGGCGATCGGCACCGCGAGATCGTGGCGCGGCTCAAATAAAAGCCGGCTCGCGGACGGCTCAGGCGTCGGCGGCGCGGAGCGCGCGCGCGAGGGCGAGGAGGGCTGCGGGCCCTTGCTCTTCGGCGCGCGCCCGGTGTTCGATCCCGAGTCCGTCGAGGACGCCATGCAGAATCTCCATCGTCGGCGCAGGATCGAGCCCGGTGCGAAGCGCATTCGGCAGCGTCTTGCGCCGCGTTCCGAAGGCGGCCCGCACGACGCGCTCGACCATCGCCAGCTCATCGGCAGCCAGCGGTGGCGGATCGAGCGGGATCGCTCGCACCAACGTCGAGGTCACGCGTGGGACCGGGAAAAAACAGTGGGGCGGCAGATCGCGGACTCGCGAGATTTGCACCGTCAACGCGTGCAGCACCGCGAGTGAGCCGTAGTCGCGCGTGCCCGGCTTGCCGACGAGCCGCGCGGCCACCTCGCGCTGCACCAACACCAACCAGCCGGCGAGCAGACCGCGCAAATCGAGGAGCTGGCGCAGCAGCGGCGTCGAGATGGCGTAGGGAAGATTCGCGACCACGCGCACCGGCGCGCCGAGTCGCTGCGCGAGCGCCGCGAGATCGACGGCGAGCGCGTCGGCGTGCAGCAACTCCACGTTCGATGCGAGCGCGCCCTCCTCGCGCAGCGTGCGCACCAGACCCGCGTCGATCTCGATCGCGACGACGCAGCGCGCGCGCGCCGCGAGCGCACGCGTCAGCACGCCGAGCCCGGGGCCGATCTCGATCACCGCGTCATTCGCGCCAACGGGCGCATCGTCGGCGATCTGCTCGGCGATGCGCGGATCGGTGAGGAAGTTCTGGCCACGCGTCTTGTGCGCACGCAGGCCACGGCGCTCGAGCGTCGCGCGAACTTCGGCGCGACTCAACGCGCGGGAACCGGAGCGCGCGCGAACGCGCCGAGGCTCGCGTCATCGCACTCGCCGCGCAGCAGCCGGCGCGCGCCGGCGGCAGCGATCATCGCGGCGTTGTCGGTGCAGAGTGCGAGCGGTGGAAACACCGCGAGGAATGCGTCGGCGCGCGCCGCCGACTCGACTTCGCGCCGCAACCGCTGATTTGCTGCGACGCCACCGACGACGGCGAGTCGCCCGAGTCCCTCACGCCGGAGCGCGCGTCGCACCTTGGTGACGAGCACATCCGTCGCGGCAGCCTGGAACGACGCCGCGATATCAGCGATGTCGCGTTGCGTGAGCGCGCCCACCGCGCGCCGCTTCTCGACCTGGATCGCCACCGCCGTCTTCAAGCCGCTGTACGAAAAATCGAGATGCGGCTCGGTGACCATCGGGCGCGGAAACGCAATCGCGCGCTCATCGCCGGCCTCGGCTTCGCGGGCGACGGCGGGACCGCCGGGATATGGCAGCCCGAGCAACTTCGCGACTTTGTCGAATGCTTCGCCCACCGCGTCGTCGCGCGTTTCACCGAGCCGCACGGGCGCAGCGTCGGCCTCGACGCGATACAGCGCCGTGTGTCCGCCCGACACGACGAGCCCGAGATACGGCGGCACCAGTCGCTCGTCGGCGAGTTCAGCCGAAGCGAGATGGCCGGCCACGTGATGCACGCCCACCAGGGGTACACCGTGACGCGCCGCAAACGCCTTGCCGAAGCAGAGCCCGACGAGCAGCGAACCGACGAGCCCGGGTCCCGCCGTCACGGCGACACCGCCGAGCTGCGCCGGCGTCACGTTGGCGCAGCGCAACGCTTCGCCAACGACTTGCGACACACAGCGCGCGTGATCGCGCGAGGCCAGCTCCGGCACCACGCCGCCATAGGGCGCATGGACATCGATCTGCGCGTGGACGACCGATGCGAGGATCTCGCGACCACGCACGACGGCTGCGGCCATCTCGTCGCACGAGCTCTCGATTCCGAGAACGAGGGGCGCCGTCAGGACGGCTTCATCCCATCCGGCGTTCGAGACGTTCCTGCTCCGACTTGCAGTCGATGCAAAGCTCGGCGACCGGTCGCGCCTCGAGGCGTTTGATTCCGACTTCTTCGCCGCAGTTCTCGCAGAGCCCGAACTCGTTCGAGTCGATCTTCGCGAGAGCCTGGTCGATCTTGGTGATCAGGCCGCGCTCGCGCTCCCGAAGACGTCCTAGGAACGCCAGGTTGATCTCCGACGAAGCCGCGTCCATCTCGTCGGGAAAGTCGTCGGGATCGAGATGGATGTCGCCGGCGAGTGCGCGGCGCGCGTTCTCGATCAGCAGCTCGCGCTGCGCGGTCAGCAGCTTTCGGAATTTGTCGAGGTCGCGCTTCCTCAACTCGTGTCTTCTCCCGTTGGAACGAATCCAGCTTCTGTTTCAATGAATCGGATCGGAGATCGATCGGAGCGGCGATGCGAGGCTTTGATCGACTACCCGCGATTGCCGAGAACTTCGAGTTGCTTCTTCGCTTCCCCAGCGCGCGTCGAGTTCGGATACTCCGCAACCACGCGCTCGAAAGCCTTGCTCGCTGCCTTTGCGTAACCAGGACCGAGCTTCAACAGCGCCTCGCCTTGTCGATAGAGCGCGTCTGCCGACTTATCGCCTTCTGGATAGCGCGCGACCACGTCGTCGAAACGCAGCACCGCCGATTTGTAGTCGCCCTTCTTGAAATGGCACTCCGCCATCCAGTACGCAGCGTCGTCGGCGTACGGCGAAGCCGGGTAAGTCTGCAAGAAGCCGCGGAATCGGTCAATGCAGGCGTCGTACTCACCGCTGCGATAGGTCGAGTGTGCATCTCGATACGCCGAGACCTCCTGCACCGATGCGCCCGCCTCGGCGCGCTCCGCGGCCGGTGCGACGACCGCGCTCGACGACGTCGGCGGCGCCTCGACCGCTGCCTGGCTTGCCGAAGCGGCGCCTTGCGTCGCAACGACGGGTGCTGCGTCAGGCACGCTGCTCGACGCCTCGGCATCGACCGGCAGCGACCCCGTGGGCGCGCCCGATGAATCTTGACGCGCGAGCTTCGCCTCCTCGAGCGCGCGGGCGGCGTCATGCTGCGCCTCGTCCGCTTTTCCCTCGACCTTCGCGATGCGTCGCTCGAGCCCATCGATCTGCGCGCGCAGATCGGCGACGCGCTCGCCGCTCCCCGAGCCCGTGCCGCGCTTCATTTGCAGCACGTCGCGCTCCAACTTTCGGTGTTCAGCAACCGACACGCAGCCACTCTGCACGGCGCCGAGCAGCGCCGCGAAGACGATTGCGACGAGTGGTCGCGCGACCGGAATGACGCGCATCGAAGCTCCTCCCTGAATTCGTTCCCCCTGACTTGCTGCGCGCCGATCGACTCGAACAATGGCTCGGCTAGCGCGGGTACGGACCCCAGCATGGATGCGTGTCCTCACCTGGGGCTTCCGTGAGTCGCCGCAGATTGTCGCCGTCCAGATCGACGGCGTAAACATCGGCCTTGCCGCGGCGTTGCGAATGGAACGCGATCTTACGCGAATCCGGCGACCAACTCGGCGCCTCGTCGCTGCGCGGATTCGAAACGACGGGCACGTTGGTGCGCCCGTCGGGATCGATCAGCCAGATGTCGAATTGACCGCCGACACGCGTCTCGTACGCGATCCAGCGCCCGTCGGGCGACCAGGCGGGCGCCGTGTTGTAGTTGCCGTCGAAGCTCAGGCGCTTCTGACCGCTGCCATCCGCGTTCATCACGTAGAGCTGAGGCGCGCCGGTGCGATCCGAAACGAAAGCGATGCGCGCGCCGTCGGGTGACCACGTCGGCGACAGATCGATCGCTTCGTGATTCGTGAGCCGACGCAGATTCTTGCCGTCGATGTCCACCGTGAAGATCTCGGGCGCGCCATCGACGCTGATCACCACCGCAAGCCGCGAGCCGCTCGGATCGTAGACACCGCGATAGACCGCACGCGTGGCGTCGAGCGATTCGAGCAGCCGCCCGGGCTTCTCGCCGCCACCGCGCACCAGCCGGAACAGATGCGGTGAGCGGCGGTACAGGTACGACATGTAGACGATCGAGTTTCCATCGGGCGACCACGATGGAAACGCGTTGATCGATTTGTTGCGCGTCGCCGCGCGCTGATTGCTGCCGGTGGCGTCCATCACGTAGATCTCGGCGTTGCCACCGCGCGCAGAGACGAACGCGATGTCGGTGCTCGCCACGCCGCGCTTGCCGGTGAACGCCTCGACCACGTCGTCGGCGATGCGCCGCCCGATGCGGGGCATGTCGCTCGCATTGCCGCGATAGCTCTTGGTCAGCAGCGCACGGCAACGCGCCACGTCCCAGACGCGGAACTCGATCTCGGCGACGCTGCCGCCCGCGCGCGTCACGCCTTCGAGAAACGCATCGGCGCCGATCTGGCGCCATTCCGGACAACCGAGCGAATCCGAGAGCGCCGAAGATTGGCGCGGACCGAGGAACGCCGCGGGATCGACCGACGCGAAGAGGCCCGAGAACTCGAGCGCGCCCTGCACGTCCGCGCGCAGTGTCGCGACATCGACCGTGCGCGCGCCTGCGGAAAACTCCTGAAGCGCAATGCGAAACGCCTTGCCGCCCGCGTCGGTCACGACGACCGGCGGGCGTTCCACTTCCTGCGCGCGCGCGCCCTCCTCGAGCAGTGGGAAGAGTGCGATCGAGAGCGCGAACGCGATCCAAACTTTCTTCAACCGAGATCCTCCGGTCGGAACACGAACGGCCAGCGACCCGGCTCGGGCGGCGGCGGCAGCGGACTCGCTTTCTGGACGGCGCGCACGACGCTCTCGTCGTACCAGGGATTCCCCGATCGACGCGTCACCCTCGGCTCCGCGAGCACGTTGCCCTGCGCATCCAGTTCGACCTCGACCTGTGTTTCGAGCGGCTCGCGCCGGAGACCAGCCGGCAGCACCCATGCCTGGCGTACATGCAGCCGCGCGGCCCGCAGCCACGAAGCGACCTCAGGCGTGACGGAAGCGGTGCCCGACGCGCGTGCGGCCGGCGTCGGCGCGGTGCCACCCGCGCCGGGTTTCTCGGCGCTCGCGGTGCGCGTCGGCCGCTCGACGGCGTCGGGGCGATCTTCGCCGCGCTCGGCGCGCAAGCCGGCGAGCACGTCGTCGTACGACTCCTGCGGCTTTGGCTTCGGCGGAGTCGGAGCAGGCTTCGGCTTCGGCGCTTCGGCCTTGGCGACTTCCTTGGGCGCCGGCTTCGGCTCCGGTTCGGGCTTGGGCTCCGGCTCGGGCTTCGCCTTCGGCTTCTCGGGTTCGCGCAGCGGCGTCTTCGGGATCACCGTCTCGTTTTTCGGCGGCGGCGGAGGCGGCGGTTTCGGCGGCTCGGGCTTGGCCGGCTCGGGCTTCGGCAGCTCGGGCTTCGGCGGGTCTGGCTTCGGGATCTCGGCGACCGGTGGCGCGGGAGGAACCGGCTTCGCGGCAGCCGGTGTCGGCGCTGGCGGCAACGGCTTCGGTCGCACCGTCTTGGGCACCGATGCGGGCTTTCCTGCAGCCGCGGGCGCGGCCAGCGCGACCAGATCGACCATCACGACGCCGGGCAGCTCCGCGGATTTCGGCGTCGGCATCCACAACAGCGCTGCCGCGACGATCCCGTGGCCGAACGCGGAGGCGAAAATCCAGCGCCGCATCTGGCGCCGCCGGATTTCTTCGACGCCATCGCCCGCGCTGGTCACGTTCCGCGGCAGGGCCCTAGCCCTCTGGCTCGGTGACGATGCCGAGTTTGGTGGCGCCAGCATTCTGCGCGGCCGCCATCGCCTTGGCGACCAAGCCGTACGGCGCCTCGCGATCGGCGCGCAGGTACAGCTCTTTGTCGCCGCGCGAATCGAAGACTGCGCGCAGCTTGGCGGCGAGCTCGCCCATCGCGATCTCCTGCTTTCCGAGAAAGGTCTTGCCGTCGCGCTGGACGCTGAGCACCAGCGGTTCCTGGTCGAGGCGCAGCGCCTGCGTCGTCGTCTGCGGCAGATCGACGTCGATCCCCTGCTGCATCATGGGCGCTGCCACCATGAAGATGATCAGCAACACCAACATCACGTCGACGAACGGCGTGACGTTGATCTCGGACATCACCGTGTGTCCGCGCCGGACCCCGCCCACGCGCTAGGGCCCCGCCGCGCGCGTCTCGTCGTTGGGACGAGCGCCGCGAACGCGAAGGTCCGCGAGAAACTCTTCCGCGAAAAGATCGACGCGCTCGCCGAGCCTTCGCAATTCGCCAACGAAGTGGTTGTAGAAGATCGTCGCCGGAATCGCGGCGGCGAGGCCGACGGCCGTCGCGATCAGCGCTTCCGCGATGCCGGGTGCCACGACGGCGAGACTCGCGGAACCCGTCTTCCCGATCTCTTCGAACGCCGAGATGATGCCGATCACGGTGCCGAAGAGGCCGACGAACGGCGCCGCACTTCCAGTCGTCGCGAGAAACTCGAGGCCGCGCTCGAGTCGATGCGTTTCGCGCGCTGCGGTCCACGAGATCTGTCGTTCGACGGCGCGGCGTTGCAAATCGCCGAGTCCGGTCGAGAGCGAACGACCCGCGTAGCGCGCGATGCGCCCGAGTTCTCCATACGCTTCGAGAAAAACCTGTGCGATGGGGCTGTGCTCGAGGTCACGCGCGACTTCATGCGCCGCGTCGAACGATCCCTCGTGGTACACCTCGAGAAACGCCTCGCTATCCTGCGTCGCCCGACGAAGCTCGCGCCACTTGAACGCGATGATCGCCCACGACACGACGGAAGCTGTGGCCAACGCGAGGAGGACGAGCTTGACGATCCATCCGGCCTCACCGATCAGCCGGAGAATGTCGAGACTCGCGAGACGCACCCCCCAGTCCGCCCCGACGAGAAGCAGTCCCATAAGCCTCTCTATTTGATGTCGGGCCAGCTTAGAAGACGCTGCGCAGCCAATCAATTGCGCATATGGAGGATGGATGAAGGTCACGGTCGAAACGCAGCAGCCGCTTCGCGCGGGAGCCGACCTTCTGGCGCTCGCGCTGCCGACGATCGCGAGCAGAGCGCAGCTCTCTGCACGCGTCGCAGCAGTGGATCACGCGCTCGGTGGGCAGATCCTCGATGTGGTGAAGAGCGGTGACTTCCGCGGTCGCAAGGGCGAATCGCTGCTGCTCTTCGGGCGCGGTCGTGGCGTTCCGCGACGCGTGTTGCTGCTCGGCGTCGGCGATGAGGAGAAGCTCGACAGCGAGGCGATCCGCCAGCTCGGGGGCCGGGCGGTGGCCGCAGCGGGCGCGCGACGCGCGCGTACGCTCGCGATCGTCGTGCCGGCATCGAAACGAGTGCGCACGGCCGACGCGGCGCGCGCACTCGCCGAAGCGGCGATCCTCGGCACGTATCGGAGCGATGGCTGGCGCACCAAGAAAGAGGACGCGCCGCCCGCACTGACGCGCGTTTCGATCCACATCGAGCGCGAATCTGAAGTGCATGCGGCGCGCGATGCCGCCTCTATCGGAGCGACGCTCGCCGAGTGCCAGAACGTCGCGCGGCGACTTTCCAACGAGCCCGCGAATGCGATGCCGCCGATCGTGCTTGCCGCCGAGGCGCGCAAGGTGGCAAACGAAGTCGGACTCAAGTGCCGCGTGTTCGACGTTCCCGAACTGCGCAAGCGCAAGATGGGCGCACTTCTCGGTGTCGGCCAGGGAAGCGTCCATCCGCCGCGACTGGTCGTGCTGGAGCATGCACCGCGGCGTGGTGCGCGCGCTCGGCCGACCGTTTGCGTCGTCGGCAAAGGCATCACCTTCGACTCCGGCGGCATTTCGATCAAGCCTTCCGCCGGTATGCAGGACATGAAGCACGACATGTCGGGCGCCGCCGCCGTGGTGGGCATCTTGCGCGCGGTCGCGCTGCTCGATCTGCCGCTGCACGTCGTCGGCATCCTCGCCGCGGCGGAGAACATGCCGGGCGGCGACGCGTATCGGCCGGGAGACATTTTGACGGCGATGTCGGGGCAGACGATCGAGATCCAGAACACGGATGCCGAAGGTCGGCTCGTGCTCTGCGACGCGATCCACTTCGCGAAGACGCAGTACGAGCCGGACGCGATCATCGATCTCGCGACGCTCACCGGCGCCTGTGTCGTCGCGCTCGGGAGTTGGTGCTCGGGACTCTTCTCCAACCACGACAGCCTCGCCGATGCGATCACGCGCGCGGGCCAGGCGACCGGCGAGCGCGCCTGGCGCATGCCGATGGCCGATTCGCACCGTGACGAGATGCGCTCGCAGATCGCCGATCTGAAGAACGTCAGCGGCAGTCGCGATGCGGGCGCGAGCACCGCGGCCGCGTTCCTTTCGGCGTTCGTCGGCGATACACCGTGGGCGCACCTCGATATCGCGGGCACTGCGTACACGGGCAAGACGGGGCCGTGTCAGCCCTACGGTGCGACGGGCGTCGGCGTGCGTCTCGTGACGGAGTTGCTGCAGGGTTGGCCGAGCACTGGCGTCGTTTGACCTGTGCCGCGCTTCTCTTATGTTCCGCCCGCAGTCGCCCGCATGGATGCGCATGGTTGCCGTCCACGGGTACGGAAGTTGTCCGGCTCACTCGTCGATCGTCTCGCGAGTCGTGACCGGGCAGAGTACGAGGAGATCCATCGGTGCTTCGCAATTCTGTGACTGGGAACTTGTCGCTCGCCATGCTCGGCCTATCGCTGGCGATGGCGCCGATCGCCGCGAGCGCTGCCGGCGACGCAGCGAAGGGTAAGACGCTCTTCGAAACGAACTGCGCGTCGTGCCACGGAACGTCGGGCAAGGGCGACGGCCCGGTGGGCGCCGCGCTCCCGGAACCGAAGCCGCGCAACTTCGCAGTGGCGGACTTCAAGTTCGACACGGACAAGGACGGCAAACCCGGCACCGACGCCGACCTGATGAACATCTTGAAGAACGGTGCGGCCGCCTACGGTGGCAATCCGATGATGGCGCCCTGGGCTCACCTGCCGGATGCCGACATCACGGACATCATCGTGTACGTCCGGACCCTCAAGCAGTAGAACAGCGTAAAGACGACTGACGAGACGGGCTGCGCACGCCGCGCAGCCCGTCTGTCGTTTGTTGCTCTGCTAGCCTCGACATCGTGAGCCCTCGCGAGTCCAGCGTCCCTCCGCCGACCGATCCGGCAACGACTGTGATCGCGCCGCTCGACGCGGCCATCCCGGCGCGGGTCAAAGCGACCGCAACCAAGCCCCGCGACGTCGAACGCAGTGATGCGCTGTCGCGTTACTTCTCGCAACTCCGCGATCACGCCCCGATCTCGCGCGAAGAAGAACACGCGTTGGCGTTGCGCTGGGTCGAAGATGGCGACGCCGACGCCGCCAAACTGCTCGTGCTCGCGAACCTTCGACTGGTCGTGAAGATCGCGATGGAGTATCGCCGCACCTGGACCAACGTTCTCGACCTGATCCAGGAGGGCAACGTCGGTTTGCTCCAGGCCGTGAAACGCTTCGATCCCTATCAGGGCGTGAAACTCTCGTCCTACGCCGCCTACTGGATCCGCGCCTACGTCCTCAAGTATCTGCTCGACAACATCCGCCTGGTGCGGCTCGGCACCACGCGGGCGCAGCGCAAGCTCTTCTTCCGGCTCAACAAGGAGAAGCGCGAACTCGAGCGGCTCGGCATCGAGGTCGAGCCGAAGATGATCGCCGAGCGCCTCGACGTGACGGAAGACGACGTCATCGACATGGAGCAGCGGCTCGGTCACAGCGATCTTTCGATCGACGCGCCCGTCCACGAAGACGAGGGCAGCGCAACCTATGGTGATTTCCTCACCGGCGACGGCCCGTCTCTCGAGAAGAACGTCGCGGATCTGGAGTTGCGGCGCGTCTTCCTCGAGAAGGTGCGCGAGTTCGCCGCGACGCTCCCCGAGCGCGATCGACTGATCATCGAGGAGCGCATCCTCGCAGAGGAGCCGAAGACGCTGCAGGAGATGGGCGACGAACTCGGCATCACACGGGAGCGCGTGCGGCAGCTCGAAGCGCGCGTCGTGGACCGGCTGCGCGACTTCCTGAAAGCAAACCTGGTGGACTTCGAGTACTACGCGCCGGGCAAGGACTGAGGCGCGCCGGAGTTTGCAGCGGTGGCGTAGCTCGTCGCCACGAGCACGCGCAGCTGCGCTAGCGATCGGCCCACGCGGCGAACGCGGCTGCGCTCGAGTCGCGCGAGCCACGCGCAACGCTCGCCTCGCTCCATCCAGCAGAGGCCGCGTCGCGAGCGCAGCAGAAAGCGCGGCGACCACTCGAGGAGCCAGAGCGTTCGTTCCAGGCGGCGTCGCTGTTGTGTGTCGCGGAGAAGCGGCGCGAGCGCAGCGACCACATCGATGGCCGCGTCCGTTGCGTCCACGGGATCGCTCGGACCCCACGCATCGGCAATGCCGTAGAAGACGCGCGCGGCGCGCGGCGACAACGGCCAGCGGGCGTCGCTCACGCCGTGTTCTGCTCGAGCCAGCGCAGCGCGACCGCCGCGTGCAGCGCGATGCCGGTCGCCATCGCGTCCTCGTCGATCCGCATCCGACTCGAATGCAGCGGCTCGCTCGGGCCTTCGGGCGGACGCACACCGAGGAAGACCAGCGCGCCCGGCACGCGCTGCAACACATACGAAAAATCTTCCGCACCCATGATCGGCGCGCGCATGTCGATGACGGCATCATCGCCCACGACTTCCGCTGCAACGCCCCGCGCGAATGCGGCGAAGTCCGCGTGATTGACGGTCACCGGATAGCCCGGAACCACGTGCACCTTCGCGTCGACGCCGTGCGCAGCGGCGATGCCTTCAGCCACTCGACGCACGCCTTCGTGCGCCGTTTCGCGCGCGCGCTCCGACACCGAACGGATCGTCCCGAGCAGATGCGCGGTCGGCGGAATCACGTTGCCCGCGCTGCCGGCCTGGATGCGCGTGATCGTGATCACGATCGGATCGAACGCATCGATGCGTCGCGTGACGAACGCCTGGAGCGCCATCACGATCTCGCACGCGACGGGGATCGGGTCGGCGGCGAGATGCGGCATCGACGCGTGGCCACCGCGCCCCGTGACGTCGATCGAGATCACGTCGCCGGCGGCGAGGATCGGACCGGGGCGCGTCGCAATGCGACCGCGCGGAAGTGAAGAATCGACGTGAATCGCGAATGCGGCATCGACGCGCGGCTCGGTGTCGAGCAGGCCTTCGCCGATCAGGATGCGCGCGCCGCCGTAGCCTTCCTCGCCTGGCTGGAAGAGCAGCTTCACGGTGCCGGCGAACGAATCGCGGCGGCGCGCGAGCAAGCGAGCGGCGCCGGCGAGCATCGCGACGTGCGCGTCGTGGCCGCACGCGTGCATGCGACCCTCGTGCTGCGACGCAAACGGGAGACCGGTCTCCTCTTTCATCGGCAGCGCATCCATGTCGGCGCGCAGCAGGATCGTCGGACCCGGACGCGCACCGCGCAGTGTCGCAACGACAGCGCTGGTCTCACCGCCTGTTTCGATTTCAGCGCCGAGATCGCCGAGCGCATCGAGCACCGCGCGCTGCGTCTCCGGCAACACGAGCCCCAGCTCGGGATTCTCGTGCAGCCGCCGCCGCATCCGAATCGCGCCCTCGAGCTCCCCGCGCGCCTCGTCCCTCAACCCATCGAGCAAAGTAGTCATATCCGCCGATCCTAGCCGAGGACGAAGGGGACGGTCCTCGACGTTGACGGGCTGGAGACTGGAGGGACAGGCTTTGGCAAGCGCGTCCCTCGAGTCAACGGCCCGTCAACGTCGAGGACCGTCCCCTTTCTCACTTTCTAATCAGGGCTTGGTGAACTCGGATTGGATCTCGTGGCGGAGCGTGGCGTCGAGGGCGGCGGTGGGGAGGCCGGTGATGCGGCGCAATGCAGCGTCTAGATCCTGGCCGGCGGCGATTGCGTCGAGGAGTGCGCCGATCCCGACGGCGCCGATGTGCGATTCGAGCCAGGCGGCCGCGGTCGTCGCTTCGAGGTACGCGACGCGCGCGCTCGCTTCGTCGAGTCCGCCGAAGCCGGGCGCCAGGCGTTCGAGCGGTATCCACTCGCCCGCGTCGATGCGCCGCCGCAGCAATGCGCGCTCGCTGCGCGAGACGCCGCGTTCGCCGCGCGAGACGCGTTCCGCCAACTCCGCGAGTCCCTCGTTCAGCCAGAACGGCCGATCGCCGCCGCTGCGCTCGGCAAACACTGCATGGGTGAACTCGTGAAAGAGCAGCGAACGCAACTCGCCCGCCGGATGCGCGGCTGACGCGACGTGGATGCTCCCATCGAAGAAGCCAACGGTCGGGAAGGAGAATCGATGCTGATGCGCGGCGAGGTAGGCCGCCTTGCCGTAGAGCACGACGCCGGTCGGCTCGCTCGGGGCGACGCCGAGTCGCGTCACGACATCGCGATACGCCTCTTCCAGATAGCGCAGCACGGTGCTCGCGTAGCCGGGTGACGCTTCTCCGAGTCGCGCGTCGTAGCGAACGCGAAAGTGCGGGCTCTGCGTCGCGACGAGTCGCAGCGGACCCGACGCGCCGTGCTCCGCCGTGAGCCGCCGCTCGTCGCGCAGCGCCGCGAGTCGCTGCTCTGCGGACGCGCGCCAGTCATCGTGCGCATCGCCCGCGTGCGCGAGGAACGCCTCGAGGTGTCGCTCCGCTGCGACGAGCCGCCCACGCTGGCGATCGAGGAGCGCCAGATACCAGTGCGCCTCGGGATTGCCCGGCTCGACACGCACTACGCCTTCGAGCGTCGCCGCGGCGCGCGCCGTCTCGCCAAGACGCAAGTCGTCGAGCGCGCCGCGCACCAGCAGATCGACGCGGCGCTCGCTCTCGCTGCGATCGCGCGACGCCGCGCGTGCAGGTGGACCGACCACGCGCCCGCCCCAGAGTCCGCCCGCGTCGCCGCCGGATCCCGCCAGATCTGCGGCGTCGGGCGGCACGGCTTTCGGGTCGTCACTGACGTGCGTCTGCCCCTCGGCATCGACCCAGATATAGAGCTCGGCGCGCACCGGGCTCGCCGCGAGCACAGAGCCGAGCGCTGCCCACACGAGCCACGCGCGCACTGTGCTCAAGCGCCCTTCGCGGCTTCGGCGGCGAGGTGCGGCAACTCAGGCAGCAGCAGCTTCTCGACGGCAAGTCGGATCGCCGCGCGCGAGCCGGGCAGCGCCACGACGACGCGGCCGCGTGCCGTTCCCGCGAACGCCCGCGAGAGCAACGCCGCGGAGCCGATCTCCTGATACGAAAGCATGCGGAAGAGTTCGCCGAAGCCGGGAATCACGCGATCGAGAATCGTCTCGAGCGCTTCGGGCGTCACGTCGCGCGCTGCGATGCCGGTGCCGCCGGTGAGCAGCACGGCGTGGACGTCGTCACGCATCACTGCGAGATCGACTGCGGCACGGATCGCATCGACCTCATCGCGCACGATGCTGCGATCGACGACGCGATGGCCCGCGGCTTCGAGCAGCTCGACGAGGAGCGCGCCGCCGCTGTCGTCCGCGAGCGTGCGCGTATCCGAGACGGTGATCACCACCGCGCAGAGACACTTCGTCGCGGCGTGTCGGTGAGCGTGAGCGCTCGACTCTTCGCTCACGGGTGATCGTCCACCCAGTATTCACCGTCGGTCGCGACTTCCTTCTTCCAGATCGGCACCGTCTGCTTCAGCGTGTCGATCGCGAAGCGACAGGCATCGAATGCTTCGGCGCGGTGCACAGCCGCGGCAACGACCACGACCGCCAGATCGCCGATTTCGAGATGGCCGACGCGATGCGCGATCGCAACGCGCGCACCGGGCCAGCGCTCTGCCGCCGACACACAGATGCGTTCCATCTCGGCGAGCGCCATCGCCGGATACGCCTCGTACTCGAGATGACGAATCGAGCGGCCGCGCGCGTTGTCGCGCACGGCGCCGACGAAACGCACGACGCCGCCGGCATCTGGCCCGACGACGCGCGCTGCCACCGCATCGGCGTCGAGCGATCGTTCGGAGATCGTGCAGCGAGGCAACTCGTCCTCTGCGCCGCGGGGTGAACTCGAGCCACCGGAGACGGGCGGCAGAAAGGCGACCTCGTCGCCGTCCGAGAGCATCGCGTCGTCGTCCGCAAACTCGTGATTCACGGCGACGCGCAAGCGACCGGCAAATCGCTGGAACGCAGGCTGCGACGACGACAGCAACGCGCGCAACGCGACGACGCTCGCTCGCTCCGGCACCTCCACGGAGAGTTCCTTCGCCCCAGCTGCTTCGCGCAGCGAGCCGAACAACAAGACGCGCACCTGCATGGCTGCGAGCCTAGTGCCCACTGCGGCCCCGCTCAACGACCCGCCCGGAACGACCGATGCCCTCGCCATGGAAGACAACAGCGATTTTGCGCAGCGCCTGCGCCTGCAAGTCGAGAGCGTGATGGACCGGCTGCGCCCCGGCCTGCTGGTCGATGGCGGCAACGTCGAAGTGGTGGGCGTCAACGCGAGCGGTGTCGTCTCGCTGCTCTTCCAGGGCGCTTGCGCGCACTGCCCGTCGCAACTCGCAACGCTGCGCTTCGTGATCGAAGCGACGCTGCGCCGCGAGATTCCGGCGATCACGCAGGTGGTCCCGGTGGAGCCGCGAGCGGCGTAGCCACCGGGCCGTGCGTCTGCGGCGCTACGAAGAACTCTTCGGCAGCCCGCTCATCGTGATCTTGCCGTTGAGAATCGCGCCCTCTTCAATCGCGACGGAACCCGCTTCGATGTCGCCTTCGACGCGTGCGGTCTTGTGCAACACGATTCGCTCCGTCGCGAACACGTTGCCCGTCACAGTGCCCGACACGATCACGTTGCGCGATCGGACCGTCGCCATGATCTCGCCCGTCTCGCCGACGACCAGCGTGTTCTGGCTGGTGATCTCGCCGCGGAAGCAACCGTCGATGCGGACGGTGTCCTTGAAGCTGAGCTTGCCTTCGAACTCCGAGCCCTGATCGATGAACGCGCTGAGATTCGCAGCGCCGCTCGTCGGACTCTGCGGAATCCCGGCCAGCGCCACTTCGCCCGTACCTTCGTCACCGCGCGCGCGCAGAAATGCCATGGATTGCCCCCCTCGGTCGGTTTGTCGAACGCGCCGTGCATCGGCTCGATGTGCAAGTGACTTGAGTCGAAGCGGCAACCGATGCGTGCAGAGCCGCGTCGCAACGGCGGAGCCAGAGGCCTTCCTCTAGACTCGCGAGCCGATGTCCGTTGCCGTTTCCGATCCTGAATCGCTCCTGCAACGCAGTCTCGCGACGGGGCGCATTCACTCTGCGTATCTGCTGTCGGGTCCGCCTGATGTCGCGCGCGCAGCGGCGCTGCGCTTCGCGCGCGGTCTCGTTTGCGACGCTGCGAGCGATCGCCCCTGCGACGCGTGCGCGAGTTGTCACAAGTCCACGCAGCGCGAGGAGATCGTGCTCGACGGCAGCGGCAAAGCGGGACCGCTGCTGCGCCACATCGGCGACCACCCCGATCTGCTCTGGGTCGAGCGCGGCAGGGAAGACACGCGCGTGCGCATCGACCAGATTCGCGCGCTGCAGCAGGCGCTGCGATTGCGTGCGTATGAGGGCGGGCGACGCGCCGCTGTGATCGCCGATGCCGAGCAGCTGAACGAATCGGCACAGAACGCGCTGCTGCGTTTGCTCGAAGAGCCGCCGCCGCAAACCGCGCTGCTGCTCGTCGCGTCCACCGCATCGGGCTTGCTCCCGACGCTGCGCTCGCGCTGCCAGCGGATCGCGCTCCCGCGTCCCGAGCCGCGGCTCGCGGACGCGCCCGATGAAGTCCGCGCGCAGGCGCAACGCGTCGCCGAACTCGGCGCCCTTTCGGTGCCCGCGCTGCTCGACTGGGCGGAAGAGTTTCGCGGTGCGCGCCTCGACACCGCTCCCGCCGTCGCCGCGCTGCTCGAGACGGCGGGCCTGGTGCTACGCGAGCGGGTGACGGAGCGCTGCGCTGCGGGCGATCACGCCGTTGGCGCCGAACTCGATGCGTTTCGCGAATTGCTCGCGTGTCGCAAGACCTTGGTGCAGCGCAACGCAAATCCGCAGATGGTCGCCGAGCGCGCGCTGCTGGCGCTGCAGGGAGCGCTGCGGTGAGCGAGCAACTTTATTACGTCACCACGCCGATCTACTACCCGAATGCCGAGCCCCACATCGGCCACACCTACACGACCGTGCTCGCCGACATGCTGGTGCGTTGGAAACGCGCGCAGGGCATCGAGTCTTACTCGGTCTCCGGCTGCGATCAGCACGGCGAGAAGATGGTCGAGACCGCCGAGAAGCGCGGCACGCCGGTGCGCGAACTGGTCGATCACTTCGCCGACATTTTCGAGTCGACATGGAACGCACTCGGCATTGCGCCGTCGCGCTTCGTGCGCACCACCGAAGCTGCGCACGTGCGCAACGTGCAGGCGATTCTGCAACGCGTATACGACGCCGGCTGGATCGAGAAGCGCGAGTACGAGGGTCGCTACTGCGTCGGCTGCGAGCGCTTCCTCACCGAACGCGATCTCGAAGGCGGCTTCTGTCGCGATCACGAACGTGAGCCCGAGCTGCGCCGCGAGACCAACTACTTCTTCCTGATGAGCCGCGCGTTCGGCTGGCTGCGCGTACACTACGAGCAGAACCCCGGTTTCCTTCGACCGGAGCGCTACCGCAACGAAGCGCTCGCAATGCTGCGCGACGAGTCCGGCCTCGGCGATCTCTCGATCTCGCGGCCGAAGACGCGTCTCGAATGGGGCATCGAGCTGCCCTTCGATCGCGACCACGTCTGCTACGTCTGGTTCGATGCGCTGATCACCTATCTCACCGGCGCCGGCTATCCCGACGATCCCGCATTTGCCGAACGCTGGGCGAATGTCGAGCACTTGATTGGCAAGGACATCCTGAAGCCGCACGCGATCTTCTGGCCGATCATGCTAAAAGCAATCGGGCTCGCGCCGCCGCGACAGATTTCGGTGCATGGCTACTGGAACGTCGATGATCGCAAGGTGTCGAAGAGCCTCGGCAACATGATCTCGCCGCTGGTGATGCAGAGCCGCTACGGTTTCGAGACGTTCCGCTACTTCCTGTTGCGCGAGATGAGCTTCGGCCTCGATGCGAGCTTCACCGAAGAAGCGCTGGTCGAACGCGTGAACGCCGACCTCGCGAACAATCTCGGCAATCTGGTGAGCCGTACACTGAACCTCGTCGAGAAGTTCTGCGACGGCGCGATTCCGCCGGCCGGCGCTTCGAACGAGGTCGACCAGTCGGTGCTCGGTGGCGCTGCCGCCGCGGCCGAGCGCGTGCAGGCGGCGATGCAGAATCTGCAGCCGCAGCTCGCGCTCGCGGCGATCACCGAGTACGCCAGCTCTGTGAATCGCTACGTCGATACGCGCGCGCCGTGGAAGAGCGTGAAGGATCCCGCAACCGCCCCCGAAGCGCGCACCACGCTGCACTTCGCGTGTCGCGCGCTCGGCAAGATCGCGTCGATGCTCGCGCCGTTCGTACCGGTCGCGTCGCAGCGAATCACCGAGAAGCTCGCGGCGTCACCGATCACGCGCGGCGACCCGCTCTTCCCGCGCGTCGAGAAACCCGCGGACACCGCCTGAGCACGCCGATGTGGATCGACTCGCACACGCACGTGACGGCGACCGAGTTCGACGCCGACCGCGACGCCACGATGGAGCGCGCGCGCGCAGCCGGTGTCGTGCAGATGATCGCGATCGGCGCGGGCTGGGGCATCGACGCGAACGAGGCGGCGGTGCACCTCGCGGAGCGCGACGCCGGTGTGTTCGCCGCAGTGGGAGTCCACCCGCACGACGCGAAGCTGCTCGACGATGCCGGCCGCGCGAAGCTCTCCGCGTGGCTCGATCACCCGCGCGTCGTGGCCGTCGGCGAGTGCGGGCTCGACTACCACTACATGAACTCGCCGCGCGACGTACAGCGTGCTGTGTGCGCCGAGCAGGTGGCTCTCGCGCGCGAACGCGCCCTGCCCGTCTCGATCCATGTTCGCGGCGATGACCCCACCGCGTGGGACGAGCTGCTCGACATCTGGCGCGTCGAAGGCCGCGGCGATGTCGCCGGCGTGCTGCACTGCTACACCGGCAGCCTCGAATTCGCGCACCGCGCGCTCGATGCACGCCTCGAGATCTCGTTCTCCGGCATCGTCACCTTCCGCACCGCCGAAGACGTGCGCGCGGTCGCCGCCGCGCTGCCGCTCGACCGCATCCTCGTGGAGACGGATTGCCCGCTGCTCGCGCCGATCCCGCACCGCGGCCGACGCAACGAGCCCGCGCACGTCGTGCACGTCGGCGCGAAGATCGCCGAAGCGCGCGGCATCGCAGTGGAGGAAGTGGCGCACGCGACGGCGGCGAACGCGCGGCGCCTGTTCCGCCTGCCCGAGCCGGAGGCGGCGCATGGCTGACGATGTCGCTGCCGTACACGCGCTTGCGATGCGGCTCGCGCGCGAAGCCGGCGCGATCCAGCGCGCCCGCTACGAGACCGCGCTCGAGATCGGCACCAAGAGCAACCCGATCGATCTCGTCACCGAAGTGGATCGTGCCTGCGAGGCGCTGATCGTCGCCGCGATCCGACGCGAGCGCCCCGGCGACGACATCCTCGCTGAAGAAGGCGGCGCGCACGAAGACGCCGGCGCCGCGTGGCGCTGGGTGATCGACCCGCTCGACGGCACCGTCAATTTCGCGCACGGCTACCCGTGCTTCAGCGTCTCGATCGGCGTCGAGCATCACGGCGTGCGCACGGTCGGCGTCGTCTACGAGCCGCTGCGCGACGAACTCTTCGACGCCCTCCGCGGCGGCGGCGCGCGGCGCAACGGCAAAGCGATCGCGGTGTCGAAGGAGGCGCGCTTCGGTCGCGCACTGCTCGCCACCGGCTTCGCCTACGACGTACACGACGCCGAGCACGACAACCTGGCGCAATTCGCGCGCGTGGTGAAACGAGCTGGTGGCGTGCGCCGCGACGGCAGCGCCGCCATCGATCTGTGTTACGTCGCGTGCGGTCGCTTCGAAGCGTATTGGGAGCTCAAGCTGCACGCGTGGGATGTCGCGGCGGGAATCCTGATCGTCGAGGAAGCCGGCGGTCGCGTGACGGATCTCGCGGGCGACGCGGCGCCTGCATCCGGCAGCGAGATCGCGTCGAGCAACGGACTCGTCCACGATGAGCTGTTGCGGGTGCTTGCCGGGAAGTAGTCGTGAGACCCGCCGGGGTCGTTCACGACGCGCGCGCGACCGCTCGGCGCCTCGAGGCCCCGACCGACGCAGCGCCGTGTGCACGCGTGTGACTTGCGTCACACGCGTACGGCACTGCTGTGACCCTGCTCACAGCGCCGACCGGCCCTCGTATCCGATGCTGTCGCAATCGGACGGCGAAGCGGCGAGTGCCGATGGATCCGACCGGGAACCACGAGCAGGGAGATCATCATGAACACCACCGTCGACCAGTCCCCCGTCACTCTCGATTCACTCCACGCCGCGATGAAGCGGGCGCTCGTCAGCGCAACCGACGCCGTATCGATGCTGCGCGTAGTACGGCGCCTGGCGCGGCAGTCGCGATCGCGCGCGCTCCCGGAGCTCGTGGCGCCAGTGCGTCTGACACTCGAGCCGATGGCGCGCGTGATCGACGCTCCCGCCGAGAGGCACGAGGCGATCGTGGTCGAGGATGCGAGCGAGCGACGCGCGATGTACGCCCGCATCACGCGTCGGCGCGAGCAGCGCGCGCGACGGGGTGGTCTCTTCGCGATCCGCTGATTCGGACGGCTACCGCGCGGCGCGCGATCGATCAGCCGTTCCGCGAACGCCGCGCTGCGACGCGCAGCAGCGCCAGCACGCCGACGAGTTCAGCGCCGACACCGCACGAAGTCGGCTTCTCGGTCGTGCGGGACGGCGTGGTGCAGTAGCTGTCCTTCGGCGCGCCATTCCAGTCGATGCCACCGTCGCCGTCGTTGTCGATGCCGTCGCTGCACTGCGGGTCTTCGCGCCCCGCGAGCACGCTGGCGCAACCGCTGTCGGCGGGATGGTCTGTGAGGCCATCGCCGTCGTTGTAGATGCCGTCGTCGCAGATGCGTGTACCGTCGGTTTCCGTGGTGTCGGCCGCTGCCGTACAGCCGAGATCCAGCGGGTAGTCCACCGTGCCGTCGCCGTCGTTGTCGAGGCGGTCGCTGCAAGCCGCCTTGACCAACGCGAGACTCGCCGGCCGCACCAACAACCCGCCGGAGGCGAGGATCGTCTGGGCTCCGCTCGGCGTGTCCACACGGACGATGCGCCCGTTGCGGATCGAGGTCACGAGCAGGTCTCCGTTCGTCTCGATCGCGACGTCGGTCGGCTGATCGAAGAATGCGCCGATGGACGAGAACAGCGTGCCACCCGTCACCGACGATTTCTCGACGACGCGGTTGGCGCCAATCTCGGCGACGTACACATTGCCGGCCGCGTTGCGCTCGAGCAGTGCGGCGTTGCTGAGGCCCGAGGCCAGCGTGGTCGCCGCGCCCGACGGAAGATCGATGCGCCGCAAGGAAGTCGGTGTCGGCGAGCCATCCGTCACGAGCAGATCCCCGTTCGCTTCGAGCGCGACGCCGGCGGGCTTGCCAGAGGGAGCCAGCGCGAGCCACGCGACCACGCCGCTCTCCGGACCGACGCGCAAGATTGCGCCGCTCGATGAATCCGCGAGCAGGATTTCTCCCGCCGGCTCGACGTCGATGCCGCGCGGATCCGCGAGTAGACCGCCCTGCGCAACGGTCTCAACGCGACCGCTCGCCGGATCAAAGCGGAAGAGTGCCTTGGCCTGCGTATCGGTGACCAGGATGCGGCCTTCGGGATCGAAGGCGACGCCCTCCGGGTCGCCGAAGCGCCGGTCGTCCGTGAGCTTCGTCTGCACGCCCGTCGTCGCATTCACGCGCACCAGCGTCCCGTCGCGCACCAGCGACGCGTTCGGGCCCTCCACCGTGACGACCGCGTCGCCGACCTGCAGGTGGAACTCGGTGCGATCGAGGGGGCCGCTGCAGTCCGGATCCGCGAGGTCCGAGAGTGCGTCGCCGTCGTTGTCCACGGCATCACTGCACTGTGTCTTCGGAACGACCGCGAGACCGCGCAGTTCGCCGAGGCCGGATGCGAGCAACGTCTGGTTCGCAGTCGAGACGAGATCCATGTCCACGCGGATCAGGCGGCCAAAGTTGTCGGAGACGAAGACGTCGCCCGTCGCGTCGGCGGCGATCCCGATTCCCCACGGCGCCGAGAATTGCTGCCCTTGCGACTCGATCACCTGATTCGTGGTCGCCGTGGCGTTCGGGTTGAAGCGAATCAGCCGATTCGTGCCGCTGTCCACGAGCAGCGCGTCGCCGGTCGCCGCCTCGATCACCATGTTGCGCGGCAGGCTGAAGTTCTGCCCGCTCGACACGACCGCCGCCGAGCCGCCGGTCTGCGGGACCCTGCGCACCGTGTCGTTGCCGAAGTCCCCGACCAGGTACCCGCCGTCCGCCTCGACCGCGAGGCTCGTCGCAAACGCGAAGAACGTCGTATTCGCGTAGATCAGCTGCTGCGCGCCGGTCACCGGGTTCACGCGGAAGATTCCGTCGCGCGCAGCGTCGGCGACGACGAGTGCGCCGCTCGGCTCGAGCGCGATGTCACGCGGCTCGTCGATCAGGCCGCCGAGCGAGAGCGGACCGAGCGTCCCGCTCGCCGCGTCGAGGCGATACACGGCGTTGCGATCGAAGTCGTAGACGACGATCTCGCCGTTCGCGTCGATCTCGACGCCGATCGGGAAGAGCAGCGGCGGGCCGGAGAAAAGCGTGGTGGTGACGCCGGTGGTCGGGCGGATGCGCAACACGCGGTCGCTCTGGTTGTCCGTGACGATCACGTCGCCCGGACTGAGACTCCACTCGGTCGGATCGCTGGCGCTCGCGCAATCGGGATCCGCCAGATCGATGAGCGCGTCGCCATCGCGGTCCACGCCATCGTCACATTGCAGCGCCGCGCTCCGCTCGCCGGTGTCGGTGAACGAGTCGCAGCCCGGATCCGCGGGGAAGTCGATCTTGCCGTCAGCGTCGTCATCCACGCCGTTGTCGCAGACGAGCGATGCGGCGTCCTCGGAGCCGTCGGTGAGCGATGCGCAGCCGGGATCGGCGGGGAAGTCGGCGACGCCGTCCGCGTCGTCGTCGCTTCCGTTGTCACACGCGACGGTGGCGGATCGCTCGTCGTCGTCGCTCGCGCTCGCGCAGCCCGGATCCGCAGGGAAGTCGAGCGCACCGTCGCCGTCGTCATCGAGTCCGTTCGCGCAGCGCCGCGCCTCGCTCGCGCCCGCGATGCTCGCGCACTGTGCGTCGGCGGGGAAGTCGGTCTGCCCGTCGCCGTCGTTGTCGATCGCATCGTTGCAGTCGAAGCTCTCGGAGCGATCGCTGGGATCGGAGCAACCCGTGTCGGCGGCGTCCACGATGCCGTCGTTGTCGGAGTCGATGCCGTCACTGCAGGCAGGATCCTCGCGCAGCGACGCGGGCGTGAGGCAGCCGGGGTCGGACGGCCAGTCCGCCAGCAGGTCGCCGTCGTCGTCGGCGCCGTTGTCGCAGAGGCGCGACGTTCCGCCGTCGTTGGCATCGCGTCGCTCGGATGTGTCGGACGCCGCGGAGCAGCCGCCGTCGCCCGGGAAGTCGATCGCTCCGTCGCCGTCGTCGTCGCGGCCGTTGCCGCAGGCCGGTGTCGCGCCCTCGATCGTGCAGGTTGCGGAGCAGCCGTCGCCGGAGGTCGCATCGCCGTCGTCGCAGGTTTCGCGATAGGTCTGGAGTCCATCGCCGCAGGTCTCGAGATCGCAGCGATCACCGACGCCGTCGGCATCGATGTCGGACTGATCGACGTTCGATTGGTCCGGGCAGTTGTCGATCGAGTTCGCGACGCGATCGCCGTCGGCATCGAAGTCGCCCGACGAAATCAGCTCGAAGCTGCAGGCCGCAGGCGCCGTGCAATCGGAGGCGGCGTCGCAGGCGCCGGTCTGCTGCACGCAGCGGCCGTCCGCGCTGCAGAATGCGGAGACGGCGCAGTCGTCGTCTTCGAGACAAGACGTGCCCTGGTCGAGCAGACACTGGCCGGAACCGGCGAGAAGCTGCGCGCCGTCGGCGATCGTTGCGGCCACCGGGCCGGTCAGGCGCTGGAGATCCTCGTCGAAGTCCTCACAGAAGAACGAACCCGTGCAGGAGTCCAGCGCTTCGCACGATGCTCCGATTTCGTGGCAGGTGCCCAGCCCTGCACCGCCTCCGTTGGGCCGGCAGAACTGGTTGCTCGCGCAGCTTGAAGGTCCGCCGAAGCTGCAATTGGTTCCGGTGTTGCGAATGCACAGTCCCGGCGCGACGAAGCACGAACCGGACGCGCAGTTGGCGTCCGCGACGCACGACTCGAAGTTGTCGGTGCAGACGCCGGCCGGCGTCGCGGCGAACTGCGAAGTCGCCGGGGCGGCGCCCGCCTGCAGCAGCATCGACATCGCGTTGAAGTGCTGCAGCACGACGCCACTCGCATCGCCATCACCGTTGAGATCGCAGTCGCCGGCGCCAGCAGGCGGATCGACCTCGACGCAGTCCGGCGCGAGCGCGTTGCCGCCCTGATCTTCCTCGCGTGTGAGGAAGGTGATGGTTTCGCCGTTGATGCGGTACGGGACGCGGCCGTCGCAGGCCTCGAACGGACACGCGATCGCCGCCTGCTGCGCGTTGATCGGCGGCGCTTCGGGTGCGGCGAGATCGATCACGTGCAGGACGGCGTCGAGTGCGTCGCCGTCACCGTTCAGGATCGCGTTGTTCTGGCCGGCCTCCGAGACGCGGAATGCGAGCAGGTTCTCGGCGAGCACGAAATCCAGCGCAGCAAGGCCCGTGTTGTGGAGCTGCTGATGCTGCGTGTCGTAGAAGTGCAGCACGCGGTCGGTCGTGTCACCGTCGCCGTTCAGCGACTGGACCTGCGCCGACTCGGGAACCAGGAAAGCCACGAACCTCCCTGCCACCGCGAAGTCGTCGGCGGGGAGATCGAGATCCGTCCAGCCTCCTGGCTGCGTCACCGGGTGGACCCACACCAGCGGACCGCGCGCGTCGCCGGTCTCGACGCGCGCAACGAGCCAGTCGGGCGCGAGCGCAATCTGGTCGGCCGACGCACCGAGATCCACGACGACACCGTTTTGATAGAGCCGCACGCCGCCACCCGGGCTGCCGTCGAGATCACCAGCTTCCGGCGCGAGGAACGCGGCGCGGCCGTCGGCCACTTCTACCTGTCCGGCCGCGCCGATCAGCACCGGCGCGGGCGACGCTTGGTTGGTGTCGATCGCGTAGAGAAGCGTGTCGTCGAGATCGCCGTCGGCGTTGGCGTCGGGAAACGCCGCGACCGTGTCCGGGCCGCGCACGAAGAACGGCTCGTTGTAGCGGGAGCGGAATGGCGGCAGCACGGCCGCTTTGCCCTTCGCCGCGCCGAGCAAGTCCACGACAAAGTCGGGGCCCGCACCAATCGCGGAGACGAGCGAGCCCGGCAATCGCTGCGTCAGGCCCGTGCGCAGGTCTTCGAAGAGGCGCACGAGCGTCGCCGTGCCGATCGTCGCGGTGGCGGCGCCGACCGCGGCGAAGCGACCGTCGTCGGTGACGCGCGCCGTCGAGACCCGGTAGCCCTGCGCCATCGGGATCGTCGCCGTCGCGCCGGCCTCGTCGAAGGCGCCATCGTCGTCCGAGTCGCGGTCGTGGACGTACGCCGCCGGACTCGCGGGCAGACCGCCGAGATACGCAAAGCTGGTCATGCCGATCCAGCGGCCGTCGGCCGAGATCTGCGAGAGCAGTGTGAGACCGTCGCCGACTTTGCCGTCGGTGGTGACGTTCGCGATCGCGTGGCGCGTCGAGTCGAGGCTCACGGCGTACACGCCACCGAGTGGCGCCGGTGCGTTCGCGACGTTGGTCGCGCTCGTCTGGATTGCGACCCACGCGCCGCCCGCCGCGAGGATCGCCATGTTCGTCGCAGCGTTGAGCTGCACACCGCCAGGGCCGCGCCCGATCTGCAGGAAGAAGTCGTTCAGCCGGTCGTAGACGTAGGCGTCCTGCACGCCATTGGTGTCACTCGCCGCGAGCGCGAGTGTGCTCACGAAGCCGATGTAGCGACCGTCGTCGGAGACACTCGGCATCTTTCCTTCGGCGATGCGCGTCGTCGCGATCGCAGCGCTCTCGTCGTAGACGCCGTCCGCATCGCTGTCGCGATCGTGCAGGAAGACGCCGCCTGCGCCGCCACCGATGTTGGTCGCGTTGCTCGCGAACACCACCCAGCGCCCGTTTGCCGAGATACCGGGCACGATGTCCACCGGCGGTCCGACGGCGTTTGCGATGACGCGCACGTTGCCGTTTCCCTGCGTAGGGCCCGGCGCGATGCTGACGATCACGTTCTTCGTGGCGCCCGGTTCGTCGAGGATGCCGTCGGCGTCGCTGTCGCGATCATGAACGTAGGCGTCCCAAAACCCATTGGTGTCGCCGCCCGGCAGGTTCACCGGAGCAAGACTCGCCTTCTGCGTGTAGAAGAGTACGTGGCGGCCGTCCGGCGTGATTTCGAGCGCTTCGCTGAACTCGCTCGGAACACCAGCCAGCAGCTGCGTCGTCTTGAACTTCGCGTCCGAGAGTTCCGCGTGGCGGTAGAAGACGATGCCATTCGAGATCGCGAGGCTGCGCTCGCCGACGAGCGGCTCGGGAACGACCGAGATCTGCGCAGCGGGCGATGCGGCAGGATTGCCGGCGATCGGTCCAACGCCGGCGCGGTACACGCGCAGCAGCGAGTCTGCGTCGTCGTCGTCGCCGTTGAAGTCGCAATCGACGTCGGGGTCGCCGCAGTCCCCGCCCTGGAGCTGCTCGGCCTCGAGGAACGCGACGATGTCGTTCTCCGCAGTGGCTGCGGGAAACGTGTACGGCAGCCGGCGCACGCGGGCGACCGCGCGCCCCGGGCAGGCCGATGCGCCGCACGAGCCATCGTTGACACCGATCGGGAACGGGTCGCCCGTGCTGCGATTGCGGATCGTGACGACGGCGGCGTCATCGCTGTCGCCATCGCCGTTCAGATCGGCGCCCTCGCCCGGTTCGGCGCGCACTTCGAGGAAGAGACTGTCGGTCGAGACGAGGCCGTCGAGCGGCACCGGATTCTGTGCATCGAGATCGAAGTTCGCGTCCGCCACGATGACCGGGCCGACCAGCGCATCCTGGCGGCCGCGGAACTCGAAGAGCTCCGGTCCGCATTCGCTCCCGCTCGGGCACTGGAGATCGCTCGAACAGGAGAGCGCCGTCGCCTGCCCGGTCCCACACACGCTGCCCGGACACTCCGCGTTCGCCGAACAGGCATCGCCGATGTTCACGCCACCCGCGCATGTGAAACGGCACGATGTAGCGCCGCAAGTGGCGCCCGGGCATTGCGCATTCTCGGTGCAAGCGGCGCCGTCCGCCGTGCCGCCGAGACATTCGCGAAACTCCGGGCTGCGTCGCGCAATGCGGATCACGCCGCGCGGCGCATCCACCGAGCCGAAAAGCTCCGCGTTGCCGCTCGCATTCGAGAAGGGATTGAAGACGGGCGGCAGTCGGCTGCCGTCCGGCGAGTACGAGCCGAGGAACGACGCGCCCGGCACGCGCACCGGCGCGCCGCCGGCCTCGAAGGCGCCAATGTCGCTGACGCCGGACACGAGGCGCGGAATCGGGACCGAGCCACCGATGCGCACCCCTTCGAAGCTCACCGGCCAGAGCACGTTTCCGTCCTGATCCGTCGCAAAGCGGATCGCTCTGGGCAGCCCCGGCGCTTCCTCCGTGCGATCGACACAGGGCGTACCGGGCGTATCGCAGAGCGCCTGGAAACTGTTCGGAATCGGCAACGCCGTGAAGTGTCCGAATGTCGGGTGCCGGTATTGCTTCGCCACCTCGCAGGTGCCGTTGGCCTCATAGACTTCGTCCACGCACGCGATCAGGCCGGCGACGTTCGCGCAGCGCTGCGCGGCGAGCGATGCACACGGGGGTGTCGCCAGCTCGGACGTGATCGCAATCTTCGCGGGACCCGTGAAGGTGCGCAGGTCACCGTTCGGCAGCGCGAAGGCGTCGCTGTCCGGGAACGGGAACGCGAGCCGCTCGCCGTTCGCGGCGCGGAGCAGCGGCTGGTTCGCGACGGCGAAGACACGCCCCGCGCCCAGCGCCGCCTGACACGATGCGAGCGCCGCGGCCGGCACCGTCGCATCGGCCGAGACGAGGATCGCGCTCGCCGGTCCGCCTGGCGGCGTGAATACGATCGTCACGAGATGATCCGCGGCGTTCGCGAGCAGCCCCGGCGACGCGGCGTCGCAGCGCTTCGGATCGGCCGGGACGACGGTCACCTCGATGCGATCGCCCGGCGATGCGAAGGGCTGATCGAGCGAACCAAGGGCGCCACGGAACTCTGTCGCGGCGCCCGGAATGACGTTGCAGTTCGCGTCTGCGCGGGAGGACGCGAGGCCGGCGAGTAGTCCCATCCCGACCACGAGCAGCGCGCGGTGCGGGAATCTCATCGGTTGCCTTCCACGAGAGCATGCAGCGCAGGAGACGGCGCGAGCCGCAGCGATGCAGGCCGCACGCAGGTCTGCGCCTCGATCACTTGTCCGGCCCGCTCGGCTTGCACGCGCAGACACTCGGTCGTGGCGCGGAGGTCGGCACCAGGAAGCGCGACCACGGTGCGGCCCTTGTGGAACGCGACACCAATCGCCGTCGCCAGCGGCTCGGCAGCGTCCGAACGTCCGTGGCGCAACAGCGAGACGCGCACCCGCGGAACCGCCGCGGGACACACGAACGACGCGGAGAGCGCGAGCGCGTCGCCGACCGCGAAGTGCGGGCCTGGTACCGATGCGAGGCCGAGCACGCGGCATTCGGAGAGTCCGCTCTCGCCGGGCATCGCACCGCGACGCGCCGTATGCAGCGGCGCCGCCGGAATCTCGAGCGCAACCGCTTCGAGGCAGGCGCGCGCGGACAACGTCTCGTCGCCGCGCGTTGCGCGCACCGTGTAGCAGGAGATCTCCGCCACCTCGATGCGAAACGCGCTGGGCGCGCCGCCGAGAGTGACGTCGCGCAATGTCGCGATGGAACGCGCACTCCCGCCTTCGTCCTGCGACACTTCGAGCGCAACGCCCGGGTTCAGCCCACCGGCACATTCCGAGTGCAGCGAGAGCACCAGCGGCTCGCCCCGCGCGATCGCTTCGGCATCCGAGCGCAGCTCGACGCGACAAGCGCCGAGCGGCTCCGCGGCGCCGGCCGGCACTGCAGCGAGCAGACCCAGCGCAACGAAACCCATCCAGAGGACGCTGCTTCGCTTCGCTTGGAGTCTCAGGGCACATCGAGACATGTTGCGGCTCCGCGACGAAGGGCTTTGGGTTCTGCGGGAATCTCTATAGGCGCTGCCCCGAGCGACGATTGTGAAGTTCCTCACAGCCAGCTCCGAAGTCGCGGCAACTTTGTCGCATCGATCCGCGCAACACCGCGACCGCTTGCTCCGATACGCGTCGCGAGCCTAGCGACTTCGGATCGTCGAAGGTTGCGGTTCCGGGTCGGGCTCAGCCGGCAGGACTCCGAGGCCACGTGCTCCTCACGCGCACGGCTCGCGCGAACCCTTACGGACCTGGGCTCCGTCTTCACAGAGTCCTCCGAATCTCCTCGGGACACTTCAGTGACGCTGGGTAGGCTCGCCGCTTTCTCGACGAAAGGAGGGAGCGCAGTGCCGCTTCACGTCACATTCGAGCTCTCCGATTCCGATCTCGACTATTTCCGCACGGCGATGCGGGAAGCGCGCGAGAACGCGGATCTGCACGACGAGGCCGCGATCATCGAGGGTGCGCGTCGGTTGACGCAGCAGACCACGCAGCTCGCCCTGCCCGACTTCGTCCGCGACCGGCTTCGTTCGCTCGATGCGATGATCCGCATGCTCGAGGACGCGGAGTGGAGGCTCGAGGATCCGCACCGATCTCGCGTGTTGCAGGCCCTCGCCTACTTCGTCGATCCGCGCGACATGATCCCTGACCATATTCCCGGCGTCGGTTTCCTCGACGACGCAATCCTGATCGAACTCGTGGTGCAGGAGCTGCATCCCGAACTCGACGCGTATGAGGGCTTCTGCTTGTACCGCGACGAGGAACGCGCGCGCATCGGTGTCGATCCGGAAGAGCAGCGCCGCCGTGTCGCCGAACAGCGTCGTGCGATGTTCGGCCGCATGCAGCGCCGCCGTGAACAACGCGAGCGTCGCGGGGGATTGTTCTCGATCTTCCGCTAGGAGATTGACCCAAGACTGTGCCGTGCGGCTGGGCGCGCGACGCCCCGCTGCTGATCGGAGGGCTCCGCAGCGCGAGGCGCGCGAGCGAGGCGTAGCGCGAGCTACGGCGAGTTAGCGCAACGAAGTGAGCGGCTGCAAGCGGAGCGCGCAGCGAGCCAAGGCGAGCGGAGTTCATCGAGATGGCTGCGCGCCCAGACGTGCGGAGGCAGTCTTGGGTCAGTCTCCTAGCCAGACTCTGACGTCGCAGTATCGCCAGAAACGGGTTTGTGAGCGGGTGCGACCGAGCTGGCGAGCCCCATGTCGAAGGTGCATGAGACGCAGCTCACACTCCCTGTGAGGTCGCTCACTGCGACCCGCGTCCGCGCAGCCGAGAATCCTCTCATCGCGAGACCGCCGGTGTCACGCGCAAAAGGGGAATCGAGATGAAGTCACGACGTTCGACCCACACGTTCCTGTTCGCCGCCGCGCTGCTGCTGGGCGGCGCAGCGATCGACGCTCGGGCCGCCGGCAAGACGGCCGTCGTTCCGCGCAACGTCGGTGTGGTCGGCGATCCCGGCGGCATCTACGTCGAACCGCTTCCGCCGACCGAGACGATCCCGTTCGCGCCCTCGGTGGTGGGCTACGAGTCGAAGACCACCAGCACGTTGCTGCTGGCGTGGCGCGACGAATCCCATGTCGAGACTGGCTACCGGATCGAGCGGCAGGCTGGCGCAGGCTGGGTCGTCATCGCGCAGATCGGCGCAGTGGCAGACAACATCGGCACCTACGCGCTGAGCCGTCTGCGACAAGACATGGAGCACTGCTTCCGCGCGGTGCCCTTCAACGCATACGGCGAGCCGCGCGCTGTACCCGTCGCCTGCACGCGAACAAACCACATCACCGGGCCGACCGCGGTGGTGGTGAGCGATCGCATCGGCTTGGTGGGCGAATTGCTCGATCCGAACCCGCCGGAGTTCCAGTGGAGTTCGCTCGAAGTCGCGATCGACCCGGGCGCCGATCCCGGACCGGGCCCGATCCTCGCGCCGTACGGGGGCCTGCCGCCGCGCAAGATCATCTACATCGCAGACACCGCGCAGATCGATCTCTCGTACTCCCGGCTGCAGATCCCGGAAGGCATCACGCTCGCGAGTGGCCGGCGGGGGCTCAACGAGGGCGCGCTCCTCTACTCGAACATCACCACGCGACACTCGATGTTGGAAGTGGTCGGTGGGAACGTGCGTGTGACGGGGCTGCGTCTCCGCGGCCCGTCGGGCAGCACGAGCGAAGACAACGACGCCTCCTACGCGATCCTCGTCCGTGACGCACTCGACGTCGTGATCGATCACAACGAGTTCTCGCATTGGCCCGGCGCGGGGGTCAAGGTGCAGCACCAGCCCTGGATGATGGACTTCCTGACGGCGTACCGGGTTCGCGTCACCGACAACTTCTTCCATCACAACCAGCGAGAGAACCTCGGCTACGGCGTCATGATCAACGACGCGTCCTATGCCTACATCGATCGGAACACCTTCGACTACAACCGACACGCGATCGGATCGGATGGCGGCCGCAACGTGATCCTCGATTCGAGCTACGGCCCGATGCATGGCTACGCCGCGTACTTCAACCTCGTGTTGCCCGGTCACGAAGAACAGGTTGCCGGGCCGATCACCTGGCAGACGCACGCTTTCGACGTGCACGGCAGCGAGCACAGCTGGATCGGCACCGACTTCTACGACGGCTGGGCCGGCGAGACCATCGACGTCGCGAACAACTCGTTCCTCGGCATCAAGGGCAGTGCGTTCAACGTGCGCGGCACGCCCGCGGTCGAAGCGCGCTTCCATCACAACGTGACGCCGCCGCTCGTTGCGATGCAGAACGACTTCGTGATGGGCGCCGATGGCGGCATCGCCTACTACGGCTGGATGTCGGTCAAGGACACCAGCGATCGCGACAACGTCCACGTGTACGCAAACATCCCCGCACCCGATCCGCGCGCGAAGCTCGCGGTCGGCGACTTCGACGGCGACGGCCGCGACGATGTGTTCCTCGCGACCGGCCGCGCCTGGTACGTCTCGAGCGCCGGGCTGACCGAGTGGCGCATGCTGCGTCCGTCATCGCTCGGGGTGCAGCAGCTCGTCTTCGTGGACTACGACCGCAACGGCCGCACCGACGTGCTCGCGCGTGTCGGCGGCGTCTGGAAGATGTCCCGCAACGGAACGGGAGCGCTCGTGCGGATCGGCTCGGCGCGCGGGCTAGCGACGCAGAACTTCTATTCGGGATCCGACCTCATCGGCGACTTCACCGGCGACGACGTACTCGACCGGATGCGCTTCTCGCGCGACGACGATCGCCATTTCCACATCCTCGACGGCAGGACCGGCAGCACCCAGCAGAGTCGCCATCAGATGTAGGGGCGGCGCCAATGCGCGGACCTCGCCGAGACGAGCGATCTCCGCTTCGAAGCCGGTTCGGCTAGCGAGGTACGCGCTTCGGTCGCTCGCGGTCGACACTCTCCGGCGTCGCTACGAGGCGCAGCACCGTCGCTTCGAGCAGCGTCGCGACCCGTCGCGGACCGAGGCCACGGCCCACACGCAGGTAGTTCCAGCTCTCATAGGAGAGAAGGCTGTCGATGGCCGGCGCGACCGATGCGGCGCCTCCCGCCAGCTCGGAGCCGAGAGCCTCGGCCGCCTGTGCGCGGAGTGCGCGGTCGAGCACCTCGCGCCCCTGGCGGATCGCGGGGTAGAGCACTTCGCGGGCGTCCACCCAGCGCCGGTAAGGCGCCATCGCATCGAAGACGGCGATGCGTCGCCGCACCAGCTCGCGAGTCCGCTGCCGCACGTCGCCCTCGAAGGGCCCGACCTGGATCAACTGCATCACGTCGGCCGCCATCTGGACGTGCACCGCTTCCCAGAGCCCCGGCAAGTCACCGAACAAGCGGAAGATCGTCCGCTCGCTCACGCCGGCTCGCGCGGCGACCCGCTCCGGGGTCGGATTCTCGCCTTTGGCGACGACCGCCCGCATCGCCTCGACGAGGCGCCCGCGGGTCCGCGCCGAGCGGCGCGAACGCCCGTCGCAGAGCTCCGACGGCTCAGCGCGCGCCACGAAACCATCCACTCCGCGCAGCGGGCTCGTGTTTCGTCAGTCGTTCTGACATAATGTGGGAACCCACCCTGGTGCCGCCAACCCGCCCGAAGGAGATCCGAAGCATGTCGTGGAGCGTACTCGCTGCGTGGATGAGGAGCACGGTGCGCCGTAGCTCGACGCTGGCACTGGTCGTTGGACTCGCGGGAACGTGCGCGTTCGCCATCGCCGTACGCGACGCCGATGCGTCCACCTTGCACTTCGAGATCGCGCAGCCGAACGGCGTCAACCAGTTCTCCGGCTACAACTACCTGTGTCCCGACTGCACGATCGAATCGTATGCGGCCATGGTCCTTCCGACCGGGTATGCCAAGCGCAACACGCGCCTCCTGCTGCCGACTTCGATGGGCGGGTTCCCTGCCACACCGCCTCCGGGCATTTCGATGGCCCTCGACTTCGTGCCCAGCATCCCTGGCGACGACTTCTTCTTCTGCTGCGAGATCGTGAACGGAAGCTTCCTCGGGCTCAATGCGGGCGTCCTCCTCACCACCGCGCTGGTGAAGCGAACGAACGTCTTCACCTACGCAGCCGGCGACGTCGTGCACGACGTGATCGACACGCTCGGCAATCGCTACGCCCTCTTCCTCATCGACATCGCGCTGGCGGAGACCCACGACCCTGCAGAACTCGACTCGTTGGCCGATCTGCCGCTCCCGCCGGATTGGAGCTACGAGAGTCGCGTCTTGACCGAGCCGCTGGAAGTCGGCACTGGCGAATCGGGCCTGTCCAGCAACTTCGGACAGGTGGCGCTGGGCGCGGGCGTCATGACCGCGTGGCAATTCTATGTGGTGCCGGAGCCCGACACCGTATTGCTTCTCGCGGGTGGGCTCGTGGGAATCGGACTCGCGGGGCGTAGCCGTCGCGGCTCGCGATAGGCGGCCAGCGTCCCGATGCCAGCGAGCGCCACCGGCCGCGGTCCCGCTCAGATCATCGGCACGCCGTCGGCGAGTTCCGCCGCAACGGCGCGCGCCACGGCCGCCAGCTCGTCGTCGAGTTCATCGACCCGATCGAGGTCGTCGCTAAAACGTGTGCGCTCGACGTCCGGTGCAGGGCCGAGCGCGGCCGTCCAGGCCGAGTGGAGCAGGAACGGCACCGCGTGATTTCGTGATTGCAGCGTGCAGACAGATCCTGCGCCGACGTTCGCCGCGTCGAAGATCTCGATGCGGAAGCCTGCGTCGGAGAGGACCGGTACCACCAACCACCCGACGCGACCGCCGGGCTGCTCGCCGGCGTGCCGCGATCGTCCGCCGACACCCGGCTGTTTCGGCACGAAGATCGGCGATGTCGCGAGGTCGCCGAGATCGTCGAAGCGATGGACGGAGGTCGGACGCAGGTCGTTCCAGCGATGGGTTGCGAGCACGCACGGCATCTCTTCGTCCGGAAGCAGTGCGCGATCGACACGCTCGGCGTAGAGGTCGAGCATGCGCTGCACGACCGCCTCGGGGCGGAAGCCGTGATACACCGTGTGGATCGCCTCCGGGCGCTCCCAACCTTCGGGCGACCAGTCGAAGGCCGAAAGCTGGCGGGTATGGAAGTGCTCCGGCTCGTAGAGGAGCGCGAGCTCGGTACGCTTGCCGGATTCCGGATCGAAGCGGTGCAGACTCGTGCGCGAGGGCGTCATCGCGAATCCGTAGAGCCCGAAGAGCGCCGGATCGACCGGCCGTCCCCACGCGTCGAGGTCACCCGGCCGCGACGCCATCGCGATGTCGGTGTTCTCCGTGTGCTCGAAGACGACGACCACGCCATCGCGATCATCGTATTGCGCGTAGTAGTGATTCATCTCCGGTGCGAGGTGGTAGCGCCGCGAACACACTTCGGTGCCAGGCGCAGCCGCATCCAGATCGGCCTTGCGGATCAGGAAGATCGGCTCGTCGGGGTTGTTGGGCTCGCTGCGATCGCCGCCCAGCAGCACCGCGCCCTCGACCTTGAACGCGCAGTCGCCGACGACCAGCCAGTCTCGCGTCTGTGTGATCGTGTGGACCGACTGCGGCAGCACCGCGTCGGCGATCGGCCAACGTCGTACCGGCCCTTCGCCGTCCCAGCGCACGATCTGCAGCCGCCCGAGCAAAGTGTTCACCGTCCACAGACAATCGCGCTCGGGATCGACGACTGGATGCGCCGTGCTCGCGATGAACGGCAGCACGGGGCCCGGCATCATTTCGAGCGCCTGCCACTGCGCGGCCGTTCCGACCTCGCCCAGAAACCGCAACGTCACGGGATCGATCTCGACCGGCCGGCCGACGTCCCAGGTCATGAAGATGCGATCGCCCCACGGCAACGGCGCCGTATTCGCAGCGTTGACGAATCCGAAGGGCGATTGCATGCCGACCATCGTGCGCGTGAAGACGTCGGGTCGCTTGTGCTGCAGGCGCGCGCTCGGCGAATCGATCCATGACTGGCGCCAGGCGTAGGTTCCCGCCGCCGCGCCGCGCCTGCCGGGCTCGAGCGACAGCACATAGGTGATGCCCGCGCCGAAGAATGCGTGCGGCGGACCGAGCGTGGACGGATGCGGCGCCGCGATGAAGCACTCGCCGGAAATGCCATCGGGCATCGTTCCGTGCACCACGCCGAGATCACGGTCTTCGGGCACGATCGGGCGCAGGATCGAGCGGGGCAGCGGCACGGCCATCTCCTCGCAGGGCGCGCCGACGCTAACACGCTCGCCGTGGACGGCGATCCTGGCGAGCACGGGGGCGCGGGCGTGGAGGCGGCGCTGATGGTGTGCGCGAAGTCAGCGAGCTCGATTGCCTGCGCGTGCTGACACCGATTCGCGGCACGAGTCCTCAGCGCCGCGCGAATCGATCTCTCTCAGCGGTGTGAGGATCGGCGCGCGGCCGCCAGCATCGCGGCGCCGCATGCGAGCAGCGCTGCGCTCGCGGGCTCGGGGACTTCGGAGATCGCGGGAATCGTTGTGATCGCGCCGACGGCGTCGATGTCGGCGCCGACGGCCCAGCCGACCTGATTGCCTTCGTTGCCATCGTCAGTGAGGCGCACGTAGTGGAATGCGCTGCTCGCGCCAAAGCCGAAGGCGTCGAGGTCCACGCCCGCGGTCGAGCCGAATAGCTTGCCGACCGACGCCCAGATCGAGCCGTCGATGCTCACTTCCACGAACGTGTCTTCGACGTCCGGTCCGACCTCGAAGACCCAGAGGTCGAGGGCCGCGCTGTCGCTGCCGGTGAGCGCGTTGTCGAGGAAGCGCAGCGTGATGCTGCCGCCATCGCCGAGCGAGACGGAGTCACACTCGATTGCGACATCGCATACGTCGTCGAGCTGCGCGTTCGGCTGGCCCAGCGCGTTGAAGGCGCCGCGATTGCCGGCGCTCGGCTGGCCGCCTCGGAGCGCAGGCGAATAGTCGACGACGGTATCCGCGAAAGAGATCGCTCCTTGCGGGAACTCGGCCGATCCCTGCGCGTTGCCGAAGGGAAGCGCCTGCGATTCCGCACCAGCAAGTGTCATGCACGAAACGAGCAACAAGACACGAAGTCGAACGCCAATCACCATGGCAGCATCTCCAGCATCGCGTGGCGGACCTACCTGGGAGTGACCATGAGTTCGAGAAAGGTGTCGGGTGCTGTATGCGGCGCGCGCTGCCGCGGACCGAGGACGATTCCGCTGATCGCTGATTCCCTCCGCTGAATCGCGGGGGTCAGGCGCCGTTCTGCGCGTTGGTGAATCGAGCAGTCGATGGAAGCGGGCGGCGGTGCACGTCCACTCCACACGTTCCGGTGTGGGATCGCGATTGGGCTCAGATCGGGTCGGAGTTGCAGGAACCGCGGCGGCGCAGCGCGGCGCAAGTGGCGATCGCGACGAGACCGAGCGCGCTCGCGCCGGGCTCGGGCACCGGGCAGGCCGCGCCGTTCGCCTGGCAGTTGGGCTCGATTCCGAACCCAGTGGCGCCCGCTTCTCCGTCCATTCCGTCGCCACCGGCGGTTCCGTCCATGCCGTTGGGATTGCCCGTGCCTTTTTGGCCCGCATTGCCGCCGCCGCCGCCGGCGCCGAAGCAGTTGATGCCTCCCGCCGTGCAGGTGCTGCTGCCGCCGGTGCCTCCGGCGACAGAGTTCACCGAGAACGTGACGCCCGCGAGCGTAATGGGCGTGGTGCTGAAGATCGCGCCGCCGATCGCGCCGCCGCCGTCGCCGTTGACGCCAGCGTTTGCGCCGTTGCTGCCGTTGCTGCCGTCGCCACCGCTGCCAGTGGGATCGCCTACGCCCGCGATGCCGCCGTCGTTGCCGCTGCCGCCGAAGCCGCCATCCGCGCCGAGGCCCGACGGGCGGCCCGTCGCGTAGTTGAAGGAGAAGATCGTCTCCGAGACGACGAGCGTGCCGGTGTTGTAGATCGCGCCGCCGATCCCGTTGCCGCCGTTGCCGCCGTCGCCGCCGTCCGCAGCATCGCGGCTGTCTCCGGCGTCGCCGCCATTGCCGCCGAGACCGGTGTTGTCGTTCGGGAACATCGGCTCGGTGTTGTAGGAGTCGCCGCCGCGTTCGCCGGCGCCGCCAGCGCCGCCGTTGCCGCCCCACGAGCCGGATCCGCCCGAACCGCCGACCGCGCCGTTCTGCGCGAATGAACAGCTCGCGATCCTGAGTTCGCCGGCGTTCGCGATCGCGCCGCCGAAGCCGTTCCCTCCGGTCCCGCCGACACCGCCGGGCGTCGCTAGACCGCCGTTGCCGCCGTCTGCGCCGTTGCCCGCGTTGACGCCGGGTCCGGGGCCGCCGCGCCCACCCGGGCCGCCGCCCCCGCCATTGCCGCCGTACCCGCCTCTGCCGCCGACCCCTGCCAGAGCCTGGTTGCGGCTGAAAGAGCAGTTGCGGAGCGTGACCACGCTGCCCCCGTCGATCAACATCCCGCCGCCGCTCGCGGGGCCGCCGTCGGCGCCGGCCTCGGCCTCGGTCGCATCGCCGCCGTTCGTGCCGGCCGTGCCGTTCGCGCCCAAGCCGCCGTTGGGACCGATGATCCCGCCTTCGCCGCTCTCGCCGTCCTCGCCATCCGGACCGCTCACGCCGCGCGCGGAGCCTTCGCGGAGGTCGATGCCATCGAGCGTGAGCGTGCTGCCGCGCACGTCGAACAGGCGGAACGCCGGCCCCACCTCGTCCCGCACGATCGAAACCGAATCGCCGCGGACCGTCGCGTTGACGCCATCGACGACCAGCGTCTCATCGATCACGATCGAGCCGGTGCAGTCGAGGTCGAGCGTGCCGCCCGTCGACAGCACCGCCTCGAGCAGCATCCGATCCGTCGCGCCACAAGTCGGTTGCGCAACTCCCGCACGCGCGAGCGGGAAGAGGAACATCAGGGCAAGTGCGAGATGCGAGCGCATGACGCAGCCACCCTACCTCCGCATCCGCTGCGAAGTCAACGCGTCTCTGGACAGCGCGTTCAGACCGGGTAGCGGAAGATCGCCACCAGCGGCTTGCCGTACGGAATGCCGCTCTTGCGCACGCCGACGACCCGGCTGCGCGTGTTGCTCACGCGATCCAGCTCCGTGTGCGCCGTTCCACTGCAGTGTCAATCCCAGCGCACCTCGACCGCGCCGGACGTCGGCCGTGCCTGGCAGGTGAGGATCATGCAGCGCGCGCGATCGTCGTCGTCGAGGGCGTGGCACTGCGCCATGGCTACGTCGCCGCGCAAGAGTGTCGCCATGCAGCAACCGCAGTAGCCGTCCTCGCAGGCCGAGGGCGGATTCAGTCCCGCCTTGCGCGCGGATTGAAGCAGCGTGTCGCCCGCGACGTATGGAATCTCGTGCGCGACACCATCGAGATGAACGGTAATCGTCGCAGGCGCGTCGCTCGCACCCGCGCTCGGTGCTTCGGCCGCGCCTGCATCAGCGGGCGCCGCGAACTCGAAGCGCTCGATGAGAATGCGGTCGTCCGGAATGCCACTCTCGCGCAGCACCCGCTCGACGAGATCCATGAACGGAACGGGGCCGCAGAGATAGAACTCGGCGTCTTCGAGCCCCGTGATCTCGCGCTGCACACGCGCGGCGTCGAGAAAGCCGCTCTCCACGTCGAGGTGATGGACGAGCGCGAGTCGATCGGGATGGCGCGCCGCCAGCGCGGAAAGCGCGTCGCGGAAGATGATCGAAGCGGCGTCGCGATTGGCGTAGACGAGCTTCGCGCGGCGCACCGTCGTCGCGAGCACCGTCTTCAAGAGCGAGAGCACCGGTGTGATCCCGCTGCCGCCGCTGAAGAGCACGAGCGGCCGCTCGCTCCGCGGGCGCAGCACGAATCCGCCGGTTGGAGGGTGCACGCGAAGGACGTCGCCTTCGATCACGTGATCGTGAAACCACTGCGAAACGCGGCCGTCGGCTACGCGCTTCACGGTGAAATGGAGATCGGCGTCACAATCCGGCGCGCTGGAGAGCGAGTAGCAGCGGTTCAGCGTGGCGTCGTCGATGCAAACCTGGAAGGTGAGGAAGTGGCCGGCTTCGTAGCGGAAGAGTTCCCGCAGCGGCGGCGGAACATCGAGCACGAAAGAACGGGTGTCCGCCGTCTCCTGCACGATCCGCGCGACGCGAAGATCGTGGAACGCGGCGCGACCCGCGAGACTCACTCCTCTTCGTCCTGTGCCTCACCGGTGTCGGACGGAACCGGCAGTGCGGAGTCGCCGCCCATCTCGAGCATCGGGGGCGCGGCTGCATCGGGCACGACTTCTCCCGGCGGCGCCGCTTTCTCGAGGAAGCGATTGCGGAACGCGTCGAGTGAGATCGGCACGTACTCCGCCAGCGTGCCGGCGACGCGGTACACCGTTTCGCGTCCCGGCACCTGCGCGAAGATCGACCCGCCCTTCTCGACGCCGAAGATCACCTTCGCGAGTTCGGGGGCATCTCCGCCGCCCGACGGCGCCTTGCCGAGGATTCGCACCGTCGTGCGCGGCGGATCGAGGCCGACCGCGGCGAGTTCCGCGGCGCCCATCTGGTCGGCCGCAATATCGACTGCGTTCAGCCGCGCCAACTCCGCGACGAAACGCGACGCGTGCTCGGGATCCATCGCTTCGGGCTGCGTCGTCCAGCCCGCGTCGCTGTTCTCGCCGGTGATCGTCACGACCTGGCTCGCGCCCTGCGCAGTGGAATCGCTGTAGAGGATCTCGAAACGCTGCGCGTCGGTGGCGACGAAACTCGCGAGCGACTTCCAGCGGAACGCGACCACGGTCTTCGGCAGCTTGTCGAAGCGCTCGTTGGGAAGCTGGTAGAGCGAGGGCTCGGCGCCGCGCGCCACGCGCACCTTGTCATCGAGCAAAGCGCCGATGCGCAATTCGTGGCGCAGCGGCTCTTTGCCGTCCTGCGGCGCGTCCGTCAGCACGACACGGTACTGCGGCGCGTCGAGTCCCATTTGTGCGTCGGGCGGCGGCGCATCGACGAAACCGCTGGCGCGCAGGAACACCAGATCGGAGAGCAACGTCTCCACCGTCTCCTGATCTGCGTCGGTGTCGAGCGGCGCGATCATGCGCCACTTGCCATCCTTCTTTTCGAGTACGACGCCGCCGTCGATCCAGGTTGCTTCGATGCGCGCGATGCCGCCGCGATCGAAGCGCAGCGGGCGCCGCTCGCGAAGATCATCGAGGCTCTTGTCGAAGCTCGCTGCGCGGAAACTCGCGATGGTGTAGATGGGGCCGGCGCCCGTCGAGGCGTAGTTGTTGGCGCCGATCGGCGTCTTCTTGCCCGTGTGCAATTCGTGATCGACGCCGGCGGCGCGGAATCGGATCACCGGCGCGCCCGCGCCAAGCCCGTAGACATCGGCGCCCTGCGCGTCCTCGATCACACTTTCGCTGGCGATACCGACGAGCGCGCTCGCGATTCCATCCGCATTGCTCGGATCCGCGGGAAACGCGATCGGCTTCGCGACATGCCACACCCCGTCGATTCGCTCGAGTCGCGCGTCCTTGCCATCGCTGGTGCGCATCTCGATCCACTCGACCGACTCGGCCTTCAAGTCGCCGAAGAGCAGCTTCGCCTGCGCCTCGGCTTCCTGCTTCGCGACTTCGCTGCGGTTCGAGTACCAGACGAGGCCGCCGAGCAGCACCGCGATGAGAAAGAGGATGCCGGTGTTGCGCGGATTCACGGCGAGCTAGCGACCGGGCGCCCGGCGGCGGCTCCACCAGGCCCAGACGCCGACCACGGCGATCAGCTCGGGCAGCACGAAGAGCGAGAGCGCGCGGATCTGGCTGAATTGCTCGATCGACAGCGTGAGTCGCGAGGCGCGCGATCGCGGCGGCCGCACCGAAATGGCATCGACGTCGCCGAGCAACCAGTTCACGGAGTTCACGAAGAGATCGCGGTTGCGATACGCGTCGAGCATCTGATTGGTCGCGAAGTCGGAATCGCCGAATACGACGATGCGCGGCTCCTTCGGCGGCTTCGCATCGGCGCCTGCCGGCGGAGCCGGCGCCGTCCCGAGCGGGCGACCGGCAACGCCGATCGTCACGGGGCCCTTCACGTCGTCGTCGCCAAGTTCGGCGAGACCGCTGTCGAAGAGCTGCGCGAGATCGCGCTCGCCCCACGATTCCGGCCCCGTCTTCACGATGGCGAAGAGTTGTTTCGCGGCGGCCGGCTCGATCGCGAGGCTGCGCGTGGTCGGGAAGATCGTGACCTCGCGCATGTCTTTCGTGATCTCGTGATTGCCGTACTCGCCGGCGAGCGGCGTCATCGCCTGGCCGAACATGCCCTGCACGCGATCGACGATCACGTCGGGGCCGAGGAGCACGCCCCACTTCGCGAGTTCATCCCCGATGTTGGTGTTCGCGCGCGGATCGACGAGCACCATCAGCGCGCCGCCGCGATCGAGATAGCGCTGCAACTTGTCGGCGTCGCCCGGGCGCAGCGATTGCGTCAGACCCGCGATGATCACGACGTCTGCGTCGTCCGGAATCTCGGGCTTCGTCTCGAGGTTCAGCGTCTCGAAGCGGTAGTTCTCGTTGCGCAATGCGTCGGCGGCCTTCGCGAAGCCTTCCTTGTCGTCGGCGCCCTTGCCTTCGGCGGCGCGCTCGTTGTGTCCGGTGACGAAGTAGGCCTTCTTGTGCGATTGCCGCGTGAGCTTGAGGATCGCGTTGGTCAGCTTCTCCTCGTCGGGCTTTTCGATCTGCACCGACTCCTCGCCGATCTTCACGAAGAGCAGCCCCTCGCCGATCTTCTCGGGCGCTACGCCGTAGCGTTCAATCAGGTCGGGCCGCGCGTTCGGATCGGCGTACTCGACCTTCACGCGCTCGCTGGCGTAGACGTATCTGTCGAGCAACGTGCGCACCGGCGCCTGGTCGATTTTCGGGTAGAACGCGACGATCTCGATGTCCTGCTCTAGACCGCCGATCAGCTTCTGCGTCTGGTCCGAGATCGAGTGCACGCCCGCTTCGCTCGTGTCCCACTTCTTGTGGTAGCGATTCGCGAGGAAGGCGAGCGAGCCGACGATCACGAGCACGATCAGCGCCTGTGCGACCGCGGAGCTGCCGTACTTGCCGATGCGACGGCCTTCGCCCGAGCGCATGCGCTCGCGAATCGACTCGAAAGAACTCGCTACGGCGCCGCCGAGCAGCAGCAGGCCGATCGCGAAGTTGAGCCAGATCCACGCGAGATCGGTCGGCGCGCCCGCGACGAGCAGCAGCACGGAGAGCAGCCCGAAGAGCACGAAGACGAGCCCGAGAGCGCCAAAGAGTGCCGGATAGCCGCTCATCTCAGCGCCACCGCACGGATTCGACGGCGGCCTTCGTGAGCGCCAGGAACGCCACCACGATCACGCCGAAGTAGGCGAGATCCTTGGTATCCACGAGCCCCATCACCATGCCCTCGAAGTGATCCGCCGTGGAGAGATAACGAAGCAGGTCGCCGACGGTGTCGTTCGACGTCGCACCGCCCGCAGCGCCGAGATCTGCGAGGAAGCCGAGCATCCACAGCACCAGCAGCAGCACGAAGGTGAGAAAGAACGCGACGAACTGGCTCTGTGTCACCGACGACGCGAAGCATCCGATCGACGCGTACGCGATGCCCATCAACAGCAGCCCGAGCATGCCCGCCGCCGTCTTGCCGATTTCCGGATCGCCGTAGAGAAAGAGCAGCGCGGGGAAGAGCGCGAGTAGCAATACCAGGATGCTGATGAACGCCGCCGCCGCGAGGAACTTGCCGAGCACCAATTCCCAGATCGTGATCGGCGAGGTGAGCAGCAACTCGAGCGTCCCGTTGGTCTTCTCGGAAGCGAAGAGCCCCATCGTGATGCCGGGCACCAGGAAGAGCAGCACCACCGACATCACGTGCAGGAAGGGCGCGATCACGTGGTCGTTCAGGTTCAACTCTTCGAGCTGCTCCATCGCCTGGAACGACTGCAGCCGGATCACGTACTCCTGGAACTGCAACACGCCCGACAGGAAGAAGAAGCCCGCGAGTACCGCGAAGAGTGTCATCACCGCATACGCGACCGGCGAGACGAAGAGCGAGTTCAGCTCGCGACCGGCGATCGCTCCGACGTGTCTCACGGCCGCGCCTCCGGCGTCGCATCGACCGGCGCGTGGGCTTCTCGCGCCGTCGTCCGCGCGAAGATCTCTTCGAGACTCGCGCCTCCGCTTTGCAACTCCGCGAGCGGCGCATCGAGCGCCTTCCGGCCGCGGTGCATGATGATCACGCGCTGACAGATCGCCTCGACCTCCGGGAGGATGTGCGTCGAGAGGATCACCGTGCGCGCCTTGCCATCGCGCACGCCAGCGAGTTCGCCGATCAAAGCGCGGATCTCGCGGATCTGGATCGGGTCGAGACCGACGGTGGGCTCGTCCAGAATCATGACCGGCGGATCGTGCACGATCGCCTGCGCGAGTCCGACGCGCTGCCGGAAGCCTTTGGACAGCGAACCGATCACGCGACGTCGCACATCCACGAGACCGCAGCGTTCGAGTGCGCGATCGACCGCTTCGTTGCGCAAGCGGCGCGGCACGTCTTTCAGCTTCGACACATAGACGAGGTAGCCCTCGACGCTCATCTCGGGATAGATCGGCGGGCTCTCGGGCAGATATCCGATGGCGCGTCGCGCGGCGAGCGGATCGGAGAAGATGTCGTGGCCGTCGATCACCGCGTGGCCATCGGTCGGCGGCAGGAAGCCGGTGAGCATGCGCATCGTCGTCGTCTTGCCGGCGCCGTTGGGGCCGAGGAAGCCGACCACTTCGCCGGGCTGCACGGAGAACGAGACGTCATCCACCGCGATCAGATCGCCGTAACGCTTCGAAAGTCCGCTCGCTTCGATCACGCGCGCCCCCGCGCGCCGAGCCCGCCGAGGAAGAGTTCCATCACCGTGCGAACGGTGTGGTCGTCGGTGGCCTGCGATTCGTCGGGCAGTTGCATGACGCCCAGCACTTGACTCGTGATCATCGTTTCGAGCGCTCCGATGAATGCCAGACAGACCAGGTTCGCATCGAGATCCGTGCGCAGCTCGCCCGCATCTTGACCCACACGCACGATTCGCGCGACGGATCGGAACAGACGACCGACCGCTTCGATTTGTTCGGGCTCCGAGAAACGAGAAGTGCGTTGAATCTCGAACACCAGGACTTTCACCCACTCCGGTCGGCGTCGATATGCGAAGAGCACGATGGCCGCGAGCTGGCGGAGCTTCTCCGATGCGGGCTGCGCTCCGGCTGCGATGCCATCCACGAGTTCGAGAAATGCGCCCCAGCGTTCCGCGAAGATCGTGTCGAGTATCTCTTCTTTGTTGCGGAAGTAGTGATAGACGAGTCCGTACGCGATGCCCGCTTCGCGCGCGATGTCCGAGATGCGCGCGCCGTGATAGCCCCGCGTCGCGAAGACGCGTGTCGCTGCATCGAGAATGCGCATGCGCTTGATGCCGCGCGGACCGGCAGCAGCCGGCGCCGTTGCGCGAGTCGGAAGCGGAGTCACCGGGGCGCGCGACATTCGGACACGAACCTCCAACGATCCAAGCTTTCGATCCCGAAGCACCACTCGCGCATCCCGCGGGGCGGCCATTTTTCATCAAGGCCCCTACAGCGTCAACCCTGCGCGTGCTTTCTGGCGACCTCGACACCGTCGGGTACCCTGCGCGACATGCGTCACGTCGCCTTCGCCTTCGTGTTCATCGCTGCGCTGCTCGCAGCGGCGAGCGCGCATGCCGCAACACCCACAGATGCAGCGGAGCCGAACGTCGCGGGCTGGGTCGGTCGCTATTGCACACCGACTGGCTGCGCCGGCGCGCCGTCCTCTCCGATGGCGCAGGCCGCCAGCTTCGGCACGGCTGCGTTCGCCATCGCATTCCTCGCGCGACGCCGTCGGGCGTAGACTCGACCCGAGGGCCGCGTGCGCGTCGCGCTCGTGATCGAGCGCTTCGAGCCCCGAGGCGGCGTCGAACGCGTCGCGTGGCAAGTCGCTCACGGACTCGCCGCAGCAGGCGACCAGGTGCATGTCGTCGCGCGCAAGGCCGCTGCGACGACGAGCGTACAGGTGCATCTCGCACGCGTGCCGTCGGCGTGGCAACCGTTGCGCGTCGCCGCGTTTTCAAAGGCGGCAGCGCGCATCGCGCCGCGCGGCGCCTTCGACGTGGTGCACTCGTTCTCGCGGACGCGACACCAGGATCTGTTCCGCGCCGGCGGCGGCTCTCACGCGGAGTACATGCAGCGCCAATATGCCGGCTTCGGCCACGCCTGGCGGCGCTTCTCGCCCCGCCATCGCGTGCTGCTCGCAATCGAGCGCGACGTTTTCAGCGATGCGTCGCAGGTGATTCAATGCAACTCGCAGATGGTGCAGCGCGAGCTGGCGCAGCGATACGCAATCCCGGACACGCGACTCGCGCTGCTCTACAACGGCGTCGATCTCGAGCGCTTCCATCCGTCGCGGCGGGAGGCGGAGGGCGCAGCGCTGCGCGCCGAGTTCGGCGCGCATGACACGCCGGTGTGGCTCTTCATCGGCTCCGGTTTTCAACGCAAGGGACTTGGCGCGGCGCTGCATGCGCTCGCCGGCGCAGCGGGCGATGGCGTGCTGTGGGTGGCGGGCAACGACGACCCGACACCGTGGCGCCGCGTCGCCGACGCACTCGGCATCGGCGCGCGCGTGCGGTGGCTCGGCGATGGCCGCGATGTCGCGACGCTCTGCGCCGCTGCCGACGCACTGATCCTGCCGACGGTCTACGACGCATTCGCAAACGTCTGTCTCGAAGCGGCGGCCGCCGGCATCCCCGTCGTCACGAGCGCGAGCAACGGCGCGGCGGAAATTCTCGGCGACGGCGGCATCGTCGTAGCCGACGCCGAGGACTACGCGGGCTTTGCACGCGCGCTCGAAGAGCTCGCCGACCGGGCGCAGCGACACGCACGCGGCGTAGCGGCACGCGCCGTCGCCGAGCGCCACGGTTGGCCGCAACACATCGCTGGATTGCGCGCACTCTACGCGCGGATCGCGCGGTGATGACGGAACCGCGCTGGACGCGCGGCGACGCGGCGCTGCAGCGCGAAATCGAGCGCCAGCTCGCCAGCGGCGAGGCGCAGAGCCTGCACGACAACGTGCGCCGCGCAGTGTATCGCGTTCGCAGCGCAGACTTCGATGTGATCGTGAAGCAATTCCGCGTCGGGTCGGGTCGCCATGCGCTGCGCGAGCGCACGAAGGCACGGCTCGGGCGCGCGCCCGCCGATCGCGAGTGGAAAATGCTCGCGCGCATGCACGGCGCAGGCATCGCGGTGCCCGAGCCGCTCGCGCTCGGCACGCGTCCCGATGGCGATCGACTGCTCGCGCTGCGCTGGGTCGACGGTGCGCCGCTCACCGATGCGCTGCGCGATACGCCCGCCGCACGGCGCGCACTGCTCGACGCGCTCGCCACGTTGGTGCGCCGCGTCCACGAACTCGGCTTCGTCCACGGCGACCTGCACGCCGGCAACGTACTCGTCACCGCGCGCGGACCCGTGCTCCTCGATTGGCAACACGCGCGCGCGACACGCGCTCCGCAAGACCAGCGCGCTGATCTCGCGCGCCTCGAGTTCTCGCTGGCGCCGCTGGTGTCGCGCGGTCGGCGACTGCGCGTGCGGCGCACGGTGCTCGGCCTCTCCGCGTCGCGCGATCACGGCGTGCGCGACGCGCTGCGATCAGCCGGCGACGCCGCTGCCGCGCGCGCGCGCGAACATGCGCGTTCGCGCACCGCGAGCGTTTGTCGCGAAGGTCGCCGCGCCGCTGCGTTCGATGCCGAGGGCGCGCGCGGTCTGCGTCTTCGCGAACTCCCGGCCGAAGCGCTGCTCGCGATCCGCGCCGCGCATCGAGCGGCCGTCGCGACGCGCGCTGCAAGCGTCGCGAAATCCGATGCGCGCTCGTCGGTGTCGATGCTCGAAGTCGCGGGCCATCGCGTCGTCGTGAAGGAGACGCCCTTTCGCGGCGTCGCGCGCGCGCTTGCCGACGTCGCGCGCGGGTCAGCCGGATTTCGCGCCTGGCGCGCGGGACACGGGTTGCTCGCCCGCCGCATCGGCGCCGCGCTTCCGTACGCATTCGGTGAGCGCCGCGTTCTCGGCGTGCCGATCGCGTCGTGGGTCGTGCTCGAAGACCTGCGGCCCGCAACACCGGCGAGCTTCGCGCTCGACGAATCGGCATTCAGCGCCGAGGAAACGATCGATGCGCTCGCGCACTTCGTGATCGCGCTGCACCGCGCGCGCGTCGACCACGGCGATCTCAAGGGCACACATCTGCTGTTGCGGCGCGCGGCAAACACGATCGAGGTACGCGCGATCGACCTCGAAGGCGTGCGCTTCCCGCGCAGGCTGCGCGAGGCCCGCCGACTGCGCGCACTCTCCGAGCTGAACGCGTCGCTGCCGGACGCGATGCCCGCGCTGCTGCGCTGCCGCGCGTTCCGTCGCTACGCCGCCGCGCTTCCGCTTCGCGACGGCTGGCAATCGGCACTGCAACGCGTCGTGCGCGAGAGCCTCGCACGCGAGCATCGTTGGACGGGAGCAGGCTGCGACGCAGCCGAGCGGCGCTAGCGGTGGCTAGGCCTTCTCGACCACGAGCCACTGGAAGTAGCTGGCGGAGCCGGGGATCGTGCCACCGCGGCCGTTCGTGAAGCGCAGCGCGGCGCCGGCATCGGAGGTCGCGATGATGTCCCGGAACGCCGCGATCTTGCGACTGGGATCATCCGCGTTGTTGCCGTGAAAGACGATCTCGACGCGCAGCTTCTGCGCTGCGATCACGTTCAACACCAACGTCGCGAGCGTGAAGAGTTTGCCGATGCCCTCGACCGATTCGACGGCAAAGCGCGGAATCGGGACATCGCTGATCGAAAACGTGTATTCGAGTCGCATCGCGGCGCAGCTTCGCCCGATGGGTCCGGGGTGTCAACCCGTCGCGGCGTCGGAAATCGGCACATGGCGATCGACTTCTCCGTCGCAACGTGCGCTTGATTCCTCGGACCACGAATTGTCAGAGGGTCTCCCGGATCGAGGGGATTCGATGCGCAAGTCGAGGCTCGAGGAAGAGCAGATCATCCGGATCCTGCGAGACGCAGAAGTGAGTCGCCTGACGGCGGTGGCGGATGCGCCGCTGCGCGGACCCCCTGCAGCGACGTCGCGATCACGCTCGCCGCGCGTCCCGCCCGATCACGTATACGTCGTGGTACTCGTCGAACTCGTGCCTTTCGTAGTGCCGGACCAGGTTGGCACCTGCGACGCGCGACGTGGCCCGTTCAACGAACGCGGGTGTAACCACAGCCATGCCGTAGGTCGTATCGTCCAGCCTTCCGCGTGTCTCGTTCGCGCTCCAGAAGACGAAGTCGCCCCCCCCCCCCCGCTCTCGGCAATGGCGGGTCGGAGGAGCTTCGCCAGGGCATGTCCGTGTGCGGAGAAGATCAGGAAGCCACCCGGACCTACGAGGCCGAAGAGCGCCGCGAACCACTCCATCCAGGCGGCCTCGTTCAGGTGGGAAAACAACGAGAAGCTGAAGACGAAGTCGTAGCGACACGGATGATCCCGGACTGAACGAGACTGGTTGGGAGGTGACAGGAATCCCGAAGCGCCGAACCGCTCGGCGTTGAACGCCAGCATTGCCGGTTCTGTGTCCGCCACGGTCACCGACTCGAAGAGCTTGACGAGATAGCGAGTCAGACGTCCGTAGCCGCTCGCAAAATCGAGGATCGAGGTGCGCGAGACATCGATCTGATGCGCGTCGGCAAAGAGCAGGAGGTTGTGGATCAGCGGCTCAGCTGACCGGAAATAATATTGTGTCGCCGCTGCATCGGAATCGAGGCGGCTAATCGCGTGTCGGAGCATTTCGCAGTTCGGGTGGATCGTACGATCGACAGTTGCAAGTGTCGTCGCCCAAGGCCCAAGCACGAAGGATGCGGGTCTGGGTTTGAACCCAGGCAGCATGTGCCTCCGACCTCGCTCGTCCCACACAGCGACCGAAAAAGGTCCCGTGAGATTGCTGGGTAGAGAGACCTCGCCAGAGAAGCCTGATTGGCCGGCGTCGATGCGATCCGGATGCGCGCGCAGCACGTCGGGACGGGCGAGGCCATAGCGGCAAGTGCCGATCACCTCATCGCCGTGCATCACCGCAATCTGCGCAATCGGCGTGCCGTCGATGAGCAGAGCCCATCCGGCGAAACGATCGACCTGGCCGAGCCGCACCGAGTCAGCCGTGGGTATATCGAGATGCCCAAGCAGCACAACGCCTCCCGATTCCGTTCCACCGTCGCGTTTGGTCACGGCCGAAATCGTACGGCTCATACTCACCTCCGAGCATGCGGATCTATTCGATGCCGCGATACGTTGAAATCTGTCGCCGTAAGAATGGGAACAATAGTGGGCTTCCCGCCGTTTCCTTGGACTCCCGAGGGACATTCGACCCGAACGCCTACTCCGACAGGAAACAACGCGACGCACCGTCGCCACGCACGAAGAGTTCGGGCGCTTCGCTGCGACAGCGCGCGAACGCCTCGGGGCAACGCGTGTGGAAGCGACAACCCGTCGGCGGATGCAGCGGCGACGGCACCTCGCCGCGTGCGCGCACCGCGACACTTCGATGCGCCGGGTCGATCGACGGCATCGCCGCGAGCAGTGCGCGCGTGTACGGATGCCGCGGCGCTTCGAAGATCTGCGCGGTGGGCCCCGTTTCGACGATCTGCCCGAGATACATCACCGCAACGCGATGGGCGAGGTAGCGAACCACGCCGAGATCGTGCGTGATGAAGAGATACGCGAGTCCCAGTTCGTCCTGCAGATCGCGCAGCAAGTTCAAGATCTGCGCCTGGATCGACACGTCGAGCGCCGACACCGACTCGTCGCAGATCAGCAGCTTCGGCTCGACGGCGAGTGCGCGCGCGATGCAGACGCGCTGTCGCTGGCCGCCCGAGAGTTCGTGCGGGAAGCGCTCGCCATGCATGGGATCGAGACGCACGCGCCGCAGCAGCGCCGCAACGCGTTCGCTGCGCTCCGCTTCATCCGCGCCGATGCCGAAGGCCTGCATGCCCTCGGCGATCGCATCGCGGACGCGCAGGCGCGGGTCGAGCGACGCCATCGGATCTTGAAACACAATCTGGAGTCGGCGGCGCAGCGGACGCAGCGCGGCCGGCGCGAGCGCGAGCAAGTCGGTTCCCTCGAAGAGCACCCGGCCAGCGTTCGGCTCGAGTAGCCGCAGGATCGAGCGGCCCACCGTCGTCTTGCCGCAGCCGGATTCGCCGACCAGCGCGAGCGTGCGCCCCGCCTCCAGCGTGAGATCGACGCCATCGACCGCGCGCAGGTACGAACTCGGTCGCTGCAACAAGCCCGCGCGAACCGGGAACCAGGTGCGCAGCCCTTCGACGCGCAAGAGCGGCACTTCGCTCATCGCGCCGCCTCCGCTGCAACCGCGTGACAGCGCGCCGCCGCGTTCGCGCCGAAGACCGTGCGCTCCGGCTCTCGCGCGCGACAGAGATCCATCACCAGCGCGCAGCGATCTGCGAAGCGACATCCAGACGGCCACGCGTCCGGCGCCGGCACGACACCGGGGATCTCCGCCAATCGCTCGCCTGGCGCCACGCGCGCCGGCATCGAGCGCAGCAGCCCCTGTGTGTAGGGATGACGGGGCGCACCCAGCACTTCCACGCGGGTGCCCTCTTCCACGATGCGACCCGCGTACATCACCGCCACGCGATCGGCGATTTCGTTCACGACGCCGAGATCGTGCGTGATCAGCAGGATCGCCGTGCCGGTCTCACGCGCGAGACCGCGCAGCAGCTCGAGGATCTGCGCCTGGATCGTCACGTCGAGCGCCGTCGTTGGTTCGTCGGCGATCAACAGGTCCGGCCGCGCTGCGAGTGCGATCGCGATCATCACGCGCTGCTTGAGGCCGCCCGAGAGCTGGTGCGGATACGCGCCGAAGCGCGCGCTCGGATCGGGAATGCCTACTTGTTCGAAGAGCGCGAGCGCGCGGCGCCGCGCTTCGCCGCGCGCGATCGATTCGTGCAGCGTGATCGCCTCGACCACCTGCGCGCCGACGGTCTGCACGGGATTGAGACTCGTCGCCGGCTCCTGGAAGATCATCGCGATCTCGGCGCCGCGTACGCGTCGCAATGCGGTGACGGGGAGACCGCGCAATTCGCGACCGGCCATGCGCACGCTGCCCGCGTCGATGCGTCCCGGCTTCGGCACCAGCCCGACGATCGAGAGCGCGGTCATCGATTTGCCGCACCCCGATTCGCCGACCAGCGCAACCGCCTCGCCGCGCCCGACCGCGACGTCGACGCGATCCACCACGGGCAAGCGGACGTCGCCCGCACCGGGGAATGACGTCACGAGCCCTTCGACTTCGAGCAGCGCCTCGCTCATGTCGGCTCTCGCAGCGTGCGCGGGTCGAGCACGTCGCGCACGGCGTCACCGACGCGGTTCACCGCGAGGATCAGCGCGAAGAGCGCCGTCGATGCCGCCACGAGATTCCACGCGATGATCGGATCGCGCGCCAGCTCATCGCGCGCCTGGTCGATCATCTGTCCCCACGAGCCATCGATGCCGACGCCGAGCCACGACAAGATTGCCTCGGAGAGCACGAGCTGCGAGAAGGTCAACACGAAGGTGATGACGACCAGGTGCGAGAGATTCGGCAGCACGTGGCGCCACACGATCCGCAACTCGGAGACGCCGAGCGCGCGCGCGGCCGACACATAGTCGAGTTCGCGCAACTTCAGTGTCTCGCCGCGCACGACGCGACAGAAGTTCACCCAGCTCGTCACGGCGAGCGCCAGGCACACCTGCACGGGCCCGCGTCCGAGCACCATGATCAGCGCGACGAGGAGCAGGATCGATGGCATCGACGCGAGCGTCGAGAGCACGAAGAAGACGAGATCGTCGATGCGCCCACCGAAGTAGCCAGCGGCGAGTCCGAGGAGGATCGCGAGCGGGATCGCGATCAAGGAGGTGAGGCCGCCGATCAGCAGCGCGACGCGCGCACCGCCGAGCGCGAGGTGCAGCACGTCGCGACCGAGGATGTCCGTGCCGAGCAGGTGGCGGCGCGGATGCGCGAGCGGCTCGCCGCCATAGAACTCGACGCTCGCAAGCGGCGCCGAGTAGGAGCGCTCGCGAAAGTCTGTGGGAAACGCGCGATCGAGCAGGCTGCGCGCTTCGACCGATGCTTCGCCTGGCTGCGCGTCGCGCCACGCAACCGAGTCGAGCAGCGCGACACCGAGGTAGAGCGCCACCACGACCGTCGCAATGGGGCGTCGCCGCATGATCTCGGCGCAGCGTTCGCGCCAGAATGCGCTGCGCCGCACGCGCCACGCGGCGACGAGCGCGAGCCCGATCAGCGCCGCTGCAAACAGGTTTCCCAGCACGTGCCCTTCCATGCGCTACCCGAGCCGCACGCGTGGATCGACGATCGTGTACGCGACATCCGTCAGCACCTGCCCGGCGATGAAGAGCAACGCGCCGAGGTAGACCATCACGCGCAGCGTCGCGAAATCATTCGATTGGATCGCATCGACGGTGATCGAGCCGAGTCCGGGAATCCCGAAGAATGATTCGAGGAGGATCGAGCCGGTAAACAAAAACGGAATCTCGACGACCACGTTGGTGAGCACCGGGATCAGCGCGTTCGGCAGCACGTGGCGCGCCATCACGCGCGCATCGCCGGCGCCTTTCGCGCGCGCCGTGCGCACGTAGTCGCGGCCGCTCTCTTCGAGAAACACCGCGCGATAGAAGCGCACGTCGGCGCCGACATGCGACATCAGCCCCACCAACACCGGCAATGCGAGGAAGCGGAGCAGCACGCTGGGATCCGGGTCGAAGCCCGAGATCGGAAACCAGCGCAGCAACTTCCCGAGCAGGAATTGACCGCCGAGGATGTAGACGAGCACCGAGACGCTCATCGCGAGCACACAGAACACGACACCGGCGCGATCGATGTAGGTCTCGCGAAAAAACGCGACCAGCAGCGCGAGCGAGAGCGCGAGCGGAAGACCGAGCGCGAAGAGTGGAAGCGTCACGCTGAGGCTCGGGCCGACGCCTTCGCGCAGGCGCTGCGCGATCGACACGTCATCGGCGTCGCTGCGGCCGAAGTCGAAGGTCAGCATGCGCCGGAAATGCTCCGCGAGGCGCGTGTCGAGCGGGTGCTCGGCGTTCCAGACGGCGGGCTTGTCGTAGCCGTGGTTGGTGAGCCACTGCGCAATCGCTTCGGGCGGCGCCTTCTCGCCGAGCGCGCGCCGCGCGATGTCTTGCGGCGCCGTCACCAGGAAGAAGAGCGCGAAGAGGAAGAGCAGCACGCCGAGCACCGTCGCGGCGCCCCAGACACTGCGGCGCAGCAGGTACGCGAGCACTAGAGGCGCTCCCGCAGATAGGTCGCGACGCCGGGAACGATCAACAACACGAAGGCCCCCGCGAGCGCGAACGCGGGCCAGCGCACCGGCTGATTCCACGCGATGCGATCTCTTGCGCGCGTTGCAGCATCGACGTCGTAGTACTTCCAGACGGGCACCGTGAGTCCCGTCGCCTTCACGTTGTGCAGCCAACCCTGGGTGAGCGCGTAGTCCTCGGGATGGAAGAGCTCGATCCACGGTCGCTCGACCTCGAGTAGCGCCCGCATCGCGCGGATCGTATCGAGGCGCGCCGCGTCGTTCGGGCGGTCCTTCATCGCATCGAAGAGCGCGTCGAAGCGCGGATCGGCGAAGTTCGACGAGTTGGGGCCACCGCTCTGTGTCTGTCCCATCGGGCTCCAGAGCAGGAAGAGGAAGTTTTCGGGATCCGGGTAGTCGGCCACCCAGCCCCAGAAATAGAGCTGGTGCGCGCCGCGCCGCACCTTGTCCTGGAACTGGTTGTAGGAGGTCGCGGCGACCTCGACGTCGAGCCCGAGACGTCGCCACGATTCGATCAGGAAGTGGTAGCGGAGCCCCGCTTGCACGGAAGTGTCGCCGGTATCGAACGAGATGTGCAGCGCGCGGCCGGTCGCCGGATCGACGCCGTTCGGATAGCCCGCTTCGGCGAGCAACGTCCGCGCGCGCTCGAGATCGACGCTGCGGAACGGATTGCGATAGCTCTCTTCGAAGCCAAAGATGCCGGGCGGCAGCGGCGACTGCGCCGGGATGCCGCGCCCGTTCAGGAACACGCGCAGGAATTCGTCCGCATCGATCGCGAGGCTCATCGCCTGCCGCAGCTTGCGACCGCGCTCGCCCGCAGCAGTCCCGACGACCGGATCGACCATGTTGAAGCCGATGTAGTAGGTGCCGAGTGTCACCGTGCGCTCGAGCTGGATCCCGAGCGACGCCATCTCGGGAGAGAGCACGCCGCCCGCAGCGGCTTTGTCGAAACTCTCCTTGGGAATTCGCGAGCGGTCGTAGTAGCCCTGCAAGAACTTCGTGAAGACGGGAATCGATTCTTTCTCGAAGCGCATCTCGACGCGATCGACGAACGGCAGCGCGCGCCCCGCGAGCGCGGGCGCAACGAGACCCTTCTCTGCGTCGCCCGCTTCGCCCTCGCTCGGATACGTCGCGGCGGGCGCGCGCCACTCCGGATGCTCTGCGCCGTACCAATCTGGATTGCGTTCGAGCACGATGCGGCTGCGCTTTTGATAATGGGCGATGCGAAACGGCCCGGTGCCGACGGCGTGCTCGCCGAACAAGTCGCGACCGCCCTCGCCGTCGTAATAGACGACCGCTTCCCACGGCACCGGCGCGGTGAACGGCATCGCGAACCAGTAGAGGATCTGCGGATAGGGAGCACCGAGCGTCACGACCAGCGCGCCATCGATCTCCTGCAATCCCTCGATTGGACCGGCGCGTTCGTATTGCTCATCGATGCGCAGCGCTGCGAACGCGGGATCGTCGTCACGCAGCTTCGCGAGCCGCTTCCCGAAGTCGGCGAGGCCGACGATCTTCGAGAAGGTGACGAGCACGGGGCTGCCGACTTTCGGATCGGCGATGCGTTGCAACGCAAAGATGAGATCGGCAACCACGAGTTCGCGCTGCGTGCGGCCGGCACCGCCGACCTCAAAACTCGGATCGCTCGCGAAGGGCACGCCTTGCCGCAAATGAAACGTATATGCGACGCGGCCATCGCCGAGCGGACGCGCTTCGGGCACGGCGGTGACGAGACCCGGAATCAACTCGTAGGGGCGCTTCAGGTAGTGATACTCGAGGGGAGTCTCGTAGACGTTCGCGATCACCTCGTGGTCGTAGACCGAGTATGCGACCTGCGGATCGAGCGTCTTCGGCGCTTGCGCGTACGGCACGTAGAGCACGCGCTCGCGCGCTTCGGAGGAGGGATACGGATCGTTGGTGCAGGCGACGCCGCCGACCGCGAGCAAGGCGGCGCAGAGCGCGCGCTTCAAGGCGCGGCTTCCGCCGGCACCGCAAAGAGTTCCGGTGGCAGCACGGGGTTCACCTCGACGCGCGACCACGCGACGCGAACCGACGCATCGGCGCGCGGATCGCGCACCTCGACCTGGTAGGCGAACGCGATGGCATCGAGCGGCCGATGATCGTCGTAGAGCACTTCCAGCATCACGTCGCCGTCGGCGCCGAGCAGCGCCCAACGCTGCAGATTGCCATCCGCGTTGCACTCGAGTTGTTCGCGCTCGAGCGCGCCGTCGCGACGCAGCTCGAGACGCACGACACCGTCGGGCAGCAGCGACGCGCGCTCGAGACGCGCATCGGGCGAGAACGGCGCGCCGAGCAGTACGCCCACGGCCTGCGCGGGCGTCACCGCGAGACCCGTCACATCGAGCAGCAACGCGTCGTAGACGGGGCCCATCTGCACGGAACGATCCTGGCTGCGCACGAGCCGGTAGCGCTCGCCGTCCGTGACGAGCAGCGCGAGCGTTTGATCGAGCAGGCCCAACACCTCGATGCGCAAACGCGCGGGGCGTTCGAGCACGAGGATCTGCGTGGCACGACCGGAGCCAGCCGGAGAATCGACCGCGAGTCGCGCGACACCGCGCAGCGACTGACGCGCTTCCGCGTCGCGCGTGAGAGCTGCGAGCAGCGCGGCGGGGCGCGGGTCGCTCGCCGGCAGCGGCGACGGCGCTGGCACGCGCGACGTTGCGCAGGCGAGCGCGAATGCGAGTCCGAGAGCTGCGATGAAACGGGGAAGCGCGCGACGCGCCCGGCTCACTTCGAGCCCAGCTCCTTGCGCAGCCGCTCCACCTTCTCGAGAAGATGCGGCTGCTCACCCGTGCGCGGCTCGCGCGAAGCGGCTTCTTCGTAGTGGCGCAGCGCTCGCTTGCGATCGGATCGCAGCAAGTGCGCATCGCCGAGGTGCTCGGAAATCACCGGATCGCCGCCCGTCAACACCGCCGCACGTTCCAGTTCTTTGATGGAGCGATCGAGCGCGGCATGTCCCGCGGTGGTCTGGCCGGCCTGCAACAACTGGCGGGCGCGCACGTAGTAGATCCAGCCGAGGCTATCGACGATGTAACCATCATCCGGCCGTTCGGTGAGCGCCGTGCGCACCATCTTCTCGGCCTTGTCGAGATCCTGCCCGCGTTCCGCCAGTGTGTAGCCGACGTAGTTGAGCGCACCCGCGTGCTGCGGGTTCTTCGCGAGCACCTCTTCCATGTAACGCAGTGCTTCGTCCTGACGATTCGCTTCGCCGTGCAGCACGCCGAGGTTGTAGATCACCTCTTCGTCGCCTGGCGCCGCGGCGAGCAGCGTCTGGAGGAACGCGACGGCGCCGTCGAAGTCGCCCGCTTTCGCGCGCAGGCTCGCCACATAGAGATCGATCTGCCGCGACGGGAAACGCTGGCGAACCGCCTCGGCCTCATTCAGCGCGCGGGTGTAATCGTGCTGGCGCTCGTAGATCGCGGCGAGTTGGAGGCGGGCATCGAGATAGCGCTCGTGATCGACCGGGACGCGCTCATACTCTTCGACCGCGCCATCGAGATTGTTCGCCTGACGCCGCGCGGTGCCGAGGAAATAGTGCACCTCGGCCTGCTCGGGATTGCTCGCGAGCACGCGCTGGAAGCGCGCCTCGGCCGCCGCAAAGTTCTTCTGCTCGAGATCGAGGTAGCCGAGCCGCACGATCGAGCGGAGATCATCCGGATGCCTCTTCTCGACGAGTTCGAGCGTGGTGCGCGCCTCGTCGAGGCGCTGCATGTCGATCAACGCATCGCCGAGCGCGACGAGCGTGGCGTGATGATTCGGCCGACGCCGCAGCACCTCGCGATAGATCTGCACTTCCCCTTCGCGATCGCCGCGCTGACGCCGGCCACGCGCGAGTCCGGCGTACACCGCGAGACTGCCGGGGTTGTCCTTCAGGCCCGCGCGCAGTGCGCGTTCGGAATCCTTCGGTCGCTCCATGCGCTCATAGACACGCGCCAGCGCAAAGTGCGAGCGCAGGTTCTTCGGATCGGTGCGCACCATCCACTTCGCGGTGTCGAGCGCGGCATCGAGGCGATCGGTGTCGGAGTAGAGGCCGTAGAGCAGCAGCGCGGCGTCGGGACCGAGCGGCGTGCCGTCGTCGTTGCGCAGCATCCGCTCCGCCGACGGGCCGTCCTTCTTGATCCGGTAGAGCGTGCCGAGGAAGAGCCGCAGGTCTTCGTCGTCGGGCTCGAGTTGCTGCGCGCGCTCGGCGTACGGCAGTGCATCTTCGACGCGACCGTTGCGCGCTAGCAACTCGGAAGTGGCGCGCTGCAGGTACGGAGAGTCGGGATCTTTCGTGATCGCACGCTGGTAGGCGGCGAGCGCGTCGTCGATCTGCCCATCGAGTTCGAATTGCCGTGCGACGAGGAAGTCGTACTCGGGCGGCGTACCCGGTTGATCGGCCGACGCAGCCGGCGCGCCCCAGATCGTCGGCCACTTCGGATGCGGGAGCTGCGCGCACGCGAGCGACAAGCTGGCGGCCAGGGCCAGCGGCGCGAGCCCGAGCCGGCGCAACCACGGACTCACGAGCCGAGGTAGCCCTTCGCCGCGAGGAACGTGACGAGCTTCTCGACACTCTTCTCGATTGGCTCGCCGTTGGTGTCGATCGTCACTTCGGGTGTGGTCGGCGCTTCGTAAGGCGCCGAAATGCCGGTGAAGTCCTTGATCTCGCCGGCGCGCGCCTTCTTGTAGAGGCCCTTCACGTCGCGCGACTCGCAAGTCTCGACGCTCGCGGCGACATGCACTTCGACGAAGCGGCCCTCGTCATGCAGCGCGCGCACCAGATCTCGATCGGCGCGATACGGCGAGATGAACGACGTGAACACGACGAGGCCCGCATCGGTGAAGAGCTTCGCGACTTCGCCGATGCGGCGGATGTTCTCGGTGCGATCTTCCGGCGAGAAACCGAGATTCTTGTTGAGGCCGTGGCGGATGTTGTCGCCGTCGAGCACGTAGGCGAGGCGCCCGCGCGCGACCAGCGCCTCTTCGGCTGCCACCGCGATCGTGGACTTGCCGGAACCCGAGAGCCCCGTCAGCCAGACGGTGACGCCCTTCTGCCCGAGCAATCGCTCGCGATCGGCGCGGGTGACCTGTTGCTGATGCCAGGTGATGTTGGTCGCGCGTTGCTCTGCCACGTTCGAAGTCCTCTACGGCATTGCGACTCGAGATCGCTCTGTGGGTTCAGATCGGGCTGGAAGGCGCCGGAGACTAGCGGCGGCTCCCGCCTGCGGCTACGCGCGGGTCGAGGTGCGAAGCGCGCTCGAACGCGCCGCGCGCTGCGCTCGAACCGCCGTGACGATGCGTTCCGCGACGACATCGATCTGCTCGCTCGTGGTCGCGCGGCCGAGGCCAATGCGGATCGACGAACGCACCGTTGCAGCGGGCAAGCCGAGCGCCACGAGCACATGACTCGGCTCGGGTCGCGCCGACGAACACGCGGATCCAGTCGAGAGCGCGACGTCGTGCAGCGACGCCAGCAGCGCGTCGGCTTCGATGTCTTCGAAGCCGACGTTGAGATTGCCGGGCAAGCGCTCGCGCGCGTGCCCGTTCAGCGTGACGCCGGCGAGCGCGTCGCAGAGCTGCGCCAGCAGGCGTTCGCGCAGCGCGAGCAAACGCGCGGCTTCGATTTCGCGCTCGGCGACGGCAATCTCGACGGCGCACCCGAACCCGACGAGCAGCGGTACCGGCAGCGTGCCCGGCCGAAGCCCGTTCTCGTGACCACCGCCGTAAAGCAACGGCTCGATGCGCACGCGCGGCCGGCCCGATCGCACCCACAGCGCGCCGACGCCCTTCGGCCCGTAGAGCTTGTGCGCCGTGAGCGAGAGCAGATCGACGCCGATGCCGACGTCCACCGGAATCTTCCCGAGCGCTTGCGCGGCGTCGCTGTGCAGCAGCACGCCGCGCTCGTGACACACCCGCGCGATCGCATCGATCGCTTGCACGGTGCCGATCTCGCCGTTCGCCCAGCCGGTCGACACCAGCAGCGTGCGCGGCGTGATTGCAGTGGCCACCGCATCGGCATCGGCGTGGCCCTCGGGATCGACCGGCACGAGCGTGGTCGTGAAGCCCTCCCGGGCGAGCGCTTCGCAGGGTTCGAGCACGGAACTGTGTTCGATCGCGAGCGTGACGATGTGATCGCCGCGCGAGCGTCCCGCGCGCGCGACGCCGAGCAGCGCGAGATTGTTGCTCTCGGTCGCGCCGCTCGTGAAGACGATCTCGCGCGGATCGCCGGCACCGATCGCGCTTGCAACCGCCTCGCGCGCAACTTCGACGGCGGCTTCCGCGCGCCAGCCGAACGCATGCGTGCGACTCGCCGCGTTGCCGAACTCACGATCGAAGTACGGAAGCATCGCCTCGAGCACGCGCGGATCGACCGGCGTCGTGGCGTGGTGGTCGAGGTAGATCAAGACCGCTCTTCGCTAAGCCCCGAAAGATTGGCCGCAGCCGCAGGTCGTCTTGGCGTTCGGGTTGTTGATCTTGAAGCCCGACTCCTGGAGCGTGTCCACGTAGTCGAGCACGGTGCCGGCGAGATAGACGGCACTCTTGTCGTCGACGATCAGCTTCACCTCGCCGTGCCGGATCTCGTTGTCGCTGTCGCCGATCTGGTCATCGAAGCCGAGCTGGTACTGGAGACCGGAGCAGCCGCCGCCAATCACTTTCACGCGCAGACCGTGGGTGCTGAGCTTGCCGTCGCGGTCGAGCAGCGACTTCACGCGGTCTTGTGCGGTCGGGGTCATCTCGACGACTGCCATCTTGGATTGCCTCTCGTGCTACTTGCGATCACTGCGCTAAGTGGGCGTCGGGGCAAGATAAGCCGGCACACCTTCACGTCAACTCTAGATCCGGTGCAAGTGCAAGAAGATCTCTCGGTTGCCCTTGGGACCGGCCAGACGAGAGTCCGCTCGCGCGATCTCCTGCCAACCCAGCGCTTCGGCTGCCCCGCGCACCGACTCGACAGCGGCGGTGCGCAATGCGTCGTCGCGCACGACGCCGCCCTTCCCGACCTGCTCGCGACCCACCTCGAACTGCGGCTTCACGAGCAGAAGCCACTCGGCATGCGGAGCCACTGCGGCAAGCGCGGGCACGACGAGGCGCAGCGAAATGAACGCGACATCCGCGACCACCAGCTCGACCGGCTCCGGCACCTGCGACGCTTCGAGATTGCGCGCGTTCACGCGCTCGCGAACGACGACGCGCGGATCGCTGCGCACCTTCTCGTCGAGAAGTCCGTAGCCGACATCCACCGCGTACACGCGCCGCGCGCCACGCTGCAGCAGGCAATCGGTGAAGCCGCCGGTCGATGCGCCGACATCGAGACAGAGCTTGCCGGCGGGATCGACGCCGAGATCTTCGAGCGCGCCTTCGAGCTTGTCGCCGCCGCGCGACACGAAGCGATTCGCGACGCCGCGCAGACGCAGTGCTGCGTCGTCGCGCACGCGCGTGCCGGGCTTGTCGATCGGCACGTCGTCGACGAGCACCTGGCCGGCCATGATCAGCGCTTGCGCTTTGGTGCGCGTGTCGGCGAGACCCGCGGCGACGAGTCGCTCGTCGAGGCGCGATCGGCCCGGACTCACGTCTGGCGCGAGCGCCGCCGCGATGCCTGGCGGAGCGCGTGCAGCGCGATCAGAGCGCTCACTCCGCCGATCGCCGACGACGGCTCCGGCACATATTGGAAGCCCGACGCGGACGCCGAGATCGGCGCGCCCGGAATCACCACATGGTTCGAATCGAGCACCGACGCGCCGGCGAACGCGCCCGATCCGAACGTCGCCTCGGTCACGCCCAGGAACGGAGCGAGAGCGCCATACGCGTGGCCGGTCACGGCCTGCGCCGCCACGGTGATCCGGTACTCGAACGGTTGTCCGAGAATGATCGGCACGTCGAGATTCACGACGGTGTCGACGGCTTCGCTGGCGCTGAACTCGAAGAGCGTGAACGGACACATCCCGATCGCGAGCCCAGATCCCGCTGTGCTCGAAACACACTGGAGACTCAGCGCGGCGCTGCCGCTCCCGTTCTGCCACTCGATCGCGACCCCTCCCGTCAGATGCAGCGGGATCCGGAAGAAGCCCGGTGCGCCACCTTCTCCTGCGGTGAGGACGTCGTCGATCTGCCCGATCGAGCGCGCGAGACGCGCGACGAAGTTCGTGAAAGGGTCTCCATCCTCCGGGGTCTCTGTCCCCGACGCCCGCGCGAAGATCGCGAACGAGACATAGTCGAGTGTCATGTTCGTGTTGGTCGAATAGTGGAAGCCGTCCGAGTCCCAGAGTCGAGTCAGGCTCGCGGTCACGTTGGGCACGTTGACCGGCGGCGCCGACTCGCAATCGTTGGAACTCGTGCAAGCCTGACAGGTGGCCGTGACGTACTGGGCTTCGGCAGGCGCCGCGAGGACCGGTGCGCAGACCGCGAAAGCAATCAGGACGGAGGGCAGCCGCCTACGCGTCAGCATCGTGCCGTTGTCGCCTGCATCCCGGGCCGTGGGTCAGGGAGTACGACGTTCACGAGCGCCCCAGCAATCCGCGCGCCGCGCGCGCGATGCCCTCGGCATCGAGGCCGAGTGCAGCGCGCACCGCGACGGGATCGGCGTGCTCGATGATGTGATCCGGAATCGCAAGACAGTGTACGGGCACCGCGACGCCGGCCGCGGCGAGCGCTTCGAGCACCGCGGAACCGAAGCCGCCCGCGGCGCAGGCTTCCTCGATCGTCACCACGGCGCGACAGCGGCGCGCGAGTGCGACGATGCGCTTGGTATCGAGCGGCTTCGCAAAGCGCGCATTCACCACCGCCGCCGAGATGCCTTCGGCGTGCAGCGCATGCGCTGCCTCGAGCGCGACATGCGCGAGCGTGCCGAGCGCGAGCACGACCACCTGATCGCCATCGCGCAGCAACTCGGATTCGCCGATCGGGATCGTCTTGCACTCGGCGTCGAGCGACACGCCGAAGCCGGCGCCGCGCGGATAGCGGATCGCGGCCGGACCGGGGTGCTCGATCGCCGTCTTCAGCATGTGGCGCAGCTCGTTCTCGTCCTTCGGCGCCATCAAGATCATGTTGGGAAGTGCGCGCAGGTATGCGACGTCGTAGAAGCCCTGATGCGTGGCGCCGTCGGGACCCACCAGGCCGGCGCGATCGAGCGCGAACGTGACGTCCAGATTTTGCACGCAGACGTCGTGCACCACCTGATCGAAGGCGCGCTGCAGGAACGTCGAGTAGATCGCCGCGACCGGCTTCATGCCCTCGGTCGCAAGGCCCGCCGCGAACGTGATGGCGTGTTGCTCGGCGATGCCGACATCGTAGTAGCGATCCGGGTGGACTTTCTGGAAGCGGTCGAGGCCGGTGCCGTCGGGCATCGCGGCGGTGATCGCGACGATGCGCGGATCTTCGTTCGCGAGCTGGATCAACGCGTCCGAAAACACTTTCGTGTAGCTGGGCGGGCCGGCCGCCGCCTTGCGCATCTCGCCCGACTCGATCTCGAAAGGCGTGACGCCGTGGTACTTGAACGGATCGGCCTCGGCAGGCGCGTAGCCGAAGCCCTTGGCCGTCAGCGCGTGGATCAGGATCGGCCCTTCGCCGCCGGCGAGCATGCGGCGCGCGTTCTCGAGTGTCTCGAGAACGTCATCGATGCGATTGCCGCGAATCGGGCCGAGGTAGCGGAAGCCGAGCGCTTCGAAGAGCAGGCTCGGCGAGATGAAGGCTTTGAACGATTCCTCGGCCTTGTGCGCCCACTCGACCAGATCGCCCGGCAGCGTGCCGAGGAACTCCTTCACATAGCTCTTGAGCCGCCGCACCATCGGCTTCGACATCTTGCGCGACAGGAACGACGAGAGCGCGCCGACATTGGGCGCGATCGACATCTCGTTATCGTTGAGGATCACCAGCAGGTTCTTCTGCTGCAGCTCGCCTGCGTGATTGAGCGCCTCGAACGCCATGCCGGCCGTCATGCCGCCATCGCCGATCAACGCGATCGCGCAGCCCGGTTCGCCACGGTGTTGCTTCGCGCGCGCGATGCCGAGCGCCGCCGAGATCGAAGTGCCCGCGTGACCGGCGCCGAAGTGGTCGTAATCCGATTCATCACGCCGCAGGAACTTCCCGATGCCGCCTTCCTTGCCGATTCGTTCGAAGCCGGGGCGGCGACCGGTGAGCATCTTGTGTGCGTAGCCCTGGTGGCCGACGTCGAGCACGAGGCGATCGATCGGCGTATCGAAGACGGCGTGGACCGCGGTGATCAACTCGACCGCACCGAGGCTCGACGCGAGATGACCGCCGCTCTTCGCGACGCGCTGCACGATTTCCTGGCGCAGCTCTTCGCAAACGCGTCCGACATCCTCGCGCGGCAATGCGCGCAGATCGGCCGGGCACTCGATCCGATCCAGCAGCCGTTCGCTCATCCAGCGAAGCCCTCCGGGCCCATGAACTTGCCCTCCTCGATCATTGCCGCGAAGCCCGTCTCGATCATTTCGTTCTCACGACCGTGAAGCGCGCGATTTCGCGCAGCGGCTCGGCCGGTGCGCCGAACGCTTCGAGTGCGTCGATCGCTTCGACGAGCAAGCGATCGGCGCGCGCGCGCGATGCGTCGGCGCCGATCACACGCACCAGCGAACACGCTTCGTCCGAATCCGCATCGAGCGCGTCGTCCGCGATCTGGAACGCGATGCCGACGCGCCGCGCGAAGCCGCGCAGTCGCGCGAGCGCGTCGCCGTCGGCGCCGCCGAGTCGCGCGCCGCCGACCACGGCCGCCTCGAAGAGCGCCGCCGTTTTGCGTTGGTGCACCGATTCGACGAGCGCGATCTCCTGTGTGTCGCGCGGGAACGACAAGTCGTCCGCCTGACCGCCGACGAGCTGACGCGAGCCGGCGGCATGCGCGAGATCGCGCAGCGCCGCGAGCGTGCGCGCCGGCTCGCTGCGCTGCGACGCTTCCGCGAGCACCTCGAACGCGGCCGCGAGCAGCGCGTCGCCTGCGAGCACCGCGACGGCTTCGCCGTAGAGCACATGCACGGTGGGACGACCGCGGCGTTCGTCATCGTCGTCCATGCACGGCAGATCGTCGTGCACGAGCGAGTAGGTGTGGACCAGCTCGACGGCCACCGCGATCGGCAGCGCGCGCTCGGGCGCTGCACCGACCGCTTCCGCGCCAGCGAACGCGAGCGCGGGACGCAGACGCTTGCCACCCGGAAAGATCAGGTGACGCATCGCGGCGTGCAGATTCGCGGGCGGCTCTGCAGCGGGCGGCAGCCAACGCTCGAGTTCCGCATCGACGCGCTGCGCGGACTCGATCAAGTAGGCCCGCAGATCCATTACTCGGGCTCCAGATCGAGTGGGCGTGTCGTCAGGCCGGCGCCATCGCGCAGCAGTACTTCGACGCGACGCTCGGCGCCGCCGAGTTGCTCGCCGAGTCGGCGCGAGAGGCCAACGCCTTCCTCGAAGGTCGCGAGCGCCGCTTCGAGTGCGAGATCGCCGTGTTCCAAGCGATCGACGATCGCTTCGAGTCGCTCGAGTGCGTCCTCGAACGAGAGCGCTTCGGGCTCTTCTGCGGCGGGCTTGTCGGCATTCGCCATCTTTTGGCGAAGCTAGCCGTGTGGGTTTCGAGCGTCAACGCGAACGCGCGTCGAAGCAGGCGGAAGCAAAAGGGATTTTCAGCGCGGACGCGGCGCCGTGACGCGCACTTCGAGACTGCCTTCGGCAAGCCGCAGCGCGAGCGCGTCGCCTTCCGCCACGTCGCTCGCGCGGCGCACGATGCGACCATCGTCGAGGCGTCGCGCAATTGCGTAGCCACGCGCCAGCACCGCCAGCGGCGACAGCGAGTCGAGCTGACCCGCCGCGATCGCGAGCCGCGTGCGCGCATCGGCGAGCTGCGCTTCGAGCAGCCCGCGCAGTCGATCGCCGCTGCGCGCGAGGCGCGCGCGCCACGCGGCGAGGCGCGCGGCGGGCGCGAGGTGGCGCAGCGCTTCGGCGCGCGCCGCGACGCGCACGCGAGCTCGCGCGAGCTGCGCATCGATCGCGACGCCGAGACGTCGCTGGTCGCGCACCAAGCGCTCGGAGAGCGCGCGTTGGTCGGGCACCACCAGCGCCGCGGCGGCCGACGGCGTCGGCGCGCGCGCGTCGGCGACGAGGTCGGCGATCGTCACGTCGGTCTCGTGGCCCACGCCCGCGACGACCGGCACCGGACAGCGCGAAATCGCGCGCGCCAGCATTTCGGAATTGAATTGCCAGAGATCCTCGATCGAGCCGCCGCCGCGCACCAACAGGATCACATCGATCTCGGGCCGGCCCGCTAGCCCTTGCATCGCTTCGAGGATCTCGAGATCCGCGCCCTCGCCTTGCACGCGCGCACCGGCGATCAGCAGCGGCAACGACGGCCACAGCGCACCCGACACTTCGAGTACGTCGTGAAGCGCGGCGCCGGCCAGCGATGTCACGATGCCCACGGCGCGCGGATACGCCGGCAGCGGGCGCTTGTTCGCGGGATCGAAGAGGCCCTCGGCCTCGAGCCGTGCGCGGAGCTGTTCAAAGGCGAGTCGCAGCGCGCCGACGCCGCGCGGTTCGACATCGCGGATCACCATCTGCAACTCGCCGCGCGCCACGTAGAGCGACACTTCGCCGAACATCAGCGCTTCGAGTCCGTCTTCGAGATCGAAGCGCAGCCGGCTCGCGTCGCCGCGGAACATCACGGCGCGGAGCTGTGCGCTGTCGTCCTTCAGCGTGAAATAGCAGTGGCCCGATGCGGCGCGGCGCAGATTGCTCACTTCGCCGACGACCCACACGCGACCGACGGCGCTCTCGACGGCGTCGCGCAACGCCGCGACCAGCTCCGAGACGCGCAACACGCGCAGCCCCCCGTGTGTGGCGGATGCGCCGGGGGCGTCGTCGCTCAGCACGCGCGCGCTACGGCTTGGGCTCGGAGGTCGCGGCCGGCGCGCTCGCGACCGGCGTCGCGGGCAAGCGCGCTTTCTTCAGCTTCTCGAAGCTCGCCCAGTTCTTCAGCACTTCGAGGCCACGCGCCAACTGCAGGTCTTCGCTCGGCGGCAGCGGCGCGTCGCTGGCCGCTTCCACGCCGTCCTCGACTTCACCCGCGTCCGGCTTCGGTGTCGGCGGCGGCGTCGCGCTGTCGGCTGATTCGGGCTCGGCGTCCCCGTGCGAGAAATGCTTGTCGAGGTCGCGCTCGCGCATCGGCGTCTCGGTCTCGCCTTCCTTCGGCTCGACGGCCGCCCGCGCGGGCGGCGGCGGGGGATTGTCAATCACGATTTCCGGCGTGATGCCGACTTCCTGGATCGAGTGTCCCGATGGTGTGTAGTAGAGCGCCGTGGTGAGACGCAGGCCGGAACCGTCTTCGAGCGGAAACACCGTCTGCACGGAGCCCTTGCCGAAGGTCTGCGTACCGATCAGCAGCGCGCGGCCATGATCCTGCAGCGCCCCCGCGACGATCTCGGATGCACTCGCGGAGCCGGCGTTCACCAGCACCACGAGCGGATACTCCGGCTCGGTGCCATCGAGCTGTCCCTTGAAGTCCTGCTGCTGCGATTCGACGCGACCCTTGGTCTGCACGATCACGCCATCACCGACCCAGATGTCGGCGACGCGCACGGCCTGATCGAGCAGCCCGCCCGGATCGTCGCGCAGATCGAGAACGAGGCCGCGCAGCGTGCCACCCGCTTCCTTGCGCACCTTCGCGAGCGTCTTCTCGAGATCGCTCGCGGTGCGTTCCTGGAACGAGCGCAAGCGCACGTAGCCGTAGCCCGGCTCCAGCACGCGCCCCTCGACCGACGCCACCTTCACGGTGTCGCGCATGATCGTGTACGGCTGCGGTTTCTCGAAGCCCTCGCGATAGATGCGGATCGTGATCGCAGTGCCGCGCTTGCCGCGCATCAGCTTCACCGCATCGAAGAGGCTCATGTTCTTGGTGCCCTTGCACTCCTCGGTCCAGTCGTCGGGCTTCTCGGTCGGGCAGATCGCGACGATCTGGTCGCGCGCGCGTACACCGGCGCGCGACGCGGGTGTGCCATCGATCGGGGAGACGACCTCGATGTAGCCGTCGCGGCGCTTGGAGATCTCGATGCCGAGGCCGTGGAACTCGCCCTTCGTATCGATCTGCATCTCTTTGTGCGAGTCGGGATCCATGTACGTCGAATGCGGATCGAGTTCGGCGAGCATGCCGCGCAGCGCACCGCGGATCAGGTTCGTCTCATCGACTTCCTCGACGTAGTTGCGCCGGACGAGGTTCATCACCGACGTGAACAGCGAGAGATCTTCGTAACGCGCGGCCGTGACGTCGGCGACGCGCGTGACGGCGAGGAACGCGAGCGACGCGGCGACGCCACCGAGAAAGATCGAGACGGTGCGCAGATTCGGGATTCGCATGGGCGGCGAGTCTAGCCGCAGATCTACCGTCGGCTGCGCCTCAGCGCGCAGTTGCCGGTGCTTCCGCATCGGAATGTGCGGAAGGCGCGCCACGCGCGGGCGATCGTTTCGCGCGCGCGATGCCGGGTACGAGCCAGGGGAGCGGATCGACGGCCTGGCTGCCCTCGCGAATCTCGAAGTACAGACGCGGGCCGGTGAGCGAACCGGTATCGCCCACGGTGCCGATCGCTTCGCCGACTGCGATCACCTGGCCTGCCTCGACGCGCAACGCATCGAGATGACCGCTCACCGAATAGAACTTGTCGCCGTGGTCGAGGATCACCATGCGGCCGTAGCCGCGAAACCAACCGGCGAAGCGCACGGTGCCGGCCGCCACCGCATGCACCGGCGCGCCGAGCGGGGCGCCGAAGTCGACGCCCTTGTGGAACACCTGCGTGTGGAACTCGGCATCGATCTCGCGACCGAAGCGGCGCACGACCGCAGCATCCACCGGCGCGACGAGATGACCGCGCAGCGTCGCGAACGGCACGGCCGGCGCCTGCGGCGCGGGTACTTCTTCGTTGCCGAACGCCGCGAACTTCTCCTCGAGCTCGCGCGCTGCGGCTTCGAGCTCATCGAGCGCGGCGCGCTCGCGCGCGCGATCGCTGCGCACCGCAGCCAGCAGCGTCTGCTTCGCCGCGCGCTCCTGCTCGGCCTGGTCGCGGCGTTCGCCGAGTTGCGAGCGCGCCTGATCGCGACGCTGCGCGGCGGCAGCGGCGTCGGCGCGCGCGCCGTCGAGTGCCTGCTGCTCTGCACGAAAGCGAGCGTAGAGCAGGCGATCGTGAGCGAGCAGTTTGCCGAGCACGTCGATCCGGTCGAGCAGTTCGCGCAGGCTCTGCGACGCAAATACGAGTTGCGCGGGCCCGAGCTCGCCGGTTTTGTAGAGCGCGATCAACCGCGCCGACATCGCCGCGCGAGTGCGTTCGAGTCGCGCCTCGAGATCCGGCAACTGCGCGGCCAGTGCGAGCGACGCGCCCTCCGCTTCCGCCGCTTCGCGCTCGCGGTGCGCGGCTATTTCCATTGCGGCGGCGACCGCTTGATCGACCGCTTCGAGCGCATCGAGCAGGCCCTTCTGCTCGCTCTCGAAGGCTTCGATGCGCTGCTTGCGCTGCTCGATCGCGACGCGCAGCGCCTCGATTTCCTGTTCGCGCACACCCTGCCCGCGCGCCGGCCCCGCCGTTGCGAAGAGCAACACGAACGCGACGACCGCGCGAAACGTCACGACACGCGCGTCGCCGCGACGGCCGCCCCCGCGCCGACGAATCCGAATGCGGCGCCCCCCGCGACCAGGATCCCGACGTTGCGCGGCGACAGGAACGACGGATCCGACCAACCGAGGAAGAGTTCGAGCGCATCGCGCAACTGCGGCACCGCGACGTGGAAGACCGCGAAGAGCAGCCCGACGCCGAGCAGCCCGCCGACCGCTCCTTGCAGCAACCCCTCGATCAGGAACGGCACGCGCAAAAAGGTCCGACTCGCGCCGACCAGTGCGAGGATCTCCAACTCATCGCGACGCGCGTAGACGGCGAGGCGAATCGTGTTGGTGACGATCAGCAGTGTCGCAAGCGCCAACACGATGCCGAGCCCCATGCCGGCGCTGCGCACCAGCCGCAACGCGCGGCCGTAGCCGTCGATCCAGGTCTCGCCGCCTGCGACGTCTTCGACACCGGGCAGTGCGTGCAGCGCTTCCGACACCATGGCGACCGCTTCGGGCGTGCGATGATCGATGGCCAGCGCAATTGCCAGCGACGCGGGCAGCGGATTCGCCTCGAGCGCCTCGAGCAGCGCACTGTCTCCGAGGCGCGCGCGGAAGCGTTCGAGCGCCTGCTCCTGGCTGACGAACTCGACGCGCTCGACGCCCGGAATCGCCGACGCACGCGACGCCAGCGAGCGCCCGGCATCGGAACGCACCTTTGCGTCGAGGAAGGCGGTGAGCTGCAACTCGTTGCCGAACTGGTCGAGCAGAGCGCGCATGTTGCCCGTCACCACCCAGAGCCCGCCGAGCGGAATCGTCGCCACGGCGATCGTCGCAATCGAGACCACGGTCGTGAGCCGGCTGCCGCGCAGCCCCGCAATGGCGGCGCGCACGAAGTAGTAGAGCTGGAAGACGATCGCCATCAGCGGATCGCGCTGCCCGAGAGATCCTCGACGAGTTGGCCGCCCTCGAGGCGCAGTACGCGGCGCGCGTAACGCTTCACCAGCGCGGCATCGTGCGACGCGACCAGCACGGTCGTACCGCGCGCGGCGGCGGCGGCGATCAGGTCCATGATCTCGTAGGTCAGCGCGGCGTCGAGGTTGCCGGTCGGCTCGTCGGCGAGCAGGATCGCGGGCTCGTTCACGAGCGCGCGCGCGAGTGCAACGCGTTGTTGTTCGCCGCCCGAGAGCGCAGCGGGACGGTGATGACGGCGGTGCTGCAGGCCGACACGCTTCAGCATCGCGAACGACTTGCCGCGCACCTCGCGCGGCGCCTTGCCGATCACCTCGAGCGCCACGGCAACGTTCTCCTCCGCGGTGCGCGTCGCAATCAGCTTGAAGTCCTGGAACACCACACCGACGCGGCGGCGCAGCCGCGGAATGCCGCGCTCGCCGATGCGCGCGACGTTGCGGCCCAGCACCAGGATCTGCCCTTCACTCGGTCGCTCGGCGGCGAAGAGCAGCTTCATCAACGTCGTCTTGCCGGCGCCGCTCGGGCCCGTCAGGAAGACCAACTCGCCCTTCTTGATTTCCACCGACACATCGCGCAGCGCGAAGGTTCCCGCGGAATACGACTTCGAGACGTGGAAGAGCCGGATCAGCGGGTCGGCGCCGGCGCGCGGAGCCGGCGGTGCATCGGCCGTCGTCGCGCGAGCGGGCGCGACCGACGTCATTCCGCGCGGCGCTTGCGCCGGCGCGCGGCCTCGACGAGGTAGTCGAGGATCATCTCGTCGAGAGGTTGTTCGGCAACGCCCGCTTCGCCCGCGCGCAGCGGCGTCGCGATACCGGTGGTCGCGGCCGACGACACCGGCGTCGTCGGGGGCGTCAGCGGGCGGATCACGCTGGGCGGAATCGTCGGCTCCGGCTCCGAATCAGAGCCAGCACGCTGGGTACGCCCGGAGCCGCTCTTCGATTTGGCGCCCGCGGAGAAAAGGTCGGCGCCGAGGCGCTGCTCGATCTGCTCATCCAGCTCGCCGCCGCGCAGTCGTCCGAGCATCGAGTTGTGCAGGCCATCCATCACTTCGCGAACGCGTCGCGGCAGATCCGGCGCGTCGAGCAGCTCGGCATAGCTGTGCTTCTCGGACGCGAGGATCGTCCCACCGTGATAGAGATGGGTGATGACGTGCGGATGCGCGCGCCCACTGTCCTCGGTCTGGACGTGGAAGAGCACGCTACCGTGGCGAACATTCGTGTTGAAGCCCGGAAGCATCCCGGGTTCCGCCCCCCAACAAAGACCGCAGAGCCAAGATCACAGAGCTGAATCGAGACCGCGATACCGAGTGCGCGTTGCGCGAGTCGCGGAGCGCGCGGCCAGTTTGCGCGACCCCCAGCAGGCATGCAACGACTCTTGCCTATCGGTCCGCAGCGGAAGCGGCCTGAGCACACACGGAGGACGCCCCGGCACCCGCACTCTGCGGGCACCGAGGCGTCGGGGCGACGGTCGCAAGGGGGCGCTAGACGCTCGTCGCCAAAACAGGCGGCTCGTCGCCGAAACAGGCGGTCGTACTCAGCGCATGCGGCGACGCGAGGCGAGACCGGCGAGGCCGAGCGCGAGAAGCGATGCGACCCCCGGCTCGGGCACCGCAGCGATTGGCGCCGTGCCCGGCGTCGGCGCCGCCAGCTCACCGAAATCGGCGTGGTTGTCGCCGCTATCCACGTTTGCGAAGTAGCGCGCGAGGCTCGCGCCCGGTGCCACGTCGATCGCGGAGGCGCCTTCGCCCGCGAACACGTCCGTCGCGCCGAAGACGCCGAAGCCGACGGCGTCGAGCACGCTCGTCGCATCGCGCAGCACCAGCGAATCGGGACCGTTCTGGATGTCGAAGTCGAGCAACAGGTTCGCGCCGGCGACGCTGCTGGTGCCAGCCGATGTGCGATCGGCGACGACGAAGAGCCCTGTGCTGGTGAACACGCCCGATAGATTCAGGCCGGTCACGATGGCGCCGTTGTCGCCATTCACGACCTCGAGCCGCATCCCCACGAGCGACGTGCCCGGCGTTCCGTAGAGCTCCACGAACGATTGCCCGTCGTCCGTTCCCACCGCGTCGTAGAAGAGTTCGGAGATCAGCGGCGCCGACTGCGCCGCGGGCACTGCAGCGAACACGCCGCAACACACGAGGACACGAGCGGTCGTCCGCCACACCGAATTCGATCGTTGCATTTGATTGCCTCCAAACGGGGTGAGTGGTTGTCGCTCAGCGCCGCGCGCAGTCGGCGCTGCGCCCGAACCAGCCGTCGGTCCAGGCGTCGAGTCCGGCGGCCAGCTCCTCGGCGCGCAAGCGCTCGCGCGCCGCGTCGGCGGAGTCGGCGGGTGCGGCGCTTGCCGCATCGAGAGCGCGACGGCGATCGAAGTAGAGCTGGTCGAGTTCGTCGAGCACGTCGTCGCGCAACTCGATCAGCCGGCGCGCTTCTGTCGAGACGTCGATCTGTTCGGGGTTGTAGAGCGTGTCGCCGAGATCCCAGGTGAGGCGCATCTGCACGTCGCGATCCTGTGTATCGAGATCATCGCGGTCGTAGAGCTTGCGATAGCCGCCCGAGACGAACGACTCGTCGTAGTTGTTGCGCGTGTCGCCGCCGTGTCCCTTGCGACCTTCGAGCGTCACCAGCGGCAGCAAGCCGCGCAGCCGAACGCCGCGCCGCATCGCCGCAGCCGGGTCGCCCGAGAGGTGCAAGTAACGGAGCGCCGCGCGCTGCACTTCCAGGATCGGTGGATCGCAACTTGCGACCGGCTTCGCTGCGAGCGGCGCTGAGCTGATGTTCAGCGCCTCGCGCGGCGTGCCGACGATGAGCCCGCGCGAGCCGGCGACGAGCGCCATATCGCCGTCGATCGCGATCGCCAACGCGGGAGTGCTGCCGGCCGGCGACGCCGCGCGGCGCCATGGCCCGATTGCATTCGGCGCGACGACGAGACCGCGGTCGGTCGCGATCAGCACTGCGTCTGCGCTGGCGGAGACGCGAGTCGGTGTCGCACCGGGAGGCAGATCCGTCGGCTCGATGCGAAAGCGGCCATCGCCACCGCGCTCGAGCAGCTGCGTGCGACCCACCGCGAGCAGCCGCGCACCCACCACTGTGACGTCGAGCGCGGGACGCAGATCGAAAGGCAGCTCCGCACGCGCCGCGCGAACGCCGGCGACATCGCGATCCGTCGCGAGATCTGCGACCAGCAGCCCCCGCTCCGACGCGATCCAGAGTCGTGTGACACCGCCGCCCGTCGCTTCGAGCGCGAGTCCGGCAGCGGGCGTCTCGCCGAGCGCCGCCTCGACGCGCGCGAAGCGCACGCCATCGCGACTCCAGTAGACGCCGCCGACCGTCGCGACGGCAATCGCATCCGCGCTGACCGCAACGCGCAGCGCATCGCGCGCTTCGTCACCCGGAGCCGGCGTCCGCAGCGAGACGTGCTCGCCATCGAAACAGAGCAAGCCTTCGCTGCTCGCGATCCACAGCGAGCCGGCGGGTGCGAAGGCGAGATCGCGCACCGCGCCGCGCAGATCGAGTCGGCGCCAATCGACGGTGGCTTCGCGGAGCCACACACCGCGACCGCCACCCAGCGCCCAGCGCGCGTCCGCGCTCGCCGCGACGGCCGTCGCGCCCGCTTCATCGACGGGCGGCGAAACGAGGCGCCAGCCCAATGCCGCCGGTGCATCAAGCTCCGCCGCGGCGCCGACCGCAACGGGCAAGAGCGCGAGCAACAGAGCGACGACGCGACGAGATTTCAAACTCACATGGGACGACGAGAGCAAGCGGCGTGCCGCGCCTCGCGCGCGCTCGCGACGCGCCACATCGAAAGCGTGAAGGCCGCGGCGCGGAAGCGAACGAACGCAAGTCCACGCGCCAGCTTGACGACGTCGGCCCCCTAAAGAAGAATGCGCGGCATGCGACCCCGCCGCTTCCGCCTGCTCGCCACGATGAGTTCGACGATCGTGGCGATCGCGTTCTGCGCGATCGCGGCGCACGCGCAGACGGAAGCGCCGACGATCTACAAGTGGGTCGATGAGCACGGCATCGCCCACTACACGACGGATCGCGATCGCATCCCGAGCGTGATCCGCGATCGCGTCGAGTCGGTCGCTGCGAAGGCGAGCCCTGGCGCGCCCGCCGTCGCTGGGCAACCGAGTCGCGAAGACTTGATGCGCGATGCGGTGCGCACCACGCCGAACGGCGCGGCAGCGTCCGCGCCGGTTGCCACCAACGCGCCGATCGCCGCTGCGGTTCCGGTCGAAGCGATCGCGGCACCGAGCGCGACACCGATCGCAGCTACGGAGGCGACCGCAACGCCCGGAAGAATGCCCGAAGCGGCGCCCGAGACGATGCCGAGCGACACCGCGGTCGAGGACGAAGCCGCCGTCGCAGCCGAACCGGAACTCGCGCCCGAGCCCGAGCCGACGGAGATCGCTTCGCCCGCGCCGGTCGAACCAGACCTGCGCGAGGACAACTCTTCGGTGTCGGCGGCGCCGCCCGCAGCGCCGATCGAACTCGAAGCGACGGAGCAGGCCGCGGTCGTGGAACTCGATCAGCAGATCGAAGGCGTCCAGACCGAGATCGCGCAGCGCGAGGAAACGCTCGCGGCGCTGATCAGCACTTCAGACGAAGAGCGCACGATGCCGCTCGTCGATGACCCCGCCTTCCGCGAGATCTCCCAGACGCTGCCGAAGCTCCAAGCCGACCTCCAGACGCTGCGCGAGCGCCGCAACAAGATTCAGCCCATCGCTCCGACGCCGTGACCGCGGGCGCGAGCGTGCAGCGCATCGTCGCGCTGGCTGGCGGTGTCGGCGCTGCGCGCCTCCTCGCGGGCCTCGTGCGCGTGGTCGATCCCGCGCAGCTCACGGTGATCGGCAACACCGGCGACGACCTCGACTTCTACGGCGTCCATGTTTCGCCGGATCTCGACATCGTCACCTACACACTTGCCGGACGCGTCGATCGCGAGAAGGGCTACGGCCTCGCGGGCGATTCGTTCGGCGCCGTCGAAGCGCTCGGCGCGCTCGGCCACCCGACCTGGTTCCGGCTCGGCGATCGCGACCTCGCCACCTGCCTGCACCGCACGCTGCGGCTGCGCGAAGGCGCAGGGCTCGCCGCCGTCACCGACGAAGTGCGGCGCGCGTACCACGTGGCGGTGCGCATCCTGCCGATGTCGGAAGCGCCCTGCCCCACCTATGTGTTGCTGCACGGCGGACGTCGCGTGCACTTCGAGGAGTACCTCGCGCGCGATGGCGCTCCCGACGAAGTCGAAGCCGTAGACCTCAGCGCCGCGGGCGCCGCCGATCCTGCGCCCGGCGTGCTCGACGCGATCGGCGCCGCCGACGTGATCCTCGTCTGCCCGAGCAACCCCGTCGTCTCGATCGGCCCGATCCTCGCAGTGCGCGGCATCCGAGAAGCAATCGCTGCTTCGCACGCACCCGTCGTCGCGGTGTCGCCGATCATCGGCGGCGCGCCCGTGAAAGGTCCCGCCGATCGGCTGCTGCGCGGCATCGGCGTCGAAGTCTCCGCACGCGGCGTCGCCGGCTTCTACCGCGAATGGGTGAACGGCTACGTGATGGACCAACGCGACGCCGCACAGCGACAAGACGTCGAAGCGCTCGGCCTCACCGTCCGCGTCACCGACACCGTGATGCGAAACGCCGAGGCCGCCGCCGCACTCGCCTCCCAGGCTCTAGAACTCGCAAGCACCCTGACCCGTGTTGGCGCGCGGCCGTCCCCGGCCGTGGCGCGGAACCATGAGTCGGCGCGGAATCATGAGTTGAACGGCGAGCGGAAGACTTGAGCTTGTGACCGCAGCGATCGTCCCGGTGAAACACCTCGCAGCCGGCAAGTCGCGACTCGCGAAGGCGCTCGGTCGCGACGGCGCGGAGCGACTGGCGCTGGCGATGCTCGAGGACGTACTCGCAGCGCTGCGCGCGGCGCGACGCCTCGATGCGATCGGCGTCGTGACGCCCGATCCCGCCGTTGCTGCCGTGGCCGAACGCGCGGGGGCGCACGCGCTGCTCGGCGACGATGCGGGCCTCAACGAATCCATCGACCGCGCAGCGCGCGAGATGGGCGACGCCGCGCGCGACGGCACGCTGGTGCTACTCGGCGACGTCGCAGGCGCGCGAAGCGACGACATCGATCAGATGCTCGCCGCGCTCGCGAGCGCCGACGCGCCCTGCGTCGTGCTCGCGCCGGCCCGCGATGGCGGCACCGCAGCGCTCGCGCGCAATCCGCACGCCGCCATTGCGTCGCGTTTCGGCGCATCGAGCGCGCAGGCGCACCGCGATGCAGCGCGCGAAGCGAGAGTCGCCCTAGTCGAATTGCAGCCGCCTTCGCTCGCGATCGACCTCGACGACGAAGCCGCTCTGCACGCCTTCCTCGCGACACCGGACGGCGGCGAGCGCACGCGCGCCACCTTGCGTGCGCTCGGCATCGCGAGCGGCGCGTGAACGCGCCCCCGATCCGCCTGATTCCGCTCCACGGCATCCCCGCGATCGCGCCGGGCGCCGATCTCGCCGCGCTGCTGCGACGCGCCGCGCAGGCGAGCGACACGCAGCTCGCGAACGGCGCGCTCGTCGTCGCGCAGAAGATCGTGTCGAAGGCGGAAGGTCGCATCGTGCGGCTCGCCGACGTCGAGCCTTCTGCAGAGGCGCAGCGCATCGCGATCGAGGACGGCAAGGATCCCCGCCACGTCGAGGTCGTGATGCGCGAGACGGCACGTGTCGTGCGACACGAACACGGCGTCTGGATCGCCGAGACACGCCACGGTTTCGTCTGCGCCAACGCCGGCGTCGATCTCTCGAACGCACCCGGCGAAGGCTACGCAGTGCTGCTACCCGAAAACCCGGACGCCTCGGCGCAGCGCATCCGCGACGCGCTGCTCGCCGCCGGCGACGGCCCGCTCGCCGTGATCATTTCCGACACTTTCGGGCGTCCCTGGCGCGAAGGACTCGTAGACGTCGCCCTCGGCTGTGCCGGCATCGCGCCGCTTTCCGACTGGCGCGGCCGCACGGATCTCGTCGGCCGCACGCTCGAAGTCACCAACATGGCCGTCGTCGATCAGCTCGCCGCCGCCGCCGGACTGCTGATGGGCAAGGACGCCGGCGTGCCCGCGGTGTGGATCGAAGGCATACACATCGAAGGCGACGGCCCGATCGCCCCGCTCTTGCGCGACTCGAAGCTGGATCTGTTTCGGTAGCCGTCCCCATCACTGAGCCGACGCGTGGGGCGCGGGGTCGTGGCGTCCGTCCAGAACGTCCTCGGCGGGCGATCGATGTAGCTTCGCGTAGGTGCCGCCGAGACCGCCTGCCGGCCTGATGACCGGAGGGCTTCGCGGGTTCTGGACGAACGCCCCGCCCCCGCTACTCGCCATTCGTTCCGCTTCGGTATCTGCAACTGAAGTCGCGTGCCAGCGCGGGCGGGGGACTCGGCCGAAACATTCCGCAGGCGGCCCGCCGAGACCCTTTGCGAAGCCTCGACCGTCTTCCGCCGAGGACGTTTCGGACGAGTCCACCGCCCGCGCGCCTCGCAGCAACGAACGAGCCAGCCTCGCACTCCATTCCTACCGCAACACCCGCTGCGTGTTCAGCAAGCGCGAAGCGAGCAGCCGCGCGAGGTTGCGGTTCACGATCGCGGCGATGCGCGGGTAGCGGCGACCGAAGCGTACGAGATCCGCGTCATCGAAGCGCAGCACACGCGCGTCGGTGACGACATCCACGTCGGCGCTGCGTGCGCCGGAGAAGATCGCCACTTCGCCCACCGTGTCGCCGCGCCGCATCGTCGCGAGCGGAACGCGTCCGCCGTCACGCGCGAGTGACGCAGCGAACTCGCCGTCGATCACCACGAACATGTCGCTTCCGGGCTCGCCCTCGGAACACAATCGTGTGCCGGCGGGCTTCGTCTCGACATCCGACATCAGTGCGAAGATGCGCGCCTGGCGGCAGGAGAGGCCATCGAAGAGCGGCACTTCGCGCTCGGGCTTCTCGCCGAGATCGAGGCCAAGGAGGTGAGGGAGTCGCTTCGCGGTGTCACCGCGAGCGTGCGCACCTCAAGCGAGGTGCGTGTCGATGGCGCGCCACACGGCGTCGATCCCGTCCTTTTTCTCGGCCGATGTCGCGAGGATCGCCTCGGGCGGCAGTCCATACGCTTTCACGAGTTGCTTCACGCGCTCGGCGCGGCGCATCGGCGCGAGCTTGTCGCTCTTCGTGATCACGACGAGCGTGGGCACGGCGCGCTCGGTGAGCCAGGCGAGCAGATCGCGTTCGTCGTCCGACGGCTCGCGGCGCAGATCGTGGAGCAGGATTGCGAGCCGCAGCGGCGCGCGACCGTCGAGATACGCCTCGATCAATTTCTGCCATGCGGCGCGTTCGGTCTTCGCGACCTTCGCCCAGCCGTAGCCGGGCAGATCGACGAAGACGACGCGACGCGCCGCGCGCGCCGTGAGATCGCGCTCGACGAGGAAGAAGTTCGCGAGGCGCGTCTTGCCCGGCGTCGAAGAGGTGCGCGCGAGCGCTTTGCGGCCGACCAGCGCGTTCAGCAGGCTCGACTTGCCGACGTTCGAGCGCCCGAGAAACGCGACCTCGGCAATGCCCTCGCGCGGGAAGCCAGTGGGCGCCGCGGCGGTCGTGAGCAAGCGCGCGTCGAGAATCTTCAAAGCGGCAACGCCTCTGCGAGACGCGCCAGCGCGACTTCGATCTCCGCGTCGGGCGCCGACAGCGAAAAGCGCAGGAAGCCTTCGCCCGCCGCGCCGAAGTCGATGCCAGGCGTCACCGCGACGTGTGTGCGCTCCAGCAGATCGAAGGCGAGGCGGCGCGAATCGGAGCCGAAGCGGCGCGCATCGGCGAACACGTAGAACGCGCCGGCCGGCGGCACCGGAATCTCGAAACCGATCTTGCGCAGGCCCTCTACGAGCAGGCTGCGGCGACGCGTGTACGCCGCGAGCATCGCGAGCCGCGTCACTTCGCCGTGTTCGAGCGCCGCTACGCCCGCGCGCTGCACGAAGTGGTTGGCGGAGATGAAGAGGTTCTGCTGCATCACTTGCAGCGGGCGCAGCGCCTCGGTCGGCACGATCGCGAAGCCGAGCCGGAAGCCGGTCATCGCGTAGCGCTTCGAAAATCCATCGAGCACGAACACGTGCTCAGAAGCGGCGAGCGCCGAGGGTGCGTGCGCGCCATCGAAGACCAGGCCGTCGTAGATCTCGTCGGAGACGAGCGGCACATCGAGTGCGGCGAGCGCGGCGAGCGTCTCGGCGCGCTGCACCGCGCCGGTCGGGTTCGCCGGCGAGCCGACGATCAAGCACGCGCTGCGCGGCGTGATCGCGCGGCGCACCGCATCGACATCGACCTGATAGCCATTCGCGGGATCCGTCGGCACGAAGACCGGCACGCCGCCGCAAAAGCGCACGAAGTTCGGGTAACACGGATAGTGCGGCGTCGGGATCAACACTTCGGCGCCCGGCTCCACGAGCAGGCCGAAGACGAGCAACATGGCGGGCGACGTGCCGCTGGTGACGAGCACCCGCTCCGGATCGATCGCGACGCCGGCGCGTGCGCTCTTCTCGGCGGCGACGGCTTCGCGCAGTTCTGCGATGCCACGGCTATCGGTGTAGTGCGTCTCGCCGGCGAGCAGCGCCTGCGCGCAGGCTTCGACTGCTTCGCGCGGCGCTGCGAAATCGGGCTCGCCGATCTCGAGATGGATCACGTGCGCACCGCCGCGTGCGATCTCGGATGCGCGCTCCATCACTTCCATCGCCAGGAACGGCTCGATCGAAGTGGCGCGCTTCGCCCATCGCTGCGACATCACCCGCGGATAGCCGGCAGGCTTCGGGCCGTCAAGCGAAGTCGCGTGACAACTGCCTGTCTTGGCGAGCGTTTCTGCATCTGCTGCAGAGCGCGCGCGACGCCTTCGCATCCTGGAGAATCAAAGCTCGGCTGCTAGCCTGCGTTCACATGTCGAAGGGACTTCAAATCGCGCTCGGGGCGCTCGTAGTCGTCGGCCTCGTCGGCTGGTACGCCGCGACGAATCTCGAGCAGATCGGCACCTTCCAGTATTACCAATCACTCTCCGAGTTCCGTGCAGCGGACGCCGTGGGCAAACCGGTTCGCGTACACGGCTACGTGGCGATCGGCTCGATCGAGCGCGACGTCCCGAATCGTCAGGTGCGCTTCCAGGTCGTCAACGAACCGCCGCACAAGACGGCCAGCGCGGAAACGATGCCCGTTCTCTATGGCACGCTCGAAACGCCTGACATGTTCCAGGACGGTGCCGAGGTCGTGCTCGAAGGTCGCATGGCTGATGGCGCGCTCTTCGTCGCGGACAACGTGATGGCCAAGTGCCCGTCCAAGTTCGAAGCCAAGACGGCCGAGCGCGCGCCGTTCTGAGTCGCCCGCCTCGCGCGCCGGAGTCCTGACACTTGCCGGAGATTGGTTACTACGCGCTGTGGCTCGCGCTGCTCGCCGCGCTCTGCGGCGTGGCGGCTGGCGTTGCGGGCGGCTTGGGTCGCACCGAGTGGAGTGAAGTCGCGCGACGCGCGGTGTGGGCAACCTTCTTGCTGACAGCGATCGGCGTCGGCGCGCTGCTCTACTGCCTCGCCACCTTCGACTATCGGCTCGCCTATGTCGCGCAGCATTCCGCGCGCAGCATGACGCTGCCGTATCGGCTCTCCGCACTCTGGGGCGGTCAGGGCGGTTCGCTGCTGCTGTGGGTGTTCATCTCGCTGATCTACGCGTCGGCGGCGATGGTGCTGCTGCGCGATTCGCAGCGACGGCTGCTCCCGTGGGTCGCCGCGGCGCTGCTGCTGAACGCGGCGTTCTTTCTCGCGCTGATCTGTCTACCCGCGCTGCAGATCAACCCCTTCACCAAGCTGCCGCCCGGCGACGTGATGTCCGATGGCGCGGGCCTCAACCCGCTGCTGCAGCACCCGCTGATGTTGATCCACCCGTTGGTGTTGTACGCGGGGTTCACCGGCTTCTCGGTGCCGTTCGCGTTCGCGTTCGCCGCGCTGGTGACGCGCCACCAGAGCGACGCATGGTTGCGTGCAACGCGCCGCTGGACGCTGATCCCCTGGTTCTTCCTCTCGATGGGAATCCTGCTCGGCGGACGCTGGGCCTATGAAGTGCTCGGCTGGGGCGGCTACTGGGCGTGGGATCCGGTCGAGAACGCGTCGTTCATGCCGTGGCTGCCGGCCACCGCGTATCTGCATTCGGTGATCATCCAGGAAAAGCGCGACATGTTGAAGATCTGGAACATGGTGCTGATCGGGCTCACCTACTCGCTCTGCCTCTTCGGCACCTTCCTGACGCGCAGCGGTGTGATCTCGTCGGTGCACTCGTTCACCGCGGCTGGTTGGTTCGGCTACGTCTTCCTCGCTTACGTCGCCGTCGCCGCGACCGGCTACTTCGGGCTGCTGTGGACGCGGCGCGAGAGCCTGCGCAGCACCAATCGGCTGGAGTCGGTGGTGTCGCGCGAGGCGAGCTTCGTGCTGAACAACTGGGTCTTCATGGCGATTCTCGTGGTGGTGTTCTGGGGCACGATGTTCCCGGTGCTGTCGGAAGCCGTGCGCGGCACCAAGATCTCCGTCGGTCCGGCGTTCTTCAACAAGCTGACGGGACCGTTTGCCGCCGCGCTGCTCTTCCTCACCGGCGTCGGTCCGCTGGTCGCGTGGCGACGCGCATCGCCGGCGAGTCTGCGACGCCAGTTCGTGATGCCCGGTCTGGTCGGCGCGAGCGCGGTGGTCGCGACGATCGTCTATCTCGGCGACAAGGTCGCGGTGTATCCGGTGGTGTTCTGGTCGCTCGGCGCCTTCGTCACCGCGACGGTCTCGCAGGAATACTTCCGCGCGATCCGCGCGCGCATGCGCAACGCCGGCGAATCCGCGCTGACGGCGCTCGGCACGCTGCTGCGCAGGAACCAACGCCGCTATGGCGGCTACATCGTCCACCTCGGCATCGTCTTCATCTTGATCGGGATCTCGGGTTCGGCGTTCAACGAGGAGCGCCTCGAGAACGTGAAGCCGGGCGAGAGCATCACGATGAACGACGGCTACAAGCTCGAGTATCTCACCGCGAAGCCGCTGCCGAAGCAACACTACGGCGGCGCCGTCGCGCGACTCGCGCTCTTCCATGGCGACGAGCCGCTCGCGATCATGGCGCCCGAGCGCCGCGTCTACTGGCTCGAGCAACAGCCCGCGTCGATCCCGTCGATCCGCTCGACGCTCGCCGAAGATTTCTACGTGATCCTCACCGCGCTCGAACCCGATGGTTCGGCGACCGTGAAGATCCACCGCAATCCGCTCGTGAACTGGATCTGGATCGGCGGCTACACGTTCATCTTGGGCGCACTCGTCGTGCTCTGGCCGCATCCGGAAACGCGGAGCGAGCGGCGGGCGCTGGTCCCGCGCGAAGCGGCATGAAGCGAGCGATCGTCGGGTGTATCGCGGCGTTGCTGCTCGCAAGCGCTGCCGCGGCTCAGCACGAGGGCGGTGCCGCAACGAAGGTGCCCGACGTGCCGGCGGGGCCCGGCGTGATTCGCGGTGAAGTCGTGAACGCCGACGCCGCGGCGCGCGTGGGTGACGTCGAGATCCTGCTCTACGCGCTGCCGTCGAGCGGTACGCCGGGTTTGCGACGCGCGCGTTCCGATGCTTCCGGCGCGTTCGTATTCGAAGGCATCGCGAACGACCCGAGCACGGCGTATCTGGTCGGCGCTCGCTATGCGGGGATTCCGTACCCGGGCGAGCGCTTGTCGTTCGCCGCCGGCGAGATCGAGAAGCGCGTGACGGTGCGCGTCGGCGATCCGACCGAAGATGTGAGCAGCGCCGAAGTCGTCGAAGCACGACTCGAAGTCGCGTATGCCGGCGGACGCGTCGGCGTCTCCGAGTTGTACAGCCTCGCGAACTCGGGCGAGCGCACGATCTTCATCGCTGCGCCGCAGCGTGGCAACGCGAAGCCGGTGTTCCGCGCGCAGCTTCCCCAAGGCGCCGAAGACTTCAGCATCCCGCTCGGCATCCAGCCCGAGGGCCTCGTGCGCGACGGCGATGCACTGCGCTTCTACGGCCCGCTCTTTCCGTCGAGCTGGCCCGGTCCGCTCGCGAAAGATCAGGGGCTCGCCTTCCAGTACACCTTCCCCGCGACGAGTGGACGCGTTGCGATCGAGAAGACGTTCCCCTCCGGCGCGCAGCGCGTGGTCGTGTTGGCGCCGAGCAAGGGGCCTGGCGTGACGGTCACTGGCGCGCGCGAAGAAAAGCCGGAGACGCTGGCCACCGAGGGCGAAGCGCCACCGCGGCGTTTCGTAGTCGATCGCGTGGCGCCCGGTGGCAAGGTGACGCTCGCCATCGACGTTCCCGAGACGCGCGTCGATCCCGACGCCGTGCGGATCGAGGAGTCGCGCATCTTTCTCGAACTCGACGACGCTGCGCTGAGCGTGCAGCAGGAGTACATGCTCGTCGTGTCGGGCGACATGCCGGTCGTGGCGCCGGCCGGCGCCGCGCTGCTCACGCTGCCGGTGCCCGAGGGTGCGACGGAGGTGCGCTTCGATCGCGATGCGTTCGCGCTCGGTCTCGCGCCCGATGACACGACGGGCGCCGTAGTGCGTGGGCCGCTTCCGCCCGGCGAGACGCGACTCCAGATCGCGTACACGCTGCCCGTCACGGATCCGAGCGGCGCGGTCTCGCTCGATCTGCGTTTCGGTCGCAAGCTGCCGCTGCTCACCATCTATGTCGCCGACACCGGAGTGCGAACCGAGTCCGAGCGGCTGCACCGCCGACGACCGGTGAAGACCACCGACCGCACCTACATCGCGCTCGAAGCCTTCGAGATCGAGCCGAGCGAGACGGTGCACCTGTCGCTCACACCTTTCACCGCGCCGGCGAAGCTGCCGCAGTGGGCGCTCTATGCAATGGTGGCGCTGACAGCCGGCGTGATCGTGAGTTTCGTCGCCGCGCCGCTGCGCACGCCACGCCGATCCCTGTCACAGGACGACGCTGCGGAAACACAAGACGCGGCGCGACACGAGCGCGAGGCCGTCTACGCCTCGCTGCGCGACCTCGAGCACGACCACGAAACCGCGAAGGTCTCCGACGAGGACTACCAGAACATGCGCGGCGAACTCCGCGATCGCGCCGCGGCGCTGCTTCGCGCAAGCGCCGGCGAAGCCGGTGCGCGCAGCGAGCCGCAGGCGAGCGAAGATCATCAGGACGCCGCAAGCGCTGGCGAAGCCAGTGCGCGCAGCGAGCCGCAGGCGAGCGAAGGTCATCAAGACGCGCCCGCACTGGCACCCACTCTCTTCTGCACCGCCTGCGGCGCCGCCGCTCGCCCCGGCGATCGCTTCTGCGCGAAGTGCGGAGCGCGCGTCGAGACCCGCGAGGCGAGCGCATGATCGGGGGCGCGACGGCGCTGCGCGACGCTCCCGTCGTGTCGGCCGCTGGACTCGCCAAGCGCTTCGGGCCGGTCACGGCTCTCGCCGGCGTCGACTTCGAAGTCGCGGCCGGTGCGGTGGTCGCCGTGCTCGGTCCCAACGGCGCGGGCAAGACGACGCTGCTGCGCATCCTCGCGGGGCTCGCGCGCCCGACCGTCGGCGACGTGCGCTACGCGGGCGGCGCCGATCGCCGCCGCGCGCGCCAATTCGTCGGCTACATCGGCCACGCGACGTTCCTGTATCCCCAGCTCACAGCGCGCGAGAATCTGCGCTTCACCGCGCGGCTCTACGGGGTCGAGGATGCGGACGCGCGCATCGCGGCGCTGCTCGAAGAGCTCGCGCTCGAAGCGGTCGCCGATCGCGTCGCCGCTTCGTTCTCGCGCGGTCTCGCCCAGCGCCTCGCGATCGCGCGCGCGCTGGTGCACGACCCGCAGCTGCTGCTGCTCGACGAACCCTTCACGGGACTCGATCCGGTGTCGGCGGATCAGCTCGCGACGCGCATCGACGCGCTGCGCGGCGCCGATCGCGCCGTCGTGCTGGTGACCCACGATCTCGCCCGCGCGGCAGCGCTCGCCGATCGCACGATCGTGTTGGTGGACGGTCGCGTCGCGTTCGCGAGCAGCGGCGCTGCGCAGAGCGCGGGAGAATTGGAAACCGCCTACCGCAGCGCGCTCGTCACGGCATGAACACGCTGCTCGCCATTCTCTGGAAGGATCTCGCGAGCGAGTGGCGCAGCCGCGATCGCGTCGTCGCGATGGCGCTCTTCTCGTTCCTGGTGGTCGTGGTGCTGCACTTCGCGCTGCCCGACGCGGATCCGGCGGAAGTGCGGCGCGTGGCGCCCGGATTGTTGTGGGTGGCGTTCGTGTTCGCGGCGTTGCTCGGCCTCAACCGCGCATTCGCGTTGGAGCTCGAGAACGACGCGCTCTCGGCGCTGGCGATGGCGCCCGCGGATCGCGGCTTCGTGTTCCTCGGCAAGGCGACCGCGAACTTCGTGTTGCTCGCGGTGGTGCAGTTCGCGACGGCCGTCGTCTTTGGTCTCGCGTTCGCGCTCGACCTCACGCCGATCGCGGTGCCGCTCGCGGGCGTCGTCGCGCTCGGATCACTGGGGATCTGCTCGGTGGGAACGCTCTTCGCGGCGGTCGCCGTGCGAACGCGTTACCGCGAAGTGATGTTGCCGCTGTTGATCCTGCCGCTGATCGTCCCGGTGCTGCTCGGCGCCGTGTCCGCGACTTCGTCGCTGTTGAACGGCTACCCCGTCCCGTTCGGGTCGATCCAATTGCTGATCGTGACCGACGCAGTGTTTCTGATAGTCTCGTTTCTCGGCTTCGAATACGTGCTCGACGAATAGAGATCCCGCCATGTCCGCGTCCCTTCCCAACTCTCCCGTCGATCGCGCCGCAAACGCGCTGCGTGGACCGACGGGCATCCTGCTCGCCGTGCTCGCAGCGGTGTGGCTCGCGGTCGTCGTTCGCGCGCCGCTCGATTCCGTGCAGGGCGTGATCCAGAAGATTCTCTACGTGCATCCACCGCTCGCATTCGCCGCCTATGCCGGCTTCACACTCACCGCGATTGGCGGCGCGATGTTCTTGTGGCGCGGCGACGAGGCGTGGGACCGGCTGGCCCGCACGTCGGCCGAGGTCGGCGTGCTCTTCTGCACGTTGGTCATCGTGACGGGACCGATCTGGGGGAAGGGCACGTGGGGCCGCTGGTGGACGTGGGACTTGCGGCTCACGATTACGTTGCTGCTCTGGTTCGTCTATCTCGCCTATCTGTTGCTGCGCTCCTTCACCGAAGGCAGCGAGCGCGCCGCGCGCTTTGCGGCGGTCTACGGAATCGCAGGGCTCGCGGTGATCCCGCTGAACTATTTCGCGCTCGACATGGCGGGCGCGCGTTCGATGCATCCGGAGAATCTGCAGCGGGGCAGCCTCGGCGCCGGCATGGGCTGGCCCTTCGCGCTCGGCGCGCTGGTCTGCCTGGTCGCGTTCGCGCACTTGCTGGCGCGCCGCATCGAGATCGAGGCGCTGCGCGGCGCGCTGGCGGAGCGAGACGCAGCGGCGCCATTGGCCCGCGAGCGCGGCTGATGGGTTACGTCGTCGCCGCCTACGCGATCTCGATCGCGGCCGTCGCGCTCTATTTCATCCATCTCGTCCGCGAGCGCGGACGCCTGCGCCGCGAGCTCGGGCAGGGCGATCTCTGATCGGGATTCCGGGTATTTCGCGGTTGACTTTGCGGGTGCCCGTTCGGTATAAGCGGGCAGCTTGCAAGTCTCGATGATCGTTGGTTTTTTGAGTGCTTCTCTCGATCTTTCCCCGTTTCGAGAGGTTGTTTGACCCCCCTCCCCTCTCTGGCTCAAACCGGGCTGGCTTCCTCCACGCGCGCGGCTGTGGAACTCCACCGCTATGCAGCGATGTGCGGCCTTCGTCGCACATTGGGAAGCGTGTTTCTCATTCGCACGCGGACGGAATCTCGGCGCGCTGGCGCACCGACTCCGATCGCGCGCAGCCTGTCTGCAACAGCCGCTCTAGCTGGCAATGTTTGTTGGGGGTCCGGGGACGGCCACATGGTTGGCATGTGTGCTGCTAGGCATTAGTGCGTCACCAACCCCCAACCCCCCCGTTGGGTGAGCCGAGGTCAGGATGGCCAGCATGAAGCGCGGAGTCGGGTACTGCGAGAACACCGATTGCGAGGATTACGCCAAGGGCGTGTTCCTGTTGAACCACGGAGACACCTTCTACTGCCCGCGCTGCCGCCAGCTCGGGAAGGTCGAGAAGGAGCGTGGCTTCTACACCGGGAACTCGGACGTCTTCAAGGAAGTGCGCGTCGAGTACAACTTCGATCCGATCAACGGCGTCTATCGCGAGATCGGCATCGTGCGCGATGAAAGCCTCTGGGGCCGCAACAATGTCTACACGCTGCAGTCGCCGCTGATCAAGACCGAGAAGCGCGCGCTGAAAGTCGCCGAAGCGATCCTCGCCAACCTGAACCGCTACCGCGGCTTGCTCAACGGCGATGAGATCCCGCGCACCACCGAGATCATCCTGTCGTTCGACGAACCGATCGAAGAGTTCTCGCGCAAGCTGTTGCAGCTTTCCAAGGAGTGGGAAGCGAGCGGGTTACGCGAAGGCAGACGCTAGACACCACCCTCCTCTCGATTCCCGATTCCAAGTTTCGAGTGGTGGTGGGTTCTGGACGTGGGTCCGATCGCAAGATCGGGCCCACGCTTCGTTTGGAGAGCGGATCGACGCGTTCGTCGCAGCTCTGGTGTGGTCTTCGCCACGAGATCTCAGCCTGCTGATTTCGGGAGCCGCATCTTCCTCCGCCGCAGCGCCGCGAGAATGGGGAGCGCGAGCAGGAGTTCGACTCCGAGTCCGCACGACGGATTGGTGCGCTCGTCGTTGTCCCTGACGTTTTGGCAGGTCGGGTCGGCCGGGTAATCGACCTGACCGTCGAAGTCGTCGTCGACACCGTTGCTGCATTGCGGGTTCTCGCGGACGGTGAGCGACGTGCTGCAACCCGGGTCGTTGGTCGGGCCAACACCGTAGTCGGTCTTGCCGTCGCCATCGTTGTCGAAGCCGTCGGAGCAGTCGGGTGCTTCGAGCTGGCAGGTGGCGTCGCAGCCGTCGCCTGGTGTGAGGTTGCCGTCGTCGCATTCTTCGATGCCGGCCTGCCCGGGAGTTCCGTCGCGCACGCCATCGCCGCAGGTCCAGGGATCGCAGGCGTCGCCGATCGCGTCGGTGTCGGCATCGGCTTGATCGGGGTTTGCGACGTCGGGGCAATTGTCGATCGGGTCGGCGAGGGAATCGCCGTCGGCGTCGGCGGCGGTGGCGGTGATCAGGAGATCCTGCGTGCAGGCGCCGGCCGCGCAGTCGGCCTCGACCTGGCAGGAGCCGTGCTCGCGGTAGCAGACACCCGCGCTCGAGCCGGGGCTCACGGGCAGGCAGGCCTCGCCTGCCTGGCAGCCCGTGCCTTGGCCCGCTGAAGGCGCGGGCACGCACGGGGTCCCGAGGCTCTCACGGCAGATGCCGTTGCTCGCGAAGACCTGTGCGCCCGACGTCTCGTCGCCGGCGACCACAGCGCTGGCCAAGGGGGCAACGACCCGCTGCAGCTGCTGATCGACGTCCACGCACAGCGCCGGTGCGGTGCACTCGCTCGTGTCTGCGCAAGGCCCTTGTGCCTGGTGGCACGTCAATATTAACGGGTTGGAGAGGGGCGCTTGGCAATACTGGCCCGTTGGGCACGAGCCCGGGGTGCAGGCGGTCCCAAGGTCGAGCACGCACGCCCCGGGCGGCACGAAGCACGTCCCGGTGCCGCAGTCGGCATCGAAGGCGCAGGGTGCGCCCGTGCTCGTGCAGACGCCTGCGCTCGTCGCAGCGATGGTCTGTGTAGGTGCCTCGATCTTGTCCACGTTCAAGACTTGCAGCACCAGGTCGCCAGCGTCTCCGTCGCCGTTGAGATCCGAACCGCCGCCGGCGCATTCGGCCGCGACCGGTCCTCCCTGCTGGCACTCGACTGTGAGGAAGGTGATCGTCGAGCCCGCCACCCGGTACGGGAAGCGCGGGTCGCAGGCCTCGAAGTCGCATGTCACGGCCGCGAGGCCCGTGCTGTGCACGAAGCCGGTCCCAGAGCCGGTCGAGACCCACACCTGAAGCACGGCATCGGCCGCATCGCCGTCGCCGTTCAGGTCCGTGCCACCGCTCGCACAGCCGTCCGTCTCACCGCCGCTCTCGTCGCACTCGCGGGTGCGGAAGGCCACGAAGCCCGCGCCAGCGACGAACTCGGCGACGGATTGTCCGGTGTTGGCAGTCACGCCCGTCGCGGCATCGACGAGGTAGAGCACCCGATCCGCCTGGTCGCCATCGGCATTCAGGTCCTGACCCTGGTCGGCCTCGGTTGCGGCGAGCGCCACTAGGCCGCCGGAGACGCCGATCGCGTCTCCCGCCAGGCCCGTCGATGTCCAACCCGTCGCGTCCGCGAAGACCGACAGGACGAGATCATCCGCATCGCCGTCGCCGTTCAGGTTCTGGCCGAACTGGTCCGCCTCCGACACCAGCGCTGCGAGCGCCGTGTCCGACGCGGCGATCTCGCGCGCCGCCAGCGCGTGGTTCACGACCGGGCCACCCGCGGCCGGACGCTCCTGCACGATCAGGTCGCTCGTGTCGCCGTCGCCGTTCAGGTCGGCGTTCGGCTGGCTGCAACCCGCCGTCGCCACCGGCCCGGCCGTCTCGGGGCGGAGGAAGGCCACCCGCCCGCCACTGACGACTGCCTCCGTGACGGGACACAGATCCGTGATCGCGGGCGGTGTGGTGCTCGCGTCAAAACTGCGTAGCACCGTGTCATTCAGATCCGCGTCGGCCGTACGGTCAGCGGCAGGGGCATCTGGGGCGGGGCCTCTCACGAAGACATCGGAGAATCCATTCGTGTCGCCGGCTACGAGATCCGTCGCTTCGCTGACGAATGCCACGGTCTGACCGTCCGATGAGATGGCAGGCCACTGAACGGCTTCGACCGTGCTTTGTGTGCCATTAGCGCCCACGTTGACTCGAACTGTGTTCCCCGTCGAGAGGTCATGGACGAACACGTCTACAGTGGAATTCGTATCGCCGGGCACCAAGTTCGCGGCATTACAGAGGAATGCAACGAAGCGGCCATCGAGCGAGATGCTTTGGCTGCTGAAGCCACAACTCGGAAAGATGGCCTGATCTCCAGAACTGCTCACGTTGACCCGCGTGACGTCTCCGGTGATCCGGTCCTTGACGAAAACATCTGTACCGAAGTTTGTATCGCCAGGGACTAGGTTGTTCGTATCGACACCGAAGGAGACAAGACGTCCGTCACCAGAGATGGCAGGGGCAATGCTATCCGCGGGCGGCTGATCGCCTTTCTTAGAGACACTCATCAATGTTGTTACGCCAGTCGCCAGATCGTGCAACAAGACGTCAGTCTTTCCATTCGTGTCATTCGGAACGAGGTTCGGATCCGCGCTCAAGAAGACGACGAATCGACCATCCCCGGAGATGGCGGGCCAGTTGGCGCCCGACGAGGACTGCGCGCCGCTGCTCGAGACGTTCACCCTCGTGGTGACCCCAAGCTCCAAGTCTCGGACGAATGCGTCGGTGTCTGACACGGTCGTGTCACCCAAGATGAGATTCGACGCAGTGCTCAGGAACACGACGAAGCGACCGTTGGCAGAGATCTTGGCGACGTAAGACGTACCGTTCGGATTGCCGGTATTTCCAAAGCTCGGATGCTTTGTACTCGCACGGGTCGTAACCCCCGTGATCCGGTCGTAGACCATGACGTCTCGGCCGTTGCCGTTGGGTATCAGGTTTCTCGCAGAAGTGTCGAAGGCGATGAACCGACCGTCCGCGGATATCGAGGGACGAAAGCTGTCACCGTTCGCCTCCTCGCCGTTTACCCCGGTACTCACACGAACGGTGGACCCCGTCACCCGATCGTGCAAAAAGATGTCTACCGCGCCGTTGGTGTCGTCTACCACGAGATTCGACGCGTAGCTCGAGAACGCTACGAATCTTCCGTCCGCGCTGATCGCAGGCCAATCGGAACGATTTCGTAGCACGCTCGCGTCGTTGCCTTGCGCATCCGCGCTGCTGACGCTGACCCGAGTCGTGGTCGCCGTGGCTTCCGCCCCCTCGACGGTACGGAACAGGTACGGTCCAGCCGGTGCAATGCTGCGACCACCGACGAGTGGCGAAGCATCCGCCGTCAGTGGAGCGGCCGGGGTCGTCACCTCCGTGGCGCTCCCGAGTCCGAGGCGGAACACCCGCAAGATCGAGTCGAATACGTTTCCGTTCGCGTTGAGGTCGCTGTAGCCCTGATTGGGCTCCGACTCGAGGAAGCCGACGAGGTCGCCCTGCGCCTCGACCGCCGCAAACGCGAAGCGCCCCTGGCGCACGCGCACTACCGCCCGCCCCGGCGCGCCGCCGGGGCCGATGGGCAGCAGCTCGCCGGTCTCGTGGTCCCGCAGTGTGACGACGTGGTCGACCTGGTCGCCGTCGCCGTTCAGATCCTGATTGGCGAGGCCCTCGGCGACGGAGAATGCGAACCCGGACGGCGTCTCGACCAGCCCGTCGAGCGGCACCGGGTTCTCGGCCGCAACTGCGTACTCGCTGTCGTCGACGACCACCGGGCCTACACCGGCGTCGTAGCGGTCGGTGATTTCGAAGAGCGGCGCGCTGCACGTCGATCCCGGGCACTCGGAATCGGCTGCGCAGATGCGCCCCGCGTCGTTGCCCGAAACGCACGCACGCCGCGCGATGCGCATCACGCCCACCGGCGCGTCGATCGCGCCGAAGAGCGTCGTGGCTGTGGGCGTCGAGGGATCGGAGAGCGGCGTGAAGATCGGCGGCAGCCGGTGGCCCTCAGGCGACCACGATGACAGGAACACGTTCGACGGGATCTGGATCGGATCAAACGAGCCGCCCGCAATGGCATCGAGTGTCGTGCTGCCGCGCACGAGGCGGGGGACGGGGACGTCGTCGAGCCGCACCAACACACCGCGGTAGTCCCACGGGATCAGCGCGTTGCCCATCGCGTCGGTGGTGAGGTGGATCTCCGTAGCCGTACCATCGCACGGGGTTCCCGGCGTCTCGCAGACGGCTTCGTAGTTGTTCGGCGGCGGCAGTGCGACGAAGTGGCCAAAGCCGCCGTCGACGGCGGCGCTTGCGGTGTCGCAGGTTCCCACCGGGTACAGCTCGTCAGCACACGCCACGAGGCCACCCGTATCCGCGCAGCGACCAGCGGCGAGCGCGCCGCACGGGAGCGGTAGGTTCGACGGCGTCACTGCGATCGTTGCGGGTCCGGAAAGCGTGCGGTCGTCGCTCGCGGTTCCGACGAGCTCGTCGGTGTCGGGGAAGCGGAAGCGCACACGCGAAGCGATCGGATCGGAGATCGCGACTAGATCGGCGGCAGGCACCTCTACACACGTCGCTGTACCCGAGAGCGCCGCGTCGCAGGTGGCGAGACTGGAAACGAGGGCCGCGCAGTCGCGCGCCACGACGACGGCGTTCTTCGGGCCGCCTGCAGGCGGCTCGAAGAGCACCGTCACGAGCACGTCGCGACTATCGATCGTGGCGTTGCCATCATGGTCGATGACACCGCGCGAGGCCGCATCGCAGACCGCCGGTCGGACACGCAGCTCGACGAAGTCACCCGGCATCGCGAAGGGGCGATCCAGCTCGCCCATCGCGGCGCGGAAGGTGTTGGTGGTGCCGGGGATGACGTTGCAGTTGGCGCTGCTCGGACGGGGCGCGATCAGCGCAAGCAGCGCAAGCAGCGCGAGGGACAGGCCGAGGCATTCAGCGGCAGCGCTGGGACGGACGACTCTCATTCAAGGGCCTCTCTTGTGGATCCCGCTGCAGATCCGAACCAGCAGCTCACCTTCTCATGCACCGCGAAGCAGGGTCAACTTCTGGGTGTGTAGCCAGCCCTCACTCCACTTCGGGCACCCAACAACTCCTTGTAGAACAGATCAGGGCTCGTGGTACCTCCCATTTGGTAGGGGGAGGCCGAGGGAACCCACCACCCCAATTCAAATTCAGCGCAGCGCAGCAGACGTGCTGACGATGCGCCCGGCGAGAACCTGTTTCAGGTTGCGGTACACGTGAGTGGCGATGCGCGGGTAGTGGCGGCCGAGGCGCTCGAGATCCTCGTTGCCGAAGCGGAGCAGACGCGCCGGCTCGACGACGTCCGCCGTGCGGGTACCGTGGAAGAGCGCGACTTCGCCGATCACGTCGCCCCGTTTGGCCGGCATCAGCGCAACGCGCTCTCCGTGGCGATGGGTCGAGGAGGCCAGCTCCCCGGAGAGGACCACGAACATCTCGCCGCCCTTCTCGCCCTCGGTGAAAAGACGCTGTCCCTCCGGCACCTCCACGATCCGCGCCAGACACACGCGGCGATGGGTTCTGGCGCCGCGTCTGCTCCCGTCGGATCATCCGCCGCCGCAGCGCCGCGAGAATGGGGAACGCAAACTACAACAGCGCGGTACGGGGACCGGCGAAACACCTGTCCGCGCTCGACGGTCACAATCGGAATGCGCGCGTCGTCGACCAAGCGGAAGATCCCGATCGCGCCCTCCGCAGTGTCACGAAGAGCGAATCCGCGCGGTCGCCCTGCGCGAACAACGAATCACCCCGCGCGCTTTTCCGCCAGCACGCGGCGGATCTCTGGCAGCGCGCGGCTCGCAGCTTCGGCGCCGCGCTCGATCAGCTCCTTCGGCCGATAGAACTCGATCCACGTGAAGTCCGAGAGATCGGGTGTGATGCGGACGTCGGCGGCGATTGCCTTGAAGAGCCCGAGTTCGTGCTGGAGTTGTTGGATCGTGTTCATCGTGACGTCGAACAGGTTGGGCAGATCGCGCTCACTCGACAGGTAGGAGAGCGGGTTCCAGCGATTCACTTGACGGAAGACGCGTGCGAGCGCGGTGCTGACACCGCGCTTCAGCGGCGGCACGACGTTGACGCCGATGGCGAGATCGGCGCCCATCTGCTGCACGACGTCCACGGGCACCGGATTCACGATGGCGCCGTCGACGAGCACGCGCCCCTGGTGTCGGATGGGGCTCCAGATCACCGGCACCGACGCACTCGCGCGGAACGCGAGATCGAGCCTTCCGGAGCAGATCGAGACGCACTCACCGCTTTCAATGTCGGTCGCGACGGTGCGCAGCGGGAACACGAGTTGGTTGAACTCCTCCTGCTGGATCATCGGCCGAAAGATCGCCATCAGGCGATCGCCGGCGAGCAGGCCGGGCCGCAGCAGCGTCAGATCCAGCGCGGAGAGCGTCGTGCGCACGGTGCCGACGCGTTCGGCGATTTCGATCATCGCGGCGGGCGTGAGCCCGGCCGCGTAACCGACCGCGACGATCGAGCCCATGCTGGTACCGGCCAGCAAGTCGATCGGGATGCCGTCGTCCTCGAGCACGCGCAACACGCCGAGGTGGGCGAGACCGAATGCCGCGCCGCCACCCGCTGCGATGCCCACCGTCGCCCCGAGAAGCTTGTGCGCGAGTCTTCGCAGTGGCGGCGAGGCTGGCGAGCGCGGTGATGCGGCGAGTCGGCGAGCTTGCTCGATCGCATCGCCCTGTCCGAGGTTCGGGTCGCTCGGCAGAACGAAGGGCTCGCAGTGGCTGATCGGGATCGACGGCGTCGCCGCATCGTGTCGGTTGAGAACGCGGAGCGGCGCGTGTAGCGGGCTCGGATCCGCTTCGAGTGGCACGTTTCGCACGATGGCGATCTGCCGATGCGCCGCCTGCCGGGCCGCGCGCAGCAGCGGCTCCGGGCCGTTGCCGACGTCGATGACGATCCAGCGAAAGCGCGAACCGAGCCGCTCGCAGAGTCCCCCGAGCGCACTCTGCGTCGCGTCCTCGCTCGCCTGGCGCCGCACCGAGAGATCGAGCGTCGCCAACCACTCACCGGCATCCCGCACTCTCCGGTGCAGCTCCTCTTGTGACGCGGAGGCGAGCTTCTCGAGATCGGCCGGTGCGCGCTTGGTCGTTCGATCCGACGCCGACATGCGTATCAGCAGCGTTTCTGTGCGCAGCGCAGCGCCGATGAACACCGCGACGCTCGCCGCGACGAGGCTCTTGCCGGGGATCCCCGCCTCGCCCGTCACGACCACGCTGTTCGAACGACGCGCCGCGATGCGCTCGCGGCCCGCCGCCGCAAGCCGCTTGCTGAGGAGCCGCGTCAGGAACTCGAGCACCTTTGCGTTGGACAGAAAGTTCCGGTCGAAGTCCTCCTTGCGCAGTGACAACAGCGTCGACGCGCGCGCCGCGGTGACCGTCGCGGTGCGCGCGCCGCCGAGCAGCAACGAGATCTCGCCGAACGCCTCGCCCGTGCCGAGGCGATTGATCACGCGCGGCGGGTTGTCGCCCCACACGTCGAGCTCGCCGGTGACGATGACGAAGAAGCGATCGCCCGGATCGCCCTCGGTGCAGACCGTCTCGCCTTGCGCGACGCGCTCCTCGACTAGCAGCGCGTCGATCGCGGCCAGCTCGGCGCCGTCGAAGGCGCCGAAAAGCGGGATCTCGCGCAGCAGCTCGAGCCGGCCCGTCATTCGCGCTCGCCGCCGCCGCGCTTGCGTCGCGGTCTCGGCGTCGGCGCCGGCGCTTCCTCTTGCACGAGTTTCGCCAGCTCTGCGATCTCGGTGCGCACCGCATCGACGAGCTGGTCGGCGTCGGGGAGCCGATCGGGGTCGATGGAGAGACCCCAGTGCAGGAAGCCGCCGTAGCTGAGCAAGCCCACCGCGAGTGTCTGGCAGGGCCAGAGCGGCGCCGCGGGATAGACCTCGAGCATCGGCGCGTCGAGGCAGTAGAACGGATCCGACGGACCACGGATGTTGGTGATCATCAGGTTGATCGAATGGCGCCCGAGGAGGTACTCGACGGCACCCGTCATCACGCTCGGTACCGCCAACTCGGCGATCGCGGTGAGCACTTCCGCACCGAGCGCCTGCTTCGAGCCCTTGAGGCCCTCCATCGTCCTGCGCGTGATCGCGATCCGCTCGCGCGCATCCGCCTCCCCGACCGCGAGCGGCGCCACCAGCACGGCGAGCTTGTTGCCGAGCGTGCCGCGCTGGGCGTCGCTGCGCGTCGACACCGGGATGACTGCGCGAAGCTCGATGTCGTCGACCGGGACACCGCGATCGGACAGGTAGCGCCGCAGCGCGCCGGCGACGATCGCCACGCCGATGTCGTTGAGCGTGCCACCGAAGACGTTCTTCATCCGCTTGATGGTGTCGAGTTCGACACGGAGCGTGTACAGCGCGCGATTCGGTCCGAGCGTCGCGTTGAGCGGCGTTTCGACACTGGGCAGGAAGAGCGCGCGGCTGCTCTCGACGACGCCTTGCACGCGGTCGCGCACCGAAGCGAAGAGCTCACGCGGCGCGCGGACCTGGGTGCCCAGGATGCCGAGGAACCCGCGCGAGAGATTCGCGCGGTGGCGCAGATCGGCTTCGATCAACTCGCGCGGCGTCGGCGCCGGACGCGGTGTCCACGGGGTCGGTTCCGGAACGAGCGACGACGGCGTGACGCTCAGCATCAACATCATCATGTCGATACCCGACACACCATCGATCAGCGCGTGGTGCGCCTTCAACACCGCCGCGACGCGCCCACCTTCGAGCCCGTCGACGATCAGGATCTCCCAGAGCGGGCGGCCTCGATCGAGCTTGTGCGATAGGAACTCCGCTACGACCTCGTCGAGCACGCGCGCGTCACCGTGCGGCGGTAGCTGGACCAGCTGCACGTGGTGGCGCACGTCGAAGCAGTCGTCGTCGATCCACACGGGATGTCCGCTGATCGGCGTTCGCAGGATCCGCATCCGGTAGCGCGGCAACATGCCGAGGCGCGACGAGATCACCGCGCGGATCGAGTCCACGGGCAACGATCCATCGGGCCGGCGGATCGGGGTGACGTCGAAGATCGCGGTGGCGCCGACGTGGAGCGGTGTAGTGGCGTTCTCCATCTCGAGGAACACGGCGTCCTGGGCGGAGAGTCGTTCGTGATAGCTCGTCATGGGGGGGGCTCCTGTTGGATGGAATCGCTCTTGGTTTCTCGATCAAGCGAGTACGCGCTGGGTGTTCAAGACGCGTGCCGCGAGCACCCGGTTGAGGTTCCCGTAGACCCGGACCGCGATGCGCGGATAGCGCTTGCCGAGGCGTTCGAGGTCGGCCTGTCCGAAGCGCAACAGCCGCGCGTCGCGCACGACATCGACGTCGGCGCTGCGCGTTTCAGTAAAGAGCGCGATCTCGCCGACGACATCGCCCCGTGTCGAGCGCGACAGCTCGTGGCGACGTCCGTCGTGATGCAGTGACGCCGCCAGCTCGCCGTCGATCACGACGTACATGTGGTTGCCCTTGTCACCCGCGCTCATCAGGCGCTCGCCGGCCGCCACCGGTACGACCTGCGACATCAGCGCGAAGATGCGCGCCTGGCGTCCGCTCAACCCCTCGAAGAGCGGAATCGACTTCTGGGGCTCGGGGCCGAGGTCCAGACGCAGCAGGTCCCACAGCGTGACGATCCGGATGTTTGCGCAGAGGGCCGGCGAGAGCGTCAGTTCGAGCACCCAGCCGACCGCCATCGTGAAGGCCGACAGCACCCCGAACACCACTTGATTGCGCAGCTCAGAAACGGCGAGCGTCGCAAAGCCGAGACAGAGCCCCAACGTCGTGAACGTGACCGGGCGGATCACCGCGCGCAGCGTGCTCACCGTCGCGCGGCGCTCGTCGCCGAGCCGTCGCGCCTCGAGCGCGAAACGCGCGAAGTAGTGCACCGTGTCGTCGACCGCGATGCCGAGCGTGATCGCGCCGACCAGGCTGGTGGAGAGATCGAGCGGCGTACCCGTGATCCCGAGCGCCCCGTAGTAGACCGCGATCGGAAGCAGATTGGGAACCAGCGCATAGAGCCCGACGCGCAGCGAGGTGAGCAGCAGCGCAAGCGTCAGGTAGATCGTCACCAGCGCGGAAGCGATGCTCTCGAGCTGTCCGCGCGCGATGTCGTCCATCGTGTGCGCGAGCAGCACGACGCTGCCGGTGGGGCGCGCGCGCAGGCGCTGCGGCAACTCTGCGATGCGCGCGTCGAGTCGTTCCATCAGCGCGGTGATCTCGGCGGAGCCGCTCATCTTGGTGCGCACGCGGATGTTCGCGGCCTGAAAGCTGGTATCGACGAAACCGTCCGTCATCGAGTCGCCCGCGAAGAGCAGCAACTGCTTCACGAGTCGCGTGCGGTCGGGAATGTCCTGGGCCGCGGGATCGTTGTCATGGAACGCGCGGTTGAGAAGCATCACGCCGTCTGCCAGTGATGCCGTGCCACCAACCTCCGGTTGCGCCTTCAGCCACTCTTGCAGCGCCCGCAGCTCGCGCAGGTTCTCGGGTCGTTTGAACGCGTCCTCTTCATCCGACTCGACGACGACGAAGAACGACGAGAGTCCGCCGAGGCGCTCGTTCAGCGCCTCGAAGGTGATCCGCACCGGCGATCGCGCGACGAAGCTGCGAACGAAGTTGCTCGACACCTCGATACGGCTCATGCCGAGGAGCGCGACAGCGAAGAGCGCCAGCGCCGCGGCGTAGATCCTGCGGCGGTTGCGGAGATCGAACTCGGCGATGCGCGTCGCAACTGCATCGATGCGGCCGCCCTCGTTGGTGCGCAGCAATCGCTTCGGCGGTCCCAGCAGCGCGAGCACGGCAGGAATGAACGTCAGCGACAGAATCGTGCTGGCGAGTACACCCACCACCGACCAGATTCCGAACTGGCGGATCGCGAGGATCGAACTCACCGCGAGCGAGAGAAAGCCGAGCATCGTGGTGAGGCCGTTCACGAAAATCGTGAGACCCATCTCCTCGAGCACGTGCACGATCGCCGCGCTGTGCTCGGCCCGGTCGCCGACGGGTCGATGCTGGATTGCTTCGTAGTACTCGGAGAGCACGTGCATCGCGCCCGCGAAGCCGAGCACGAGCAGCAGCGGCGGAATGATGTTCGAGATCAGATTGATCGGCGTGCCGGCGTAGCCCATCGCGCCGAGCGTCCAGATCACCGCGAGCGCGATCGCCGCCATCGGCAGCAAGACGCCGCGCAGCGAGCGGAATGCGATCGCGCAGAGCAGCATCGTGATCAGCGAAATCGTCGGCAGGATGAAGGCCAGCTCGGAGACGATGGTGCCCGAGAGCCGCGCCTTGATGTGCGGGCTGCCCGTCACCTGCACCGGCACGCCCGCTTCTTCCGCGGCGAGGTCGGCGAGCCCCTGGCTGACGTTGCGGCGCACGAAGTCGCGGTCGCCGATCTTTTCGAGGAAGACGAGGATCGCGGTGGCGCCACCATCCTGTGACACCAGGCTGCCGCCGTAGAACGGGTGCGCGTTCACGCGTTCGCGCAGCAAGGCCAGCGCAGCGGGGTCGGTGGGCGGCTCTTCGTAGAACGGACCGACGATCAGCTCGCCGTCGCGTCCCTCGACGTCCGTCGCGTTCGACAGCGAGAGCACGCGCGAGACGCCGGGCTCCGCTTCGAGCCGAGTGGTTGCACGAGCGATGCCGGCGAGCATCTCGGGCGTGAACACCGCGGGAGCTTCGAGCACGAGCAGGACGAACTCGTCGCTGCCGAACAGATCCTTCGCGCGGTCGTAGAAAACCCGCTCGTCGTCACCATCCGGCAGCAGGCGATCGAGCGACGGGTCGACGCGAATCCGCGGTTCGCCGCTGCGCAAGTCGACGACACCGTGGAGTGCGACCACGGTGATCAGCATGAGTGCGGCGAGCACCCAGAGCGGTCGTCCGACGAGCAGCGTGGCAAAGCGTTTCATGGCGCGGCTAGTGACCCTTCGTGAGTTCGCCCTGATTGAACAGGCGATCCGCGATCGGCGCGTCCCACTCGGCCTTCTCGAAGAGCAGGCGCGACTCGCTGCCCTTCGCGAGATCGCGCATCGTCACCTTGCCCGGGATCCAGCGCTCCCCGTGCTGCGCGACGTCGGCGAAATCGACGGTGACCTCCTTCGCGACCTTCCCGGCCTTGTCGAAGAGCTCTGCCTTCAGCACCACGCAGGTCTCGCGATCGACGTGGCTCACCACCTTGGAATAGGAGCTGCCTTCGACGCTGGGCGTCGCCACCAGCACGTGTACCGGCCGCCCATTGATCTCGCCGTCGCCCTGCCGCTCGACGCGCGCATGATCGGATTGCGCCTGCAGCTCGAGCACGTCCTCGTAGCTGAAGTCGCTCGCGAAGAACGAGCCGTCGATGGTGCGGGCGGTGATGCGACGCACCTTGCCGAGCTCGGGCAGATACGCGAAGAGGTCGTCCTTCTCGTCGCCCTCGCCCTCGAGGAACAAGAACGCAGAGCCGCGTTCGTCGGGCGGCGCCTCGATCCGCACCAGGAATCGCGAGCGCTTCGCTTCGTCGCGCTTCCAGTACGCGAAAGCTTCGAGTCGCCGCGACTTCCCGGTCTTGTCGGTGCGCTCCAGCACGACGGCCTGCTTGCCCGACGTCGGCACGTTCTTCTCCGTGCAGTCCTGGATCTCGGCGACGCCGGCGCCGAGTTCAGCGCCATGGCTCGGCGCAGCGATCACGATCGCGAGAAGGAGCAGAGCGAGTCGGATGTTTCGATCGATCATGGGCTAGCCGTGAAGCCTCCGGCGGCGCAATGCCGCGAGTATGGGGATCAGGAA